>NZ_JAUYFU010000097.1 GCF_030689645.1 Humidesulfovibrio sp.
GACCCCGTAGTTAGGGACTGCTTCGATAGCTTTCGGAGCGTTGCGCATCTCCATGCTGCCTTGGGTGTCATATGCCTAACACCACTTCGCGGCCAAAGCACAGACCAACACGGAACAGGAAGAGCATTCCTCATGAACGCCATAGGATCGACGCCCGCCTTGTTGTCTGGAATGCTTTCTTTGTCGGAGTATTTCAGGATATTCGCTGAATCATTCACTTCGCCACGGGACAAGACACGGAAACCAATCCTCCAAGCAGGAGAAGCCTGGGCTGTTCCTGCAACACTCCATCTCCCATTGATTGACACAGAGAAACTGTTTCGCCATCCAAACGGGAAATGCCCTTGGATTGCTAGCCAAATGGAGAGGTATGCAGTCCTGCGGAGGGACACAAAGAAGTATCATCTAAGCTGAGTGGTAAAGTCTCTGGTTTAGCAATTTTCGCCAACCTCAGGCGTCCGTATCCTCCTATGCAACCAAGGAGGAACCGTGGACGCATCAAACACCCCTGCCCGCCTTATCCGTTTGCCCCAAGTCTTAGAACGTTTCCCCGTGTCGGCAACAAAGTGGTACCTGGGCATCAAGCAAGGCATCTACCCTGCCCCGGTCAAGCTGTCATACCGCTGCGCCGCGTGGCGTGAATCCGACATCAACGCTCTGATTGAGCGCGTGTCCAACGGCGAGGCCGCCTAGGGCATGGCCGGAAAAGAGAAGGCCCCGTGGTGCGAACACAGGGCCTCAGAAAATCGCGCATCGCGCTCATGTCGTGGTGACTTGAATCTAGCGCGTGTTTACCGGGCCGTCAAGGTCTGGTGCCTGCGCTGGCTGCTCACCATCGCTTCCGAAATCGGCATGGCCGCTTCCCTCTGGACTGACCGCCTCACCATCGATTTTGAGGAGGTGGCCGGATGCTAGCCGCTGCCCTTGACCTCTGCACATCTTGGCGCGTGTTCCCCTGCCGGGACAAGAAGCCCCTCACGCCCCACGGACTGAAAGACGCGAGCCAGAACAAAGCCCAGGTGCAAGAGTGGTGGACCCGCTGGCCTGACGCACAGATCGGCGTCCCTGTTGGCGAGAACACAGGATCTTTCGTTCTGGACGTGGACTTGCCAGACGGCCCCGCCTCCCTGGCTGCGCTGGAGGCTACCCACGGCCCCCTCCCGCTCACCTGGACCGCCACAACGCCTTCCGGCGGCATTCACATGCACTTCACCTTGCCCGCAGGGCTGGTGCTCAAGAACTCCGCAAGCCGACTTGGCCCCGGCCTCGATATCCGCACAGAAGGCGGCTACGTCATCGCCCCGCCCACGCCTGGTTATGCCTGGACCTCAGGCAAGACACCCCGCGCAAACGCGCCAAAATGGCTTCTGGAGCTTCTGACGACCCCGAAGGCCACTACCCACGCCGCACCCGCTCAAAGTGCCGCCACGACCTCCTACGGACGCGCTGCGCTTGATTCTGAATGCGCCCGCGTGGCCCTGGCCCCTCAGGGAAGCCGCAACCAGACGTTGAACGCCGCCGCCTTCGCCGTTGCCCAGCTTGTCGCTGGAGGCGAGGTTGACCGCTCCGAAGCCGAGGCCGCTTTGCTCCATGCCGCACTCCGGGCCGGGCTCTCTGAAACCGAGGCCAGCAAAACCCTAGCCTCTGGCATGGCCGCTGGAGAACAGGAGCCGAGGAAGCCGGAAAACGTCAACAGCGTCAACAAAAGGCCGTTTTCGTCAACACCGTCAACACCGTCAACGGCGTCAACAAACGTCAACAGCGCGTCAACAGTTGGGCCGGAATCGTCAACAGCGTCAACAGTGGACATTAGCGCCCTGGTGGACGAGTTCATAGAGCAAGCAACCGGAACATTTACAACTTCTGAGCTTTGCCAGTGGTGCGGATTGAGCACCAGAGAGCAGCGCGTGGCCGTCTCTCAGGCCCTCTTAAGAAGAATACATAAATCCAAGATAGAGCGCGTGGGGGCGCGCCACGGGAACTTCCGGCGAGTGGAAAGCGAATGCGCCTTGATTGACTTCCTGGCGAGCAATGAGCCGCCCGTGGATATCGCCTTGCCCTTCGGCCTGGACAAGCTGGTGGAGATGATGCCCGGCAATATTGCCTTGGTGGCCGGAGAACCGAACGCGGGTAAAACCGCCTTCCTGTTGAACGTGGTGCGCGAGAACATGCACAAAGCCCAGGTGCATTACTTCAACTCGGAAATGGGAGCGCAGGAACTCAAAAAGCGCCTGAGCAAGTTCGATATGCCCCTGAGTTCCTGGACGTTCAACGCCTGGGAACGCACCGACAACTTCCAAGACGCTATCAGGCCCGGCCCTGGCATCATCAACATCATCGACTTCCTTGAAGTCTCTGAGGACTTCTACCGCGTGGGCGGGATGCTCAAGGCCATTCACGACAAGCTGAATGGAGCCCTTGCCATCGTCGCCTTGCAGAAGAACCGGGGAACCGACTTGGGGCTAGGCGGTGGCCGGAGCCTTGAAAAGCCCCGCCTGTATCTGGCTCTTGAGCCTGGCGTGGTCAAGATCGTCAAGGCGAAGAACTGGAGAACCCATACGAACCCGAACGGCTTGCAGCTCAAGTTCAAGACGGTGGACGGCTGCAAACTCTTGCCGCAAGGCGACTGGCACAAGGCCCCGGAACAGTCCCAAGGCCGTTCAAAAGCCGCATGAATCAAGGGGAATCTGCATTGAAAAAGACTGAGCCAAGCAAAGCAGGGCGCGGAAATCAAGGGAGCACCCCCCCTAGGCTGCCCCCACGCCGGAGACTCGCAACCGCCCAGGACTTGCGCGTGTTCCTCTCTGACGTGCTGAACCGAGCGAACAGAAACGAGGTGGACCCGGCCACGGCCCGGACGCTGGCCTACATCGGGCAAGTGCTGGGTGGCCTTATCGAAAGATCGGACTTGGAAAAACGCCTGGAGACCCTGGAAGCCCAGGCAAAGGAGAATAGCAGATGAACAGTCTAACCCGCCGCATGGGAGCCCTGGAGCGCGTTGTGGAGGCCAAGAAGCCCGTTCTGCCGAGCGTAGTCCTTCTGGTGGGCATGGACGGCACGGCCTGCGTTGACGGCAACACCTACCCGACCACGGAAGAGGCCAAGGCCGCGCACCCCAGCCCAAGCGGGCTTTACGTCGAGGCGCTCACGTTTGACGGGCGCGTGCCCCAGGAGGTGAGCAATGACGCTGCGTAGCCGCCTGGAGCGCCTGGAGCGGCCCTTGAGCCAACACCCCGGCGAAGCCCTGTTTATCGGCAGGGCCGGACGTGAAGCGGATATTTGGCGAGGCCGGAACCGTGAATGGACCCGCCGCCCCGGCGAGACTGCCGAGGACTTCAAGGCCCGCGTTGAACGGGAGGCCCTGCCCGCTGGCAACCTCTTGCTTGTCGCAGGCTTCAACTTCGAACCTCAACCCGCCGCCTAGCGGCAAAGGACCACGCAATGAGTATCAAGCCTATCACTTCCGGCCTGGTCAAGATCAACGGCAACACGGTGGACGTGTTCCCCACTGACGAGGTGGACACCAAGCGCCGCCGCCTCGTCAGGACGGGCTTTGAGCCCCTGGAAGCCGCCGTGAACGCCGCTGGCTATGTCTCGCCGCTGCCCGGTGGCCTCACCGGAGGCGACAATGCCCGCGAGCGTGAGGCCTTCACCCTGCACTATGACGCCTGGACTGAGCCTTTGACCAAGCTCGCGGAAGCCTCCAAACGGGCCCGCCGCTACGCCTTCGACCCGGACCTGAGCACCGAGGGCAACCACAAGAAAGTCCGGGCCATCGTCGAGAAGCCACTGAGCGCCTTCGAGCTGGCCCTGAGCACCTCCTACGGCGAATTTGAGGCCGGGCTTGCCAAGGTGGAGCTGCTCATGTCCGAGGCCGTCCAGCCGGAGCCCCGCGAGAGCTTCGCCTTCCTGGCAAACGAGCTGCGAGCCCAGGAAGCCCGCGCCGCCTTCCGCGCCATGCCGGAGCATGACCGCATGGCCCCGCTGCGCGCCCTGGCTCGCCGTGGCGACCTGGACGCCCTGGAGGCAGTCCGCAACGCCGTGCTGCCCCTGGTCCCTGAGGCCGTGCAAGAACTCGCCTACAGGGATTTCCTGAGCGAGGCCCACGCATGGCTCCCGGCTTGGCTGGACGATGCCCGCGAGCTGCTGCGCACCATCGCCGCCCGTGCTGACGGACTCCGGGGGCTGGTGGCCGGGGTGCTGTTCAAGGGCATCACTGGTGTGCCGGAGATCGGGAATCCCTTCTACTTCTCCAACATGGCCCGCGTCCGGCTGGAGCAGAAGCTCCGCTATGACCTCGCGTGCGAGATGGAGAAGCAGTTTCATGCCGATGCCCCGGAGGCCCAGGACCAGAAGCGCAAGCCCAAGAAAGACCCCACCCTGGTAGAGGCGCTTATGGAACAGCGGGGCATGGAAGCCGCCTAGTCCACCACGGCAGAGACAACATGAGGGGGGGCTTCGGCCCCCTTTTTTATGCTGGAGGTTGGGAAGAGGGTTGGGACAGGATTCAAGGCCAAGAAAAAAGGCCTACGTTTTAACACGTAAGCCCTTGATTTTCTTCTGGCGTCCCCAAGGGGATTTGAACCCCTGTTAACGGCGTGAAAGGCCGTCGTCCTGGACCAGGCTAGACGATGGGGACATTTCAAAGAGTGGCTGGGGGACGAGGAATCGAACCTCGATAGGCGGATCCAGAAACCGCAG
>NZ_JAUYFU010000099.1 GCF_030689645.1 Humidesulfovibrio sp.
AGGTGAACCGCGTCCTCTCGTCAACCCTTTTCTTCAACCTTTTCAAAAAACCCTCGCTGCCCGGTCAAACGCCTTCCGGCTGTCTCAAGCGGCGAGGGGCGTTTCTAGGGGAACCGCTGCCAAGAGTCAACACGTTTCTGGGGTGGGTGGATGAACTTTTAGCATTAGCATGCAATAACAGCACGTTATACCATGCTCGCAATTCTTGTCGCCTGCAACCTCTTGCTTCTGTGTCGCCGTGATCCCCTAAGAGGCCGTGTGGACGACCATGCGTTCCTATTATATATGATACCTCAGCTTGACCACAAATGCCTTGCTCGGCATCAGCCTACGGACCGCTAACACGCACCGCTCCGTCCACTACGTCCCGAAGTGACACTGGGGAGGGCAGCAAAAAGTGACGGAAGCAACTGCAAAAACACACGATAGCACTGAATGAACACACCACGGTTGGAGACAAGATCTGCCCAGCCACCTTGGCCAGGCGCTACATGCTGGACTGCGGCTGACCTGATGCGAGCGTCCGTGAACTAGGACCTTGTCCAAGGTGTCGGCTCCATGCCATGTTCTGACGCCATAACGACTCGAATATCTGAAGAATATGAGATTATTGATCAAGCACCACGACGAGAACTCTACTATTCATGCGCATGGAAGACACTCGATGAAACTCGACACCAAGAACACCTATGCCGCACGCATGCTGAAAGTGTTGAACCACATCCAGCGCAACCTGGACGAACAGCTCAACCTGGAGTGCTTAGCTGGCCTGGCCCATTTTTCCGTCTCCCACTTCCACCGTGTGTTCAAGGGCATGCTTGGGGAGACCATCATGGACCACCTTCGACGTATCCGCCTGGAACGGGCCTATGCAAGACTCGCCCACACGAGCGATACCGTAACCGAGATTGGCTTCGCGGCCGGGTATGACTCTCTCGAGGCTTTCTGCCGCGTCTTCCGCAAGACCTTTGGACTCTCGCCCACTGAGTGCCGCAAGCAGGGCTGGACCATGCTCTTCCCCGAAGCGCCTTCCGGCGTGCACTACAGCACAGGCGAGATCGTGGAGTTCATCCTCAACGAGACAGGAGCAGCGTACATGAACGTCCGCATTGAGACATTGCCAGACATTCGCATCGCCAGCGTGCGCCAGACCGGCCCATATATGGAGTCAGCAGAGCGCGCCTGGAAGATCCTTTGCGGTTGGGGCGCGCCCAAAGGGCTCTTTACCCCAAGAACCATGATCATCGGCATCAGTCACGATGACCCGCAAGCCACCCCGCCAGAGGAGATCCGCTACGACGCGGCGATCTCGCTCGAAGTTGACATCGCAGTGGAGCCGCCTGTGACCCTTGGGGCGCTGCCCGGCGGAGAGTACGCCATCTTCACGCACCAAGGCCCGTATGAGGGCCTGGAAGAGGTTTACAAAACCATCATGGGCCAGTGGCTCCCCACAAGCGAGCGCGAGTTCCGAGACACTCCCTGGTTTGAGGTCTACCGAAACGACCCAAGCACCACTCCGCCGGCCCAGCTCATCACCGACATCCACATCCCGCTGAAGTAACGCTAAAGGGCGCCCCTAACGGAGCGCCCTTTTCATTAGAACTCAAGGTGTCCTGGCGTTCGCGGGTACGCGATGACATCGCGGATGTTGGCGATGCCCGTGACCAGCATAAGCAGGCGCTCAAATCCAAGGCCGAATCCGGCGTGGGGCGCGGTGCCAAAGCGCCGCGTATCCAGATACCACCAATAAGGATCTTCCGGCAGCCCCGCCTCGGCCATGCGCCGGACCAGCACATCCATGCGTTCCTCGCGCTGGCTGCCGCCACACAGCTCGCCGATGCGCGGCACCAGCAGGTCCATTGCCGCCACGGTCTCCTCATCATCGTTAAGGCGCATGTAGAACGCTTTAATCTCCTTAGGGTAATCGTAAACAATAACCGGACGCTTGAAGTGCTCTTCGCAAAGGAAGCGCTCATGCTCGGTCTGCAAGTCGGACTTCCCATGCACCGGAAACTCGAAGCTCCGGCCCGAGGCCTGCAACACACGGATTGCTTCGGCGTGGGTCAGACGCGCAAAGGGCGCGGAAAGCATGCCTTCCAGGGTGGGCATGAGGCTCTTGTCCACAAAGCTGGCGAAGAGCGCCAGGTCCGACGAGCAAGAGCTTAGGGCGTGACGCACCAGATGGCGCACGAGATCCTCGGCCAGATCCATGTCGTCCTTGAGATCAGCAAACGCCACTTCCGGCTCAACCATCCAGAACTCGGCAGCGTGCTTCGGGGTATTGGAATTCTCGGCCCGGAAAGTGGGGCCAAAGGTGTACACGCTGCCCAGGGCGAGCGCCATGAGCTCGGCCTCCAGCTGGCCGGACACGGTGAGCCCAGCCGGGCGTCCGAAGAACTCAGCCTCGGCCCTGGCCCTGGGGTCAAGGATGACCGCCTTCTCAGGCTCAAGATTGCTCACACGAAACATCTCGCCAGCGCCCTCGCAGTCGGATCCGGTGAGAATGGGCGCATGCACGTGGAAGAATCCGCGTTGACGGAAGAAGTCGTGCACGGCAAAGGCCATTTCCGAACGCACGCGCAGCATGGCCCCGTACTTGTTGGTGCGCGGCCTCAGGTGCGCGATGGTGCGCAGAAACTCGTCCGAGTGCCGTTTCTTCTGAAGCGGAAAGGCTTCAGGGTCTGCGCCGCCATATAGGATGAGGCCCGACGCCCGAACCTCCCAGCGCTGCCCGCTGGCCGGAGACTCCACCAGCTCGCCTGTGACCGCCACAGCGGCTCCAGTGTTCATGCCTTCGAGGGCCGGAAGCAGCTCCGGCGTGTGGTCCGCCACCACCTGCACATTGGCCAGGCAGGAGCCATCATTGACCTCCAGGAACGAGAACCCCTTGGCGTCGCGCCTGGTGCGCACCCAGCCTTTGAGCAGCACCGGGCCGCCCTCCCCTCTGTCCAATAACTCGACAATGCGTGTGCGCTGCATGGAAGCCCTCCTTGAGCCAGGATGGTTCTAGTGCCTCCGGCTTCGGATTTCAACAGAGTTGCGTCAGTTTCGCACCTGGGGTAGAAGCGGCGCACACATCATTTAGAGGGGGCGCTTGCGCATGGGATTTTTCAGCAAGGTCAAGAAGCTTTGGGGCGGGGATTCCGTTCCTGATCAAACGCCCAGCCAAACGCCCGCCCAAACGCCGGACTTGGCACCGGACCTCACGCCAGTCCAAGACGCCGCTCCCTCAAGCACATTGGAACAAGCACCCAGCGCCCCGGTTTTGACAGAGCAGTGGAAGACCGAGCTGGCCGCATCCCTGCGAGGTTCGCGGGCTCGCATCTCCGAGTGGCTGGGGCTCTTGCTTTCCGGCCTGGACGCCGCCGACGAGGCCCTGTGGCTGCGCCTGCGCTTCCTGTTCGCCACGCTCGGCGCACCGGAAGCAGAGGCCGAAGCTTTCATCAACGAGTTCAAAGCTTGGTCCAAGGCCATGAACCTCACCAAGGTTGAAGATTTCCGTTCCGAACTGCGCTATCGCCTCATCCTTTCCCTTGACCTGGAGCAGGAGGAGGAGGAGCGCAAGAACGTGTTCCAGAAGCTCACCAAAGGCCTGGCCAAAACGCGTGAGCGCATGGCCGCAGGCCTGGGCGCGCTGTTTGGCCGAAAGGGCGAACTGGACGAGGCCTTCTGGGAAGAACTTGAAGAACTGTTCATCACGGCTGACGTGGGCTCGGAAGCCACTCGCAAGCTCCTTTCAAACCTGCGCAGCCGCGCCCGCAGCATGGGCGTCACCGAGTCGGCCCGCTTCCGCGAGGTTCTGGGCCGTGAACTGGACGAGCTGTTCCCCTTGCCAAAGAAACCCAAGGTCGCCGCGCCGCCGGAAGTCGTCATGATGATCGGCGTTAACGGCGTGGGCAAGACCACCACCATCGCCAAACTGGCCTACCGCGCGCGCCTGCAGGGCCGCAAGGTGCTCATCGCTGCGGGCGATACCTTCCGGGCCGCAGCCATCGGCCAGCTGGAGATCTGGGCCGGACGCGTTGGCGCAGGCATCTTCGCCAAGTCCGAAGGCTCCGATCCGGCAGCCGTGGCATACGAGGCCGTGGATCTGGCCCTCAAGGAGGGTTACGACCTCGTACTGCTCGACACGGCGGGCCGCCTGCACACCAAGGTGAATCTCATGGAGGAGCTGCGCAAGATCAAGCGCGTGCTCGAAAAGAAGCATCCCGGCGCGCCGCACAAAAGCGTGCTGGTCATCGACGCAACCACGGGCCAGAACGCCCTGTCCCAGACCAAGCTGTTCCATGAGGCCATCGGTGTGGATGAGATTGTGCTGACCAAACTGGACGGCACGGCAAAGGGCGGCGTCATGGTGGGCGTGGCTATCACTCACAAGCTGCCCATCAGTTTCGTGGGCCTGGGTGAGAAAATGGAAGACCTGCGGCCCTTTGTGGGCGAGGACTTCGCCAAAGCCCTGCTGGGCGAATAAGCTCCAACAGGGGCTACATCGCCCTGTTTCTCGGCAGTGAGCGGCACAGCCAATCCGGCAGCCTGCGCATCACTGCCGCGTCCAGGGCTGCACAGTGCCGCCGGTACGCCCAGCCCAGGCCCATAATGCCAAGGCCCAGGGCGCGCAACACCAGGGGAAACAGAATGGAATCCTTGAACAGGCGGTGCGCGAGCTCTCCTAAATACAGACCGACCCCGGTCCCGCCGAAAGCCAAAAAGGCCCGGCGCTGCAGCACAATAGCCGCAAGAAGCAGCACAAGATTGATGCCGAGATAGGCCTGACGCCCCAGTTCGCTTGTGCTCTCCATAAGCGACAAGCCCCCCAGAAAGCGAAATCCTCACGCGTGCGGCGGTCCAGCCAGAACGTCGCCGCCAGCATGGCCAAGCCGAACCAGATTGACACAAGGCGTCGCTGAACCCAGGTGACATCCGCCTGCCCGAAAAGCAGCAGCATCAGGTCCATGGAAAGAAACCACAGTGCCACAGACAAGGGCGCGGCGAGGAACGGGAAGCGAAAGCGGCGCAGAGCCAGCAGACCGACGAGGACCGTGGCCAGCTCCATGAAAAGCCAGAAGCTCTTAATCCGTGTGAAGAATAGGGGAGAGGAGGCCGGGGGGCCTTGCGGCCAAAAGCCAGTCATCAACTCCAGACCGTAGACGCCCAGGGGGAGTCATGCACACGGCCACAGTCACCAGCACACCGCCCGGCACGCGCCCGCCGGGCCTGTCCCACATGATTAATCCTGCCCAAAGAAATGAGCCCGCGTAGCAGACGGCTGCCAGGAGAAACCCCACGCCGCCCATGCCGTTCCAGGCTTCGGTCAAAAACCAGCCCATGGCGGCAATGACCACAAGCCCGCCAAGAAAATACGTCAAATGCTCAAACGTCAGCCTGGGCCAGTCAGTCTGGCGTTTAGCGGCAAGGGCCAGCAACTTGTCGGCCTGCTCCTGAGAGAGAACGCCCTGATCAACGGCGATCTCCAAATCGGTTCTGCCAATCTGCATGCCCCCTACGGAGTAAATTATTCCTGAATCACCACCCCACGGCTGGTGAAGGAGATGCCCTGGCTGTTGGCGGTGCCGATCATGACAGACTCAACCACGGGTGGGTTCATGGCCGCATCCGCACGCCAGCGCACAAGAAACGACGCCCCGGCTCCGCCGGACGTGTCGTTCTGTTCCACAGTGAATTCGCGCGTGCTCAGCGGCGGCATCACCATTTCGGCAGCCACATGCCGCTTGAGCAGCCTTCCGTCGCTGCCGTGGTAGTCCACGCTGATGAGCCGCATGGTGCGCTTCGGGTCGGTATTGCGCACTGTGAGGGTGATTGCGAGGTCAAAGGGCCGCGTTTTGATCCCATGATAGATGTGCGAGGAACAGGGAACGTACAAGGCCTGGCCCTTGGACATTTCTGCCAGGGCAGGCAGGCTCGCGCAGGTCAGGAACGCGCAGGCGGCGATGGCGATGAGGCTCCGTTTCATGTTTGCTCCTTAGTCCAGTTCGGTTTCGGCGCCCTCTGCCCGCGCCGTCTCAAGCCGTTTTAATTCCTTCAGCCATGGCGGCTGCCGAAACGCTTTGAAGCCCTGGAATTCCAGCCGCCTGTGATGCAGATACAGCCGCCCCCCGGTCTCCTTTTCCGCGCCGGGTTCACCATAGAGCGGGTCGCCGAGGATGGGCAGGTTGGCTGCGGCCAAGTGGGCACGGATCTGATGTCTGGCCCCGGCCTGGATGCGCACGCGCACAAGGGTTCTTCCCCCGGCCAGCCGCGCTTCAGGCCACACCAGCGTCCAGCCGCGCGCATCGTTCTCCATGCGTCCCAACACGCGGGTGCGCTTGCGGTCGTCGGTGTCCAGCTTGCGCTTGAGCTGCAAGGGCTCGTCGAGTGCGCCGTTCACCACGGCCATGTATTCCTTCACCACATCTTTCGGCTTCAGGGCCGCAAAAACCTTGGCGGCACGTCCGTTCAATGACACGAGCACCAGGCCGGAAGTCAGATAGTCCAGGCGATTCAGCAGGCGCGGCGTGATGCCCGGAAAGAGTTCCGGCAGCATGGCTTCCAGGCTCTGCCCGCCGCCCCCGGCCAGGGCTGCACTGTGCAGGCCCGCAGGCTTGTCCAGTGCGGCGTAGTCCTTGGTGCGCTCGACAATGCGAATTACCGGGCGCGCCGCTGGACGTGTGGATTCAGCAGCTTCATGACCGAATCCTTCCGGCGTTTCATTGTCCGCAACGTTTGAGCTTGGTTCCGTGCCGCCTTTGGCGCTTTCCGGAAGCAGGCTGAGCCGCTGTCCAGCGCGCAGCTTGAGGCTGGCCGGGGCTGGTCGGCCCTCAATCAGCACCCTGCCGTTTTCGATGAGCCTCCGGCGCAGGCGAAGCCCTGAGCCAGGAAGCAAAGTCTCAAGAACCCGGTCCAGCCGGGTGCCCTCAAGCGCCGCATCAACTAAAATTTCACGCGATTGTCCCGCGTCTGTCTGCCATGTCATAGTGCTACTCTACGCGCTGGGGCGGGGCTCTGCAACCATAAGGCGGGCACCTGCTTTTGACGAAGCTGGCGAAACAGCCTAGTGAAAAAACGCCTCATAAATCCTACACATCAGGAGTTCCCCCATGCCCTTCGACGTGCTCTGGCTGTCCCGCGCGGACATCGATTCCTTGGGTCTTACCATGCGCGAAATCATGGATGTTGTGGAGGAAGGCTTCGCAGCCATGGGACGCGGCGAGGTGGAAATGCCCGCAAAAATCGGCATCCACACCCGCAAGGACTGTTTCAACCACTCCATGCCCTGCTATGTGGGCGGTGACCTGGACATGGCCGGAGTGAAAGTCGTGTCCGGCTACCCGCCGAACCAGGCCAAGGGCCTTCCCTACATCACCGGCATCTGGGCGCTTCTGGACCCCGAGACCGGCCTTGTGCGCTCGGTGATGGATGCGGCCTGGATAACTGCATGGCGCACGGGCGCGGCCTCCGGCGTATACGCCCGGCACTTCGGCAGCCCGGACACCAAAAGCATCAGCATCATCGGCCTCGGCGTGCAGGGACACATGAACCTGCGGGCAATGATCGAGGTCTTTCCAGACATCGAAGAAGTGCGCATGTTCGATCCCGTCACCGCCCAGGCCGCCCGCTTCCAGACAAGCATGCAGCCGCTTCTGCCCAATGCCCGTTTTGTAGACTGCGACACCCCCAGGGAGGCCGTTGCCAACGCAGATGTGGTCATCACCTGCTCGCCCATCATGGAAAAGCCGGAGCGCTTCATTTTGTCCGAGTGGCTGAAGCCCGAAGTTCTGGCCATCGCCGTGGACTACGACTCCGCCTTTGACGCCGAGACCATGAGCAAGGCCGCCAGCTTCACAACAGACAGCGAGAGCCAGTACCTGTGGACCCAGGACCACGGGACCTACTTCCAGAACGGCTATCCAACGAAGGCTGGCCTGCACTCCGACCTTGGCGAAATCTGCGCGGGCAATAAATGCGGCATCCGCGAGGGCCGCCGCAGCGCCGTACTCATGGGCATCGCCCTGGATGACGTCATGACCGGGCACCTCATCTACAAGAAGGCGCTTGAACAGAAGATCGGCGCCTGGGTGCAGTTGTAGCCACCATGCGTTCAACCGGCTACCTCTACGTCCTCTGCGCGGCCGCCCTCTGGGCGCTCATCGGCCCGCTCTCCAAGCAGGTCATCGCCCTTGGCGTGGCCCCGCTGGAAGCGGCATTCTGGCGTTCGGCCATCGGCTGGAGCTTCTTCGCCGTACACGCCCTGTCCACCGGGGCGTGGCGGCTTGAGCGCAAGGACGCCCCGGCAATCGCCTCCTTCGGCATCATCGGCGTGTCGACACTCTTCGGCGCATACATCCTGTCCATCAGCATGGTGGGCGCGGCCATGGCGTCTGTGCTGCTGTACACGGCTCCGGCCTGGGTTGCGGTGCTGGCCTGGCTCACACTGGGCGAGCAGATGCACGCCCACAAGCTCATCGCCCTGTGCATGACTCTGCTGGGCGTGGCCTGCGTAAGCCTTGGCCCGGCCATCGTCTCCGGCCAGGGCCTGGGCGCGGTGAACTTGCCGGGCATCCTGCTTGGGCTCCTGTCGGGGTTCAGTTACGCAACCTATTACATCTTCGGCAAACGCTACCTGGGCCGCTACGCAACGCCCACCCTGTTTCTCTACGCCCTGCCCGTGGGCTGCCTGGGACTTCTGCCATTCGTCACCTTCACGCCCAAGTCGGAGGAGGCTTGGCTCTTCCTTACGCTCCTCGCCGTCACAACCACTTATGGCGCCTACAGCGTGTATTACGCGGGCTTGCGGCGGCTTTCGGCCACTCGCACGGCCATCGTGGCGACTCTGGAGCCTGTTCTGGCCGCAGGACTGGCTTATGTCTGGTGGGATGAGCGCTTTGACCTCATGGGCTACGCCGGCAGCGCGCTGATTCTCGCCGCAGTGCTGTGCACCATCCTTGGCGGCAGCCGAAAGAGCGGACGGGAGGCGACAATTTGATGGGCGCGCCCTTCCGCCAGGTGAAGGCTTCCGCCGGGTCGGGCAAGACCTACGCCCTTACTTTGCGCTTCCTTGACCTGCTGGCTGGCTGCGCTGAAGATGCATCCTGCGTCGAAGACAATGCGACCGCCCCAGCGCATCGAGGCTTTGCATGCGTCGCCGGGCCAGAGGCAATGGGAGGCCCGCAACGACACTACAGCTGGCCGGAGATCCTGGCCGTCACCTTCACCAACAAGGCCGCAGCCGAGATGCGCGAACGGGTCCTGCGCGCCCTCAAGGAACGCGCCCTGGGCGATGCCGACGGCCCAGGCCGTGGCCTCGACCAAGACAAGGCTGGTCGTCTGCTGCTGGAAATACTTCGCCACACGCAGCACCTGGGCATCCGCACCATCGACAGCCTGCTCTCGCTCCTGGTTCGGCTCTTCGCCTTGGACCGGGGCCTTAAGCCCGACTTCGATACAGTCTTCGACGAAGGCCAGGCGATTGACGGCCTGTTGGACCGCTTCCTGGCGCGTTGCCAAGCGGGCGGCCCAGAGGAGGCGCTATACGAGCAGGCCGTGCGAACGCTCATCAAGCACGAGGACAAGGTCGGCTTCTGGCTGCAGGACGCCCTGCGCGAGCGGCTGGTGAGCCTGACGCGCCACCTCTTGCACCTGCTGCCCACACTGCCCGGCCCCCTCACCACAGACCAAAGCCGCATGGCCGACCTGCTGGCGCTCTCCTTCGGCGAACTGCGCCTTGCCCTGGACACGCTGACTCAGGCCATTTCCGGCGAGGAACTGGCCTGCCAGGCTCATTTCAGCACGCTCTTGCGGAAATGCGACGAGGTTGAGCTCTTCGGCAAACTCCCGGTGGATTCCGCCTACCTGACCAAGGACACCCTGGATGAGTGCCTGCTCGCCAAGTCGCGCGGGAAGTGCTCCGCAGCCGCCAGCCGGGCTTATGAGCAGTTCAAGGCCGCAGCGGCCGAGCACATCCGCTGCCATGCCATTCTTTCCACCGCCTATTCCCTGGCACCCTGCGCTGAGATCGCCCGGACGCTGCTGCGTGATCTCGACGCGGTGCAGCGTGAAAAAGGTTTCCTTTTCGGCTCGCAAATGGCGGGCATCGTGGGCGAGGTGCTGGACGGCGACTTCGGCGTGCCCGACGCCTTCTGCCGTTTGGGCGATCGCCTGCACCACCTGCTGGTGGACGAGTTCCAGGATACCAGCCGCGCCCAATGGACCGCAACCCTGCCCCTGGCCTCGGAGTGCCTGTCCAAGGGCGGCAGCCTGTTCTATGTGGGCGACGTGAAGCAGGCCATCTACGGCTGGCGCGGCGGCGACGCCCGGCTCTTCGACGAAGTGGCGGACAACGGCGAACTGCTTGCCATGTCCGGCGGACTTGCCCAGGAGACCCTGCCACACAACTGGCGCAGCAGTCCGGAAATCATCAGCTTCAACAACGAGGTCTTTGGCCGCTTGGGCCAGGAGAACACCGCGCGCGACATCGCTGCGGCCCTGCTCAAAGACGCGCCGGAGGACATCGTGGACGCCTTCGTTCTGCGGATCACGAGTGCCTTTGCCGATTCGCGCCAGGAGGTGCCAACGCGCGAGGGCGTCCAGGAGCCAGGTCGGGTGCAAGTACGTCTGCTGCCCCAAGGAAAGGCGGAGGAGATCCTTGAATCAGGCCTGGACGCCCTGGTTGACACCCTGAAAAACGATCTGCTGCTGCGCCGCAGCCCTGGCGATGTGGCTGTACTGGTGCGCACAGGAGCGCACTCGGACCTGGTGTGCGAGCGCCTTGTGCGCGAGGGCCTGCCTATCATCACCGAAAACAGCCTCCAGCTTGCCCGGCACCCCATCGTGCGGCAACTCATCGCCCTGCTGCGTCTGCTCGACGCTCCGCCGGACGACGTGAGCTTCCTGACCTTCCTTTGCGGGGGCGAGCTGTTCCTGGCCGAATCCGGCCTGGAACTCGGCCAGGTGCTGGATTGGGCCGCTGGCTCTCGCGACGGCGGACGCAAAGGCGGCCTGCTCTCGCGCTTCCGCGACGACTTCCCCGAAGTCCATGCCCGGCTGCTAGCCCCATTCCTGCGCCAGACAGGGCTCATGCGGCCTTACGACCTTGTGCGCGCAGCGCTGGACACCTTCCAAGTGCTGACCCGGCACCCGGAATCCGAACTGTACGTGCGCCGCTTCCTTGAGGTCGTGCACCTGGCCGAAACCCAGGGCATGGGCTCCCTGCCGCGCTTTCTGGAATTCTGGGACGAGACCGGCATGGAGGAGAAGGTGCCCCTGCCAGAAGCAGCCGACGCCATCCGCATCCTGACCATCCACAAGTCCAAGGGGCTGCAGTTCCCTGTGTGCATCATCCCATTCCACAACTGGTCCGCCGGTCCCAAGGGCGAACTCGGGGTGGTGGAGATTCACGGCCACCGCGTGCTCACAAGCCTCAAGAAAGTCCTGGGCCGCCCGTATTTCGAGAATCAGGCCGAGGGGCTCATGGAACAGGCCAACCTGCTCTATGTGGCTTGGACCCGCGCCGAGGAAGAGCTGTACGCCTTTGTTCCCGGCACTGGGGAAAAACAGCGCCTGGGCCCTGTGCCTGTGATGCTGCATCACTTGCTCGACATCCCGCCGGAGGACGCTGGGCTCGACCTGGGCCGCGCTCCGGCCTGCTCGGCTACAACCGTCCACGGCAAGACGCAGCTGACAGACGTTGCGACATGCGAAGTCCCCCCGAGCGACACTTCGCCGGAATTCCAGGCCTGGCTGCCCCGTCTGCGCGTTTTTCGTCACGCCGTGGAGGACGCAGGCTTTGACGAGCGCACCCGCGGCAAGCTGGCGCACAAGGCCGTTGAGCTGCTGCGCCCAAGTGGAGACGACCAGGCCGACGCCCTGCGAGCTGCAAGGCTTTCCATTGGAGAATTCACAGAACTTCGTGCACTTACAGTTGAGCGAAGAGCGGAACTTCAAGTCCAGATTGAAGAAATGTTGCATTGGCTTTTATCCCAGCCAGAGGCCCGTCCACACCTGGGGCATGCCGGTTCGGAACTGACCATCCTGGCCGAGGACGGCGGGTTCCTGCGGCCGGACCTGCTGCATTTTTCCCCCAGCGGGCCCGTGGTGCTGGAATTCAAAACCGGCCAGGCCTCGCCAGACCATTCCAAGCAGCTTCGCGCCTACCTCGCCCTGGCGCAAGCCATCAGCGCGAGGCGTGGCGAACCGAAGCAAACTCAGGGCTATCTTGTGTACCTTGACCGCCGCGTGGTCGAGCCGGTGACGCTCGCTAAGGGAGTCCCGGCATGAAGGCCGCGCAAATAATCAACATCGTTCCCTGGAACACGGATTTCATCAGCGCGCTGGCTCGACACCTCGTCCGCAACCAGTCGGATCTGGCTCGCACGCGCCTGATCTTTCCCCACAACCGCCCTGCCAGGCATCTGCGTGCCGCACTGGCCGAACACCCAGACCTGCCAAAGCCCTGCCTGCTGCCGCGCATGCAGTCCCTGGACGACTTCCTGCGCACCTTGCGTCAGGATCTCGCGCCTGTGGCCACCCTGCGCGCGGGGAAACTGGACCGCATCGGCGTGCTGCATGGCATTGTGCGCGGCCTGGGCCTCGTCGGCGGCCCCTTGGAATCCCTTGGCGGATCTGCCAGGGAATTCTTCCCCTGGGGTGCCCGGCTGGCCGGCCTGCTGGAGGAAATGGCCGGTCAAGGAGTGCGCCCGGCCTCCATCCACAATCTTTCCGGAGAAGTGAGCCCCTGGGCTGAAGCCTTGCTGGGCCAGCTGGACGCCATCGGCGAAGCCTACCACACGGCCCTGAACGAGCGCGGCTGGACAACGCCGGGGCTCGACAGCCTGTGGCTCGCGGACAGGCTGGACAAGGTGGCGGAAGAATTGTCCGGCCAGCAGATCTTCTTTGCAGGGTTCCACGCACTGAGCGGCACAGAGGAGCCCATTCTGCGCAGACTATGGCAGGAGGGTGCGGAGATATTCTGGCACACCGACCCGGCCCTGGCCCTTGGCGGTCAATCCTCCTGGGCAGCGCAGGAGCATCGGCGCTGGCTCACGCGCTGGCGCGCACGCGCCGTGCTCACTCAGGATGTCCCCGCATCCGGCCCGCAGATCCGCCGCTTCTATGAGGGCTTCGACCTGCACTCCCAGCTCTCAGTGCTGGAGCGCAAACTGGCCGCCCTGCCGGATACCGGGTCCACGGCCATCGTGCTGCCCGACCCAGGCGCGCTGGTGCCTGTGATGCACCATCTGCCCGCTGTTGAGGCCAACATCAGCATGGGCTACCCTCTGGGGCGCTCGGCCCTGGCCCAGCTGGTTGAGACGGTGCTGACCCTGCACGAGAATACAGACAGCGCTGGACGCTATGCGTGGCGCGATCTGGTGGCCCTGGTCCGACACCCTCTGCTGCGCATGCTCCGCGCGGGCGAAAACGACGAAATGCCGCTGCGCAGCGCCTACGTGGCCTGGGAGCGGCACATCCGCGCCAATGGAGCCTTCCAGGCCCCGGAGGAATGGCTTTTCGCCTACAACGCCGAGGAGACGACAGCCTCTGAATCGGAGATTCTCGTCCTGCACTCCGAGGTGCTCTCAGTCTGCTTCCGCAATTTCAGAGGCATCACCACCCTGAGACAGGCCGGACAAGCCCTGGACGCTCTTTGCGAGCTGCTGCGCCGCCGCGGCGGCGACACCTGGCATCGCAACCTCATCGACGCGGAATGTTTGCTGCGCCTGTGGCAATCCGTAGTGCCGGAACTCACTGGCAGCATCCTGGCCGACGAAGAGTATGACCAAGGCCTCCTATTTCTCATCCTGCGCCACCTCATCGATGCCGAACGGGTATCCTTCGAACCCGAGCCGCTGGCCGGGATGCAGGTGCTCGGCATGCTTGAGACGCGCCTCCTAACCTTCGTACGCCTGTTCATCCTTGACGCCACGGAGGACAAACTGCCAGGCGCAAATCCGCCGGACCCCCTCCTGCCCGATCCCCTGCGCCAGGCCTTGAACCTGCCCGGCAGGCGCGAACGCGACAGCGTGGCCGCCCACAACTTCTTCCGCCTGCTCATGGGCGCGCGGGAGGTTACGGTGCTCTACCAGGCCGGAGTGCGGCCCGGGGCACTGGAAGGCAAGAGCGAGCGCAGCCGCTACGTGGAGCAGATGCTCTGGGAACTGGAGCAGCGCCAAGGCGTCCTCGTCAAACCGCAGCCGTCTTCCGTTGTCGAAGCGCCGCTCAAAGCGGTCAGCTTCCCGGTGTGCCCCATTCTGCTCCGCAGACCCGACGTGACCCTGACCCCTGCTCTGCGCGCCAAACTGGCTCAACGACTCAAGGCCAAAGGCATCACGCCCTCCGGTCTGGAGGTCTGGCTCACCTGCTCCAAAAAGGCGTTCTTCTCCCAGGTTCTTGGTCTGCGCCCCATGCAAAAGGTGGCGGAGAACGGGGACCGCGCCCGCTTCGGAGAAATCGTGCACCGCGTGCTCAAGGAGTTCCTGACCCCGCACCTGGGAAAGCCCATTTCGGGCGAGATGCTGGACCCCCTGGCGCTGGCTGCTGCCTTTGAACTCGCCCTGGCCGAGGAATCCTTTGCTCTCCAGATGCCCTACGACGGCCGCGTTGCGCTGCTGGCCGCTGGCCGCGAACGCATGACCCGCTTTGTGTACAGCCTGCCAACGACCACAGTGCGGGCCCTGGAGCTTCCGGTCTTGACCCAGTTGACTCTCAGGGGCATTGATGACGCGGTGCTGGACGTGAACGTGCAGGGGCGCATCGACCGAGTGGACGAGCGCGGAGGCGCGCACATGGTGCTGGATTACAAAACCGGCGGCATCAAAACCGGCGGAGCGGAAGGCTGGCTGGACGAGTCCCTGTTCGCCCGCATGTCTGAATGCCTTTCCGGCAGCGCGGACATTGACCGCCCCGGCACTCCGATGGCGGCAGAGCTTTTCCAGGAGCTCGCAAACACCGGCCTCGATGTGCAGCTGCCGCTCTATCTGCACTTGCTGGGCTCGGACAACGACTACAGGCCGGACAATGCGGCCTGGGTGGAGCTCGAGAACAGCGGGGACGAGATGCCTCTGTTCTCGGCCAAGGTCGAGCCAGACCAGCGAACCGAAGTGATCCGACAACGCGCCCCAGACCTTGTGCGCTTCGTGCTGGAGCACATGCTGGCGGCAGAGGCGCTGCCAGCGCGCAGCGGCAAACACTGCCAGTGGTGCGATTTCCAGGGTCCATGCAGCGCGTGAAGCATCAAACAGAACATTTCACGGAGATCTTAAAATGAAGGTTGCGGAAGGCCGTATAGGCCGGGTTTTCGTGCTTCGACTTGAGGACGGCGACCGTCTTCCTGACTGCGTCGAGGCCTTCGCGGCCAGCCGAGGCGTGGCCCAAGGATTCTGCGCTTTTGTCGGCGGCGTGGGCTCCGGCCGCATAGTGGTCGGACCTGAAGACGCGTCCGCCATGCCACCGGTGCCAGTGCTTACAGAACTTCTTGGCGCGCACGAGGCCGCAGCCGTGGGCACCCTGTTCCCTAATGAATCTGGTCAACCCAAACTGCACATGCACGCCACCTTTGGCAGGGGCGACGAGGTCAAAACCGGCTGCATCCGGCCCGGCATCGACATCTGGACCATAGGCGAATTTGTCCTTATTGAACTCACCGGTCTGGACCTTGTACGCAAGCGCGATGCAGCCACGGGCTTTGAGCTGCTCGCCCCGAAATAACCATCAGGAAGCCATAATGACCACAGCAAGCATTCTCATCTGCGGCGCAGGCATCGTAGGCCTCACCGTCGCCCGCGACCTCGTCGCCGCAGGTTACGATGACATCCTTATCATTGACAAAGAACCGGAGGCCGGCATGCACGCTTCCGGCCGCAACAGCGGCGTGCTTCATGCGGGCATCTACTATGCCCCGGGCTCCCTGCGCGCCCAGTCCTGCCTCCAGGGCAACTTCCGCATGAAGCAGTATTGCGAAGAACGCAGCCTGCCCATGCTCAAAACCGGCAAGGTCATCGTGGCCCGCGACGAATCCGAACTGCCCACCTTGAACGAGCTCTACACCCGCGCAACCCAAAACGGCGCCAAGGTGGACCTCATCGATGACAAGCAGTTGGCCGAGATCGAGCCCAACGCCAAGAGCGCGGGGCAGGCCCTTTACTCCCACTACACTGCGGTGGTGGACCCAAAGGCCATCCTTAGAAGCATTCAGGCCGAGCTGCTCGCCACAGGCAAAGTGAAGATTCATTTCGGAGCGCGCTTCACCGGCCTGGGAAAGCAGGAAGGCAAGCGTCTGCTCGTGCAGACCACCGCCGGGCCAATCTCCTGCGCCTTCTTTCTCAATGCTGCCGGGGCTTACGGCGACGTAGTGGCCCACAGCTTTGGACTGGGACAGGACTACCAACTCATCCCCTTCAAGGGCATCTACAAGAAACTCAAGAAAGAGAAGGCTCACACCATCCGGGGCAGCATCTACCCGGTGCCGAACATCAAGAACCCATTCCTCGGGGTTCACTTCACACGCGGAGCGCACGGCGATGTCTACCTCGGCCCCACTGCCATCCCGGCTCTTGGCCGTGAAAATTACGGCATTTTGTCGGGCATCGATTCCGAGGCCTTCTCCATCCTGCTTCGCGATGCGGTGCTGTTCTTCCGCAACAAAAAATTCCGTGAGGTGGCCCTTGAGGAGCCCCGCAAGTACTCCTTCACTTACTTCTTCAATGATGCCAAAAGACTGGTCAAGGATCTCTCACCCGATGACATCGAGGCCACACCCAAGGCAGGAATCCGGCCCCAGCTCGTGGATATAAAGAAAAACGAGCTGGTCATGGACTTCGTCATAGAGGGTACTTATAATAGTGTGCATGTGCTGAACTCCATCTCTCCCGCCTTCACAAGCTCTCTTTTCTTCTCAGAGATGTTGTTCAAGAAGTATATTGCGCCGAAGCTCGCCAAGCTCTAGTAGTCGTCCCCTTGCGGACGTCTTGACAAGAGTGGTAAAACGCGAAACAAGGCGTCAACAAAAATGAGAGGTCTCTCGATGAAACTTCCAGAACTTCGCTTCGGCGATCAGATCGCCACGTTGCCCATCATCCAGGGTGGCATGGGCGTTGGCATTTCCCTCTCCGGCCTGGCTTCGGCTGTGGCCAATGAGGGCGGAGTTGGCGTAATTGCCGCCGCCATGATCGGGATGGACGAGTCCGATGTGGGCAAGAACCCTACCGAAGCCAATATGCGCGCCCTGCGCGATGAAATCCGCAAAGCCAAAGAGCGCATGACGCAAGGTCTGCTCGGCGTCAACATCATGGTGGCCCTCACCAACTTCACAGATCTTGTGCGCACCTCCATCCGCGAGGGAGCTGACGTCATTTTCTCTGGCGCCGGGCTTCCCCTTGATCTGCCCAAGTACCTGCGCGAGGAGTTCCCCGGCGAGCTGGCCGACAAGGCGCGCACCAAGCTGGTGCCCATAGTGTCCTCTGGCCGTGCTGCCGGCGTGCTGTGCAAAAAGTGGCTGTCACGCTACGACTACCTTCCTGACGGTTTCGTGGTGGAAGGCCCCAAGGCTGGCGGACACCTTGGCTTCAAGCCTGAGGAAATCGACGACCCGGAGTTCCAGCTTGAGAAAATCCTGCCCGAAGTTGTCGAGGCAGTGAAGCCCTTTGAACTTGAAAGCGGTCGGCGCATTCCGGTCATCGCCGCTGGCGGCATCTACACCGGAGCGGATATCGCAAAATATCTTGAAATGGGCGCTTCCGGCGTGCAGATGGGCACCCGCTTCGTAGCCACCCACGAGTGCGATGCGAATCAGGCGTTCAAAGAAGCATTCGTCAACGCCCGTCGCGAGGATGTCACCGTCATCAAGAGCCCGGTCGGCATGCCTGGCCGCGCAATCTTCAACGACTTCCTCCTGGCCGTGCGCGAGGGCCGCAAAAAGCCCTTCAAGTGCCCGTTCCACTGCATCAAGTCCTGCGACATCACCAACACGCCCTACTGCATCTCCCAGGCATTGGTAAGCGCCAAGAAGGGCATCATGAAGCACGGCTTCGCCTTCTGCGGAGAGAATGTCTGGCGCGTGGACAAGATCATGAGCGTAAAAGAGCTCGTTGGCGGACTTAAGCAGGAATTCGACGAATTCTGGGCGCAAAAAATGGCCCAATTCGCTAATAAATAGGCCGTCAAACCGGCGCAATCAGGAGAAAGAATGAGCAATCCCACTGTTCTGATCGAGACCCCCATGGGCGAGATGCTTGTGGAACTCTGGCCCGACAAAGCCCCGGAGACTGTCGCCAACTTCCTCGCCTACGTGGACGAGGAATTCTACGATGGGCTGATCTTCCACCGCGTCATCAAGAACTTCATGGTTCAGGGCGGCGGCATGGATATGATGATGCGCGAAAAGAAGAACAAGGCGCCCATCAAGAACGAGGCCCGGGCCGATACGCCCAATGAGGTATACACCCTGGCCATGGCGCGCACCATGGACCCCCACAGCGCCACCAGCCAGTTCTTCATCAACGTGAAGGACAACGCCTTTCTGAACTTCACCGCTCCCACCGCCCAGGGCTACGGCTATGCCGTGTTCGGCAAGGTCACCGAGGGCCAGGACGTGGCGATGAAACTCAGCAACGTCAAGACCAAGAACTATCTTGGCCACGGCGACGTGCCCTCCGACCCCATCACCATCATCAGCATCCGCCGCTTCGAAGCCTAGCGTCGCTGAAGACCAAAGAAACGCGGCGCGTCCCAACCTGGGGCGCGCCGTTTTTTTGTGCGCTCATGAAGTGTTCACTCTCCCGTGGGAGCTCCCGAGCCCCTGATGACCACGAAGGCGAAGGCAAGCGCCGTGATCAGCCAACAGCGGTCCATGCCCGCTACTTTGCCTTTGGGCTTCTGCGGTCCTTGCCGCCATCAGGCAGAATCTCGGCTTCGCCCTCGCCCTGTGCGGTTTTGCCTGTCTTTTCCGAGTAGGGGTGCGCCCGGTCATACACTTCCATGATGCGCCGCAAATCCAGGTGAGTATAGCGCTCAGTGGTGGATAGGCGCGAATGTCCGAGCAACTCCTGCACGCTGCGTAAATCCGCGCCAGCCTGAAGCAGGTGCGAGGCGAAGCTATGGCGCAGGGTGTGAGGATGTACACTCTGGCTGACACCGGCCAGCAAGGCAAGGCGAGAAATGATGCGCTGGGATTCGCGCCGAGAGAGGGGTCCCCCCCGCACGCCCAGGAACAGCGCTTGCTCAGCCTCAGCGTGCGGCAGGGCAAAACGCTCGTCAAGATATTCCTTCAAACGGTGCCGTGCAGCCTCGCTCAAAGGAGCCAGACGATCCTTGCCCCCCTTGCCGCGCACCCGAACAAAGCCGCGGTCCGCACGCACATCATCCACAGTAAGGGAAAGCGCTTCGCTGATGCGCAGGCCCGAGCCGTACAAAAGCTCGGCAAGCGCAAGGTCGCGGATGCCCTCAGGGCCAGGACGGGCAGGCGCATCCATGAGCGCCGTGGCCTGGTCCACATTAAGGGCTCGAGGCTGCCGGCTCTCCTGCTTGGGGTTGCGCAGGCCAGCCAAAGGACTCTGCGCCAGCATCCGGTGACGAATGAGGTAGCGGAAAAACGAACGCAAAGTCGACAACTTGCGCGCCATGCTTGATTTCTTCTGGCGCTGGCGGTGCAGTTCGGCCAAAAACCCTGTGGCGTCCTCACGGCTGATGGCTTCGAAGGCGCCAAGAGTCTTGCCCCGGCGATGAAGGAACGCCTCAACCTGATCCAAATCTGCGGCGTAGGCGCGAGCAGTGGCTGGGCTGTAGCCCTTTTCCACTGCCAGAAACCCCAAAAAACCCCGGCAGACCTCGGGCAATGAGCCGCCTGGCTCCGGCCCGGACCTTTGACTGTTACTCAGTGCGCCTGTCGAGGACATAACTGCTCTTGGGGTTTTCCTTGGCCTTTTTCTTCAGGCCCATGGCGATGGCCGATGCTTCGCCATAGTGCTTGAGACGCCCGCCGGTGTTGAAGACAACGGCAATGGAAACGGCCATGAGCGGGAAGGTGCGCACCTCGCCCTGGCGGTCGGTGGAGATGATGCAGCCCTTCTCGCGGTCTCCGCCGTCATAGAAGTGCGGCACAATGTCGTCAAAGGCGGCGACAACGCGCTTGCAGGCCTCCTCAGCGATATCGGCTGGAACAATGAACACGAAGTCATCTCCGCCAACGTGCCCCACAAAGCTGCGCACGCCCGGAAAACTGCGGATGGTGTTGACGATGACCCGCGCAGACATCATGAGAACCTCATCCCCGCGCGAGAAGCCATATTTATCATTGAAGGACTTGAAATGGTCCAGGTCGCAGTATGCCAGCGCAAAATCATCCTTGCGGTCAATGAGATCCTGAATGCGCTGGATAATGCTGGTGTTTCCCGGTAATTTCGTCAGAGGGTTGGCATCCATGGCGCGCGATGCGCGGCACAAGGTCAGGTGAACGCGCTCCCTGGCTTCCCGCGTGGAGAAGGGGCGCACCAGAAAGTCGTCTGCCTCGATTTCATTCCAATCCCAGTCGCGCTCCAAGTCGTGGTTATCCAGGCAAAGAATCACCGGCAACTGCCGGTACACGTTCTCGCTCTTCACTATGGTCGCAACTTCAGCGCTGGGAATGTCTTCCAGGCGGTTGTCCACCACCAGAATGTCTGGCGGCTCGTTGAAAATGATTTCCATGGCTCGCCGCCCCTGGGCGATGACGGTCCACTCTATCTCCTGTGGATTCCACAGACTTTTAAAAAGAGCAGCCAACTCGGTGTCCGGCGTAAGCAGGATGCCGCGCTGTTGTCGAGAGAAGAGTTTCAGATCCACATTGCGCCTCGGTTAGTTCCCTTTGCCTTTGCCCGGCGCTGCGTCTTCGGGGGCAAAGTTGACGCCCGAAACCTCGCCCAGGTTGTCGGAAAAGCCGTCCAGGATGCAGTCAAGGTCTGTGAGCTTGAGCCCCAGGATTTTCAGAGCCGACTCGGAGAGCGGAACAGCCTGGTCATCGCCCCCATTGCCGTACTCGAAAACACGCACGATGAAGTCGCCAACATGGGTTGCGGCTGCATGCTGCGGATAAAACTGGGCCCGCTCCGGGTTGTGGTGCGAACTCATGGCCTCTTTAATGGTGGGGGGCAGGTGCCAGTGCTGAGCCAGCCAGGCGTTGATGCGGTCATGCCCGAATCCCAGCACGGCCTTCTCGGCCTCGAACCAACGCAGATCCTGAGTCCGCACGGCTTCGCCCACGGCCTTGTGCAGTTCCGGCAGCTGCACTGCCGCAACCACCTTGCCCAGGTCATGCAACAGCCCGCACACGCTAAATTCTTCCGGATCCTTGAGCTTGGCTTGCCTGGCCACAAGGCCCGTGGCCAGGGCGCAACCCACGCTGTGCTCCCACAACCCTTCCATGGCCTTGCTCATGATGTCGAACACGCTTGTGGAAATGATGACGCCACGGATGACATTGAAGCCAAGAAGCACAAGGGAGTGCTGGATGGAGCTGATGCGGCCGGGAAAGCCGTACACCGGCGAATTGACCATCTTGAGCACCTTGGCCGAAAGCACTTGATCGCGCGAAATGACTTTAGCGATGGCTTCGATGGAGGTGTTCGGATTCTGAACAAGCCTTGATACTTCGTCCAGCACCTTTGGCAGGGTGGGCAGGTCGCGGATGGACAGAATCTGTCCCTTGGCGCTGGTTTTGAGATCCTCTTCCACAAGCTACCCCTTGCATTCCGCTGATGCGGACGCAGAACCTGAAGCAGCGTCTGCAGCGGCCTTGATTGTAAAGTATTCCCGAAGATAGCCCTTCACCTTTCCCTGAAAAGGCTCCCCCTCCAGGCGGCGGAACAATTGGTCCAGCCGGGTGACGCGCTCAGACGGGTTCTGACTGGCGGCCACTGCGTCGCCGACCACATGGATTTTGTCGATGCCCATACCGTCAAGCCGGGAGATGAGCGAGTCGGAGAGCTCCACGCCTGCGGCGATGATGGGCATGCCGTTGGATTTAGTGATGGGCTTGGCCAGTTTCATGCCCGGCTTGGCCAAGGAAAGGGGAATCTTTTGCATGTGGCGTCCTGTACGTTGGAGGGGGGAAATCAACTACGCGAGGCTATAGTACATGCCCGGCCACTGGCGGACAAGCCCATGCAGTTCCAGCACCAAAAGCCGCCTGCTGACAGCGGCACAGTCAGCGTCCAGGGTCTGAATAAGACTGTCGATGTGCAGCTTGCCATCGGCAGAAAGGGACGAGAGAAGCATGCGCTCGTCATCGGTGAGATTGGCTGGCAACTCACGTACGACCTGCTGCGGAGAAACCGTCGGCAGGGGGCGCACAGAGGTCGCGCGCAACGGCGTCTGCGGAACCTCCTGCACTGGCAGGGCCGAAGGTACGGCGGAGAGTTCCGCAGCGAACTGGTAGCGCAGGGTGCGAATGATGTCCTCAGCGTTTTCCACCAGCGCAGCGCCTTGCTTGATGAGCTTGTGACACCCGGCAAAAGTGGGTTGCCCCAGCGGACCCGGTAGTGCAAAAACCTCACGGCCATGCTCCGTGGCCAGGCGCGCGGTGATAAGGCTGCCACTGCGCGATGCAGCCTCGGCCACCAGAACGCCCAGTGACAAACCGCTTATGATACGGTTGCGAAAGGGAAAATTGCGTGCTTCTGGCCGTGTGCCAGGGCCAAATTCCGTCACCACCAAGCCTTGCGCCTCCAGGGCGCGACGCAAATCCTCATTCTCAGGCGGGTAGTGGATATCAAGCCCGGCCCCCAGCACGGCGATGGAGCTGCCTATGCCGGTCAGGGCCGACTGGTGCGCCTGCCGGTCAATGCCTGCCGCCAGGCCGGAAACAACCGTAACGCCGAAGCGAGAAAGATCAGCGCTGATGCGCTCCACACTCCGCAGCCCCAACAGCGTACACTCCCTTGCCCCGACCACCGCCACAGCCGGATTTTTGAGCAGGCTCATGTCGCCGCAAAAATAAAGCAGGATTGGAGGGTCCGGTATCTCGCGCAGACGTTTGGGGAAACGGGGATCAAACCAGGTGAGGACTCGCAGTTTTGCCGCGCGGGCAGCGCGATACTCAGCCTCAGCCGCGGGACGCCAGGGCTCCTGCATGAACACATCGACGCGATTTCGAGGCAAGACCTTGCGCCCCGCCCAGTTGCGGGCGTCGCTTACGGCTTCAAAGGCGCTTTCATAGGCGGAGAGTATGCTCTTCCAGGAACGTGGGCCAAGACCAGGCGTATGCCGCAGGGCCAGACAGGAGAAAAATTCCTTGGCCGCATCCAGGCTCATGGGCGTCCCTGCGGCGGGGGGCTAACCGCCCAGCTCCACAAGGAGCTTGCGCGCTGCCGGAGCGGGTTCGGACTTGGGGTGGCTCTTCAAAAGGGCGCGCAGATACAGGGTGGCGTTGTCCTTTTCACCCATCATCTGGTAGCACATGGCGATTTTGAGCAGGGCTGCTGCGGCTTTATGATGCTTGGGGAAGCGACGGGTCACGTCCTTGAAGGTAAGGATAGCCTGAGGGTAATTTTTGTCCAGGTAGTGGCTCTCGCCTATCCAGTAAATGGCGTTGGGAACCAGGCCGCTCTGAGGATCCGTCTCAAGGAACTGGTTCAAAATCGCGCGTCCTTCAACACCCTTTTCGGCGCGCACAAGGGTCATGCCCTGTTCGTAGAGACCTTTTCCAGCGTTGGCGGAGGCGCTCGGCTGCGGGACAAGAGCAGCGGTTGGCGCGGGACTATGCTGCGGCATGGAAGACTGAGTAGACGGGTCAGCGGGTGCAACCGGGGAGGCGTACGCGATAGGTGGGGCAGAGGCCAGGGCGGCGGAAGGCTTTACAACTCCAACGCCCAACTGCTCATGCATGCGAGCCAGGGAATCTTCCACAGCACGCACACGGTCCAACAGCTTGCGCTGTTGATCCCGAGCTTTCTCTTCCTGTTCCCGCTGTGATTCCTTAAAGTTAAGAAAGTTCTCCTCCAGGCTGCGCAAGCGCCATTCCTCACTCAAGCCGCGCTGGGCGTCCATCTTGCCCGCGCAACCAGCAAGGGCAAACGCGCACAACGCAATGATGATTCCGGGCTTTCGCATCAGAGACTCCCTGTTCGCATCTCATTAGGCTACTGCGAGTAATTTTGCAACAATACCCTAGCTGTGGATCAACGACAAGAACCTTGCCATCGTTACATAAATACGGCACACAAAAAGAGTATTCAAACCGCAAAGGCGAGGCTTCCCTCTATGCCCTTAGCCGAAATGCTGCTCATTGCCGGAGCATTAAGCGCCCCGGCTTTCTTCCTGATCTTCGCGCTGGCCTCTCTCGGGTCACCGTTGCTCGCCATGTTGTGCCTTGCGGTCAGCCAGCTTCGCAGCACGCAATACATCGAAGCCTATGCAAGACGGCTCCTGCGCATGGCGCTCACCGCAGCTCTGCCTGCATTGTTGGCATTTGCCGTGGCAACCGCCCTTGCAGCCCGAAAGGCCCCATGGATGGTGGACTGGGTCCACTCAGCACCACTTGGCCCTGGGCTTTTCGTCGTGTCCGCCCTGGCCTTCTTCGCGTCTCTACTGACCTTGCGCCAGTCTCGTCCAGCGGCTCGGCACGGGCGGCAAAGCTCCCCCCTGACCCAAGCCTTCATCCTGTCACTCCTCGCCATAATCATACTCTGTCTGAGCCTAGCCCTGACTATTGGCTTGATGGAGCAGGCTCAAGCAGTGCTTCAAGCCCCCACAGCGGGTGGTATCAGCGTTGCTCCCCTCATCCCCCCGGACGCTTCCGCCCTCCCCCCGTTTATCTGGGCAGCCCTCGCTGCCCTCGTGCCCCTGTGCATAGCCTGCGCAAGCGTCATGAGCCAAGAGTATATACTCATGCTTCGTGACCGCGACCCCTTTGGGCGCGAAGCCCTGGCCCAGATGCTGCGGATAGCGAGCCGCAGCACCCTACGCTCCACACTGCTTGCAATGGCCTTTTTGCCAATGATCTGGTTGCACCTGGCAAAAATATCGGCCCAGCCAGGTGTTCACAGCTCCGCACAGTTATTGCTCGTCGTCGCTGGCGCCTGCTCGATTGCTTTGTGCTTCTGCGCCGGAATGGTAACACGAAGCAGCAGGCCCTGGGCCAACTCGTTGGCAATCCATCTGGAATTTCTAGCCCTCTGGATGGGGCTTACGGCCCTGCTCAGCATCGTGCTGTTCAACTTCTACGCCGCATAACCCCGTCCCCCCCTTGCCCAAAAAAAAGGCGGCCCGCAGACCGCCTCGAATGATCAATTCACAACCAGTATCTAATCAAGCGTTCCCTGCTTGGTCGTCGCGGTAGCCAGACGATAGACCTCATGGGGATCGAGGATCAGCACCACACTGCCGTCGCCCATGATGGTTGCCCCGGAAATGCCGCGAATCTCGAAGGTGTTGAGGTACTGCCCCAGCGGCTTGATGACTATCTCCTGGCGTTCCAGCAGACGGTCCACGACAATGCCCAGCCTGCGGTCATTGTCGTGAATGATGACAACGGGCAGAATCTCGCGCTCAACCGGGTTCGGCGGAAGGTCAAGGAGCTCGGAGAGTTCAATGATTCCAAGAACTTCTCCGCGCAAAGTGAGGGCCTTGCGATGGTTCACCTCGCTTAAGCGCTCCACCTCGATCTTTGTGGTTTCGCTTACAGCATCGAGAGGGATTGCATAGACGTCCTTGCCAACCTGAACCATGAGAGCGTCGATGATGGCCAGGGTCAACGGCAAAGTCAGGGTGAAACGCGTGCCGCGCCCCACCTCGGAATTGATTTGAATATTGCCCTTGAGATTCTTGATGTTCGTTTTGACTACGTCCATGCCGACGCCGCGTCCAGACACATCGGTGATCTTTTCAGCAGAGGAAAAGCCCGGAGCAAAGATCAGATCAATGGCCTGACGGTCATCCAGAAGCTTGGCTTCCTCAGCCGTGACCAGCCCCTTCTTTACGCCGACCTGACGCATCTTTTCCGGGTCGATGCCGCGGCCATCGTCCTCAACCTCAATGGCGACGGAATTTCCCTTATGATACGCGCGCAGCCAAACGTTGCCCTTGGGGTTCTTGCCTGATGCAACGCGCTCATCCTCAGGTTCAAGCCCGTGGTCCAATGAATTGCGGATAAGGTGGACCAGCGGATCGCCAATTTCCTCGCCCACGCTCTTGTCCAGTTCGGTCTCCTCACCCTCGGTGATGAGCTCCACCTGCTTGCCGCTCTTGCGCGAAAGGTCGCGCACCAGGCGTGGGAAGCGCGAGAAAACAGTGTGAACGGGGACCATGCGCACCTTCATGATGGTGTCCTGCAGGTCATCGGAGATGCGAGCCATGGCGTAGGTGGTCTCAGTCAACTGCTGGGCCACATCGGGCACATTGTCCTGCCCCTCGGCCAGGGCGCGGGCAATCATGGAGTAGCGATTGCGGTTGATGATCAGCTCGCCGATGAGATTCATCAGATGGTCGAGCTTTTCATGGTCGACTCGTATGGTGGTTGCACCCTTCTGCGGAGGAGCCTGGCCGGCCTCAAAAGCCGCCTGCGCCGCCGTCGGCGGAGCTGGCGTAACAACAGCAGGCTTGGGCGCTGGGGCGGGCTTCGGAGCCTCGGCCTTAGGTGCCGGCTTTGGGTCTGGAACTGGCTTTGCGGCCTCGACCTTGGGCGCTTCGGGCTGGGGCTTTGCTTCTACCCTGGGCGCAGGTTCCGGCTTCGGAGCAGAAGCCGCCATCGGCTTGGTCGATGGCGTAGGCTCTGGCGCTGGGGCAGGCTGCTGCTCTGTTGCTGGCGCGGAAGCCGCTCCGGTTGGCGATTCACCCTTGATGCGGGCCAATGCAGCAAGGACCATGTCCTTCAGGATGGAAATCTCCTGGGACAAAATGTCGAGCATGAGCTCAAAGCCAACGCCAGACTTTCGGGCCTGATCAACGAGACCTGCGGTGCGTTCGGCATAGCCCTTCACATCGGCAAGGCCCATGTAGCCGCAGGAGTTCTGCAACGTGGTCAGACTGCGGAACAGCCCATCGATGAGATCGCGCTGATCAGGATCCTTGCGCAGCATCTCAATGGCCATATCAAGACTCTTGTGCTGATGCAGGGCGGTATCTTCAAAGATCGACACATCCTCGGGATCGAAGTCGGAGGATGGAGGTGCTGAGGCGACAGGAGCAGCCGGAGCCGCGATTTCGGACTCAGGAGCGGAAGCGGTCTCCGGATCGGCCTCCCAAGAAACATCCTCGGTAACGAGCACTTCAGACTCGGACTGCCCCAAAGACGCAACCGGAGAAGCCAAACCCTCGAATTCTGGAGCCAGCACAGGGAGATACTGCGGTGGCACGGAGAGTTCACCAGCCTCGGTGGTGGCCTGCAGCACGGCGGCCATCATGATGATGTCCTTGGGCGTCGCCTTGCCGCTTTCAAGGTCGATGCGGCTGAGGAGCTCTTCGATAAGATCTACAACCGCCAAGAGCAGATCAATGGTGCCCCGGCTGGTGTGCATCTCGCCCTTGCGCACGCGGTTCAGCAGAGTCTCCGCCTCATGGGTCAGGGCGTTGAGCTCACGATAGCCGATGATGCCGCTATTGCCTTTAATGTTGTGGAAATAGCGGAAGATATCATTAACGAGTTCGCTGCTGCCGTCAGGATTCTTCTCCAACTCCAGCAGGCCCTGATTGAGGTTTCCCACCAAATCGCGGGCTTCCTCGAGAAAGTCATTCAAGTGGCCTTCACCCACGGTTGTCAAAACGTATGGCGTGGCGTCAAAATCTGGGCTGGGTTCGTAGACAACGTTCTGCCAGCGGATGGTTAGCGGCCCGGCGAGAGGAACAGACGCCTCATCCACAAGGTCGGCGTAAGTCTCGGCCACGGGCTCAGGCCCCAGTTCAACAAGAGGCTCCGGCTCAATGGAAGGAGCATCAGAAGCATCAGCGGGTGACGTGGCGTATTCGCCAGCCAAAGCGTTCTCGATACGCGCGATAATACCAGAAGTATCGACGTCGCCTTCTTGCCCCGTTGTCTCCAGGTTCTCCACCATAGTGCGCAGGGCATCGGTGGCGGCCAGAATGATGTCCATGATGCCGGAATTAACGCCCATGGCCCCCTGGCGCAACTCGTCCAGAATATTCTCGGCCTTATGGGCCAACCCGTTGATTTTGTGCAGCCCAAGAAAGCCAGACGCTCCTTTGAGGGAGTGCATGGGCCGGAAGATCTCGTTCAAAAGCCCAAGATTGTCCGGGCTTTTCTCCAACTGGAGCAGATTGGGCTCGATGGTCTCCAGATGCTCCTTGGCTTCCACAAAGAAGTCAGTGAGGATTTCTGGATCAAGGTAATCCTGGCTCATTCAGTTACCTGCCTGCTCTCGTGTTTCCGCCGCCCGACAACCATCATGCGGGGTGGATAAAACCAGATCCCGCGCACTGCGGAATCACCCCAAAAGCATTTTGACGTTTCGTACCATCTTTTCGGGCTGTGCGGGCTTGACCATGTAAAGGTTCGCACCCAGGGTCAGCCCGGTTTCAATGTCCTTGTCCTGGCCTTCGGTGGAAAGGACGATGATCGGTATATCCCGATAGGCCTCTTGCTCGCGGACGTTCTTGATGAAGGTGAACCCATCCATGCGCGGCATGTTCACGTCGCTCACGATGAGATCCACCTGTTCCGCAGCGTAGAGCTTTTCCAGGCCGTCGAGCCCATCCTCAGCTGTGGTGACCTTGAAGCCTTCCTTCTTCATGATGAAGGCGACAAGATTCCTTACAGTCTTAGAATCGTCCACAATCAGAATATGTTTAGGCATGCGTCCTTCCCCCTTGCAGCACTACCTGGACTAGGTTGTCGATGGACAGGATACTGATGAGCTTTTCGCCAGACTTATAGAGCCCCATGAGCAGGTGTGCGCTGACGCCGATGTTACCTTCTACGTTCCACTCGAGATCGTCCCCGCCGGCCTTGTACATCGTGGAAACTGCGCCGATCATGAGCCCGATCTGAAGGCCCCGATGGCGGCAAACGACGATGAAGCGGTCATCCTGCTCACCTGGAATGCCGAGCAGCGTGCGCAAACTCACCAGCGGCGTCACCCGTCCGCGCAGGTTGATGATCCCAGCAATGCAGGCGGGAGCCGTGGGCAGCTTCGTCGGTTTGACGTAGCGAATGACCTCCTGGATTACCGTAATGGGCAGCGCATATTCACGCTCCAGAAGCGAAAAGCTCACCAATCGGATTTCCAACTGGCTGCGCATCTTCTCGTCGGAGTGCTCTTCAGCAGAGCCGCCAGATTCGGTGCCGACGATGCCGGACACCACGTCCTCGCTGCGGGGATCAAGCCGTGCGGCCTGGGCCAGAACCTTCTCGCGCTCGGCGCCAAGGTACTTGTCCAGGAAGGCCTGCTCCGCGCTTGTGAGGGCACGGCCCGCGTCGTCTACGTCCGGCAGGCGGACATCATCGACGAAATATTGCTCAGGCGTTTTCATGTGCGTCTATCTCTTTTGCCAGTTGCATGTATTCCACAGCTCCACGAGCCCTCGGGTCCACCTCAAAAATAACCTTGCCACCTGCGCTCGATTCCCGAAATTTGGTGTCAAAATGAATCACGGTCTCAAAAACCCGTTCGCCCAGCTTGTCGCGCATAAGGCGCAAAATGCGCCGACATGCCGCAGTGCGCTGATCATACATGGTGGCAAGGGCCATGTAGCGCACGCTTCGGGGCAGCACCCGATTGAGAAGCCGGATGGTGTCAAATAACAATCGTATCCCGTACAAGGCCAGAAAATCCGTCTGTATGGGGATGAGCACCATGTCAGAGGCCACGATGGCGTTGACCAACAAAATCCCCACATGCGGCGGGCAGTCCACAAGCACGTAGTCGTAGTCCTCGCGCCTGTCTGCCAAAACGTCCGTGAGGATGAGCCCTTTATTCCGCCGCTCCTTGAGGTCCACCTCCAACTCTGAGAGCCGAATGTGGCCAGGAACAAAATCAAACCCGCTGGAAAGCCCTGTTTTCAGGATCCTCGTAAAGAGCGCGCCGTCCGCAGTCTCTGCTTGGAAAAGATCGTACGCTGTGGCCTCAAGGGTCTCCGGAAAAAAAGATAGGTGTACCGAGGCGTTGGCATGGGGGTCAAGGTCGATGACCAGCACCCGCTTGTTCAACCGAGCCAGGGCGGCCGCCAGATTCAGCGCTGTGGTGGTCTTGCCCACCCCGCCCTTCTGGTTCGCAATGGCGATGACCCTCGTACTCAAAAAATCACCCGAACCGTTGGCCGTACGAACCCGTTCTCCGGCGCATCAGGCCTCCTTCTTATACATAATGGCCCCTGGATAGTGGATGGGCTTGAAGGAGCGCGTGATGTTGTGCAGAGACTCAGAGTGCCCGATAAGCAAGTAGCCGCTCGGCATAAGGTTGTCGTAGAAGGCCCCAATGACCTTGCGCTTCATCTCATCGTCAAAGTAAATGATGACGTTTCGGCAGAGCACTATTTGCGAACGCTCCACCCGTTTGAGGGCCACGCGGTCGGAAAGGTTAAGCTGTCCAAAGGAGATAAGACGCTTGAGCTCGGGCTTTACACGAAAGTTTTCGCCATCTTTCTCAAAATAACGGGCGACTATCTCCTTGGGCGTAGTGCGCAGGGTGTACTCATTGTATATGCCCTTGCGCGCTGTTTCAAGCACGCGCTCCGAAAGATCGCTGGCGGTGATGCGCACGTCCCAGGCCGGAAGTTCGCCCCGAAGCACCTCGGCCACTATGATGGCGATGGTGTATGGCTCTTCACCTGTGGAACAGCCAGCAGACCAAATCCTGAGCCGCTTGTCGCCTTTCTTTTTCAGCTCGGCGATGACCTCGGCCAGGATGTTCTCTTGGAACACCTTCAACTGCGGGGGATTGCGGTAGAAACTGGTCTCGTTGGTTGTGATGACCTCGAAAAGCTTCGTGAGCTCGGTCTTCTTGTTGGAGTCGTATTGGAGATAGTGGTAGTATTCTCCAAAATTCTTCAAACTCAGCAGCTTCAAGCGGTTAGCAAGACGATTCTCAACGAGATACTTCCGGTTATCAGCAACATAGATGCCACATTGAGCATAGATGAAGTCACGAAGCTGAACGAATTCGGCGTCGCTGATCTTCAGCTCTGCCCCGACGGCCCCAGATGGAGAAAAAAGCGCAGCCATTTACAGTTCCCTTTCCTGTTCTTCCTGAATCCTGGAGATGGCGGCTTCGGCGGCCTCCATCAACTCGTAGTCCTCGCTGTTCGAGATGGACAGCAGGGCCTGGAAAGCAGCGGTGCCGCCAATGCTGCCAAGACATTCAATGGCCCGGATGGCGACCAGCTTGTTCTGGTACTCCAGAAGGTTCATAACCCCAGGAATGGATTCCACCACACGGTGCTGGCCCAGCACCTCAAGGGCGCGCACCTTCACCCAGTCATCGTCGTCGTTCAAAGCGTGCAACAAATGGGGGACAAGCTGCTGCGAAAAGCACTTGCCCATAATCTCGACCACTGTTTGGCGCACATCGCGATTCTCATCCAGCAGGCGCGGAGCAAGCAGCTCAACCCACACGTCATTTTGATAACAAAGGGAGCTGATGGCCTCCAGCGCATGCTTGCGGATGTCTGGGCTGGCGTCCTCAAGAGCGGTTTTGAGTAGTTCAAGGTTGGCGGCTGCATCAATGCGGCCCAAGGCGTATACAGCCATAAGGCGCTTGACCTGATCCTCCCCCGAAAACAACGCCTTAAAACGCTCCTGCATCTCTGCGCCACCAATGGCCACGCAGGCGTCCAGGGCGGCTTCCTTAACGTCGTCGTACTGGTGGTCCAAGAGGTCGAAGAGTGCTTCAGCGGCAGGAGGATGCTTCAGCTTCTGCCCAAGGAAATTGGCGGCGGACTTCAGCACCTTGCCATCGTTGTGCTTGTGCAAAAGATCCATGAAGAAATCGACGCTGCCCGGTCCGGCGATGCGCGCAAGAACGACCACGATGGCGCGCTGCACCGTGATGTAGCCTTGCCAAAAGGAGTTGACCAGAACGTTCTCCACCTCGGGATCGGAGATGCGCGCGAGGGTTTCGACGGCCAGCAATGCGCTGTGAACGTCATCATTGCGAAGCGCATTCTTCAGAACCGCAGTGACCCCCATCTGGGAAAGGCTTGCGAGAATGCTGTCCAGACGGTCCTGGTCCTTGCCCGGATCAAGCTTCAGGGCGATGGCGAAAACACCGGCTGCGGCATCGTCGCCGCCCATAACCGCCAAACCGAGTATGGCGGCGTCCTGAACCTCTTCTTCTTCGTCCTCAAGTGCCACAAGAAGATAGTCGCGAAAGTTCTCACGCGCGTCTTTGGGCAGCAGGTTTACCAGCTTGGCGCCAAGGATCTTTACGATGGCTTTGACGATTTTATTACGAAGGGCCGTGGGCGATGACTCCATGCGGCTGAGCAGAAGCGAAACGGCCTTGACGTTGCCCATTTCACCCAGAGCGTCGATAATCATGGAGACCACAAGCTCAGAAGAGTGGCTCATGGCCTTGACCATGGCGTCAACGGAACTGGAGTGGCGAATTTTCGCCAAGGCCTCGATGACCGAGTACTGAACCCACTCCTCGTCGCGCATGGCCTGATTCAGGCACTTGGCGGCCTCGGGCAGCCCAAGGCTGCCCAAGCTCACAGCGGCCTGATAGCGCACGTTGACCTCGGGGTCCTTCAAGAGGGCCTCGCACAAAGGCGCAACAGCCATGACATTGCCTGCGGAGCCCAAAATATCTGTGGCGAAGATGCGGATATCCACATCTTCCTCCTTCAAAAGCGGGATAATGGACTGGAGCTCCTGACTGCCCAAGGTACGCAGTATGTCCATGGCCCCATTGCGCACGGGGGCTTCATCAGAGCTCAACAGCGGTATGACTCCAGTAACGGCCTCTTTGCCGCCAATCTTCCGGAGCGCATTATCTGCGGACTCCTGAACACCAATATTGCTGCTCTTGAGCATCCCCACAAGAAAGGGCACCGCGTCTTCACAATGCTCTTCGCCGGCCAGATAGGCCCCCTCGCGCAGCACATCCGTCTCGGCACTTTTGAGCATCGCCAGGATTTCTTTGCAGTCTGTCATCGGCTTGAACCCCTCCAGGGTCTTGTCCAACCAGTGGTAACGGCAGGCATTCCATCCGCCGCGCTCCGCGCAGCTTACAAATACAGGTTATTCATGATGGCTTGGGCCATTTCATCAATATCCACAATCTCGTCTGAAAGTCCAGCGTCAACGATTGCTTTAGGCATTCCATACACAACACAGCTGGCGTCGCTTTGCGCCAAAGCACGGCCCCCCTTCAACTTAAGAGCGCGGATGCCTTCCATACCGTCATTGCCCATGCCGGTGAGGATAACGCCCAGGGCGCGTCGGCCCACGGCTTCTGCGGCGCTGGTGATGAGCACGTTGGCTGAAGGCTTGTACAAAGCGCTGACAGGCTCGGCGCTGATCTCCAAATCAACACGGCTCACCATCTGCTTCAGCAGCAGGTGCTTGCCGCCGGGGGCGATGAAGGCGCAGCCGGGCTTAAGCCTATCTCCGGGCTCCGCCTCCTTCACGCTGATCTTGCACAACCCGTCCAATCGTTTGGCGAAGGGACCGGTGAAAGCCTGCGGCATATGCTGGGCGATGATGATGCTGGCGGGAAAGTCGGCGGGAAGTGCCGAAAGCACCTTCTGCACAGCAGGTGGTCCGCCAGTGGAAACGCCGATCACGACCACGTCTCGCTTGGCGGATCCGTTGGGGGTTACCATGGCGGCCGTCGTGCCGTTGCTGGCGGGCCTGGCGATGGCGCGAGCCGCAAGGGGAGTGGTGACCGGCGCAGTTGGCCGCGCTATGCTTGCCGCACGCGGGCGAGTATGCATGAGCTTGCGCGAAGCAACGATCTTTACCTTGGAGATGAGGCTGGCCTCGATCTTGACAATATCGAGAGAGACCTTGGAGAGCTGCTTGGGGATGAAGTCAACGGCGCCGAGCTCCAAGGCCTTGAGGGTAGCTTCTGCGCCCTCGTTGGTGAGGGAGCTCACCATGAGAACGGGCCTGGGCATCTCCATCATTATGTGGCGCAAAGTCGTGAGGCCGTCCATCCGGGGCATCTCGATATCCAGAGTGACGACGTCCGGGTTGTGCTTGCGTATGAGCTCAAGCCCCTCCACGCCATCACGAGCCGTGGCCACCACGTCGATCTCCGGGTCCTTTGCCAGCATGGTGCTGATGGCCTTGCGCATGAACGCAGAGTCGTCGACAACTACAACCTTGATCACAAAACACTCCTTTACATGATGAACAGGGACGTTAAAAAAAGTCCGACTTCATCGTACCAAACCTAAGTGAGATTCGCATATTTTCTTATAGTTGTCCAACCAGAAGGACTTGCGCGGGAGTTCCCCCTAAATGGGACAAGGACTACTCAAACGCTTGCCTTTTATTTTCGATTCAGCTAAAAGCCGACGTCTCAACAACGGGATGTGGCTCAGTCTGGTAGAGCGCCGCGTTCGGGACGCGGAGACCGGAGGTTCAAATCCTCTCATCCCGACCAGTACATGATAAGGGCTTACGGCGTAAACCGTAAGCCCTTTTTCGTTTCACTGCATTGCCTGTCGACAAAACACAGCGCGCCCCCCTGACGAGAGTTTCGACTTCATCCCACTCGACAGACCGGACAGGTTGATCCTACACTACCGCATGACCACAGTGCTGTTGCTCCGCCACGGAGAGATCACCCAATCCAGCCCACGGCGGTTCGTGGGGCAAAGCGACCTGCCGCTCACGGACCGGGGCCGCCGCCAAGCCGTCAGCTGGTCCGAGCCCCTGTCCGGACTACCGCTGGTCGGAGCTTGGTGCTCCAGTCTTTCGCGTTGTCGCGAGACGGCGGAACTGGCTCTGTCCAAACAGCCGATCCAGGCATTGCCCCTGGACGGCCTGCGCGAAATCAGCCTAGGAAAATGGGAAGGGTTAAGCGAGGCTGAGGTACGCCAGCGTTATCCTGGCGAGTTCGAGCGACGTGGATCAGACCTTGCCAACGTGGCCCCAGCCGGAGGTGAAAGCTTCGCACAAGCCCAGCGCCGCGCCTGGATCGCCCTCAGCGGCATACTCGCGCAGACCGCCGGGCTGAACAACGCCCTGGCGCTGGTGGTGGCCCATGCCGGCATCAACCGGGCCCTCATCTGCCAAGCCCTCGGCCTGCCCCTAAGCAATATCTTCAGCATAGGGCAGGACTACGCGGGCCTAAGCGCCCTTGAGTTCTCCACGCCCACTCCCCTTCTGCGCGCCCTAAACTTCCCGCCTATGCCTGCAGCAGAACTAGCAACCTTGCTCTCTCACACAAAGGTGCCTTGCTGATGCAGCTGTCGGCGATCATCCTGTCCGCAGGCCGGTCTTCACGCCTGCCAGGCTTCAAACCGCTCTTGCCTCTAGACGGAATGACCATGCTGGCCCGGGCAGCCAATTTATTCAGAACAGCCAACGTGAATGATATAATTGCCGTCACAGGCTACCGTGCCGACGAGGTCAAAGACGAAGCTTTGCGAAATGGGATTCGCCCAGTGCTCAATCCACACTACGAGGACGGCATGCTCTCCTCCGTGCTGGCCGGCTTGGCGGCCCTGCCCCTGGACACGGACGCCGTCTTCGTCCTGCCCGTGGATATGCCGCTGCTCCGGACGGAAACAGTTCGCGCTTTGGCGGAACGGATGCGCCACACCCAGGCGCAGGCGCTCATTCCCACCTTCCACACCAAGCCAGGGCATCCGCCGCTCCTGCGAACAATGGCGCTGCCTCGCATCAGGGACTGGAAGGGAGAAAACGGGCTGGCTGGCGCCTTAACCGCCATTGATTATGAGGAGGTTCCAGTAGCCGACAGGCATATTCTCTTTGATGTGGACGATGATGCCGCCTTTGCCGAGGCAATGACCCGCGTCACGCGACAGGATGTTGCGACGCCGGCCGAAGCGCTCGCCCTGCTTGATCTGCATGACGCAGGTGAACGCGGCCATGCACACGCACGCGGTGTCGCCGATGTCGCCCTGGCCTTGGGGCGCGCGCTCAACGCCTGCGGATACGGCCTCGACCTGGAGCTCATGGAGTCTGCGGCGCTGCTTCACGACATCGCCAAGGGCCATTCGGAACATGAAAAAATTGGCGGTGCGTTACTGTACGAGCTAGGGTACCCGCATCAGGCGGCAATTATTGCCGCACACCGGGACATTGATCCCGCAGGCCTGACGCGGCCCACGGAACGCGAACTGGTATACTTGGCAGACAAACTCGTGCGCGGGCCTCAGCTCGTTGGTGTCGCACAGCGATTCCAGGAGAAGCTGGACCACTTCGCACACGATGAAGCTGCTTGCGAAGCCATCATGCGCCGCCAGCAACACGCCCAGGAAATGATCTCCCTGGTTGAAAAATGTGCAAAGAGTTCTCTTCAAAAAATTCTTTCATCAATTTGAGACTGATACTCCGCAGCATACTCCATCCGTATCCCCTCGACCTCATCCTTGCAGCACCCCTTGCGCGTTGTTCGCACTGCACCAGATGGATCATAACCGTCTGCAACACCATCGTTAAAACGTTTGTTTGACAATCAAGTCACAAGGGGCTTGACAACTGCAAAACAAGAATTTAAATGCTGTTTAAATTTATATTGCAAACATTGTTTCGTCTTCAGGAGCACATGATGTCAGCACCCTCGGAAACCGGCACTAAGGCCCGGCTATTGCAAGCAGGCCGCAAGGTCTTCGCGGAGCAAGGAATCAAGAACGCCACAGTTCGAGACATTTGCAGCCTCGCGGGGGCCAACGTCGCCTCTGTGAACTATCATTTCGGCGGCAAGGACAAACTCTATGTGGCGGTACTCCAGGACTACATGGAGCGTGAGGCCAAGCGGCACCCGCACGACCTCAACGTGACGAAGGACAGCCCTTCGGAAGACCGTCTGCGTGCCTACGTGCAAAGCTTCTTAGCGCAAACCCTCGGGGATGGAACCGCAGAAAATGAACGTCTGGGAAAATTGCTCAAGCAGGAGTTTATTGAGCCCTCTCCTCATTTTGGCGAGATTTTCGAGCGCAACTGCAGGCCGAAACACTCGTACTTGCTCGACATTCTACGTCACATGCTACCTGGAGTTGAGGAAGTGGTGGTGTCGCGCTGCGGCTCAAGCATCATCGGCCAATGCGTACTGTTCGATTTCGCCAAAGAGGCCCTCACCCGCATGAACCCAGAATTGACGCTCAAGGCCAGCAACATCGAACACATCACCGAGTTCATCATGCAATTTTCCTTGGGCGGCATAGAGCGCATTCGCTTGGCTCACCAGCATTAGCCGTCCCTTGCCATCAGCTCACATATAAACAGGTCAGGACACACACATGCGCATTGCTAAATTCCTTCCAGGTTCTCTGCTTCTCGTAGGCGTTCTTCTGACGGCCCTTTCCGGCTGTGGACAAAATCAACAGGCAGGCGGGCCGCCCCAGGCCGGCGAGCCGGAGGTCACGGTTCACACCATCGCGCCAGAAAAAGTCATACTAACGACAACTCTTGCCGGGCGCACTTCGGCCTATCAGGTTTCAGACGTGCGGCCCCAGGTGGGCGGCATCATACAGAAACGCCTGTTCAGGGAGGGGTCCGACGTCAAGGCTGGCGAAGTACTCTACCAGATTGACCCTTCCACGTATCAGGCCGCTTACAACAACGCCAAGGCTACGCTCTCAAAGGCTGAGGCCAACGCCCTGCCCGCTCGCCTCAAAGGCGACCGCTACGGCAACCTGTCCAAGGTCAACGCCGTGAGCCAGCAGGACAACGACGATGCCCAGGCTTTGCACCTCCAGGCCGAGGCAGAGGTCGTCTCCGCTCGTGCTGCGCTTGAAACAGCCCGCATCAACCTTTCATACACCCACGTCACCTCGCCTATCGGCGGCCGCATTGGAAAGTCCAGCGTCACTCCAGGCGCGCTGGTTACGGCAAGCCAGACGAACGCCCTGGCTACTGTGCAACAGACCGACCCAATGTATGTGGACGTCACCCAGTCCAGCGGCGAAGTGCTGCGACTGAAGCGCGACCTTGCCAGCGGCAAGCTCAAGAAAGCTGGCGCAGGCGGAGCAAAAGTGAAACTCCTGTTCGAGGACGGCACCCCCTACCCCCTTGAGGGCTCGCTTCAGTTCTCAGACATCACCGTTGACCAGAACACCGGCGTCATCACCTTGCGCGCCCTGTTCCCCAATCCGCACCAGGATCTGCTTCCCGGGCTTTATGTTCGCACGGTGCTCGAGGAGGGCGTGGAGGAAAATGCCATTCTGGTGCCGCAGGCAGCTGTGAGCCGCAACAGCAAGGGCGCGGCCCAGGTCCTTGTGGTCAAGGCCGATGGCGTGGTTGAGATGCGCCCCATCGGGGTGAGCCGAGTCGTGGGCGACAAATGGCTGGTGTCATCCGGCCTCGCCGCAGGCGATCGCGTCGTCGTGGACGGACTGCAGAAGGTGAGGCCGGGCGGCAAGGCCAAGGCCGTGGAAGCCGGACAGGCCTCGCAGCCAGCCGCCACGCCAGAAGCAAACGCCACCGCCCCGGCTCCTGCCGCTGCGGATCAACCCGTCACCAAAACCGAGGCCGCGCCCAAGGTGGAAACAGCCCCCAAGACTGAAAAGCCCAAGGACGCGAATCCTTCCGCGACAGCTACGCCCAAGAGCGAAGCCCCGCAGATGGCCCCCCAGTCCGACAAGCCCGCATCGGCCAAAGGCTCTATGAAAGAGATCATGAAGGAAGTCATGAAGGACGCGCCAACGGCCAAAGTCCAGAACGACAAGAGAAGCATCGTCTATTCGCCGCCCAAGGATCAACCCTGGCCCGGCTCCACGGGCTCCGCAGCACCCGGCAACAATTCTGAACCCAAGTCCGAACAGTAACAGGGACCGGGAGCACATATCATGGCCAAGTTCTTCATCGATCGCCCGGTCTTCGCCTGGGTGATCGCCATCATCATCATGCTTTGCGGCGTGCTTTCCATCCTGAAGCTGCCAATTTCGCAGTACCCGGCCATCGCGCCCACGGCCATCAGCATCACCGCCGCCTATCCCGGAGCCTCGCCCAAGACCCTGGAGGACACAGTCACCCAGGTTATTGAGCAGAAGATGAAGGGCATAGACAACCTGCAGTACATGTCCTCAACCAGCGACACCACCGGCGCGGCGGTCATCACCCTGACCTTCGATTCGTCCACCAACCCGGACATCGCCCAGGTGCAGGTGCAGAACAAGCTCGCGCTGGCGACTCCGCTTCTCCCCCTTGAGGTTCAGCGCCAGGGCATCACCGTGGCCAAGACCGCCAAGAACTTCCTCATGATCATCGGCTTCGTGTCCGAAGACGGCGCCATGACAGGCAGGGACCTGAGCGACTACGCCGCAGCCTACGTGCTGGACCCCATCAGCCGCGTGAACGGCGTGGGCGAGGCCACCATCTTCGGATCGCAGTACGCCATGCGCATCTGGCTGGATCCGGACAAGCTGAACAACTACAAGCTCACTCCGGCTGACGTTTCGAGCGCAATTCTGGCGCAGAACGCGCAGATCTCCGCAGGACAAATCGGCGGCACTCCCTCGGTTCCCGGCCAGCAGATGAGCTTCACCATCCTCTCTCAGGCCCGCCTGGAGACGGCGGAGCAGTTCGAAAAAATCCTGCTGCGCGTCAACACCGATGGCTCCGTCGTGCGCTTGTCCGACGTTGCGCGCTGCGAGCTGGGCAGCGAGTCCTACGAAGCCCTGACGCGCTTCAATGGCAAGGCCGCAACCGGCCTGGCCATCAAGCTGGCGACCGGGGCCAACGCCCTCGACACAGTGAAGAACGTCCAGAAGGCCATGACCTCGCTGTCCTCGACCTTCCCCAAGGGAATGAGCGTGGTGTTCCCCTACGACACAACCCCCTTTGTGCGCGTCAGCGTCGAGGAAGTTGTCAAGACGCTCATAGAGGCCATCATCCTGGTCTTCCTGGTCATGTATCTGTTTCTGCAGAACATGCGCGCAACCATCATTCCGACAATCGCCGTGCCCGTGGTTCTCCTGGGCACCTTCGGAGTCATGGCCGCGTTCGGATTCTCAATCAACACGCTGACGATGTTCGGCGTGGTCCTGGCAATCGGGCTTCTCGTGGACGACGCCATCGTGGTGGTTGAAAACGTGGAGCGAATAATGACCGAGGAAGGCCTGTCACCCAAGGAGGCAACCAAAAAATCAATGAGCCAGATTACCGGCGCATTGGTGGGCATCGCCCTGGTGCTCTCTGCAGTGTTCATCCCCATGGCCTTCATCAGCGGTTCCTCCGGCGTCATCTACCGTCAGTTCTCCCTGACCATCGTCTCCGCCATGGCGCTCTCGGTGCTTGTGGCCATCGTGCTCACACCGGCACTGTGCGCCACTTTCCTCAAGCCCATCCGCAAGGGCGAGCACCACACCCATACGCAGCACGGCTTCTTCGGCTGGTTCAACCGAGCCTTCGACAAGAGCAGCCACAAGTACAAGAGCAACGTCACCGGCCTGCTGGGTCGGCCCAAGCGGGTCATGGCCGTGTACGTGGCCATCCTCGTGGCCCTGGGCGTACTGTTCCTGCGCCTGCCGTCCTCGTTTCTGCCAGAGGAAGACCAGGGAATCATCTTCGGCCTAGTTCAGTTGCCCGCAGGCGCTCCCCAGGAGCGCACAATCGAGGTGCTGAAGCAGGTGGAGCAGCACTTCATGGAGACGGAGAAGGCTACGGTCAGCTCCATCTACACCGTGGCCGGCTTCAGCTTTGCGGGAAGCGGGCAGAACGCTGGCCTGGCCTTTGTACAGCTAAAGCCCTGGGACGAGCGCAAGGGTGAAGCCTCGCGCGCAGGCGCCATAGCCAACCGCGCCATGGGCGCCTTCAGCAAGATAAAGAGCGCCATGGTCTTCGCCTTTACGCCGCCTGCGGTCATGGAGCTGGGCAACGCCTCGGGCTTCGACCTGTTCCTGCAGGACCGCGCGGGCCTGGGCCACGAGGCTCTCATGCAGGCGCGCAACCAGATGCTGGGCATGGCCTCCAAGCATCCCTCGCTCATGGCCGTTCGCCCCAACGGACAGGAGGACACCCCGCAGTACCAGATCGACATCGACCAGGCCAAGGCCGGAGCGCTCGGCCTGTCCATGGCTGAAGTAAACAACACCATGTCCACTGCGTTGGGCGGCTCCTACGTCAACGACTTCCTGGACCGTGGCCGCGTGAAGAAGGTCTTTGTGCAAGGCGATGCGCCCTACCGCATGATGCCTGAGGACATCAACCGCTGGTATGTCCGCAACAAACAGGGCGACATGGTGCCCTTCTCGGCCTTCTCATCAGGACGCTGGACCTACGGTTCGCCGCGCCTTGAGCGGTACAACGGCATGCCTTCGGTGGAAATTCTCGGCATGCCCGCCCCTGGCAAAAGCTCGGGCGAGGCCATGAAGGCCATGGAAGAAATAGCTGCCAAGCTCCCCCCTGGCATCGGCATCGAGTGGACCGGCTTGTCTTACCAGGAACGCATGAGCGGCTCCCAGGCGCCGATCCTCTATGTCATCTCAATCCTGGTGGTGTTTCTGTGCCTGGCGGCGCTCTATGAATCCTGGTCCGTACCCACAGCGGTCATGCTTGTGGTGCCCCTGGGCGTCATCGGCGCAGTGCTGGCCACCCTAGCGCGAGGGCTCACCAACGACGTGTACTTCCAGGTGGGTCTGCTCACCACCATCGGGCTGGCAGCAAAAAACGCCATTCTCATCGTGGAGTTCGCCAAAGACTTGGTGGAAAAGGGCCATGGCCTGCTGGAGGCGACCATTGAGGCTTCGCGCCTGCGCCTACGCCCAATCCTCATGACCTCCCTGGCCTTCATCCTTGGCGTGCTGCCCCTGGCCATCAGCACAGGCGCGGGCTCCGGCAGCCAGAAAGCCATCGGCACCGGCGTCATAGGCGGCATGACTGCCGCCACGGTGCTCGGCATCTACTTCGTGCCGGTGTTCTTCGTCATCGTGTACCGCCTCGCCATGCGCGGAAAGAACAAGCCCCTGGCCCAGGCCGATGCAACCGCCGCAACAGAAGAGAATCAGTCCATTCCTGCGGCTCAGGACGCCGGGACTGGCACCGATAACACCCCCGAGGTAAAGTAATGCGCTCCAAACAACACGCCCTGGCCGCAGCCTTTGTGGCCGCACTGCTTCCAGTGTTCGCGGGGGGCTGCACCATGGCCCCCAAATACACCCAGCCCGCGCCGCCACTGCCAGCGGAATGGACCAGCGGCGGCGTCATGAAATCAACGCCCGGCGCAAAGACCCAGGACTGGCGGCAGATCCTTGCGGACGAACCCATGAAGCGGCTGGTGGAATTGGCCCTGATCAACAACCGCGACCTGCGCGTGGCGGCCCTCAAAATCGAAAAGGCGCAGGCCCAGTATCAGATCCAGCGCGCCGATCTGTTCCCAAAAATCGACGCAACGGCTGGAGCAAACAATCAACGTACACCGGCCAAGCTCTCCAGCACCGGCAAGGCGTCCACCAGCCACACGTACAGCGTGGGCCTCGGCTTCAGCGCCTTTGAGCTCGACCTCTTCGGCCGCATCCAAAGTCTGAAGGACGAAGCTCTGGAGAAGTTCCTGGCTACCGAGGCGTCGCGCAGGAGCATTGAGCTGAGCCTGGTTGCCGAAGTGGCCACGGCCTATCTGACCCTGGCGGCGGACCGGGAACAGCTTTCATTGGCCAAAGAGATTCTTGAAACCGAACTGGCTTCCCTGGAAATAGTCCAGCAGCGCTTCAGCTTCGGCGTGGCCAACGAACTGGATTTGAGCCGCGCCCAAACCACAGTGGACACCGCCAAGGTCCAGATGGCCAAGTATGCCTCTCAGGTGACGCAGGACGAGAACCTGCTGTCGGTGCTGGTTGGAATGCCGCTTTCTGCGGAGCTGTTGCCAGCCAAATCCCTTGCAGATGTGGCCCCGCTGAACCCCGTGCCTGCTGGTCTGCCCTCCGAAGTGCTGACCCGCAGGCCCGACGTGCTCGCCGCAGAGCACCAGCTCAAGGCCGCCAACGCCGACATCGGCGCAGCCCGCGCCCGCTACTTCCCGTCCATCGGCATCACCGCCAACTATGGGTTCGCCAGCAACGAGGTCAACGACCTGTTCAAGGCGGCTTCTGGAATGTGGGCGTTCTCGCCACAGCTCACCCTGCCCATCTTCCACGCCGGAGCCATTCGAGCCGGGGTCAAGGCCTCAGAGGCCGAGCGCGACATCATGCTCGCGCAGTACGAGAAAGCCGTGCAGACCGCCTTCCGCGAGGTGTCGGACTGTCTGGCCCAGAGCGCGTCCCTGGAAGGCCAGGTGGCGGCCCAGACCTCGCTGGTCAAGGCGTCTGGCAAAAGCTACGAACTCTCCACCCTGCGCTACGAGTCCGGTGTGGACTCCTACCTGTCCAAGCTCGACGCACAGCGTTCTTATGCCACCTCTCGCCAGGGACTCATCGCCACACGGCTTTCGCGCCTGGCCAACACCATGACCCTGTACAAGGCCCTGGGCGGCGGGTGGTCTGATAATGTGGTCGAGCAGTCGGCCCAGAACAGCGCCAAACCGCTGACAATGGCCAAGGTGAAATAGCGACACAACGTCGTTTCGTCCAAGAAAAAAAAGCCCCCGCGATGCGTCGCGGGGGCTTTTATTCTTTGGAGCGGTGAAGGAAATCCGTTAGTCGCGGCCCTTGATGACCACGCGGGGCTTGCTGCCGTCAGCCGAGCCCAGCAGGCCGTCGGCCTCCATCTGCTCGATGTATCGGGCTGCGCGGTTGAACCCGATGCGGAAACGTCTCTGGATAAGGGATATGGACGCCCTTCCCTGGCCGGTGACGAATTCAAGAGCCTCGGCGTACATGGGATCGTCGGCCACGCCGTTGCCACCGCCCTCGCCGCCGCCGGAACCAGGCGCGGCCTCGCCTTCCTTGCGCCATTCGCTGAAGTCCAGGTCGAACTGCTGAGGCTGGCGGGCCTTCCAGTAAGCCACCACAGCCTCGATCTCGGTCTCGTCAACATAGGCGCCGTGCAGACGGCGCAGCTTGGACCCGCCGGACTTGTAGAGCATGTCGCCCTTGCCCAGCAGGCGTTCAGCGCCGACGGTGTCCAGAATGGTGCGCGAGTCGTGGCGGCTGGTCACCTGGAAGGAAATTCGCGTGGGAAAGTTCGCCTTAATGAGGCCCGTGACGACATCAACGCTGGGGCGCTGGGTGGCCAGAATCATATGGATGCCAGCCGCGCGCGCAAGCTGCGCCAGGCGCACGATGCAGGTCTCCACATCCTTGGCCGCAGTCATCATCAGGTCCGCAAGCTCGTCAATGACGATGACGAGATACGGCAGGGGTGCAAGATCAGCCAGTTCGTCCGGGCGCTTGTCGCCCATCTCGGCCAGCTTCTGGTTGTAGCCCTCGATGTTGCGCACGCCGATGCGCGCCAGAATCTCGTAGCGGGAGTCCATTTCGCACATGGCCCATTCCAGGGCGCTCTTGGCGAGGCTCATGTCCGTCACCACCGGGTGCACCAGGTGCGGCAAATCAGAATAGATGGCCAGCTCGATGCGCTTGGGGTCGATCAGCAGCAGCTTTACCTTTTCCGGCGAAGCTTTGAACAAAATCGACACAAGGAAACCGTTCAGGCACACGCTCTTGCCCGCGCCCGTGGCGCCGGCCACTAAAATGTGCGGCATGGTGGCAAGGTCGGCGATCTGGGGAGCTCCCTGAATATCCTTGCCTAGCGCGAGAGTCAGCGGCGATCTCGCCATGGTGAACACCGGGTGCTCGATGATCTCCCGCAGGGACACCGTCTGGCGGCGCTCGTTGGGAATCTCAACCCCGATGGAGTCCTTTCCCGGTATGGGAGCCTCGATGCGCACTGCCAGCGCCTTGAGGGACAAGGCGATGTCGTCGTGGCGAGCGGCGATGGTGCTGATCTTGACGCCGGGAGCAGGCTTGAATTCAAACATTGTGACCACAGGGCCGGGGATGACCTGCTGGATCTCGCCCTGAATGTTGAAGTCCGCCAGGCATGAAGTAAGCTGCCGGGCCTTGGCCTGCAGCGTCTTGGGATCTGAGGTGGCCTGCTGGGGAGGCGCCTCGCGCAGCAGCTCCGCACCGGGAAGATCGGCGCTGGGCTCATGCTTCACCGTCGGCTTCTTGGGTGGCGCAGGAGCCTCGAAAGGCTTGAGAACCAGATCGGTGCCGGAAGTGGAGCCCGGTTCGAAGGTCACGGTTTTGCCTGCAGCACCGGAAGAGCCGGAGGCGGAAGAATTGGCGCTGCCTTGTTGAGCCTTGTCGGCGCGGTCGCTCAAGCGTTCGCTCAAGCGCTCCAGCAGGCGAATGGATGGCCGGGATGGGGCGGGATCGCTTTGCTGGGCAGCCTTGCTGTTCTCGACGCCCTTGCGGCGCAGAGAGCGCTCGCGATATTTGCACCACTGGTCATAAAGAAATGAACGGAATCGTTTGAAGATGGCGCCCCAGCTCACCTGGAAGCCAACCTGCAAAGATACGGCGGTGAGGAACAGCCAGCACAGCGCCGAGCCCCAGGGATTCAGCAGCGTGAAGGAGGTGCTCACGGCCAGCTTGCCGAGCGCTCCGCCCCCTGCAAGGGTTGGGGCCTGTCCGCTGACAGGCAGTGCCCAAGGCTTGGCGGCCCAAGCCATGACGCAGAGCACCATCACGCCGACGCCGAACCAGCGGAAAAGGCCCAGGCGCAGGCGTTCCGCAAACTGGGCAAAACCGATGTAGGCCAGCACAAGGGGCCAGGCCAGCGCGCCGATGCCGAAGAGTTCTACCAGGATGCCAGCCGTATACGAACCAACGGCCCCTGCAAGGTTGGTTGTCTTGCGGGCCACGCTCACGGCCTGGTTGAAGGTGGGGTCCAGCGGATCAAAGGAAAAGACGCACAGAAAGAGAAAGGCTGCAACAAAGAGGTATGCCAGCCCTCGAATCTCCATGCGGAATTTTACGGTGTCCGTTGGTCTACCCTCCGCCCTGGCTTTCGCCTTGGCATTGCGCCCGCCCCGCTTGGGGGCGGGCTTCTGAGATTCGGACATGTTCCGTCAGTCGCCTAAACGATCACTCGCGGCTCAGGTATTCGCCCGTGCGGGTGTCCACCTTGATGCGCTCGCCCTGAGTGATGAACAGAGGCACATTGACCATAATGCCGGTTTCGAGTTTGGCGGGTTTGGAGGCGCCGGTGACGCGGTCGCCCTGGACGCCGGGCTCAGTCTCCACAACCTCCATGACCACAGAGGCTGGCAGATCCATGTCGAAAAGTTCGCCGTTGTACAGCAGCACCTTGATGGTTTCGCCTTCCTTAATGTAGCCGCCCTTCTCGCCCACCTGCAAAGCCGGAATATTCTTCTGCTCGTAGCTCTCAAGATCCATGAATACGAAGTCCGTTCCCTCGCGATACAGGAACTGCATGTCCTGAACTGCGATGTCGGGCTTTCCTACCTTTTCGCCGGAGCGGAAGGTTTCGTCAAGGACGCGACCTGTGAGGATGTGCTTCAGCTTGGTGCGGACAAAAGCTCCGCCCTTGCCGGGCTTCACGTGCTGGAACTCGACAATTTCGTAAGGCTTGCCATCCATCTCGATCTTAAGACCGCGACGGAAATCAGACGTGGAATACATTCAACCTCCGGGGCATACTGGCGAACAACTCACTGTCGCGCCTAATTATTTTTTATCCTGAAGCTTTGCGGCATGTCGTTCCAGCGCCAGGACGGCCAACGCATACCCGAGAATGCCGAAACCGGCAACAACTCCGATGCAGCTTTTCCCCATGAGGCTCTTCTGGCGCAGGGGTTCGTCCGTGCGGGAGAATATGTTCGAAAGGTGGACTTCCACGCAAGGAACACCGATCCAGGCCAAGCAATCGGCAATAGCGAGACTTGTGTGCGTAAGCGCCCCGGCGTTGAAGGCCACGCCGTCCAGCTCCTCGTGCCGGGCTTTTTCCAGGCGGTCAATGAGATTGCCCTCAAAATTAGACTGGTGAAAAAGCAGCTCGACCTCGTCCCCAGCATCTCCCAGCATGGGTTTCAGCAGAGCTGGCAGGCTGTCCAGGCCTTCGCTTCCATAAATTTCTGGCTGGCGCGAACCGATGTGCCCGAGGTTGGGACCGTTCAGGATCAGGTACTTGCGGGTGCTCATGGCTGCCACCTATATGTTTAAGGTCACGGGTGAGGCTTGACGCGGGGGCCAAAAGCCAACATCAATGGAGGCGCCGCACACGCAGTGCGCGAAAACCCGCCCTGGAGCATTATGAATCGAAGCTTCGACTTAGTCAAAACCGCCTATGTGCTCAGCCAGATTACAACTTCGGAAGAGCCGCAGGTGGCTCTTGCAGGCCGCTCCAACGTGGGCAAAAGCTCGCTTATCAACTGCCTGGCCAACCACAAAGGGCTGGCAAAAATCAGTTCCACGCCGGGCAAAACCCAGAGCGTGAACTACTTCCGCATCAATCCCGGCGGGTACACCCTGGTGGACCTGCCAGGCTACGGATACGCTCGCCGCTCCCAGACCGAGCGCGCCAAATGGGGGCAGCTCATCGAGCACTTCCTGAAGAACAATCCAGGGCTCAAGGCTGTGGCTGTGCTCATCGATGTCCGCATCACCCCGCAGCAGAGCGACCTGGAAATGGTGAGCTGGCTGCGGCACGGGAACATCCCCATCCTGCCGGTACTTACCAAATGTGACAAGGTGAATCAGCGTGAACAAGCGGCCCGGCAGCGCGAATGGCGCGATTTGCTCGGCGGTGGCACCATGCCCATCTGCTTCTCCAGCGTGACAAAACAGGGCCGTGACGCCCTCTGGGCAGCACTTGACGAGTGCGCAGGCGCGCCCCAGGAGCCTATGCTTCAGAACGAGTGAAACTTCGCGCCAACCCAGCACGCCAGCGGTGCACCCGCGCCGTGAACCTGGGGGCGGTAATCCAAGCCAATCGCATAGCCGCCAGACCGCTGAAGACAGCATTGGCAAGCCAAGCACCGAGCATGGGAGATAGAATCGCCTTTTGACCAGCGGTGATGCCCAACACGTATAGCCCGTAATAGCTGAAGATCACAAGCAGGCTCAACACCAAATTGATGTACATGTTCTCGAAAAACGAGCACAGAGCCAAGGCAAGCAAGGCCATGGTGACTATGGAAAAGGCGTACGACCACTTGCCGTGCCAGGCCGTACGCAACCGCTCAACATTAGACCCCGACTCCCTAAGCTCGTCGATGACCTGGGCCAGGTGCCACAGAGGCAGATCAGACCGGTCCGCCACATCGGCGTTCAGGAAGCTTCGCATGTCCTGACGCAGCGGGATGAAGTGCGTCAGCAGCTTGCTGGACATGAAATCCTTGGTCTCAATCTCCCATACGTCGAGCAGCCCCCAGCCGTGTTCGTCCACCAACCCTTTTTTGGCCGTCATGATGCGCTCCAGGCGCATGGAGTCACGGTCGAACTCATACACCGTCACATCATTGACGCGGCTCTGAGTCGGCTGGGCCTCGGTGGCATGGACGATGTACGCTCCCTCGCGAAACCAGAGGTTCTTCACCACGCGCTTGTCCAACTGGCGTTTGCGGACTTCCTCGCGCCAGATGCGCGAGGCCTCCTGCTCACCATATGAGGCGACAAACTGGGAAAACACCAGCTGCCCAAGGCTCCACACCAAGGCGTAGACCACAAAAAAGCGGATGAACCAGCCCATGGACATGCCGCCAGCACGCAAGGCCATCATCTCGCGGTTGCGCACCATGAGCCCCACCTGAATGACCACGGCCAGCAAGAACACAGCGGGAAGAATCTGCGAAAAAATCAGCGGCATCTTCACCATGAAATAGGTAAGAATCTGCCGCGCGCCAAGACCGGCGTCCAGAAAAGCCTCCAGCCGGTCAGAGAGATCTGTGAGCAGATAAATGAATACGCCAGCCCCAAGGCAGGTGGCCATAAGAAACAGATTCTGGCGCACAAGATAGCCGCTCAACGCGCCAAGGCGAGGCCAGGACCAGGTCATGCCGGGCTCCTTTTCTGAAGCTTCTGAAGCACCCACAGCACCCCAGAAGGCACACGCTCGCGCACGGCCTGTCGCAGAAAGACAAATCCCATGACGGAGAACAAGATGTTTGGAACCCAGATGCCAATCACTGGCGGCACGAGGCGTGATTCCCCCATGCTCTCGGCCACGGAAAGCATGGAGTAGTATACAAGGAACACACCGAGGGCCAGCACAAGGCCGTGCTGCTGCTTCAGCGCACGGAACACGCAGGCGATGGGCACGGAAAAGAGCCCCAAAACCACGCAGGCCAAAGGCAGAGCCAAGCGCTTTTGTATCTCCACCTTGATCTTTCGCTCGCGGTCCAAGTCAAAGGTCTCGCGCATGAGTTGCTGGTTGTTATCGAACTCAAGCAGCCTTTCAAAAGACAACTCCTTGGGCGAAATACGCTCAAACCCCATTTTTCGGAGCATATTCCCTAGTGGCAACCTCACAGCATAGCTGCCAAAGTGCAGAACGTCGAGCTTCTCCCCCTCACGCCTGAAGATTTTGCCATTTTTGAACACAACCTTGATCTGCTCCTTCACGGGATCCGTGGTGACGGAGCCTTCAGGCGCGACAACTGTGGTGGTGAAATTCTTGCTGGTCTTGTCCTGTACAAATACAAAACGAATATCACCTGAGTCCAGGTCAACCTGCTGGGCATAAATGGTCAGACCAGGAAATTCTTGATTAAAGACGCCCGCTTGTAATGAAAGTTTGGTTTTTGTGCGCGCAAACTCCATGAGCGAGAGCTTGAAGTGCTCCATGCCCCAGGCCACGCCAAAGAGCGAGATGTACAGACTAAATAGCGTACACAGGCTGCAAAACACGATTGGCGCGGGCAGAAGCTGGTACAGGCTCACACCGCTGGCCTTGAGAGCAGTAAGCTCGCGATCCGCCGACATGCGAAGGAAGGTCAAAAAAACACTCAACATGCAGGCAATAGGCGTAAGCAGCAGCATGAAAAAAGGGCTTAAATAAACGAAAAGGCGTAAGATATCGAGCACGCCCAGATTCTGAGACAACAGCATTTCCCGCAATTGGAGCATGCGTCCCACCAGAATAAGTCCCAGGAGGCAAGAACCAATGAGCAGGAACAAATGTATGTGTTCCTTCAGGATCTGTCGATGAATGATCTTCAAGACTGCTTCTCACCCGTGGTGTTTTTGTTATAAAATCGTTCCAAAAATTCAACCTCTAAAGGCCCGAGGTTGAAGCGCATAGCAGCCGACTCGACCAGTCGGGACAATTCCTGCGAGGTTTCGCCCTGCCCAAGCCTCTCGGTGATCCAATCAACGGCCCGGCGGACCAATTCGCTTTGTGGAACTACAGTGGCCATATCCGTCTCCTTGCTGTTCAGTGGACCGGAATGTCTTTGCAATTCCTACACCACTGACGTCAGACTGGCAACGAAGGTCATGCCCCAGAGCCAAGATCGAAAAAAAGTCGAAATTCTCTAGCCGTCACCCCTACAGAGCTATTGCCAAGCCACCAGAGAATAGCTATAAGGCCCTTCCCGTTGAGGGAAACCTGGCGAGGTAGCTCAGTCGGTCAGAGCATGCGGCTCATATCCGCAGTGTCGGGGGTTCAATTCCCTCCCTCGCTACCAGAAATTAAACCCCTGCTTAGGCAGGGGTTTTTTTATTCCCCCCGCCACCTTCCGGTACGCAAGATTGTCACCCGTTCATTAGTTTTTCTTCACCATCTCCTTTGACTGCACACGTTCAACAGGTTACTGTGAACAGGCTTTGATTTGAAAACTTATCTAATGATTAAACTCCCTGCTCTCTCCCCCCCCGATAGAGAGCGCAACCTAGCCAGACTCTTCCTGTAGGGAACCATGCGCACACCGAGCCGCCACTCAACGTTTATCACCCTGGCATGCTTAACTATATTATGCTCTGCCTGTTCACGTGACACAAGCCCTAAAACCTGCACGGACCCGCTAGGGTGCGTAGACATCGCTCCCAAGGAAGAGTTGAAGCTTGGGGTCATTCAATCCTTAAGCGGAAAAATCGCTGCGCTTGGACAAGAGCAGGTGCGCGGGTTTGAATTGGCCCTGGCACGCAGAGGCGACAAAGTGCTGGGGCACAAGGTCGCCCTCCAAGTGGAGGACACAGGCTGCCAGCCCGAGGGCGGGGCCAACGCGGCGCTCAAGGTCGTGGCCGACCCCAAAGTGGTCGCCATCTTCGGCACCACCTGCTCAAGCGATGCGGCAACCGCCGCGGAAGTAATGACAAAGGCCGGGCTCACAATGATTTCCGGCAACAATTCTGCCCCATTCCTTACAGCCATCGGCGGACAGCGAGCACCAAGGTGGCAGGAGGGCTACTTCCGCACAGCGCCCAACGAAGAGTCATCCGGACCAGCAGCAGCCACCTACGCCTACCAAAAGCTCGGCATCCGCAAGGCCGCCACCATCAACGATGGCGACATCTACACAAGAGGTCTTACTGATGGGTTCGCCAAACGGTTCAAGGAACTTGGCGGACAGGTCGTATTGAACGCGACTGTGAGCAAGCAGGACACCAATATGGGACCAGTGCTCACCGCAGTGAAGCACGCAAAGGCTGACCTGATATTCTTCCCCCTGTTCCAGCCCGAGGGAAACCATGTCCTGCTTCAGGCGCGCCGCGACCCGGCTTTGAAAAAGACGGTGCTTATGAGCGACGGTTCCCTGATTGAGCAGAGCTTCATCGAAGCCATGAAAGACGATGCCGTGGGTATGTACTTTGTTGGCCCCACGCCGCCGCAAAATGGCCCCGCCCTGGACAAACTGAGAAGCGAGTGCCTGGCGCGCTTTCAGACACCACCTGCAACCTACTATTACACCAGCGCCTTCGATGCGGCAGAGATTCTCTTCGCCGCCATTGAGAAAGCTGGACAACCGGCTCCAGACGGCACTGTGCATATCGGCAGAAAGGCCTTGCGCGATGCGCTTTACGCCACGCGCAACCATGAAGGCATAACCGGGCGCATCAGCTGTGACGAATTTGGCGACTGCGCCTCGCCGAAATTCAACGTGCTTCAACTCATGGACCCCGCCGCTGGAGTTGAAGGGCTTAAATCCAACGTCAAATTCACTTACAGCCCTGTGCCATGAACATCCTTGGCCGTGTGATCCGCTCTTGGCAGAACCTCGGCGTCACCGCCAAGTTTGCTTTGTCCTTCACACTGCTTTTCAGCATGATACTGGTCGAGGCTGCTGTGAGCCTATTGGCCCTGGGAGATGTGCGCCAAGCGGAAGCCGTCATCCTGACCAGTGTTGAGATCCGGCAACGGGTCTTCGAAATGGACGGTCAACTGGAAAAGGCGCGCCGACTTCATCGTGATTTCTTCCTGCAATACCCGCACATAGGCTTCATGGCCGCGCAGGAGCTCTACTTCAAGCCATCAACGGAAATCATAAGCAATGTGGTGGCCTCCAGTGAGGAACTCAAACGTCTTATCGAAGGCTCCCAGGTTAGCAACGCCCTGCGCGAACGCAACAATGACCTGACCCTTTACCTGACCACGGCACGGCGGTTTTCTGACATATTCCGGGAACTCGTTTCCCTGGTCACGGTGCTGGCCGCGCCAGCCACTGGACTGGAAAGCCAATTGAACGAGTTGGAAGCAAAACTTGAAAAGCATTCCAAACAATCTCCAGCAACCCTTTTAGCATTCCGTCAAATGGCGCTGCACCAACGCCAGTACATGGTCACCCGACAACGGCCCTTCATGCAGTCAGCCATGAACTCCTGCCTGGAACTGCGCTCCGCGCTCACAGCCCAGGGTGGACAAGCCAACGCAGACAAAGAAAACGTATCGATGCTCCTTGCGCAGTACGTGGAAGTGGCGCGACAGATTCCAGACATCGACGTGGCCATCCGTAGCAAACTCAACGATTTCAATTTGCAAGCCAGGGCCGTTGACCCCATTTCCGCAAATCTCAAGACCCTGGCCACCGATGAGGTGAACAGGGCCCGCGCAAGAATCGCCATAGCCAGCAGAGTCTCCACCGCCATCATCGTAGCCACGGCCTTAACCGGATTGTGCTTTGTCCTTTTGGTGGCCGCCATCATTCACGCCAGCGTGACCCGCAAACTTGTAGCGCTTACTCGCTCTGCGGAGCAGATGCGCGCCGGGCATCTGGACGCCAGAGTAGAAACCGAAGCCCGCGACGAGGTGGGGGTGTTGGGCGCAAGCTTCAACGAGATGGCCAGCCGCATGAAACAGTTGGTGGGCAACCTCGAACACATGGTACAGATGCGCACGGCGGAACTCACCGATACCCGAGACCGCCTTGAAACGCTGGTCATTGAACTGGACGAGAAGAACCAAGCCCTGGAGATCCTGTCCGTAACCGACAGGCTCACCGGGCTAGCAAATCGCCGCAAGCTTGAGGCCTCACTCCAATCAGAGCTCCTGCGAGCCCGCCGGTACGGCAAGACTTTCTCCATCATCATGCTCGATGTGGACCGCTTCAAAGCCGTCAACGACACCCACGGGCACCAGGCGGGCGATGAGGTTCTAAAGCATCTTGCCGATCTTTTGCGCCGCAACGCCAGGGAAACGGACATCGTAGGCCGGTGGGGCGGTGAGGAGTTTCTCGTCATCTGCCCAGAAACCACCCTGCTGGTGGTAACGGCCCTGGCCGAACGCTACCGCATTGAGATGGAGCGCAGCGATTTCGGCGCAGTGGGCCAAGTGACTTCAAGCTTTGGCGTTACAGCCACTCAGGAGGGCGACGATATCCATCTCCTGGTGCGCCGCGCAGATGAAGCACTTTACCGGGCTAAAGAATCAGGCCGCAATCGCGTGGAGTCCGACCAGTCCCGTGCTTTACATTAGACGCATCCGTCCTTGACACCCGTCCAGCCCAAGGGCAAGATTACAGAATCTTGGATGGGACACCCCTTGCCAAGCAGTTAACCAGACTTATCTCTAAAGAGTCTAGATTGATCATTGAGATGGGGGCGCACCGGTTTCGACGGGGACAGTCGATGCCGTGGTTGCAGGTCGAGGCGCCGCTGGCCTCGTAAAAAGCGGCAAGCACTCAAGTGCCAACGACTACGATTACGCTCTGGCTGCTTAATAACCAGTCACGATCCTTCTGACCGACGTCCGATACGTCCTTAGGATCGACAAAACCTCATCGGGACGGCGTGCAAATGGTGTCTGCCGTATGCACGCGGCACAAGGCAGACGTGTCGTTTCGTGCCTGAACAGGGGCCAATGAGACGACGAGAATTGTACCTGTTCTAAACCTGTAGACGCCGCGCGCAAAGCATTCTCGGACGAGGGTTCGATTCCCTCCGCCTCCACCAGAAGAACTTCCCAGAGAGTCCCAAGAGTCCCACAAAGCCCCGCAAACGCGGGGTTTTTTGTTGCTTATGCCTCCCTATGGTTCCCGTAAGGTCCGTTGACATCCGCTATAAAAGTGGTATCTCCGTTGGTATCTCGCTCCGAGACACCCGCCAAACGACGGATGGAGATACCAATGAAGCTCACCGACGCCGCCATAAAGAACGCTGCCGCCAAGGAAAAGCAATACACCCTCTTTGACGAAAAGGGCCTCTT
>NZ_JAUYFU010000049.1 GCF_030689645.1 Humidesulfovibrio sp.
CCGGTCAGATCCGCGGCCAGAGCGGGCTTGCTGACGGCAAGGGTCAGGCAGAGGGCAGTGGAGACGAGCAGGCGTTTCATAGGGCTCCAGGTTTGGCAAATTTTGTTGTTCCACCATGCCCCGATCAGGAGCCATGAAGAAACATGAAATACTTAACAATACCCATAAACAATTGTCAACCACCCAAATCGTCTTTCCTGTAGCAAATGCTGTCCTGCGGTTGCCCCTTCACCAACACGATCAAAGGATCGTCACGCCCCGCACGTTGAGTTCGGGCTGCTGCCAGAAATTTGCCGGGGCCAGCCGGGCCGAGATGTCTGGAGGCAGGACGGACTGCCGCTCGCGGTATTCCACTTTCTCGCGCACCTTGTGCAGGCCAGGCATGCCCAGGTTGGCGTCAAAGTCCGGCTCGTCATAAATGACCTTGTTCAGATTGTGCTCAAAGGGCGTTTCTCCAAGCTCCGCATAGAGGCGCTCCAGGGTCTGCTTTGGCTCGCGGGCCAGGGTGTCGTAGGGCACCACGATGAGCCGGGAGGCGAAGTCGCCGAACCAGGCCTCGCGCAGGGCGCTCAGGGCTCGGCCGATGAGCCCGGAGTCGGCGTTCATGAGGGTTTCCGCGCGGGCGTAGATGGAGTTGCCCGGCTGATAGTCGAAAATGCGCGAGAGCTGCAGCGGGTTCTTTTGCAGCATCCGCTCCACGCTGTCGATGATCCAGGCCACGTCGCGCACGCAGCAGATGATGCGCGCCCCGGGGTACATGGTATCCAGCAGCGCCATCCTGGCGGTCCACACCCGGTTGGTGTCGAAGATCACGCGACCGGTGGCATCCTCTCCGTAATAGCTATCGAAGACGCCCTTCAGCATGGTCTTGCGGCGCGCATCGTCGAAGAACACGCCGAACTCGCCGCCGCACATCCCCTCATGCATGGCGGTGCACAACGAGGCCACAGGGCTGGTCATGGCAGCGGTGAAGCGGGGATTCTGGCGCAAAAGGGCGCAGAGCAGGGTTGAGCCCGACCTGGGCAGACCAGAAATAAAGTGGATGTTGAAGATCATGCTGTCCCCTTGCGCGTTGCTGCCCTGGTTATTCCGCCTTGACCACGGCGGTGTTTCGACCCATAGAAAAACTGCATGAGAAACCGCACTTCTGCTACCCTTGGAGAGTTTTACTGTCAACGGACTCAGCGAAATCTGGCAATGGACAAGGGCTTTTCGCCCTGCCTTCCAATCGCATCAGAGGAGCATGCACTTGAACCGCTTCCCCGCAGGCGTCTACTGGTTCACAGGCCTTTCCGGCTCCGGCAAAACCACCTTGAGCCTTGCCGTCGCGGAACGACTTGCGGCCGCAGGGCGCAATTGCCTTGTGCTGGATGGGGACGCGTTGCGGGCGGGATTGTGCGCAGACCTTGGCTTCTGCGCCGAAGACAGGCGCGAGAACATCCGCCGCGCCGGGGAGATGGCCCGCCTTGCCGCCTTGCAGAATCACGTCTGCCTGTGCGCATTCATCACGCCATACCAGGACATGCGCGCACAGCTGCGGGAACGTCTGGGCGGCCTGTACCACGAGATATATCTGCGCTGCCCCATTGCCGCCTGCATGGAGCGCGATCCCAAGCAAAACTACCGCAAGGCCAGGCAGGGCGACATACAGGGATACACCGGACTGGACGCCCCTTATGAACCGCCCACCGACCCCGACCTGTGCATCGAGACGGCTCGGCACCCCGTTGATACCTGCGTGCAGACGATCATGGAATTCATCATGAATTCAAAGTAATCCGGGAGCATGCGCTGACGTTTAACCAAGCATCTTGCCCGCCGCCGAACCCTCTGCTATATTCCCCGCCGATCCGCAGGATATACAGACAGCACCCACAGCACAGGAGGAACGCATGCCCCAATTCGTCATCCACCCCATCGTTATGGGCACGAAGATTTTCGACCATGGCATGATGACCTACCAGCACGCCTACGGCAAGCCGTACACCATTCCCATCTACTGCTGGTATCTGGAGGGCGGCGACAAGAAGATCCTGGTGGACACCGGCGAGATGCAGCCCATCATCAGCCCGGAGCGCGAGGCCGCCATCGGCGGAAAAATCCACACATTCGAGTCCGGCCTGGCCCAGTACGGCCTGAAGCCCGAGGACATCGACATCGTCATCCACACCCACCTGCACAACGACCACTGCGAAAACGACTACAAGTGCGTCAATGCGCGCATCTACGTGCACGAGGCCGAGCTCAGGCACATTCACGACCCGCACCCGCTGGATTACCGTTACCTGGAAGACTACATCACCGACGTGGAGGAGAACGGCCAGCTCGAGGTGCTCAGCGGCGACGCGGAAATCGTGCCCGGCGTGCGCGTGATGCACACCCCGGCACACACCGAGGGCGGGCTCACCGTGCTCATCGACACGGCGAAGGGCGTGGCCGCCATCACCGGGTTCTGCGTCATCATGGACAACCTGACCCCGCCCAAGGAGGTCAAGGCCATGGAGATGGAGGTCATCCCCTGCGGCACGGTGGTGAACGCCTACCAGGCCTATGACGTCATGCTGAAGGTGAAGCAGGCGGCGGACATCCTGCTGCCGCTGCACGAGCCTCGCTTTGCGGCGACCCCTACAATACCGGAATAGGACGCACTCCCCGGCGAAGGGGCATTTAATCCCAACCCAAGTACGCATTGACGCACCACATAGACAGGATTAATTACCACCAGCCGGAACGACCCGGCCCGCCGCTCCCCGTGCGGTATGAAGCCAGCAGCCGGAATCAAAAGGAGTATCCATGTCCGCCCCCGACTTCGTGAAAATGCAGGAACTGCTCATGCGCGAGCTCCGGCTCATGCATTACCCAGTGGCCATTAAGTATTTCTTCAATCAGGCCGAGCTGGACGCCTTCCGCAAGGACCAGCCCCACTACTCTCCCGTGAAGCCGCTGACCTTCTGCCAGGCCGAGATCGGCGCGCGCATGGAAGGCATCACCGTGCTGCTGGAGCGCGAGAAGCTGGGCTGCACCAACGCCCAGTTCGTGTTCGGCTGGAAAGGGCTGGATGAAGGCGAGGCGAAGAGCCACATCAAGTACTGTGTCGACGCCGACCAGGCCAAGCGCGTGGTGGCAGGCAAGCCCAGGCTGCCCGAAAACACTCTGCTGGCCGTGGCCGTCGGCCCCCTGGCCATGACCGTAGGCACGCCGGATGTTGTGCACTTCTATTGCGACAACATGCAGGCCTACCACATTCTGGGCGACTGGATGGCCACCCAGGACGTGCATCCCTTCCGCCCGTCCATGAGCGTGAACTCCGCCGCCTGCGGCGGCAACGTCTTCGCTTACAACGAAAAGCAGGCCAATCTGTTCCTGGCTTGCAGCGGCAGCTACAACGCGGGCAAGACCGAGCGCGGCGAGATCAACGTGGCCATTCCGGGCGGGCACATGCAGCCCCTGGTTGAGCGTCTGCAGAAGCGCATCGACGAAAAGGGCGGGGCGTCCATCACCCGCCTCGGCGAGCCCTTCCCCGGTGCGGACATCTGCAAGAACTGCCCGCTCATCGTGTTCAAGAAGGAAGGCGAGGCAGACAAGGCCTAGTCTCCACCCCACGCCATTGCACAGGGCCGGACTTCCGCGATGGAGGTCCGGCCCTTTTGCGCATCAGCGCTTAGCGACCACCGCCGCCGCCACCGCCGCCACCGCCACCGCCGCCGCCGCCGCCGCCGCCGCCGCC
>NZ_JAUYFU010000111.1 GCF_030689645.1 Humidesulfovibrio sp.
AAGGCCGGAAGGATCGCTCCCTCCGGCCTTTTCCGTGATCTTTGCGGATTCTTAGACCAGGCTGTCCTGCTGCGGCGGGGGCTGCGGTTCGTCGCCGTGGCGTTCGAAGGCGTAGTTGCCCTTGAAGAACTCGTCCACATACCAGCCGATCTGCCCGTCGTCGGAGAGCAGCATGTCCAGCAGGCGCACGGCCCCCAAAAGCCTGCCCACCATGTCGAGCTTCTGCTTCAGGTCGGTTTGCGAGTACTTCTTGATTTCCCCGCGCACCATGTCGCCCTTGATCTCGGTTTTGAAGGCCAGGCGCTTCAGAATCTGCGCGATGAGCTTGGCGCGCCGGGAGCGCCGGGCGATGTCGGCCGCGCCGCCCTTGAAGGAGAACACGATGTAGTTGTCGTTGATGGAGGGGCCGCAGTAGCTGTCCACAACGGCGAAGTGGTAGCCCAGGCGCGTGTTGAAGTTCAGATAGTGGTCGCTGACAACCGCGTAGCTGGGGCCGCCCAGGCTGCCGTCGGCGTTGGGGTCGCTCATTATGGACTCGGCCATGATGGTGGCGAAGCCTGTCAGGCTGACGCCCACGCCCCCCAGCCAGCGCACGCCGGGATCTGTCATGCCGTGCAGCAGGCCCTGGAAGGGCGCGCTCTTGATGTGCTCCAGCTCCACGACCTTCTTGGGCGCCGTGGGGGTGAGCCCGCCGCCAAGGTCCACCACAAGGATGTTCAGGGGCAGGCCCGCGCGCAGGCGCACAGCGCCTTCCGTGTCTTCCATCTCGTCGCCGAGGTTGAACATCTCGCGCATGCCCATCTCGTGGGCGAAGCGGATGACGTCGTGCAGGGAGCGGCAGCCCTCGGGCGAGAAGTTGTCGGCCTTGGGGTCGGTGAGGGTGAGGGGCGCCATGCGCTTGAGGGCTTCCTGCGCGGCCTTGTACACCGGGCTGCCCTTCATGAGGTTCACGCAGGGCTTGTCGCGGATGAGCTCCGGCACGATGCCCCGGTAGACGATGCGGCTGGTGGCGTCGAGGGTGATGTCCTCGCCTTGCTCGATGGCCAGTGTGGCGTTGTCCAGTCCGACGAGGGTGGGCACGCCGAACTCCCGCGCAACGGAGGCCATGTGCCCGGTGACGCTGCCCACCTCGGTGATGATGCCCCGGATGCGGTCCATGACCGGCACGTAGGTGGGCGAGGTCTGCCGGGCCACGAGGATGGCCCCCTGCGGCACGGCGGGCAGGTTGTGGTCGGTGGTGAGAATGTATGCCGGGCCTGCGGCGCTGCCGGGCGCGGCCATGTCGCCGCCGCGCAGCGCGACCTCGCGGCCATGCAGAGGCTCGGCTTCTGGCGTAAGGCTGCATTCGTCCGCCGCCCCATGGCCGATGCCAAGGGGTCGGGCCTGGAGGATGAACAGCCGTCCGCTCTGGTCCTGGGCCCATTCGATGTCCAGGGGCTGGCCGTAATGCTCCTCCAGCCGAACGCCATAGGCCGCCAGCTGGCGGATCTTGGCTTCGTCCAGGCAGGGGGTCTCGCGCTCGGCCTCGGGAACGGCCTCCTCGCGGATGCCGTCCTCGGTGCGCAGGCGCAGGCGGTGGATTTTCTTGGCCACGTCGTGCCGCACCAGGGCGGAGTCCTTGCGGCGCACGGCGTAGAAATCCGTGCTGGCACTTCCGTCCACCACGCTGACGCCCAGGCCCCAGGCCGCGCTGATGAGGATGTCGTCGTCGCCTTCGCGGCGGGGGCCGCCCGGGCCGTTGGGGTCGCACGTGTACATGACCCCGCTTGCGCGCGCGTCGATCATGGTGACGCACAAGACGGCCATGACCACGTCGTCGTCGGAATAGCCCATGCTGCGGCGGTAATACACCGCCCGCGGACTGAAGGTGCTGGCCACCACCTCTTTCCAGGCCCGGTCCACGTTCTGGGCGCTCACGTTGAGCACGGTGGAGTGCTGCCCGGCAAAGGTGGCTTCGGAGTCCTCGCAGGTGGCGCTGGAGCGCACGGAGACGCGCACCTCCGGGCCGAAAAGCTCGGCCAACTCCTCCATGAGCCGCGCCATGCCGCGGGAAAGCTCCTCGGGCAGGGGGGCGGCCATGATCATGGCCTGGATCTCTTCGCAGATCTCCATGAGCTTTTCCGTGTCCTTCACGTCGATGCGCTTCATGCGCCGCTCGATGCGCTCGGAAAGGCCCGTGGTCTTGAGGAAGTGCTGGCAGGCGTAGGCGGAGACGGCGAAGCCGCGCGGCGTGGGCAGTCCGGCGCGGTTGCCCACCTCGCCCAGATTGGCGGCCTTGCCGCCCACCTCGTCGGCCAGCTCGGCGGAAAGCGCGCGCATGGGCAGCAGAAGCTCGCCCTTCTTGATGCGCTTTCTATGCACCAGGTCCTTGAGCACCGTGACGCCCAGGCGCTCGGTGGCGTCGAAGAGGCCGGGATACTTGCCGCCGGAAAGGGCGTTCAGGTCCTCGGCCAGGTCGTACACCAGGCTGATGAGGTCCTCGCTGAGGGCCAGCACGTGGTCCAGAGTGAAGGGCTTGTTTTCGAAGAGCAGGTGCTCAAGCTCCGTCAGGATCTCAAGGGAGCGGTTGTTCTTGATGAGCAGGCTCTTGAAATATTCGTATTTGCGTTTGACAGCGTCGTCGTCCCTGGACTGTCCCTGCTGTTTGCCGCTGCCGAGGAGCATGTTCAGAAACTTGAGCATTTGCGTCTCCAGTGCTTGAGAATGAAAGCGCCGGGGTGTGACGCTCGAACACTACAGAAAGCCCGGCGCGGACGCAAGGCCGGGCTGGCCGCAATGGCCGGGAATTTCTGGAAGGCCTTAATGACCGGGCGCTGGCTAGCCGGCCTTCTTTGTGAAGCGGGGCTCTTCCGTGTCCCAGGACTGTGTGACGGGCCTGTCTTTCTTGTAGCGGAAATCGCACAGGGCGTCGCCCTGGCCGATGGTGTGCGCGCGTGAAAGGCCGGTGCCCTGGGCCTGGGAGAGCACGAAGTCGTTGAGGCAGAAATATGGGGCCACTGCGCCTACGCCGTTGGCCTGGAAGAATTTTACGGCGCCGCACTCGGAGTAGTCGTAGCCCAGGTCGAAGTCCGCGCCGTCGCCGAACACGGCCACGCCAACCCAGTCGCCGTGGTATCGGCGCGCTTGGGTCTTTTGCGTCCAGGCCGCAAGCTCGGCCCGCCCCTGCGGGGCGAACATGGCCTGGCCCTGGGCCTTGAGCCGCTCACGGGGCGTTCTGCTCAGCTCTTCCTGGCAGAGGTCGTACAACAGCCGCCCGGCGTCTTTCTCCGGCTGGCCGTAAGCCTGCATGGCCTGGGTGACGGCAGTGAGCCAGACGGCCTGCAAGAGGCTTTCCTGGTTTCTGTTGCCGGGCCCGATGTCCGGGATGGCCGGGATGAGCGCCGCAAAACGCGCCCGGCTCTCCGCCGCGATGTCCGCCGCCTTGGCTGCGCCTGTGCGCGGGGCCAGCCAGGCCTCGACGCCTTGGCTCACGCCGCCGAACTGGGCCTGGAGCGCCTTTGCGCGCCCAGCGTCTGGGGTTGTGCCCGCCGCCAGCAGACGGGCCGGGAAAAAGCAGGCGCAGGCCCCGAAGCCGAGCCCGAGGGTTAGGCCGAAGCGAAGCATGGTCCGCCGGGAAAACAGGGTAGGTTCGTGCATGCTGCCTCGCTTGGCGCTGCTCTCGGCTGGGTTGATTATAGGCAAGTATGGCGGCTTTTTGCGCTGGGGGCAAGGGGCGCGGAAGCTCTCGACCCGCCTTCGTTACCGGGCATGCCGAATGTGGCCTGCAGCCGGGAGGCTGCCCTGCGCCGCATTGCGGGTTAAAGGCAAACAGGCTAAGATGTTTGGCGACAACAATAAGGAGACCGCATGTACAAGGGCAAGCGCATTCTGGCCACCATCAGCGCGCGCGGCGGCAGCAAAGGCGTGCCGGGCAAGAACATTCGCGACCTGGGCGGCCTGCCCCTCATCGCCTGGACCATCCGCGAGGCGCGGCGTTCGGCCATGATCGACCGGCTCGTGGTCTCGTCCGACGACGAGGGCATTCTTGCCGTGGCCCGCTCCCACGGGGCCGAGACGCCCTTTGTGCGCCCGGCTGAGCTTGCGCGGGACGACACTCCGGGCGTGGATCCGGTGCTGCATGCCGTGGAGGCCTTGAAGCCTGAGGCCTACGACTACGTGGTGCTCTTGCAGCCCACTTCGCCTCTGCGCACGGTGGAGGATATCGACGGCTGCATCGCCGCCTGCCTGGACGGCGGGCATCCATGCGTGCTCACGGTGACTCAGCCGGAGAAGAGCCCGTACTTCATGTTCACAATGGCCGAGGATGGCCGCATGTCGCCGGTCATCGCCCAGGAGAGCTACCATACCCGCAGGCAGGACCTGCCCCGCGTGTTTGCGCCAAACGGCGCGGTCTACGTGGCTGATTGCCAGTGGCTGGCCCGGACCAGGAGCTACCTGACCCCGGAGACGCGCGGCTTCGAGATGCCCAGAGACCGCTCCCAGGACGTCGACGACCTGCTTGATTTCGACATCTGCGAGCTTCTGCTGCGAAGGGCGGGCCGCATTTCATGAACGGAGAGGAAATGAACAGAATACGCGCCGCAGTCATCGGGCTGGGCGGAATGGGCAAGCGGCACGTGGCCGCCCTGGACGCCCTGGCGGCCCAAGGTGTTGGCGTGCGCACAGTGGCCCTGTGCGACATGCATGTGGAGGGCGCGCGCGAGTTCGCCGCAGCCAGGCCCGACTCGCCCCGCGTGGTGGCGGACTGGCGCGAACTCATCGCCGCAGGCGGCATCGACCTCTTGTGCGTGGCCACCAACGGCCCCAGCCACCGCGACATCGTGCTGGCGGCGGCCCAGGCCAAGATTCCCTTTGTGCTGTGCGAAAAACCCATGAGCACCAGCGGGGAGTCGGCCCGTGAAATGGCGGCAACCTGCGAGGCTGCGGGAACGCGTTTGGCCGTGAACCTCTGCCGCCGCTTCCTTACGCGGTGCCTGTTGTTCCGGCAGGCTCTGCTGGACGGGCTGGTGGGACGGCCCCGGCGCTTCTGGGCCATTGTGGGCGGCGGCGGCGTGGGTTGCGTTGGCCTGCATTATTTCGACTACGCGGGCTGGCTTTTCGACGCCCGGCCCGTGTGGGTCAGCGCGGAGCTGACCAAGGACCCCGCGCCCAACGTGCGCGGCGCGCAGTTCTTCGACCCCGGCGGTCAGGTGAGCGTGGGCTTCGAGTGTGCCGACGGCTGGCGCTTCACCGGCGATTTCGAGCTGTCCGAGGACGTGCCCCGCGCCTCCCGCTGCATCGTCATCGGCACCGAGGGCGTGGCCGAGACCGACGACTTCACGCCCGCCCCCGTTGGCGCGGCGCGCGCCACGGCCCGGCCCCAGGATCAGCGCCACATGGCCAAGACGCGGCTGGTGCAGCCCGAGCCCGTGGCCCTTGACCATGGCCCGGCCCTGGACATCGTTCAGGCCACGGCGGACTGCCTGCGCGATCTGCTGGGGCCGAACGCCCAGCCCACGCTGCTCGCGGGCATAGAATCCGTGGACGTGGTGCTGGCCGCGCACCTTTCGTCCCAGAACGGCGGCGCCCGCGTGGCCTTGCCCCTTTCCGGCGCGGGCCTCAAGCTCGACGTGCCCATCACCTAGCGACAAGTCGAGGAAAGCACATGACCGCCGCAGTTTCCGCCCCGCCTAAGGCTGAACCCCTCCGCATCGGGTTGATCGGCGCCGGGTTTGTCGCCCGGCAGCACTTGATGGCCCTGGCCCGCGTTCCGGAGCTTGTGCCCGTCGGCATCGCCTCGCGCACGCGGGAAAAGGCCCAGTCCCTGGCGGATGAGTTCGGCCTGCCCCTGGTGGCGGACTCGCCAGCAGAGTTGGTGGAGACCGCCCGGCCCGACGCCCTCATGGTTCTGGTGTCGCCCCAGGCAATGGCCCCGCTGACCCTGGAATGCCTGGGCTTTGGCCTGCCGCTGTTTCTTGAGAAGCCCGTCGGCCTCAGCGTGGCCGAGGCCGAGGATGTTGCCAAGGCTGCCCGCGCCGCTTCCGCCCGCGCCATGGTGGGCTTCAACCGCAGACATTATTCCGTGTTCGGCAAGGGTGTTGCGAAGATTCGTGAACGTGGGCGTCTTCTCGCCGTGCACATTGAGGGCAGCGAGCGCATGGCCGTGGCGCGCGGCACCGGGCGCTTCAGCGATGCTGTGCTGCGGGCCTGGCTTTTCGCAAACGCAACGCACACCATCGACCTTCTGCGGCACTTCGGCGGCGAGCCTGAGGTGGCGCATGCCTTGTGCGCCAGCCTGCACGAGCCCCTTGGCGACCAGTTCGCGGCCTGTCTGCGCTTTCCCGGCGGGGTGCTGGGCTCGTACACGGCCAACTGGCATTCGCCGGGCGGCTGGGGCGTGATCCTGAAGGGCGAGGGTGTCAGCGTGGAATTTCGGCCTCTGGAAACAGGCCGCGTAACCTATGCCGATGGGACAAGCGAGGTCATTGAGCCCGATGCCGACGAGGCAGGGCTCAAGGCCGGTTTTGTGGGCCAGTTGCGGGCCTTTGCCGACCTTGTGCGCACGGGGGTGCTGGCGCCGCCGTCCCTGGATCTTGAGGGCGCGCTTTTGACCATGCGTCTGGCTGGGAAATTGGCTGCCGCGCCTGCCTCTCTGGATTGATCGCGGTTGTGCCGCTTGGTGAAATACCAAGTCTGCGTTGACTGTACAGCTGACAGTCTGTATTCTGCAAAGATGGATTCATTTGCCCTATTGCCTCCCCCCCGCACGTCGCCCCAGTTTTCCGCCCTGACAAGAGCAGGGGAGGACCATGAAAGCAGTTGATCCCGTGCGTTATCGGCCGCGCATTCTGGTGGCCGACGATGAAACCATCATCGCGATGCAGATTGGTGAGTTGCTAGAGGCTGAGGGCTACGAGCTTGCCGGAGTGGCGGCCACCGCCTCACAGGCCGTGGAGATGGCGCGTGACCTGCGCCCGGACCTGGTGCTCATGGACATCGTCATGCCTTGCGGCGGGGCGGACGACGATGGGGGCGGCATGGGCGACCCTGGCGACGGCATCGACGCCTGCGCCATGATTCAGCGGGATTTGCGCATCCCGGTTGTGCTGCTCTCGGCCCACGGCGAGGAGCACTTCCTGCGGCGCGCCCGGCGCGCCCTGCCCAGCGCGTATTTGGTCAAACCCTGCCAGAACACCCAGATCCGCGCGGCCATAGAAGTCGCCTTGGCCCTGCGCGCGGGAAACGACCCCTCGGCCCCGTTTCGCCTGCGCGAGGCGCACCATCGCATCAAAAACAGCTTTTCGCTTCTGCACAGCATGCTGCGCATTCAGGAAATCCAGGCTGCGGATCCCCAGGCCAAGCACTCCCTGGCTGATGCCGGCGCGCGCGTGCTGGCTCTGGCCAAGGCCCACGAGTCCATGGTCAACGGCGGGCCGGAATCCATGAGCGACGCCAGAAGCCATGTCGAGCGCCTCGCCACCGCCCTGTTCGGCGCCCAGTCGCCGCCGCCGCCGCAGGCAGGCCTGTCGCTGGAGCTGGATGTGGAAGCCATGGGGTTGCTTCCGGCCCAGGTCATCCCTTGCGGCATCTTCCTGGCCGAGGCCCTCACCAACGCCATCAAGCACGCCTTTCCTGAGGGGACGGCGAATGATGGACAGGGCGGCGTCATCCGGGTGGAGCTTCACGCAAGCGGCGCGCAGGCCGAGCTGAGCATCGCCGACAACGGCAGAGGTCTTGCGGGCGACCCCGTGGAACTGGGGCGCAATTCCTTTGGCCTGCAATGCCTTCAGGCCGCTGCGGAACAGCTTGAGGGGCGCATGTCCATCGCATCGGAGCCGGGCCGGGGCGCGCGGGTGACCGTGCTTTTCCCCTTGTGCCTGGCCTACCAGAGCCGGTCGGCGTAGACTGAGGGCAGCCCCTTTTCGATGATGGCCGCAGCGGTTTTGGCGATATCGTAGGCCACGAAGCGCACTTCCAGCTTGTCAGGATTTTGCCCGGTTCCGGGCACCCACAGCAGATACTTGGCCTTGTTGTTGCCGTCGCGCGGCTGGCCCACGGCCCCGGCATTGATGATGTACCGGGCTTGCGGGTCCAGCGCCACCGCGCCCTTGCCCAGACACTTGCGCTCGATCTTTGCGCGCTGGTCCCCGTCCGCCTGTCCGCCCACGCAGCTGATGCGCTCCAGTTCGTGGGTGTGTCCGGCGAAGCACAGCCGGTTCTGGTACAGGCGGAAGGTTTCGCGCAGGCCGTCGTCGTCCAGCTCGTACAGGTACTTGCTCACCAACCCCGGCGGGCAGCCGTGGACGAAGAGCGCGCCAAAGGCTTCGCGGGTGCGGGGCAGGGTGCGGAAGTACATAAGGGAGTCATCGGACAGAAGGGCCCGAGTGCGGTCCAGGGCCTTGCGCGCCTGGGGGTTGAACCAGCTCCGCGACTGGGCCTCCAGCAGCCCGTGCTCGTGGTTGCCCAAAACCGATTCCACGCCGCGCTCGCGCAGGAGCTTCACGCAGGTGTCGGGCTCCGGGCCGTAGCCCACCATGTCGCCCAGGTTGATGATGCGCTCCGCGTTCTGGCCGTCCAGGTCCGCCAGCACGGAGGTGAGCGCCTCCAGGTTGCCGTGGACGTCGGACAGGATGGCGATGGGCGTGGGGGTGCTTTCAGTCATGTCCAAGGCTACATCAGCAGACGGGCGGGCGCAACCCGGCCTTGCGCCGGGTGCTGATTTACGGCACAAGTGCTGGTGAGGCTTTCGTTTCCGCCTGCCGCAGGAGCGGCTGGCAAACCCCTTGCCGGGAACCGCCCTGCATGGCCAAGCTGAAAACGCTTCTGCTGCACCCTGACCCCCTCGTCCGCCGCGATCTGCGCCGGGCGCTTTCCGGTGCGAACTTCCTCACGGTGCTGGGCGAGGCTGTCACGGCCTTCGAGGCTCTGGAGCTCATCGAGGCCATTCCCTACGGCGCGCTCTTCGTGGGCCTGGACCTGCCCGGCGGGGTCTCCGGCCTGGAGCTGGCGCAGATGCTTGCCGGCCGCAAGAACAAGCCCGCCCTGGTGTTTCTTGCCGCAGGGGAAGCCCAGGCCTTTGCCGCCTTCGAACTGGGCGCCACGGACTACCTGCTGTGGCCCGCGCCGGAGGACCGCCTTCAAAAGACCCTGTCCAAGCTTTCGGAGTTCAAGGCCCGCTTCCGCGAGGTGCCCATGCCCGAAAAGTGGGCCGAGGCCGCGCCCCAGGGGTCGTCCGACGGCTACACCAGCGGCTATGGCGACTGGCCTGACGGGGATGAGAAGACTGTTTCCGTGCCCCTTGAGGACGACGAGCAGGACCATTTCCTTTCCGCACTCAAGCAGGCCTGGGACACCAACCAGGCGCGCACCCCGGAGATCGAGAAGCTGGCCGTGAGCCAGGACGGACGCATGTACCTGGTGCCCTACGGGCAGATCGTGTTCGTGGAGGCCTACGAGGACTACTCTTACGTCCATACGGCCCAGCAGAAATACCTCACCAGCTACCGCGTGAAATACCTGGAGGAGCGCCTGGCCCCGCACCGCTTCTTCCGCGTGCATCGCAAGTATCTGGTGAACTTGGATATGGTGACGGAAATCGCGTCTTTGCCCGGCAGCAACTTCATGCTGCGCACCGCTGGCAGAACGCGAATAGAGCTGCCCATCAGCCGCAGGCGCATAGCCAGCCTCAAGCAGGTGCTGGGCTTCTAGCGTTGCGGCCTGGGAGGGAAGCGGCCATTCACCGCGCTCCCGCCGCCGTCCGTCGAATGAAACAGCGCGCAGCGGCGCGGGCTGGTGTAGATATCAGCCATGCGGGTCACGCCACGCGGACCACATGGGCTCTGGGGCGCGCCGGGATATCATCCTGCCGCCGCCCGAGGAGGACAGAATATGGACAACAGCGGAACCCTGGACAGCCTGGCGCAGGAGCTGCGCGTCTTCCGGCCCCTGCCGCAGCTGGTCATTGAGGCCAACGTGAACCCCCAGGAGCTGGAGGCGTTCCGGCGTCAGGCCGCGCACGACCCCCTCGGCTACTGGGAAGAGGCCGCCGACGAGCTGGACTGGTACAAGAAGTGGGACCAGGTGCTCGACGAGAGCAAGGCGCCCTTTTACCGCTGGTTCCCTGGCGCGCGCTGCAACATCGTTTACAATTGCCTCGACCGCCACATTGAGACCGCCAACAAGAACAAGCTGGCCCTCATTTGGGAAGGCGAGCCCGGCGACAGCCGCAAGTATACCTACTACGAGCTCTACCGCGAGGTGAACCGCTTCGCCGGAGCCTTGCGCACTCTTGGCATCGGCAAGGGCGACCGCGTGGTCATCTACATGCCGCCCCTGCCGGAGGCCGTCATCGCCATGCTTGCAACCGCGCGCATAGGGGCTGTGCATTCTTTGGTGTTCGCGGGTTTCTCGGCCAGGGCTCTGCGCTCGCGCATCAAGGACGTGAAAGCCAAGCTCGTGGTCACGGCGGACGGCTTCTACCGCAATGGCCAGATCATCAAGCTCAAGCCCGTGGTGGACGAGGCCCTGGCCAACGCCGGCGCTGACTGCGTGGATTCCGTCGTTGTGGTGCACCGCGCCAAGGTCGAGACCGACATGAACGAGGGCCGCGACTTCTGGTACGACGACGTGGTGCGCCGCGAGCGCCCCGAATCCCCCGCCGAGGTCATGGACGCGGGCGACCCGCTGTTTCTGCTGCACACCAGCGGCACCACCGGCGCGCCCAAGGTGGTGTCCCACTGCCACGGCGGCTACATGGTGGGCGTGCACCGCACCCTCACCCACGTGTTCGACATCAAGCCAACGGACATCTTCTGGTGCACCGCCGACCTGGGCTGGGTCACGGGGCACAGCGCTGTGGTGTACGGGCCGCTACTGGCCGGAACCACCACCCTCATCTACGAAGGCCACCCCAACTATCCCCAGGCCGACCGCATGTGGCACATCGTGAGCAAGTACGGGGTGACGATCTTCTATACCGCGCCCACGCTCATCCGCATGCTCATGCGCTTCGGGCCGCAGTATCCGCGCATGCACGACCTCTCCACCCTGCGCCTGCTGGGCACCGTTGGCGAGCCCATCGGCCCGGAGACCTGGCTGTGGTTCTACCGGCACATCGGGCGCGGCGAATGCCCGCTGCTCGACACCTGGTGGCAGACCGAGACCGGAATGTTCATGATCAGCCCGCTGCCCATCTCGCTCCTCAAGCCCGGCTCGGTGACCAAGCCCCTGCCCGGCGTGGAGGTGGATGTGGTGGACCGCGAAGGCAAGCCCGTGCCCCCTGGCAAGGGCGGCCTGCTGGTCATCAACAAGCCCTGGCCGGCCATGATGACCGGGATCTTCGGCCCCGAGGGCGAAGAACGCTACCTGGAGTCCTTTGCCCGGTTCCCCGGCAAGTACCTGGCGGGCGATGTGGCCAAGCGCGACGAGGACGGCTTCCTCTGGATCCAGGGCCGCGCCGACGACGTGTTGAATATCGCGGGGCATCGCCTGGGCACCGCCGAACTGGAGAACGCCTTCCGCGCGCACCCGTCCGTGGCTGAGGCCGCCGTCATCGGCGTGCCCGACAAGATCAAGGGCGAGGCCGCCAAGGCCTTCATCATCCTGAATCAGGACCACAGCCCCTCGGACGAGCTGATCCTTGAGCTGCAGCACCACATGCGCAAGGAGCTTGGGCCGGTGGCCGTCATCAAGGGCGTCGAGTTTCGGGAGACCCTGCCGCGCACCAGAAGCGGCAAGATCCTGCGCCGCGTGCTCAAGGCCGAGGAAACCGGCGAGGCGCCCGGCGATTTGAGCATGTTGGACGATACGGAGT
>NZ_JAUYFU010000004.1 GCF_030689645.1 Humidesulfovibrio sp.
AAAGCGCATGGCACAGATCAACGCCTTCTTCAGCATGCTCCACGAACACGGCGGCAGCGACCTGCACCTGGCCAGCGGCTCGCAGCCGCTCCTGCGCCTGCGCGGCCAGCTCACGCGCATCAAATACAAGGTGCTGGAGCACGAAGAGCTCAAGACCATGCTCTACGAGATAACGCCCGAGGCCAAGATCAAGCAGTTCGAAGAAACCGGCGACGTGGACTTCGCCCACGAGCTGCCCGGCGTGGCCCGCTACCGCGTCAATTATTTCATGCAGCACCGGGGCATCTCCGCCGTGTTCCGCGAAATCCCCCAAGAGATCATGACCGTGGACCAGCTGGGCCTGCCCGACCGCCTGCGCGATCTGGCCATGCTGAACAAGGGCCTCGTGCTCGTCACCGGGCCCACGGGCAGCGGCAAAAGCACCACGCTGGCCGCCATCATCGACCACGCCAACAAGAACCGGCGCGACCACATCCTGACCATCGAGGACCCCATCGAGTTCGTGCACCAGCCCCAGGGCTGCCTGATAAACCAGCGGGAAGTCGGGCGCGACACCACGGGCTTCAAGGCCGCTCTGCGCGGAGCCCTGCGCGAAGACCCGGACATCATCCTGGTGGGCGAGATGCGCGACCTGGAGACCATCCAGCTGGCCTTGCAGGCGGCGGAGACCGGGCACCTGGTCTTCAGCACCCTGCACACCCAAAGCGCCCACAAGACCATCGACCGCATCATCGAGGTGTTCCCCGAGGACTCTCAGGCCCAGGTGCGCACAAGCCTGGCCGAGTCCCTGCGCGCCGTGGTCTCGCAGACGCTGTTTAGGCGCATCGACAAGCCTGGCCGCGTGGCCGCCCAGGAGATTCTGATCGGCATCCCCAGCGTGCGCAACCTCATCCGCGAGGGCAAGACTCACCAATTGCCCAGCGTGCTGCAAACCGGGCGCGAGGCGGGCATGCAGACCCTCGATGACGAGATCTGCCGGCTCATCGAGTGCGGGGCCATCAACCCGGATGAGGGCCTCACCCAGGCCCAGAACAAGGAAAAGGTCCAGGCCAGCATCGACAAGATCACCGGAGGCGCCAAATGAACATGACCCGCCAGCAGTTTGACGGGCTCATGGCCCAGGTGCTGGAGCAGCACCCGGATGTGGCTGACGTCATCATCACCACGGGCAAGGCCATCCAGGCCGAGGTCCACGGCGAGCTGAAGGACGCCATCACCACCCCGGACCTGGGCAAGCTCTCGGCGCTTTTGACCAAGGCCATGGCCCTGGCGCTCATCGGCGAGAACGCGCGCCTGCAAAAAGCCCTGGCAGGAAAAGGCTCCTGCGACCTTTCCTACGCCCTGCCGGGCAAGGGCCGCTTCCGCGTGAACATCTTCAGCCAGCGCGGCAGCCTGGCCCTGGTCATGCGCCGCCTGCCCTCGCGCATCCCCACCATGGAGGAGCTGAGCCTGCCCCAGGCCTTTCAGGACATGGCGCCGGAAAAGAACGGGCTGATCCTCGTCACCGGCGGCACAGGCTCTGGCAAGTCCAACTCCCTGGCCGCGCTCATCGACCGCATCAACGAGACCCGCGCAGGGCACATAGTGACCCTGGAAGACCCGGTTGAGTTCACCCACCCGCACAAAAAGGGCACCGTGAACCAGCGCGAGCTGGGCATAGATTTCGACACCTTCGCCTCCGGCCTGCGCGCCGCCTTCCGCCAGGGGCCCAAGGTCATCCTGGTTGGCGAGATACGCGACCCCGAAACCATGGAGATTGCCCTGCAGGCCGCAGGCACCGGGCATCTCGTGCTTTCCACCCTGCACACAACGGACGCGGGGGCCACCATCAACCGCATCCTGGGGCTCTTTTCACCCAGCGAGGAGCGGCTTATCCGCATGCGCCTGGCCGAGAGCCTGCGCTTCGTGGTGTCCCAGCGCCTGCTGCCCAAGGAGGGCGGAGGCCGCGTGGCCGCCTTCGAGGTGCTCAAGAACACCATGCGCGTCAAAGACCTGATCCTCCAGGGCGAGACAGGCGACAAGACCTTCTACGGGGTGCTGGAATCAAGCGCCACGTATGGCATGCAGACCTTTGACCAGCACTTCCTCCGGCTTTACGAGGCCGGGCACATCACCGAGGAGACGGCGCTGCTTTCCGCCAGCGACCGCTCGCGCCTGGGGCAGATGATCGACCGCACCAAGGCCCTGCGCGGCGACCAGTCCACCGGCCTGATTCTTGAGGGTTTGGAAGACGACGCCGGGACGAAATAGCCTGCGCATTTTTCCCAAACTTTTGGCAAACAGGTTCACACCCAGTATTTTTTGCGCTATGTAAAAGGCGAAAGATACTCTGGGCGACGAGTTGTGGCCGCCCGGCACCCTTAAGCGCATGGAGGACTCTGACATGGCTGAGTATACCCAGAAGGACCTGCCCGTTCACATCCATCCCGACGACCTGCTGCGCCTGGACGATGGCACCACCATCCGCTACGAGACCAGCGGCGAAGCCAAGGACATCATGCTCAACGACGACTTCAACGCCGCCTGCCAGCTTTTCCCCGGCAACGAATTCATCGTCAGCGCCGGCGGCAGGGATTTCCGCGTCAGCACCGGCTATGAAGAGAACATCACCGTCGAGGCCATCTGATTCCAGCACCAACACCGGCGGCCAACGGCGCAAGCGTCCGCGGCCGCCGGCAGTCCACGCCCCCTGGAGCGGCACATGAACAAGCACCTGCTCGTCACCATCTCAGAAGACGCCAGCGCACAGCGGGCGTTGCGTTTCGTGTGCGGCTTCTTCAAGAACAAGGATGACATCCGGCTCACCCTGTTCAACACGGCACCGCAGCCACCCGCCGTCTGGGGCGAAGAAAAAAGCTTCGAAACACTGACCATAAGCGAGGCCAATGCCGAGGCCATCATCGCCTCCAGCAAGCGGGCCATGGTTCAGGCGCGCCAAGTCTTCGTCAATGGCGGCTTCAGCCCAGCCCAGGTGGACGACAAGATCGTGGCACGGAACTTCTCGCGCATCGACGACATCATCAAGGAAGGCGAGTCCGGCCTGTATGACGCTGTTGTTTTTGGGCGGCGCGCCCTGCTCAAGCTGGAGAACTTTCTGGACAAGAGCGCCAGCGAGGAAATGCTGGAGGCCAAATTCGCCTTTCCCCTGTGGCTGTGCCGCAACGTGGACTACAACCGCCACGGCGTGCTGCTCTGCGTGGACGACTCCGAGGCCTTCCGCCGCATGGCCGACCACGTGGGCTTCATTCTGCACGGCGAAACCGAGCATCCGGTCACCCTTCTGCGCGTGATCAAGAAGTCCGAGGACACCCTCTCCCCAGAAGCGCTATTCAGCAGCGCAGTTAGCACCCTTGAGGACAACGGATTCCCCTCGCGGCTCATCCGCACACGCCTGGAGGTATCCGACGACGTGCCCGGGACTATCCTGCGCGAGGCCGAGGCAGGCCGCTATGCAGCTGTGGCCGTTGGCCGCACGGGCATGCAAAAGGGCCCCCTGGCGCGGATTTTCGCTACGTCCGTCACCATCGCCCTGTTCAACAGGCTCAACGGCGCAGCTCTGTGGGTCAGCAGGTAGAACGCTCGAAACGGAACAGAGCGTTCCCCTAAGCAGCCGCGCCGCCAACGACACCGGAGCCAGAGGCAGCTTAACCAGCCTATCTTTCTGTACATTTCGCCACCTCAAGCGTAAGTTGCAACCAACGCGGTGGCATATTTCGCCCCGAAGCGAGGCAGCAACCCGCCGCACCGACACAACAATCCGCACGCGCTGCTCGGGAGAACTACATGGCGAACAAAGTCGCACTCATCACCGGCGTCACCGGGCAGGATGGCGCACTGCTGTCCGAACTGCTGCTGGCCAAGGGCTACACGGTGCACGGCATCAAACGCCGCGCCTCGTCCTTCAACACCTCGCGCATCGACCACATCTATCAGGATCCGCACGAGGCCGAGCGCCGCTTTGTCCTGCACTACGGCGACCTGACCGATACGGCGAACCTCATGCGCATCATCGAAAAGGCGCAGCCGGACGAGATATACAACCTCGCAGCCATGAGCCACGTGGCTGTAAGCTTTGAGATGCCAGAGTACACAGCCGATGCGAACGGCCTGGGAACACTGCGCATTCTTGAGGCCATCCGCACCTTGGGCCTGACCCAGAAAACCAGATTCTACCAAGCCTCCACCAGCGAACTCTACGGCAAGGTGCGCGAGATCCCCCAAAAGGAGACCACCCCTTTTTACCCCCGCAGCCCTTACGCCGTGGCCAAGCTCTTCGCCTACTGGATCACGGTCAATTATCGCGAGGCATACGGCCTCTACGCCTGCAACGGCATCCTTTTCAACCACGAATCTCCCCTGCGCGGCGAGACCTTCGTCACCCGCAAAATCACCCGCGCCCTTTCGCGCATAAAGCTCGGCCTGCAAGACTGCCTGTACCTGGGCAACCTCTCGGCCAAGCGGGACTGGGGCCACGCGCGGGACTACGTGGAAATGCAGTGGCTCATGCTGCAGCAAGAAAAGCCGGAGGACTACGTCATCGCCACTGGCGTGCAATACAGCGTGCGCGAATTCGTCGATGTGGCGGCCGAGGCGCTGGACATGCGCATCACTTGGAGCGGAGAGGGTCTGGATGAGATCGGCAAGGACGATGAGGGCCGTGTCATCGTGCGCGTGGATCCACGCTATTTCCGCCCCACGGAGGTGGACGCCTTGCTTGGCGACCCCTCCCGCGCCAGGGACGAGCTGGGCTGGGTGCCCAAGACAACCTTCAAGGACATGGTGGCCGAAATGGCGCGCGAGGACCTGAACGCCGCCAAACGCGACGACATGGTGAAACGTTGCGGGTACACGGCCTACGACTACAACGAATAGCGGAGCGCGCCATGAACAAGGACTCGCGCATCTTCGTCGCCGGCCACAGGGGTCTGGTGGGCTCGGCCATCACCCGGCAGCTCGTATCCCAGGGCTACTCCAGCATTCTCAAGCGCACCCACGCAGAGCTTGATCTCACCGACGGGGAGCAAGTGCGCCGCTTTTTCGCGGAGAACCGGCCAGAATACGTGGTGCTGGCAGCGGCAAAGGTCGGCGGCATTATGGCCAACAGCACCTACCCGGCTGATTTCATCTACATCAACCTTGCTATCCAGCTGAATGTCATCCACAACGCGCACCTGCATGGCGTGAAGCGGCTGCTCTTCCTCGGCTCCTCTTGCATCTACCCCCGCCACGCGCCGCAGCCCATGCGCGAGGAGCACCTGCTCACAGGACCGCTGGAGCCCACCAACCGGCCATACGCCCTGGCCAAGATCTCCGGCATCGAGATGTGCTGGAGCTACAACCGGCAATACGGCACGCGCTTTCTGGCGGCCATGCCCACCAACCTCTACGGACCGGGCGACAACTACCACCCGCAGAACAGCCACGTCATTCCAGCGCTCATCCGCCGCTTCCATGAAGCCAAACTGCGCGGCGACCAAAGCGTGGTGGTCTGGGGCACGGGCACGCCCCGCCGGGAATTCCTGTACAGCGACGACATGGCGAACGCCTGCGTGCACCTGCTTGGCCTGTCGGAGGACCGCTACGATCCGCTGCTGGGCAGCGACGACACCAAAACCGGCATATTCGCTCCTCCTCTGGTGAACATCGGGGCAGGGCAGGACATCTCCATCCGCGAACTGGCGGAGCTGGTGCAGCGCACCGTCGGCTACACCGGAAGGCTGGAGTTTGACGCAACCAAGCCCGATGGCGCTCCGCTGAAGCTTATGGACACCAGCCGCATGGATGCGGCTGGCTGGAAACCCTCCACAAGCCTGGAGCACGGCCTGCGGAAGGCGTATGACGATTTCCTGAAGGGTCTCCCTTGAAGACGCCCCCGTCCGGAAGCGGCCACTCTCTGGCAACCTTCCCGACCTTCCATCACGCCCTGGATGACATCGAGCGCACAGCCTGGAGCAGGCGGCTGAAGCAGGAGTGGGGATAAACAGGCGAGAGACCGACAGCGGCCCGAAAACCTTTAGCCCGCGCGACGAGGCAGCGTCGCCAGAAGAACACAGCAACCGCCCAGGACCATGACCACCGCGATGAACACGAATCCCGTCACATGGCTGCCTGTGGCATCGCGCACGAAGCCAACCAGCGCAGGCCCCACGAACCCGCCCGCATTGCCGATGGAATTCACCAGGGCCACCCCGCCCGCAGCCGCCGCGCCTGTCAAAAATCCCGTAGGAATGGTCCAGAACGGGCCCAGCATGCCCCACAGGCCCACGGTTGCCAGTGTAAAGCAGCCAAGGCTCCACCACGGCCCGGTGCCGCCCAGCCACCCCCCAGGCATAAAGATCGGCAACAGACTGAGCAGAAAACCAGCGGCTCCGAGGAACAGCGGCCCTGCCGTGTGCCAGCGGCGTTCTCTGGTGCTGTCCGAGTGCCGCCCCACCAGCACCATGCCCAAGGCTCCGCCAAGGTAGGGCACTGAAGAAAGCAGTCCCACGCGCATGGGCGTGGCCGCCTGCCCCAGCACCTCGCCTATGAGCGTCGGCATCCACATGACCAGCCCGTACATACCCACGCAAAGCGCGAAGTATGCCCCGCTCAGGAGCCACACGCGTCTGTCGCGCCCAAGGGACAGCAACACCCGGCTCAGTTTCTCTGGCGCACCGGGTTCCACCGCAGGGTCAACCGCCAGTTCTGTAGCCAGCAGATCACGCTCGCGCCGCTCCAGCCAGGGCGCGTCCGCCGGGCCGTCGGGCAAGAGCCGCAGCACCGACACGCCCAGCAGCACCGCTGGCAGCCCCTCCAGCAAAAACATCCACTGCCACCCGGCCAGACCGTGCAGGCCGTCCAGCCCCAACAAAAGCCCGGAGAGCGGGCCGCCAATCATGCCGGCAACGGGCGTCGCGGCCATGAACAGGGCCACGGCGCGGGCGCGACGCGCGGGCGCGTACCACAGGGTCAGATAATAGATGATGCCGGGCAGAAAGCCCGCTTCGGCAACGCCGAGCAGAAAGCGCAGCGCATGGAAGCTCCAGGGTTCGCGCACCAGGGCCATGAGGCAGGCTGCCACGCCCCAGCTGACCATGATCCGCGCGATCCAGCGGCGCGCGCCCATGCGGCGCAGGATGAGATTGCTCGGCACCTCGCAGAGCACGTAGCCAGCGAAGAACATGCCCGCGCCCAGGCCGAACACGGAGCTGGAGAAGCCCAGATCCTGGCGCAGGCCCGGCGCGGCGAAGGACACGTTGACCCGGTCCAGGTAGGCCACGATGTACAACAGAAACAGATACGGCAGAAGCCGCAGGTCTATCTTGCGATGGAGCGCGTCCAGGCCGGATTTATGGCTCATTGTCATGCGGGGCCTTTACCCCAGCGACGAGGGGATGAAAAGCACGGTGGGGAGGGGGCTCGCCTCACTCCGTCGGCCTATTCGTCACCCTTGGGCGGCACACGGCAGGATTCGCTGCAACACCCGCCGTAAAGGAATCCGTTATAGGCGTGGAGGATGCGCTCCTCCTTGCGCCTGCGTTCGTCCGTGAGGGGCGTGCGCGGCGTTTTGGCGTTCAAGGCCAAGGCCTGTTCCCAGGTGGGGATGGAACGCACTCCGGTGGCAACGCAGTCTCCCGTGACAGGATTCAGAATGCTGGCGCCGATGGAGTCCGTGGCTACAGCCACCGGCACCGGGCCGCCGGGAAAAAGCCGTGCGCAGCTTACAGTCTCGCGCTCGAAGCTGCCAACCTCGCCCGCGCAGAAGATTACAAGCACCATGGGCACTCCAGCATCATCGCAGGCCACCAGATCAATGTGTCGCCCGGTGTCCACCCCGTCGATCTTGAAGATGAGGGGCACCTTGGCCTTGAGGCCGCGCTTGGGGTAGCCCTTCTCCTCCACGAGAAATTTCGCCAGAGCCTGCCGGAACTCTTCGTAGGTGGTTTCCTCGATGGTCTGGCCGGTGAGGTAGTCTGTGAGCATGCCGCCAAGGCTGACTTCGTGCATGGGATACCTCCTCGCTTATCATAAACTTTAACGGCTTAGAGGATGAAGTCAAGCCGGAGGAAGACGTTTCCACCGTTCCTAGACTGGCCCGGTAGGCCAGCGCTCCACCGGCTGTCCAGGTGAACGCCACACATACCCACCCTCTCGCCAATGCAGAAAGCCCGCTTGCGCGGGCCCTCTGGAATGTTTCGGTCTTGCAAGAGCTACGGCAGCAACTGCTTGCCCGCCAGGATGGCGTAGTCGAAGAGCCCGGCAGGCGCCATGCCGAAGAACAGCACCACGGCCGCCAGGATCCCTGCGCCACAAAGGCTGAAAGGGCTGTTGTCAGGCGCCGGAGCGCTCTCGCCCGCCTCGTGGGTGTAGGCGTGACGCACCAGGCTCAAGTAGTAGAAGATGGCGATGGCGCTGTTCACCACCATGATGACGACAAGCCACCAGTAGTGTTCCCAGGCCGGCGCAATCAGGAACAGCTTGCCCATGAATCCCATGGTGGGCGGCAGGCCGACCAGGGCGAAGGCCCCCACGGCCAAAGCAAAGGCCAGTGCGGGCGAGCGCTTGTACAGGCCGTTCAGGTCGTCAAGCTGCAGGTTGCGGCCATCAGAGGCCACGCGGGAGACAACCCAGAAGCAGAGCAGGTTCATGGCCACGTAGGCCAGGGAGTAGAAGGCGGCGGCGGCCAGGCCCATGGCTGTGCCGGAGACCAGCCCCACCATTATGTATCCCGCGTGGGCCACAGAGGAGAAGCCCAGCAGGCGCTTCACATCCTTTTGGGCCAGTGCGCACAGGTTGCCGAAGGTCATGGACAACGCGCCCAACACCGCCAGCAGCATGGTCATTTCCAGGCCGGGCTTCAGCAGCACGGCCAGCCGGATGAGCACCACCGTAGCGCCCAGCTTGGGCAGGGTGGCCACAAAGCCTGCGGTCTCGTTGCTCGCGCCCTGGTACACATCCGGGCACCAGAAATGGAAGGGGAACAGCGCCAGCTTGAAGAACATGCCGCCCATGAAGAGCGAGAGGCCCACCACCGCCATTGGCTGTCCGGCCCAGGTCCAGTTGGCCTTGGCCAGCTGGTCGATGTAGCTCGTGTGCTGGCTGGCCAGAATGTACGAGAAGCCGTAGAGCGCTATGGCCGTGGCCACTGCGCCGAACAGGATGTACTTGATGCCCGCCTCTGCCGCGCCCTTGTGCCCTTGCCCGCCTGCGTTGCGCAGGGGGATGACGGCATAGAGGCTGTAGGACGAGATCTCCAGGGCGATGTAGATGGTGATGAGCTCCACCGCCGAGGACAGGAGCATGAGCCCCCAGGCCGAGATGGCCAGGAACATGAAGTAGTCCGGGCGCTTGCGCTCCTCAAGGCTGGGCTGGCGCGCGGCGTTCAGAACCGTCACGTAGAAGCCCGCCGCAATGGCCAGCTTGAAGAACTGCGAAAGCGCATCAAGCTTGTAGGCTCCGCCGAAGATGAGGCCCTCGGCCCCCCAGGAGACAATGTTCACGAAGATGCCGAATCCCGCAAAGTACGGGAGCCAGCGTTCTGCGGGCGGGGTTTCGCCGCCGCCCTGCTTGTCGGGTCCGGCGCCCAGGCTTTGGCAGAACAAGGCCAATATCAGCATAAGCTGATACAATTCAGGGACAATCAGGATGGGATTGAACTCCACGGCGACCACTCCCTAGTTGTTGACCGGTTCGACGGGGGTTTCAACAGCAGCGACGACAGCCGGGGTTGGCTGCGCCGCGACCACCTGCGTTGTGCTGGTGCGCGTCTTGAGGTCGTTCACCAGCTTCTCGACGCTTGGATCGATGATGTTGAAGAACAGCTTCGGCGCCAGGCCGATGTAGAACACGAAGACAGCCGGAATGAGCAGGTAGGTCCATTCGCGGGTATTCAGATCGCGCCAGGTCTTGGCCGTGCAGGGCTGTCCCCAGGCCATCTTGAGACTCACGCGGAACATGTATGCTGCGCCCAGAAGCGCGCCAGGCACAATGAGCGCGCCGATGACGTAGCTCTTCTGGAACGCTCCGGTGAACACCAGCATCTCGCCCACGAACCCGTTGGTGCCGGGGAAGCCGAAGCTGGCCAGCGCAAACAGTCCCCAGAAGCCCATGAAGGCAGGCAGGTACTTGCCCAGGCCCATGTTGTCCGAGATGGCGCGGCTGTGGCTCCGCTCATACACCGCGCCGATCATCATAAACAGTGCGCCGGTGATGACGCCATGGTTCAGCATCTGGAAGAGAGCGCCTTCAATCCCGCGCAGGTTGAACAGAAAGATTCCCAAGGTCACAAAGCCCATGTGCCCCACCGACGAGTAGGCCACCAGCTTCTTGATGTCCTCCTGGCCCAGGGCGATGGCCCCGCCGTAAAGGATGCTGGCGATGGACACGGCGATCATCAGCGGCGCAAAGTACACGCTAGCGTCTGGCGTCAGCGGAAGGCAGAAGCGCAGGAAGCCGTAAGTTCCCATCTTGAGCAGCACCGCGGCCAGGATCACCGAGCCTGCGCTCGGCGCCTGCACGTGGGCTGCCGGGAGCCAGGTGTGGAACGGGAACATGGGCACCTTGATGGCGAAGGCCAGAGCCATTGCCAGGAAGGCCCAGTACTGGAAGCGGAAGCTGAAGTTCATCTGCATCAGCTCGGGGATTGAGAAGGTGCCCCCGGTGATGCGGAAGGCCACGATGGCGGCCAGAAGCAGCGTGCTTCCCGCCAGCGTGAACAGGAAGAACTTGAGGGATGCATACCGGCGCTGGTCGCCGCCCCAGACCGCGATGAGCAGGTACATGGGGATGAGCATGGCCTCCCAGAACACATAGAAGAGCACCAGATCCATGGCCACGAACACGCCAACGCACGCGCTGGTCATGAACAGCAGACAGAAGTGGAACTCCTTCACGCGCTTTGAGATGTACGTCCAGGAGCACATGACGCACAGGGGCAGGATTGCCAGCGTCAGCATGACCATAAGGTAGCTGATGCCGTCCACCGCCAGGTGGTACTCAAGCCCCCATTGCGGCACCCAGCGCGCCTTTTCGACGAACTGGAAGTCGGAGTTGAATTTGAAGAACAGCAGCGGCAGTCCCAGAATAAGCTCCAGGATTGAGGCGCCCATGGTATAGGCGCGCGCAACCTGCGGGCTTTTGATGAGGAACAGCCCCGCTGCGGCCAGAAGCGGGAACACGATGAGGCTTGTTAAAACCGGGTATCCAAAGTCCAAGGCTCGCTCTCCGTCTCGTTGCGGGGTTTAGGCAAGGTACCAGACCAGGGCGAAGATGCCGAGGCCCAGAGCAGCGGCAAGACCCAGGTATTCCTGGAGTCTGCCGGTCTGAACCTTGGCGCTCAGCACGCCCACGTTCTGAACCGTATACGCCGAGCCATCCACCACGGTGTCGATTCCCTTGGTGTCGAACCAGACAGTACCCCGCGCAAGGGTCAGAAGACCGCCCAGACCAGCGACCCTGTAGGCCTCGGTCCAGCGGTCGTCGATCCACGCCAGGGGCTTTGAGACCAGGGCGAGTGCGCCCCGGCCAATGAGCCGGTAGAAGAAGTCGAAGTCCAGGTTGGTCTTGGCGTGCGGGGTGATGATGTCCCGCGTGATGTAGAAGGCGAGGCCAGAGAAGCCAAGCAGAAGCAGCGACTGAAGCACATGCCACACAGTCCAGGGATGGTACGCGTGCTCCATCTCAAAGGGCAGGTAGCGGTACAGCATGTCCGGGTACACGCCCTGGGCGATGCAGAGCACCGCGCCCATGGCCATGCCGACGTACATGTTCACCGGGATGGGCTTGAGCTCCATGGTGTTGTTGGCCGGTTTGCCCCAGAAGGCGAAATACGGCAGCTTGATGCCCACAGAGAGGAAAGTGCCGACAGCGGCGATCTCCATGCAGACGGCCAGCCAGGTCCGGTGAGCCTCTGCCGCGCCGACGATGGTCATGGTTTTGGAGATGAAGCCGTTAAAGAGCGGCATGCCGGAGATGGAAAGCGCCGCCACCATGTACAGCGCCATGACCCAAGGCATCCGGTGCACCAGCCCGCCCAGCTTGTCGAGCTTGGTGGTGCCCGCCGCGTAGAGCAGGCAGCCCGCGCCCATGAAGAGCAGGCCCTTGTACAGGATGTGCGCGTAGGCGTGGGCCACCGCGCCGTTCATGGTCATTGCCGTGCCGATGCCGATTCCGGCCACCATGTAGCCCACCTGAGAGACGATGTGGTAGGACAGGATGCGCCGGGCGTTGTTCTCTATGCACGCGTACAGCACGCCGTACACGCACATCACCGTTCCGGCGATGGCCAGGGCCTCGACCCCGTGGAAGCCGCGCAAGAGCACGTAGACCGCGGTCTTGGTGGTGAAGGCGCACATGAACACCGAGCCGGTGACCGTGCCCTCGGGGTAGGCGTCGGGCAGCCAGGCATGCAGGGGCACAACAGCCGCGTTGACGCAGAATCCGAGCAGGATCATCCAGTCGTAGGCCATCATCTGCGTGGGCACCACATGGTCGAAGTCGAAGTTGCCCACAGCCTTGTAGCGCATGAGCAGGCCGATCAGGAGGAACAGACCGCCGATGGTGTGGTACATGAAGTAGCGGAAGCCCGCTTTCGTGCTCCGCTCGTTTCTGGCCAGCCAGATGAGGAAGGTTGAGCCGATGCTCATGAACTCCCAGAAGATGAACAGGGTCAGGAAATCGCCCGCGAAGGTGCAGCCAAAGGCGCCGCCCACGTACACGCAGGCCATTATGTGTTGAAGTTTGTCGTCCACGTGCAGGGCGTAGACCATGCCGATGAGGCTCATGACCGCGAACACCTGCGCGAAGATGAGCGACATCTTGTCCACCCGGCCCAAAAGCAGGGTCTGGCCCAGCCAGCTAGCCTGTCCGTACAGGCCGGGCTCAATGGTCATGACGCTCCAGATGGCCACAACGGGCGGAATGAGGAGCAGCCATTTCCAGGCCTTGCCGGGCAAAAACGGCAAGACCAGCGCCAGGGCGTAGAAGCCCACGGTGGGATGGACGAAACCGCTAGCTATTGCGCTCATAATAGTCATCTCCCCGGCTGATCATGGGCTGAACGATCTTTTTCATGATGATGACCATGGCCAGGCCGCCCACCAGGCCGAACAAGGCCCAGAAGCCCGGATACGCGTCGTAGACGAACTCCACCTCATGGGGACGGATGAAGACGTTGGCCCCCACCAACCCGGCCAGCGCCAGGAAGAACAGGGCGGCCAGGATGCAGGTCTTGCCCCTCAGCCAATTGAGCAACATTCCGAACAGGCTCATGCTTTATGCCCCCTAGAACTTGCCGAACACGCGGACGAAATCCATGAACAGCGCCGGGTAGAAGCCCAGCAGCACCGAAATGGCCCCAGTGGCGCACAGCGGAATCACCATAGTCAGCGGCGCTTCCTTGTAATGGTGGAAGTGCGGGTCCGGCCCAGGCTCCTTGAAGAACGCCCGGTAGATCACCGGCAGGAAGTAGCCGGCGTTCAGGATGGTGGAGAGCATGAAGGCCAGGAAGATGGCGAGCTGGCCGGCCTGCAGCGCCCCGTTCACTATGTACCATTTGCTGACAAAGCCGCACACCGGCGGCATGCCGATCATGGACAGAGACCCGATGGCGAAGGCGCCGAAGGTCCAGGGCATTTTGCGGCCCAGGCCGTCCATGAGGCTGATCTTCTTCAGGTGCGTGGCCACGTAGATGGCACCTGCCGCGAAGAAGAGGGTGATTTTGGAGAAGGCGTGGTGCGCGATGTGCGCCATGCCGCCCTGCACCGCCATGGGTGTCAAAAGCGCCACGCCAGCCACCACGTAGCTGAGCTGGGCCACGGTGGAGTAAGCCAGCCGGGCCTTGAGGTCGTCCTTGGTCAGGGCGATGAAGCTGGCAGCGGTAAGCGTGAAGGCCGCAACCATGGCTGTGGGGATGCCCAGGCCCAGCTGGTCCATCACCGTGACGCCGAAGCCGGAGAGGATGATGCGGCAGACGCAGAACACGCCCGCCTTGACCACCGCCACCGCGTGCAGCAAGGCCGAGACCGGGGTGGGGGCCACCATGGCCGAGGGCAGCCAGTTGTGGAAGGGCATGAGCGCCGCCTTGCCGATGCCCGCGATGTACAGCACATAGGTGATGGTGACGGCCAGCGGGTGCGCGGCCACGATCTCCGGCGTGAACATGCCGGTGGTCACATCGCCCAGAGCAAAGTCCAGGTTGCCCACCAGCACGTAGGTCATGACCATTGCGGGCAGGAGGAAGAGCTTCGAGGTGCCCATCAAGTACACAATGTACTTGCGCGCGCCGGAGAAGGAGGTCTCGTCCTGGTGGTGCGCCACAAGCGGGTACGTGAACACGGTGATGACCTCGTAGAAGAGGTACAGGGTGAACACGTTGGCGGAGAGGGCCACGCCCTCGGCCCCGAAGATGGCCACGGCGAAACAGATGTAGTAGCGCGTCTGGGCGTGTTCATCCAGGCTGCGCATGTAGCCGATGTTGTAGCTGGTGGCGAACATCCACAGGAAGCTTGCCACCAGGCCGAAGATCAACGACAGCCCGTCGGCGCTGAAGGTCACCGTAATGCCGGGCATGATGTCGAACAGTGTGTATTTCCAGATGTTCCCGGCCAGCACAGCGGGGGCCAGGGACAAGACCGAGATGAAGGTCAGTCCTGCGGCGATGAAGCTTACAGCCTCGCGCCGGTTCTGGTTGGCCCGGTTGAGCCAGATGAAAAGCGGCGCCACCAGGGTGATGGCCACCGGCAGGAGCACGCGTGCGCTTTCGATGATCCCTGTCATGGTTTGCTCATCCCTTCAGAGTCGAAACGACGCTGGTTTTGGTGCTGCCGAACCGCCGGGCGATGACCACGATAATGGCCAGGACCAGGGTTGCCTCCGCCGCCGCAAGGCCCATGACGAAGAGCGCGCCCAGTTGGCCAAGCATGGCGTTGGCCGGGGTAAGCTGCGCCGCCGCCACGATGGAGAGGCCCGCTCCGTTGAGCATGAGCTCCACGCTGATGAGCATGCCCACCAGGGTTTTGCGCTGCGTGATGCCGAAAAGCCCCGCCAGCAGCAGAATCAGGGCCACCAACTGGTACATGGTAAGCGGACTCATTTGCCGTTCCTCCTCTCCCAGGCCAGGAGCACCGCTCCGGCCATGGAAATCAAGAGCACCACCGAAATCAGCTCGAAGGCCAGGCCGTAAGGCCCAAGCAGGCCCAGACCCAGCTTCTCGATGGTCACTTCCACCGGAACGCCTGTGGTGGCCAGGGGCCGCGTGAGCACCAGCCAGGACAGGACGCCGCCAGTGACGAGCACCGCCAAAAGCGCCAGCACGTTCTGGTACAGGGGCGAACTTTCGGCCTCCTCGCCCTCGGGGTCGGCCTTGGTGAGCATGATGGCGAAGAAGATGAGGACGCACACAGCGCCCACGTAGATGAGGATCTGCATCAGCGCCATGAAGACGCTGTTGAGCAGCATGTACATCCCGGCGACGCCAAGCAGCGTGGCGATGAGCCCCACCATGGCCCGCACGAGGCTTTTGGCCCCCACGGCCAGCAGGCTGCCGCCAAGGATTATCAGCGCATAGAGCCCGAAGGCGACTTTGGCCATCTCTTCCATAGCTTAGGCCTCGCTCGTCTCTGCGGGGACTGCCGCAGGCTCGGCGGGGGCAGGCGCTTGCGAATCCCTGAGCTTCACCACCAGGTCGAAGAGGAAGTCGTTGCGCGAGTAACCCGCCATGTAGACATTGCCTGTAAAACTCAACGCGCCTGCCGGGCAGTTCTCAATGCATGTGCCGCACAGGCTGCACAGGCTATAGTCATAGACGAACTTCTCCGGGTCCTTGGGCGCCTTGTCCTTGGTCTTCTCACCGTTGGCCTTGGCCTCGGCCAGAGCCTTCTCTTCCTCGGGCGTGGGCTTCGGGGCCTTCTTCTTCACCACAGTGATGCAGTGCGAGGGACAGGCCAGCGCGCACATGCCGCAGGAAATGCAGCGCGGCTTGAAGGGATCCTTCTGGCCGCCGCCCACAAGCTCCAGGTGGCCTTTGAACGTGCCGATGTTGGACACAGCCTTCCAGGGGTAGCGCACGGTGCGCTGGGGTTCCAGGAAGTATTTCCCGGTCACCCGCAGACCCACCATGAGGCTCCACAGGTCGGAGACAGTCTTGATTGCTTCCTTGATGGCGTTCATACGGCTTCCTTCATCACCAGCGCACTTCGGTGAACTGGGCCAGCTTCACGAAGAAGCTGGTAGCGAGCAGATTGAGCACGGCCAGGGGCATGAGCCACTTCCAGTTGATGTTCAAAAGCTGGTCGAACCGCACGCGCGGATACGTCCAGCGGAAGAACACCATGAGCAGCATGAGCAGAGACACCTTGAGCACGAACCACACCGGGCCAGGCAGCACCGGGCCGTTCCAGCCTCCCAAAAAGAGCGCGGTGGCCACCGCGCAGACGACCACCATGTTGGCGTATTCCGCCAGGAAGAACAGGCCGAAGCCCATGCCCGAGTATTCCGTGTGGAACCCGGCGGTAAGCTCGCTCTCAGCCTCGGGCAGGTCGAAGGGCGCGCGGTTGGTCTCGCCCAGGGCGCTCACCATGTAGATGAGGAAGGCCAGGGGCTGGGTCATGATGTTCCAGTTCCAAGGCCAAGTGCCCTGCCCCTTGACCACCTCGGCCAGGTTCAGGCTGCCGGCCACAAAACTGACCGCCAGGACGGACAAGAGCAGCGGGATCTCGTAGGCCACGGACTGCGCAACCGCGCGGGCCGCGCCCAGGAGGCCGTACTTGTTGTTGGAGGCCCAGCCGCCAAGAAGCAGCGAGAGCACGGCGAGGCCGGAAAAGGCCAGAATCAGCAGCAGGCCCAGGTTGACGTCCAGCGCGTACAGGCCGTCGCCCAGGGGCAGGGGCAGAAAGAGCAGCAGAACCGGGAGGAACGACAGCACCGGCGCCAGCCAGAAGAGGATGGGGTCGGCCTTGTCGGGCATGAACAACTGCTTGCCCACCAGTTTGAGGGCGTCGGCCAGTGGCTGCAAGAGCCCGCTGGGACCGACCTCGTAGGGGCCGGGCCGGCGTTGGATATGTCCGGCCACTTTGCGCTCCACCCAGACCATCACCAGGCCGATGAGGCCCACGCTTATGGCCACGGCCACAAGGCCGATGAGGATGCGTATGAATTCTGCGGGCATCGCGTTCTCCTACCTGTCGATTTCCGGGATGATAAGATCGAGGCTGCCCAGGATGGCCACTGCATCGGCCAGGATGGTGCCGCGCGAAACTTCGGCGAAGAGGCTCAGGTTGCAGAAGCCTGGCGCGCGCAGCTTGGTGCGGTAAAGGTTCTTGCCGCCGTCGCTCACGAGGTACACGCCGATCTTTCCGCGCGCGCCCTCCACAGCGAAGTAGGCCTCGCCCTTGGGCGCCTTCCAGGAAGGCTTGGGTGCGCCCTTCACCAACACGTCGCCCTCGGGCATCATGTCCAGGCACTGCTCAATGATGCGCAGGCTCTGCTCAAACTCGGCGATGCGCACGTCGTAACGCCCGCGCGCGTCCATGAGGTCGGAGGTGGGGATTTCGAAGTCCAGCTTCGGGTAGACCGAGTAGGGATCGCTGCGGCGCACGTCGTAGGCGATGCCCGAGCCGCGGATCACCGGGCCTGTTGCGCCGAAGCGGCGGCACACCTCTGGCTCGATGACGCCGATGCCTTCGATACGCTTTCTGAGGATGATGTTGTCGCTGACCAGATCCTTGTACATGGGCAGCCGTTCGCGCATCCAGGGAATGAAGGCGCGGATGCGGGACAGGCAGTCCTCGTTCAAATCCTTCGCCACGCCGCCGATGCGGAAGTAGCTGTAGGTGAGGCGCGAGCCCGTGGGCGCCTGCAAAATGTCCAGGATTTTTTCGCGGTCGTCAAAGGCGTACATGATGGGCGTAAAGGCTCCGAGGTCCAGCAGGTAGGCGCCCCACCAGAGGAGGTGCGAGGCCAGGCGGTTCAGCTCGCAGGTGATGACGCGCACATATTCGGCGCGCTCCGGCACCTCGATGCCCGCCAGTTTCTCCACCGCGCCCACAAAGGCCCAGTTCCAGCCCAGGGCGTGGCCGTAATCTACGCGGCCCATGTTCGGAATAAACTGGGCTGCGGTTTTCACCTCGGCCATCTTCTCATGCATGCGGTGCAGGTAGCCCAACACCGGCTCGGCGCGCAGGATGTACTCGCCGTCCATCTCCACCACCACCCGGAGCACACCGTGGGTGGAGGGGTGCTGGGGGCCGAGGTTCAGGATGAGGGAGCCTTCCTGGGCATTCTTCGCGAAATTGTTGGTGTAGAAGTCGCCGGCGACCTGATCGGGGAGTGCGCTGTGTGTCATAGGTGTGCCACTGTCCTTGTTATGCCGTGGCTTTATCGCCAGCGGCGGCCTCTGACTGCGAACTGGCCTGGGCCTCTGCCGGGGCGTCGGGCGTCATGAGACCGAAGCCGGGGCCGCAGTGGACCACCTCGCCCGCCTCAAGAATGTCGCGCATCCTGGCCCGCGACTTGGGATCCTTGCGCAGCGGGAAGCAGTCGGCCATGTCCGGGTCGATCAACAGCGGTATGAAGTTCGGGTTGCCCTGGAACACCACGCCGTGGAAGTCCCTGGTTTCGCGCTCGTGCCATTCCGCACCTTGAAAGATGCCTGCGATGGACGGCACGCTTGGCGCGTCGTGCGGGGCGATGACGCGCAAAGCCACCCGGCCCGGCTTGTGGAAGTGGGCGAAATGGTAGGTCACCACGTAGCCCTCGACGCAATCCAGGGCGCTAATGTCCTCAACGAAATAATCCGCGGCCAGCAGGCGTTCCGCCGCCCGCACCAGGGATGCTGCGGGCAGAATGGCCTGCCAGGTCTTGCCGGTCTTCTGGAAGTCGCAGGCGGCCAGATAATCCAGGGGCAGCCCCTTAAGAAGCGCATCCATCTACTTGCCCTCCAGGTCAAAGGGGCCGTCGACGGGCGCATTGGGCCAGAAGCGCTTGCCTGAGATTTTTTCCTGCAGCAGGAACAGGCCTTCGAGCAGAGCCTCGGGCCTGGGCGGGCAGCCGGGCACATACACGTCCACTGGAATCAGGTGGTCCACGCCCTCTATGATGCCGTACTGGTCCTTGAACTTGAAGGGGCCGCCGGAGATGGCGCAGTTGCCCAGGGCCATGACCCAGCGCGGGGCAGGCATCTGCTCGTACAGGCGCACCACTGCCGGAGCCATCTTCTTGGTCACGGTGCCGGCCACGATCATCAGGTCCGACTGGCGGGGCGAGGGGCGGAACACCTCAGCGCCGAAGCGGGCGATGTCCCAACGGGCCATGCCCACGGACATCATCTCGATGGCGCAGCAAGCAAGGCCGAAGGTCATGGGCCACAGCGACATGGAGCGGCAGATGTCCATGATCTGCTGCGCCGGCCCGATGTTCAGGATCGGGTCGGCGATGATGACGTCAGGTTTCTGCGCTACGATATTTTGCGCGGCCATGTGAACACCCCTTTTGCCCAGAAATAAACGATGGCGAGTCCAAGCACCCCGAGGAAGATGACCATTTCGAAGAAGGGCAGCCACCCCTGCGTGGTGCGGTACACCGCCGCCACCGGGAAAAGGTAGAGCACGTCCACATCGAAGGCCAGAAACAGCAGCGCGTAGATGTAGTAATTTATCCCGAAGCTCGTCCAAGCGCCGCCATGGGGACGCATGCCGCACTCGTAGGGCATGCCCATGTCTCCGCCGCGCGCCCGGGGGGCGACCAGATAAGACAAAACGAGCGGACCGCCAGCAAACAGCAACCCGCCCAACAGGAACAGGATAATGGCCAAATGGAGCCAGCTAAAAACCATAAACGTCCCCCTTGCCGGAAGAAATCAACCCGGAAAACAGAGCCTTGCCAAACCCTTTGGACTATTATCTCCACATTGCCCCGACTTGGGGAAGACGTCAACCCCTTCTCCGAGAAATCGCGCTTACTTCACCAATTTCTGGCACCGATCTCCCCATGCAAGTGTTGGGGATTCCTGGCAACAATAATTACTAGTTAATTTTTTCACATGAATCAAGGCCCTTACGAAACAAGCGGCTAATTTGAACATTTTTATCGCAACACCCCGTGATAGCTCGTTTTATTTGCGGAATCACAAGCCCGCACCCAAGCCCCCAATATTTCATCATTTTCCCTGAGTCAGCCCCCCCATACACCAAAATGGCAGCTTATGATAGCGCCCATTGCTCATTCGTGAAGAGCTTGGTCTTGGATCGTAATTCACGCTTGTGGGGTCGGTCTTGTGCCCCACCTGGTTTCGGCTTATTGAACCCTGCAATTATCCAGAAAACGTCCACACGGGAGAGCACATGGCCGAGAGCAAACGCATTCTCATCACCGGCGGGTCCGGCTTTTTGGGCTCGCACCTTTGCGAGCGGCTTCTGGCCGCTGGGCACGACGTGCTCTGCGTGGACAACTACTTCACCGGCAGCAAGGAAAACATCCGCCACCTTACAGGGAACCCGCACTTCGAGCTGATGCGCCACGACGTGACCTTTCCGCTCTATGTTGAGGTGGACGAGATCTACAATCTGGCGTGCCCAGCTTCGCCCATCCACTACCAGCACGACCCGGTGCAGACGACCAAGACAAGCGTTCACGGGGCCATCAACATGCTGGGCCTTGCCAAGCGCATCAAGGCCAAGATTCTGCAGGCAAGCACAAGCGAGGTCTACGGGGACCCGGCCATGCATCCGCAGACCGAGGACTACTGGGGCAACGTCAATCCCATCGGACCGCGTGCCTGCTACGACGAGGGCAAGCGCTGCGCCGAGACCCTTTTCTTCGACTACCACCGCCAGCACCGCCTGCGCATCAAGGTGGCGCGCATCTTCAACACCTACGGCCCCAGAATGGCGATCAACGATGGCCGCGTGGTCTCAAATTTCATCGTCCAGGCCCTGCGCGGCGAGGACATCACCGTCTACGGCGACGGCGGCCAGACCCGCTCCTTCTGCTACGTGGATGATCTGGTTGACGGCCTTGTTCGCCTGATGGAGAACACGCCCGACGACTTCACCGGCCCGGTGAACCTGGGCAACCCGCGCGAGTTCACCATCCTGCAACTGGCCCAGGCGGTCATCGGCATGCTCGGCTCGCCTTCAAAGATCATCCACAAGCCCCTGCCTCAGGACGACCCCATGCAGCGCAAGCCGGACATATCCCTGGCCAAAAGCGCCCTGGGCTGGGATCCGCAGATCCGCCTTGAGGACGGCCTGAAGCCCACCGTGGACTACTTCCGGCGCGTGCTGGGGATTTAGAAGGAAAGTATAACATGTGCGGCATTTGCGGACACGTGCGCGCTGGCGGCCTGCGCGCCGATGACCTCTGTGGCGGGTTCCCCGCGCGCCTGGAGGGGGTTCTTGCGCGCATCGCCCACCGCGGCCCCAACGCCACAGGGCGCTGGACCTGCGGACACGCGGCCCTGGGCCACACGCGTCTGTCCATTCTGGACCTGGACGAGCGAGCGGGCCAGCCCATGCACGACCCGGTCACGGGCAACGTCATTGTATTCAACGGCGAGATCTACAATTTCCGGGCGCTTCGCGCCGACCTGGAGAACCGCGGCGAGAGCTTCCGCACCACGGGCGACACCGAGGTGCTGCTGGCCATGTACCGCATCCACGGCCAGGACTGCCTGCGGCGCCTGCGCGGCATGTTCGCTTTCGCCCTCTGGGACGCCGCCCGCCAGGAGCTTTTCCTCGCCCGCGACCCCATGGGCAAGAAGCCCCTGGTATACTTCGAAGGCCCGCACGGCCTCGTCTTCGCCTCGGAGATCCGCGCCCTGCGCGCCCACCCGGACTGCCCAACGGACATGGACCCCGAGGCCCTGGACCTCTACCTGAGCCTAGGCTACGTGCCTGCGCCCAAGACCATTCTCTCCGGCGTGCGCAAGCTCCAGCCGGGCTGCTGCGCCGTGTACTCCTGCCGCGAAGCCTCCCCTGCCCTCACCACACGCCGCTACTGGGAGATGGACTTCCGCGCCAAGCTGGACATATCCGAGGCCGAGGCCCTGGAACTGGCCTGGGCCGAACTGCGCGAGAGCGTGCGCCTGCGCCTGGAGTCTGACGTGCCCCTGGGCCTGCTGCTCTCCGGCGGCGTGGATTCGAGCCTGGTGGCCGCGGTGCTGGCTGAACTGTGCCCGGGCAAGGTGCAGGCATTCTGCATCGGCTTTGGCGAAAAGAAGTACAACGAGCTGCCCCACGCCCAGGCCGTGGCCAAACACCTGGGCATCACCCTGCACCACGAGATCATGCCCCCGGCCAGCCTGTCCATGCTGCCGGAGGTCGTCGAACGCTACGGCGAGCCCTATGCCGACGACTCCGCCCTGCCCGCTCTGGCCCTGTCGCGCATGGCGCGCAGCCACATAACCGTGGCTCTTGG
>NZ_JAUYFU010000009.1 GCF_030689645.1 Humidesulfovibrio sp.
CGCCCATGCAACTTTCTGGGAACGCAGCGGACCCTTGGACTCTTTGAGGCGAGCAATCAGGACGATTGACTCTGGGTGTTACAATAATTCTCTTGACCGGGGTGCAGGGGCGGAGCCCCGCATTCCAGCCCGCCCGCACCCGGCACGCTGCCCGGCGCAAATTGCGCAAGGATAACCCCATGATTTCGCCTGTGATTAAATGGGCATGTTCTTGGTCGGGAAAAAGACGGAAATTCCCTGTTGACAGCTTTTGTCTGAAAGGGTGAGGTGTGGCGCACAAAAGCGCGCTCGTCCCCTTGCCCCTTTGCGGGTCCAGGGGGTGCATACCCCCTGGCGGAGGGGGCCTGGGGAGGCAGAGCCTCACCAGAAATATTTACCTTGAAACGATGGAGAACCGAATGCGCCTGTCCAAAGCTTATGTCCCGACCTTGAAGGAAGTGCCTGCCGAGGCCGAGGTGGTCAGCCACCGCCTGCTTTTGCGCGGCGGTTTCGTGCGCCAGCTCACCCGCGGCATCTACACCTACCTGCCCCTGGGCCTGAAGACCCTCAACAAGGTGGCGGACATCGTGCGCCAGGAGATGAACCGCGCAGGCGCGCAGGAAATCCTCATGCCCATGGTGCAGCCGGGCGACCTCTGGGCCGAGACGGGCCGCTGGGAGTTCTACGGCAAGGAGCTTTTGCGCTTCAAGGACCGCGCCGACCGCGACTACTGCCTCGGACCCACGCACGAGGAAGTGGTCACCGACCTGGTGCGCGGCGAGGTGCGCTCGTATCGCCAACTGCCGCTGAACCTGTACCAGATCCAGACCAAGTTCCGCGACGAGATCCGCCCGCGCTTCGGCCTCATGCGTGGCCGCGAGTTCGTCATGAAGGACGCCTATTCCTTTGACCGCGACGAGGCCGGGGCCGACGCGAGCTACCGCGCCATGTACGACGCCTACTGCGCCATCTTCCGCCGCCTGGGCCTGGAGTTCCGCCCTGTGGAGGCCGACACGGGCTCCATCGGCGGCAACTTCAGCCATGAGTTCATGGTCCTGGCCGACACCGGCGAAGACACCATCGCCACCTGCCAGGCCTGCGAGTACGCCGCCAACCTGGAAAAGGCCGAGGTCGTGGTGCCTGTGGACAAGTGCGACTGCGGCCACGACTGCCCGGCCTTCAGCGAGATTCCCACCCCGGCCAAGCACACGGTGGACGAGCTGTGCGATTTTCTGGGCATCGAGGCCGACACGCTCATCAAGACCCTGCTGTTCGACGTGGACGGCGCGCCTGTGGCGGCCATGGTGCGCGGCGACCGCGAGCTGAACGAGATCAAGCTCAAGAACCATCTGCACGCCACCGATGTGAAGTTGGCCTCGCCCGAGCAGGTGGTGGCCTGGACCGGAGCGCCCGTGGGCTTTGCCGGGCCGGTTGGCCTCAAGGCCGCGAACATCAAGATCATCGCCGACCGCGAGCTTGATTTCGAATGCGGCTGGTTCACTGGCGCCAACAAGGCCGACACGCACCTGAAGAACGTGGACCTGCGCCGCGATGTGAAGCTCGACGCCTACGCCGACCTGCGCAACATCACCGAGGCTGACCGCTGCCCGCGTTGCGGCGGCGAAGTGAAGCTTCGCAAGGGCATCGAGGTGGGCCACGTGTTCAAGCTGGGCCTCAAGTACTCCCAGGCCATGAACGCCAGCTTCCTGGACGAGAACGGCAAGGAGCAGATCATGGTCATGGGCTGCTACGGCATCGGCGTGTCGCGCATCGTGGCCTCGGCCATAGAGCAGAACCACGACGCCGACGGCATCAAGTTCCCGCCGTCCATCGCGCCCTACGAGGTGGCCCTCTTGTCCCTGGCGGGTAAGGACCCTGAAGTTGCCGAAGCCGCGGACAAGCTCTATGCCGAGCTTACCGGCATGGGCGTCGAGGTGCTTTACGACGACCGCGATGAGCGCCCGGGCAGCAAGTTCAAGGACGCGGATCTCATGGGCATGCCCATGCAGCTCGTGCTTGGCGGCAAGGGGCTCAAGAACGGCATCATCGAGGCCAAGGACCGCCGCACCGGAGAGAAGCGCGAGCTGAAGCTGGCGGATTTCGCCGGCGAGTTCGCCTCCTGGCGGCGCACCGTGCGCCAGGGCTGGGGCCTGGGCGTAGAGTAGCAAGGCGGGCATGGCCAGGGGGCTTTGCCCCGGCGCTACGGCAGAGAGTCTCATACTCTCTGGACACCCCCCTGAAGTGAAAGGACTCTTTCAGCACCCGCTGGAAGAGTCCTTTTGCTTTAAGGCGGGCAGGGCATGTTGAAGGTGCTGCTTTCGTGCGACGTCATCAGTGCGGGCGCAGCACTTGCGAACACAAAAGAATTAATCGTGCGGGCTGGGCGAAGGCCCTGCGCGGGGTTACTTATAGGTATGGGCAGATAATCCGCCAGAACTTCCATCGAACAAGGGAGGCAGGCCATGAAGGGCGACCATGAGCATTCCCACGATCACGCGCACGAACACACCCACGAGCATGAGCATCCGCACGAGCATCCGGGCATTGGCGTGCATTCGCATCCGCACGCGCACACCCATTCGCACGTGCACACGCACGAGCACAAGCATCCGCACGAGCACGGAGCGGACGAGGCCGGGCATGTCCATGATCACACCGGCATGCACGGTCCGCACGATCATGAGCATGGCGGGCATGATAAGGAACCGCACCAGCACGAGCACTAGCGGCAGGCGCAGCGCAGGCGCGCCCGGCTGCTATTCGCCCAGCACGTAGGAAAAGACCAGCGGGGCCACGATGGACGCGTCGGAATTGATCATGAACCGCGGCGTGTTCGCATCGAGCTTGCCCCAGGTGATCTTTTCGTTGGGCACCGCTCCGGAGTAAGAGCCATAGCTGGTGGTGCTGTCGCTGATTTGCGCGAAGTAGGCCCAGAATGGCGTGTCGTCGCGCTCCATGTCCTGAATGAGCATGGGCACCACGCAGATGGGGAAGTCGCCTGCGATGCCGCCGCCAATCTGGAAGAAGCCCACCGGAGTCTTTTCTGCGGCCTTTTGCATGTACCAGCCGGCCAGATGCTCCAACTGCTCGGTTCCCCGGCGGATGGCCCCGTGGTGCGGCAGCTTGCCGCGCATCACCTCGGACACGAAGATGTTGCCGAGGGTGCAGTCCTCCCAGCCCGGAGTATAGATGGGCAGGCCTTTCTCCTTGGCCGCCAGCACCCAGGAGTCCTCGCGCGGGATGCGGAACAGCTCCTCCACGCCGGGCTGGTCCAGCAGGGCGTAGATGAACTCCCAGGGGAACCGCGGCTGGCCGGACTCCGCAGCTTCGAGCCAGAGGGCGCTCATGCGCGCCTGCACCTGGCGGAACACGCCTTCGGGGATGCAGGTGTCGGTGACGCGGTTCAGCCCTTCGTCATACAGGGCTTTTTCGTCAGCGGGGGAGAGGTCGCGATAGTTCGGCACCATGCGGTATTCGTCATGGTTGAACAGGTTGAACAGGTCCTCCTCCAGATTGGCCGCAGTGCAGCAGATGGCCGCAACCTTGTCCTGGCGGATCATTCTGGCCAGGGAGACGCCGATTTCGGCTGTGCTCATGGCTCCGGCCATTGTCAGGAACATGGCTCCGCCGCGGTTAAGCAGCGCGCGCCAGGCCTTGGCCGCGTCCAGGGTCTCGCGGGCGTTGAAGTGGCGGAAGTTCAACTCCATGAAGTCGGAAATGCATCCCATTAGTATTCTCCCTCTCCCGCTAGAAGCTAACGTGCCAGTTTGCGTACGCATTCATGCCGGGCTCGCGGTATTCAAGCCCGCGCGAGGTGGCCATGTAGTTCGTGTACGAGGCGTTGGTGAGGTTGTTCACGCCAAGGGTGAACTCGTGCTTCAGGCCGTCTGCTTCAAGGTTGTAGCCGGTGCGCGCATTGAGCACGACCCAGGACTTGCTGCGCTTGCCAGTGGGCGTCACATTGTTCTGCTCAGCCGCGGCCTGCGTCTCCGCCGCCCACCACCAGGGGCCGATGGTCTGCCGCACGCCCGCGAGGCCGGAGAGCGGGGCGATGAACCCGAGCCATGTGCCGCGGGTTTCGTCGCGGCCCTGGGTGTAGGCCGCGTTGGCGTAGGCCATCCAGCCCTTGGCGAAGTCCCACTCCACAGACTGCTCCAGCCCGTAGATCTCCGCCGTGCCGATGTTGTTCATGGTGTAGGTTTTGACAGCCGTCAGCTCGCGGCTGATATAGTTGTTCAGGAAGTTGGCATAGGCAGAGGCATGCAGGCGCAGGCTCTCGCCTACGCGGTGCAGGCCGACTTCGAAGAAGCGAGACTCCTCGGGCTTCAGGTCCGGATTCCCTTTTTCGATCATGCCGCCTGTGAGGTTGATGCGCTTGTACAGCTCAAGAATGTTCGGCGTGCGGTAGCTGGTCGCCGCGAGGACCGTGGCCGACCAGGGGTCGCTGAAGTCCCAGGTGAGGCCGGCGTGGCCGCCCCAGTTGTTGTCGTTTTTTTCTCCGCCGGACTTTGAGACAGGCGTGCCGCCGCCGTTGGTGATGTGCACGGCGTCCACGCGGCCGCCCAGGTTCAGCGTCCAGTTTGGGGCCAGCCTCCAGTCGTCTTCGGCAAAGGCGCTGGAGACAAACTGGCTGGCGTCCGGCACGGGCATGGCGTTGGTGACCACTCCGGCGGTGCTCATGACCTGCGCGCGGGAGCGCATGTCCCAGTTGGAGGCCTCGGCCCCGGCCACCAGGGTATGGTCGCCCAGGTTCAGCACGTTCTTCCACTTGCCCGTCACGGTTTCGTGCGTGCCGGAAGGCTGCTGCCAGGCCACCGTGCCGGAGGTGTAGTTGTCCAGGCGCGGATAGCGGGTGATGTACTGCCAGGACAGGTCTAAGGAGGACTCCTTGAGCACGGAGTTCTTGGGCGTGAAGCTGTGCGCCAACTGCACGAATCGGCGGTTGTTCTCGCGCAGTGTCAGGTCGGCGTTGCCGGGCAGGCCGCCGGAGTTGCCGCCGGGAACGCCAATCTGGCTGCCGTTCATGTGCTGATACTGCACTTGGGTCGTGTGTTCGTCCGACCATTTAAAGGCTCCGGCCAGCTTGCCCTGCCAATCCTCGAACTGGGTGTTGCGCATCTTCTCACCCCGCCCGTCGAAGGAGCTCGCGCCCTCGCGCCAGCCGCCGGAGCCGAGGAGCCAGTAGCGCTCGTCGGAATACGACAGGTTGCCGTAAAGATTCGGCCCCTGCGGGTTGGTGGAGTACGTGGTGTCCGCCTCGCCGTGCAGCTCCTGCCGTGGGGTGAATTTCCCTTTCTTCGTGATGATGTTGACCACGCCGCCGGTGGAGCCGGAGCCGTAGAGCGCGCTCACCGGCCCTTTGAGCACCTCGATGCGCTCGATGTCGTTCTGGTTCACCACTCCAAGGCGGCCATTTATGTCCGTGGTCATGTTCATGCGCACGCCGTCGACGAGCACCACCACGGAGTCGCGGCCCAGGCCGCGGATGTTCACGTCCGAGCTCCAGGGCGAGTCTCCGCTCTTGCTCACGCCGGGAATGCGCGCCATGGCCTCGGCGATGGAGGCGGGGCCTGTCTCGCGGATGTCTGCGGACATCACCACGCCAACTCCGCCAGGGGTTTTGGAGGCCGGGGCGGCAATGCCGCGCGCAGTCACCAGCACCTCATCCAAGGCGCTTGGCTTGTTCGCGTCTGCGCCAAGGGCTGCGCCAGAAGAGAAAAACACCAGAGCGGCGCCGCAAAAACAACGGGCCAACAGGGAAGCAGGCCGGAGAGGATGACCCATGGTAGACTCCTACAGGACCAGGGATTTGACGCGCACGCTCTTGAGCATGCCGAGCTGACCGGCCAGCGCGCCTATTTCGTCGGTGGTGGCGTTGACCACCAGAGTGAGCAGGCCGGTGTCGGCCGTGCATTGCGGCAGGTTCATGCGCGCCACCACCAGATTCGGAAACGCGGAGAGAACGGTTTCGATGCTTCCCAGGGCTTCGCGGGCATCGCCGAAGGCCACGCCCACCAAACCGATACGGGACTGCGTTGGTTTCACTTGAGGCTCCTTGCTTATCGTGCCACTAATTTAAAATAAATAGCACTGGCCGTGATGATATGCAATTCAATTTTTCCATGCCAGCAGGGATTTAGTAAATGCGTATTTCGATTCATCTGTAATGGCTGTCTTAAATTTGGCTGATAAGAATCTCTGTTGATAATCGGCAAAATTCGTGACACGCTAGGGATATCTATCAAGGATAATCCTGGAGGGTTCATGCCGCTTCAATTTCGTTTTTTGCTTTTTGCCGCCTGCATCGCCGTTGCGCCGATGGTCGCGTCCCCTTGCGCAGCCATGGCCGCGGAGCCCGCGCCGGTTTTGCTGCACAATGGCGAGCGCTTTCTGCGCATAGGCAACCTGGGATTTGCCAAGGCCAATTACGACAAGCTCATTGCCAACTACCCCGGCACGCCTGAGGCTGCCGAGGCTCACAGCGATTTGGGCGTCATTGCGGCCCGCCAGGGCAACGACGCCCTTGCCGTGGCCGAGTATGAAAAGGCCCTCGCCATTGACGGCTATCCTCTGGCGCACTTCAATCTGGGCCAAGCGCTCCTGCGCATGCTGGACAACGGGGGCGACCCTGCTCTGCGCGCCAAGGCTTTGCACCATTTTCTGGCATTCCAGTCTTACCTGCAAAGCGAAAAGCCGCGTCCGCCCATCCTTACGTACTCCATGCAGGAGGTGAAGACGGAGCTGGACGACGCGCTCAAACGCTTGCGTTGATTTGTTTTTAAGCAACCCTCGGATTCGGGCCAGGCCCTCTCCCCAGGTTGCGGGAGACATGCCCCGTAGGGGCTTTGAGGACTTAGGCCTTCAGCTTGATGCCCTTGGCCTTGAGGGCCTTGACGCTGGCGCTGCGGTCCACGAAGTGCGTGTGCAGCAGCTTGTGGGCTTTGTGGCCTGCGGGGCCGTCATTCAGGAAACCATCTTTGGCGTAGAGTTTCTGCACCATGGGGTTTTCCTGGGACTTGCGCAGCTTGTAGAGTTTGGGGTTGGCGTCGGCGGCGTACACGCCGGTCTGGCGTTTGCTCACCAGGTCCAGCTCGGCGGCCTGGGCTTCGGAGACAAAGGATGGTGCGGCCACGGCCACGGTGGCCACGGCGGCGGCGGTGCCGGCCAACTTCAGAAACTGCCTGCGGGTGCAATCCAGATTGTTGCTCATGTTTTGTTCTCCCTGTTGACTAAAGCTAGGCCTGGGCCTTCATGGCCAAGCGCTTGTTGATTTCGGCGAAAACCTTTCTGCAGCCGGAATCGGCAACGCGCACGGAGGGATTCATAATTTGTCCGCCACCGTTCACGCAGCCGCCAGGGCAGGTCATAATCTCGATGAAGTGGTGCTTGCTCTTGCCGGCCTTCACTTCGTCGCAGATCTGCTTGGCGTGATCCAGGCCGCTTGCCACGGCGACGTTGACCTTGCCGAACTTGGGCACATCCACGCTGGCGGTCTTGATGCCCTCGTGCGCGCGCACACCCTTCAGGTCCACATCGTTGAGCTTCTCGCCAGAGAGAACCTCGTAGGCCAGACGCAGGGCCGCTTCCATGACGCCGCCGCTGGTGCCGAAGATAGTCGCGGCGCCGGTGGCCTCGCCCAAGAGCGGATCAGGGCTTTCGTCCTTCAGGTTCTTGAAGTCGATGCCAGCCTTCTTGATCATGTAGGCCAGCTCGCGGGTGGTGATGGTCACGTCGGTGTCGCGGTAGCCGCTGGCCGCCAGTTCCGGGCGCAGGCCCTCAAACTTCTTGGCGATGCAGGGCATGATGGACACGGTGAACATTTTGGCCGGGTCGGTTTTGGTCTGCTGAGCGCCGTAGGTTTTGGCCAGCGTGCCAAGCATGCCGATGGGCGATTTGGCGGTGGACAGGTTGGGGATGAGCTCGGGGTAGAAGGCTTCCACGAACTTGACCCAGCCCGGGCAGCAGGACGTGAACTGGGGAAGCGGGGCCTCTTTGCTGGGCTTCTTCACGCGTTTCAGAAGTTCGGTGCCCTCTTCCATGATGGTCAGGTCGGCAGCGAATTCGTTGTCCCAGATGAGCTTGAAGCCGAGCTTGCGCAGGGCCGCGTGCATCTTGCCACCAACGTGGGTGCCCGCAGGCAGGCCGAAGGCTTCGCCCAGCGCGTAGCGCACGGCCGGGGCAGGCATGGACACGCAAACGGTTTTCGGGTCCTTGAGGGCCGCGAAAACCTCGTCCACGAAGGTAACTTCTTCGTAGATGGCGCCGAAGGGGCAGTTCATCAGGCACTGGCCGCAGTTCACGCAGGCGGCGGGATCGAGCACAGTGCGCTTCTCGTCCTTGCCCTGCGCTTGGATCGCACCGGTTTTGCACACATCGTCGCAGACGCCGCAGGACTCGCACTTGGCCGGGTCCACCTGGACGAACGGGTATTTGCTCGGGTCAACGTCCTTCGGGGCGCTCCCCTTCATCATCACCTTTTCCATTTCACGCATCGCATACCTCCAGATTTAATGGATACATCCGCACTCTACCCAGTTGCGTACACACGCAGCTGTGCTACGTAATTCTGAAAAATGGCATAAAAAAGCGATAGACTTGAAATTGATGCTATGTCAAGCCGGGTTAAGGATCTGTGAGAAGCTTGGCCGGTTGCGGCAAAGCCTGCGAGGCCGGGAGCGGGGAGCGGGGCGCCTGGAGGGGCGGTGATTCGAGAGCACCGCAGAGCCCTTTCAATATGTTTTGGGTGCCTGCGGCTATGCGGCCATTTACCGGGCTTGAGAGCCTGTGCACCGCAAGGAGATTGCCGTGGGCGGCGAATGCATCGTGAACGACACAAGGGGGTTGCGCCCCGGATTCGGAGCCCTGCCGGACGGCGGGTGCTTTCGCCGTGCACGTTCGCGCGTTCGCTTTCCGGGCACCAGCAAAACCTTGCGCGTTCGCAACCTGGCCCTGTGGCTGTCCATTGCCGCGCACACAGCCCTCTTGGGAGGGATGCTGGCTGCAGGCATGCCCTCCGCGCCCTCGTCCCCGCCGCATATCAACGTGGAGTTCGTGGAGATTCCCGGCGCCAGAGGCGGTGGCGGCGCGGCTACCCAGGTGACGCCAGGAAAGCCCTCTGCGCCAGCCCCAGCCGCCAAGGCAGACGCTGCGCCGCCCCTGCCTTCGCCACAGTCTGTTGCGTCCGCGCTGACGCATGGCGCAGCGGCGGAGCCCTTGGCGAGGACATCTGCAATGCAGGGCGTAGCGGCAGGAGGCCAAGGCTCCGACAGCGGTTCAGGGGGAGGCCAAGGCTCCGGCATGGGAGCATCTGCTGGCGTTGGAACCGGACAGGGCGGTGTGGCAGTGGACCGGATGCCCGTCCCTGTGCGCCCGGTGAAGCCTCGCTACCCCATGGCCGCACGGCGCGCGGGCCAGGGCGGACAGGTGCTGCTCAGACTCTTTGTGGACCAGGAAGGGGCCGTGCGCGAGGTGACGGTGGTTCGCGCAGATCCGCCCGGGGTCTTTGAGGACGCGGCGCTGGAGGCCGTGCGAAAGTGGCGTTTTTCTCCAGCCGTTGCGCACGGCGCAGTGGTGGGCATGTGGATGACCCTGCCTGTGCGGTTTGCGTTGGACGAACGATGATGGACGAGTGTTGGGTGATGAATGATGCTGAAAGACGAAGCTCCCGGGGATTTATCCCCAGGAGCTTCTTTTTAGGCGTTTAGCTTTTGGCGCTCGCCGCGCGATCTACAGCGCGATCAACTCGTAGCGCCGGGTGCCCAGGCCGAGCGCCTCGGCGTAATCCAGGCCAAGATGTTCCGGCAGGTGCGGGCGCAGGGCGCGGAGCTTGTCGTCGCCGGCCTTGAGCCCTTTGGGCAGGTGGCTGGGCCACAGGGGCTCGGCCTGGTTGATGAGGTCAATGCTGGCCTGGTCTATGGCCACGGGATCGAGCGAGGCCAGAATGCCCACGTCCGGGCAGATGCAGGCGTCCGAGAAGCCCATGCAGTCGCAGTCCGGGGTGATGTTGGTGACGAAATTGATGTGCAGGCAGGGCTTGGCGCGGGGCTGAAGCACTGCTGCCGCATACTCCATCATGCGTTCCAGGAAGGCGGCCACGTCGGTCTTCCAGTTGATGACCAGGCCCTCGTGCTTGCAGGCCAGGAAGCAGGCGCCGCAGCCTATGCACCGACTGGTGTCGAGCTGAATCTTTTGTCCTTTGCCTTCAAGCCCGTCCGCCAGGGCCAGCGCCTGTGAGGCGCACATGCCTGCGCAGGCTCCGCAGCCCTTGCAGTTATCGAGCATGAGCATGGGCCCGGTGGTGACGTGCTGCTGCATCTTGCCCTGCTTGCTGGCGCTGCCCATGCCGATGTTCTTCAGCGCGCCGCCAAACCCGGCCAACTCGTGGCCCTTGGCGTGGTTCACGGAGACGAAGAGGTCGGCGCTGGCGATGTCAGCCGCGATGAAGGCTTCGGTATAGTGCTTGCCGCCAGCCACAGGCAGGACTTGCTGGCTGGCGCCCTTCAGCCCGTCGGCAATGATCACCGGCGCGCCCAGGAGCAGGGGGTCGAAGCCGTGCATGGCGGCCTGCATGGCGTGAGACACAGCCTCGCCGCGCTGGCCCACGTAAAGGGTGCTGGCGTCGGTGAGGAAGGGCCGCGCGCCCGCCTTGTTCAGGAAATCCAAAATGGGCTTGAGCATCAGCGGCTGGACGTGGCTGGTGACTCCGCGCTCGCCGAAATGGATTTTAACGGCGGTCAGTTCGCCGCCGTCGATGCTTTCGGCGAAGTGCGTGCGGTCCAGCAGGCGGCGGATGCGCTCTGCATAGGGCGCTTTGATGCTGGCGCGGAGATTCCAGAAGTATACGGGGCTGGTCATGGGCGGCCTCCCTGGGGTTTTGTGATGGGAATGGAGTCGCAGAACGCCTCTGAGAATTCCTGTGCCGTGGCGAGGGGCTGGCTAGTGGCGGCGTCTTCGCAGCCGGTGGAGCACACGAGCTCGGCCAGGGCGCGGGCGGCCTGGGAAGGTTTGCCTGTGCGAGCGGCGGCGCGCATAACGAAGTCCCCGGCGGACTCTTCGCAGGTGAGGGCGCTTCCCGCCTGGAGGCCAAGGCGGTGGCAGGCGCGGTACAGCTCCATGAACTGCTGGCAGTCCGCCTGGGCGGACTGGCTCGGGCGGCTGTTCTGACCGGGCTGGCCTGCCTGGGCGTGCGCGGGCAGAAGGGCGGCCGCAAGGGCGAGGGTTGTGAGGGCGATGCTGGCGGTGCGCATGGGGGAAGCGGGCCTCCTGAAAACATGAACGGTAGTTTGCCCAGCCAAGCTTCAGCTGGCAAGGGGAATCTGCGTAGTTCAGGGTCTTTGGCGATACAGCCGCCCAGGGTCTTTACATTGCAGGGGCGATGTATATTATAGAAGTCAGAGGCCGCTCCGGAAGGTCTGGAGGCGGGGCCCAGGAGGCAACGGCAACGGAGGGTGTACTCGAATAATTCCACAGCATTCGCACACAGAATGGCGGATTGAGCCGCCCCTCGCCAACAAAAAGCGCAGTGCGCCGCAAAAGTGACCCGATAGGCCCGGACAAAAGTGGACCGGGGTCACCCGGAAGAACCGGAAAGCGGCGCACCCCTTTGCACATCTCTTCAATGCCTCCACACATTTCATCTCTTGCAGCAATGCTGCACCGAGTCCGCTGAGAATCTGTTTCGCCACCTTTTTGGCTCGCCAGGATCTGTGGGAAACGGCCTTGACTGTGTCGTCTGCGTACCTATTTTTCGCTCACAACATCCGCAAGGAGGTAGCGTTATGGTGCTCGACTTCAATAGCCTGTATGCCTTCCCGGGCCGCTTCGAGCGGCTGTTCGAGGACTTCTTCAAACCGCAGTTCGCAGAGGGGCGCAGGTTGGCCTATCCGCCGCTGAACGTCAGCGAGGATGCATCCGCCTACTACGTGCGCTCGGAGCTGCCTGGCCTTTCCCTCGACTCGGTGGAGCTGACCCTCACGGACAAAAATCTGGTCATCAAGGGCGAGCGGCCCACGGAACAGGGAAAGTACTACCGCCAGGAGCGCCCGGCGGGGTTCTTTCAGCGCGTTGTGGCCCTGAACGTGCCGGTGGACCGAGACGCCGTGCGGGCTACACTGGTGGACGGCGTGCTTACCGTCACTCTGCCCAAATGCTCGGAGTGCCTGCCCCGCAAGATCAACATCGAAGTGTCGTAAGGCCGCAAGGAGGAACGCCATGGTTGAAGCATCCGCAGCAAAGAATGAAGCCAAGCCTCTGCCCCGCGTGAGTCCGGCCACGGATATTCTGGAGCGCGAGGATGGATTCTATGTGTACATGGATATCCCCGGAGTGCGGCGCGAGGATCTCAAACTCGACATCAACGAAAACGAACTGGTGGTGACCGGGCGAGCCTTGCAGGGCGCTTCGGAAAAGGAGACCTTTCTGGAGGTGCAGTTCGGGCCCGGAGAATACGTCCGATCTGTGAGCCTCTCGGACCTGGTGGACCGCGAGAACATCAAGGCCAGCCTGAAGGACGGGGTGCTCATGATCCACCTGCCCAGGATGGAGAAGGCTTCGCCGCGCCGAATCCCCATCCAGACCGTTTGATTATCGCCTGAAATGTAAAGCGTTGCTCCCCTGGCCCCTGCTGGACCGGGGGAGCTTTTTTTCGACGCGTCATGCGCCTGGCGATGTCTGGGCGGACCCAGCTTCGGCCTTGGCAGGCAGCGGAGCGTCCTCGCTGCCGGCTTTGGTGTCGTCGTGGCGATGAAAGCCTGACTGGTCCCCATAGTGCGATTTCGGCTCCGCCGCCGTCGCCAGTCCGTTGGCCACGATCTGCAGCTCTGGTTCCGCAGGGGGGGGCGCTGCAAGTAATGTCATATCCCAGAGGCCTGCTGTAGGCAGTGCCGCCTCGGACACCTTGAACCCGCACTTCCGCAAGTCCTGGGCCGTTGGCAGGCGGCCAGCGGAATCCCTGAACAAAAAGAGACATTGCATTCTGGTCCTCCTGGATTGCAGAGGGTTGTTTATGTGCTCCCATCTGCATCGTTTTGCGAATATCTATGTGACGCACTTGTGCGTGTCCAGGTGTTTTTCGTATTGGTACCTATAGGTTTGCCTGTTTGCTTTTTGAAGGCACCCTTTCTACGTTTAAAAGTTTTGCAAATGCATAAAATATTACATGTGTTGCAGTGCCGTTAGTCTGTTCGGCAGATGCACGACAGTGTGCGAAAGACTCAGGGCGGCGTGCCGCAGGAGTGGACAACTCGCCCCTCTCGGCCTAATGTGCAGTAGGAACCGTCGGCATTGGCGGGGCCGCCATGTTTTTAGGAGGTTTTCAAGTCCGTGACGCAACAGGCACCCTTTCTCTCCCCCCCTCTTTTCCGCTTCGTGCCCCTGCGGCCAGCCCTCGCGGTGGCCCTTACCCTGTGCGCGCTGGTTTTGCCGCCGCACACCGCGAACGCCAACAAGACCTCCCCGGCTCAGCCCTCGGTGCTGGAGCCCGATGCTACGCCAATGGTCCCCAAGGTTCGCGAGTTGCTCGCCAAGGCCCAGGCGGGCGACATCCACGCGCAGAACAAGGTAGCCATCCATTTGGCCACCGGAGACGGAGCGCCCAAGGCTCTGGCCGAGGCTGTGCGCTGGTGGACGCTGGCTGCGGACAAGGGGTTGGCCGACGCCCAGTTCAATCTGGCCCTGGCTTACGACCAGGGCAAGGGCGTGGCTCAAAACGCTACCCAGGCCGCAGAATTGTATGAGAAAGCAGCCGCTCAGGGCAACGTGGCCGCCATGTACAATCTGGCCGAGCTCATCAGCTCTGGCAACGGCGTGCCCATGAACCTGGGCCAGGCTGCGCATTATTACGAGTCCGCGGCCAAGAAGGGCCACGTGAAGGCCATGTACAACCTTGCCCTGGCGTATTCGCGCGGGCAGGGCATGGAGCGCGACGAGGCCAAGGCCGCCCATTGGATGCAGAAGGCCGCCGAAGCCGATCATCCGCGCGCGCAGTACCTGTTGGCGCAGATGTACGCCCAGGGTCTCGGCGTGCCCAAGGATAAGGCCAAAGCCGCCCACTGGCTGGAGCGTGCGGCCAAGGCCGGACACGCCAGGGCGCAGTATTCCTATGCCCTGCACTGCCAGGAGGGTCAGGGCGTTCCCGCCAACGCCCCCGCCGCGCTGCGCTGGTACCGCGAGGCCGCCACCCGCAACCACACAGGAGCCATGTGCAATCTTGCGCTGTTGTTGCTTGAGGGCAAGGGCGCGGACAAGAATCCGGCCGAGGCCGAGGCGCTGCTCGTCCGCGCCTCGGAGCTGGGCGACCCCAAGGCCCAGTACAACCTTGGCCTTTTGTACCAGGAGGGCCAGGCTCTGGCGAAGAATCCGTCCCAGGCCTATTACTGGCTTTCCCTGGCTGCGCAGCATGGCCTGCCCGAGGCCCAGAAGCACCGTGATGCCGTGGGCAAGGGGCTTTCCCGTGTGGACCGCGACAGCCTGGACGCCCGCGTGGCCGCCTTCCGGCCCAAGTCTCCCGGACGGTAGAGGCTGGGGAGCGCTGCTGCGCAACAAGAGCCCTTGGCCTTGACGGCGGCGTGGCATTGGTCGCACAATGCGGTCTGTGTCGTTCCCCTGTTGCTTGCCGGAGGGACCAGCCATGCGCATAGAGCAGATCATGCGGCACGACCCCACGCGGGTCGGTCCAGACGAACCGATTTCACGGCTCATCGAATGGTATGCCAATCCTGGCAGCCGCTCGCGCTACACCTATGTGGTGGACGAGCGCGGGGTGCTGCTTGGCGTGGTCACCATGATGGAGATTCTGGGGTTGTTCCTGGAGCCTGAGGTGGTGGATAGCCACGAGAGCGGCACCGTGTCCGATGACGAGGCCATCCGGCGCATCAGCCGCACATTGAAGGACAGGAAGGACCAGCCCGTTTCAAGCCTCATGCGCCGCGACCTGCCAACAGTGGCTCCGGGCGGACTGTTTCTGGACGCACGCCTGCTCCTGCGCGAGCGCAAGATCACTGCCCTGCCCGTGGTGGACGCGGACGGCGTTCTGGTGGGCGAGGTCACCCGCCGGGTGCTGGTGAAGCTGCTGGACAGCATGCTGCGCGATCCCGACCTGCACAATTTGAAGAAGGACTGCAAGCGCCTGTTTGAGAGCGCGGGCAGCGAGTTCTTCGTGGGGTAGGTCGGCCTACGCTGAAAGCACGTCCAGGATCTCTATGGCTGCGGCCTGCCGGGCTGGGTACGCCCCGGCGGCCAGTCCCAGCAGCACCGAGCCCGCAAGGGTGGACAGGGTGAACACCGGCTCGAACACGTAGGGGAAGCCGGCGAGCATGCACACCAGCTCCACCAGGATCAGGCTGGCCGCGACCCCGCAGGCCCCGCCCACACCGGCCATGATGCCGGCCTCCAGCAGAAACTGACGCGTGATGTGCCCCCGGCTGCCGCCCACGGCACGGCGGATGCCGATTTCCGTGCGTCTGGCCTGCACCATGAGCACCATGATGGACAGGATGCCCATGGCACCCACGGCGAAGGATATGACAGAAGTGATGGCGCCCAGCGTCTGCACCAGGTCCAGGGCCTCGCGCCGCAGCTGCATGGCGTCTGATGGGGTCAGTAGGCTGAAGTCGTCCTTCTTGCCTTCCAGGTGATGCCGCTGCCGCAGGATCGCCGCTGCCGCCGCCTTCACCTGCTCCAGGTCCGAGCCCTCAGCCAAGCGCAAATACGCCCCCGTTATCCAGGTTTGGTTTGCCGCCCGGCGCATGAAGGTCGTCAGCGGCAGAAAGGTCTGCTCATCCTGGTCCGTGCCCGTCAGGTCGCGTCCCTTGGCCTCCATGACGCCCACCACCACGAACCGCGCTCGAAACACCTGCACCTCGCGGCCCAGAGCCGCTTCCGGCGTGCCGAAAAGACGCTCCGCGATCTTTTTGCCCAGCACCACCACGCGCTCCATGTCCTCTACGTCGGCACCCGTGAGGAAACGCCCGTGCTCGGCCTGGAAGCTGCGAATCTGCACGTACTCCGGCCAGGTGCCCACCATCTGCGTATTCACAGTCATTGCGCCTGCGCGGATTGGCATGGTGCTGGACAAAAACGGGGCAAGGCCCAAAACTCCCGGCACCCCGGCCTCCAGGGCGCGGGCGTCCTGCACGGTGAAGGTGCGCTGAAAGCCCTGGTTGCGCGCGCCGCCTTCCCGCGTGAAGCGCACCTGCCCAGCGAGGGCGGCGAACAGGCCAGGCCCCAGCTTCTCCGCCTCGGCCTCAGCGTTTTTGTACATGGCCTCGGCCACGTGCTGCACTCCGTTAAACGACAGCGCGCCCAGAAAGACGCCCAGCATGGCCAGCACCGCGCGCAACTTGTGGGCGGAGAGCGAGGCCAGGGCTATCTTGAGGTCGAGCAGCATGAACGGGTTGTAACGCGGCTGCGGGCGGTCGGCAAGGGTGGGGAAAGTTAGGGACGCCTGCGGTCGAACTTGTGCTCGGCCTGGGTCAGGTGGTGGATCAGCACGTGGGATATCAGGTTGACCCCGGTGCCCGCGAACACCACGGGAAGCAGATACAAGGCGATGCGCAGCTCGCCGATGAAGAGGCGGTCGTCAAAGGTCGAGACCGATACCTGGGCCATCTCCCGCAGTCGTGAAAGCAGGGCGACGTCGAGGCCGGCAATGATCACGAGGAGCATGGCGAAGAACAGGACGGTGAGGCGGGAGATGGATTCCTTACGGGAGAGGTAACAGTAAATGGCTCCAGGGAGGATGAAGGAGAATAAGAGGAGGAGCACGAACTCCGTTTCAACAAAGGTGCTGGTCTGCATTGCGGCGCCTCCTTGCCCGGCGGGCGGGCGCTTGGTCGATGGCAGACGGGGCCTGCTGCGAACCCGGCTATTGCCGTATATCACACTCCAAGCATGGGCCGAAGCACGTCCCATACCCGGTCGGGGCTGATGTCCTTCATGCAGTTGTGATGGCCCAAGGGGCATGCCTTGTGCCCGTGCAGGCCGCAGGGGCGGCAGTCCAGGGCGGTTTCGAGCACGCGAGAGTGTTGACCGCGCGGGAAAAAACCAAGGCTGCGCACTGTGGGGCCGAAGCAGGCGGCCAGGGGCACGCCCTGGGCCCAGGTCAGGTGCATGGGGCCGGAGTCATTGGTCAGGCAGGCGTCGAGCCGCCCCAGGCAGGCGGCCAGCGCCGGGATGGTGAGCATGTTGGCGAGATTTATCAGGCGGCCGCTTGCGTCGCCTGCGGCATTGGCGATGTGCGCGGCCAGGGCTTCCTCGCCCGGCCCGGCGAAAAGCAGCACCACGGCGCCGGCGTCCAGCGCCCTGCGCGCGATTTCGGCGAAGTGCTCTTTGGGCCAGCACTTGGTGGGCCAGGTGGAGCCGGGATGGATGCCGAGCTTGGGGCCCACGGGTAGTCCGTCGAAGATCTCCGCGGCGCGGGTCTTGGCCTCGTCGGTCAGGTCCAGGCGCGGCAGTGGCGCTGGGGTCGCCTTGTCGGCGAAGATGCCCAGCGGCCCGCCAAGCTGGAAGATGCGCTCGATCTCCTCCAGCCTGCTGAAGCTGCGGTCCACCAGGTGCGTGTAAGCCAGCCAGTTGTACCAGGGCTGGTGGTAGCCGATGCGCACGGGCGCGCCCACGCTGCGGGCCATGAAGGCGCTGCGCAGGCTGGCGTGGGGCGAGATCCAGAGATCGAAGCCCTCCAGGGAAAGATCATGGCCCAGGGCGCGTGCGGCGAAAAGACTTTTCTGATTGCCGCGCTTGGCGAAGCCGCGCACGCTTGTCAGTTCGCGCTGGGCGCTGAACAGGCCTTCCAGCCCCGCGCGCACGAAATAGTGAATCTCGGCCCCGGGGTAGCGGGCCTTCAGCGCCTGGATGAAGGGCAGTGTCAGCACTGCGTCGCCCAGAAAGGCTGTCTGCCACAGGCCGATCTTGCGGAAATCGCGGGTGGAGAGGTCTATCCGGTTCATGGGGTCCGCCTTGCTTGGGCAGCCTGCGCGGGCTGCCCCGCCTGGGGCAAAAGGGGCGGCAGCGTCTTGCCCTTGCGGGCGCGCTGCGGTACACAGTGGCGAGAGGCGAAAGCCACTGCCCTGGAGGGAGTCATGAAGTACATCATGTTCGAGGATTTTTCCGGCGCGCCAGTGCCCATTATTTTCCCCAAGCGAATCGACTTTGCCGAAATGCGCGAGCAGATTCCCTACACCAAGGTTTTGTCCGCCGGCTATGTCCATATGGCCGCCAGCGGGTTCGCCTGTCACGGCGAGTCCAAGAGTCTGGAAGTGCAGGCCAGGCCGGAGGACGCAGCCATCATCTCGGCGAAATTGTCCAATCCGGACATGTAGGCCGGGCCGGAAGGCGCCGCCAGAAAGGCAGAAAGGCCGGGAAGGTTCGCCCTCCCGGCCTTTTTCCGTTTCTAGTCGTACTTGACCGCGCTGAACTTCATGAGGCTGTCCCAGGAGTGGATGGCCTCGATGTAGCGGATGGTGCCGGTTTTGCCGCGCATGACCAGCGAGCTGGTCTCCGCGCCGTAGCCCAGGTAGCGCACGCCCTTCAGGAAGGTGCCGCCGCTGATGCCTGTGGCGGCGAAGAACACGTCATCGCTCTTCACCAGGTCGCCCACGGTGAGCACGCGGCGCACATCGACACCGGCCTGGGCCAGCAGGTTCTTTTCGTCCTGCTTCTGCGGGTCGAGCTTGCAGAACATTTCGCCGCCCATGATGCGGATGGCGCAGGCCGCCAGGACGCCTTCGGGCGTGCCGCCGGTGCCCATCATCACGTCCACCTCGTTTCTGGGGTCGATGGCCATAAGGGCTCCGGCCACGTCGCCGTCGGTGTGGAGCTGGATGCGCGCTCCGGCCTCGCGGATGTCGGCGATGAGCTTCTTGTGGCGGGGCTTGTCGAGGACGAAGACCACCAGGTCGTCCACGTCTTTGCCCAGGGCCTTGGCGATGCGCATGAGGTTGGTGGGCACCGGGGCCTCGATGTCGACCACGTTCTTGGCCGCAGCGGGCACCACGAGCTTCTGCATGTAGTAGCTGGGGCCGGGATCGTACATGGTGCCGGCAGGGGCCACGCCCACCACGGAAATTGCGTTGGGACGGCCATAGGCCAGCAGGCTGGTGCCCTCAACGGGATCGACAGCCACATCGACAGCCAGGGGGCCGCCTGCGCCGACTTTCTCGCCGCTGTGCAGCATGGGCGCGTTGTCTTTTTCGCCTTCGCCGATGATCACCGTGCCGCTGATGGCCAGCGAATTGAACGACAGGCGCATGGCCTGGACCGCAGCGCCGTCTCCGGCGTTTTTGTCGCCTTTGCCCAGCCAGCGGGCGCTGGCCAGCGCGGCGGCCTCGGTGACGCGCACCAGATCCAGGGCCAGATTTCTTTGCGGAGCTTCCATCCGTGCTCTCCTTGTGTGTCGAGACGAAGTAATTTGTTTCGTCAAATTTAGTGTGAGCCAATGTTAACAGGCACAAGGCTGGTCGGCAAGGGTTCACCGTCGACGGATGGCGGCAGAAACCGAAAACCAGTGGGCGTAAAAAAAGGGAGCGGCTTTGCAAGCTGCTCCCTTCGTTTCGTTAGATGCTGATCTTGGCGCCCAGAACCGCTGCGAACTTGGCTATCCAGTCCGGGTGGGCTGGCCAGGCCGGGGCAGTCACCAGGTTGCCGTCCACGTGGGCCTTGTCCAGCGGTATGTCGGCATACTTGCCGCCCGCGCAGACCACGTCCGGTCCGCAGGCCGGGTAGGCCGAGCAGGTGCGGCCCTTCAACACGCCCGCGGTGACGAGGACCAGCGGCCCGTGGCAGATGGCCGCAATGGGCTTCTTCGCGCGGTCGAACTCCTGCACGATCTGGAGCACGCGCTTGTTCAGGCGGATGTACTCCGGGGCGCGGCCGCCGGGAATCACCAGACCCACGTAGTCCTTGGTGTCCACCTTGTCGAAGTCCTTGTTCAGGCTGAAGTTGTGCCCGCGTTTTTCGCTGTAGGTCTGGTCGCCCTCGAAGTCGTGGATGCTGGTGCGCACCGCGTCTCCGGCCTTCTTGTCCGGGCAAACGGCGTCCACCGCGTAGCCCAGCATGGCCAGGGCCTGGAAGGGCACCATGACCTCGTAGTCCTCAACGTAGTCGCCCACGAGCATGAGGATCTTCTTGCCGACGGGCTTGCCCGCCAGCTTGACCACGCTCTTCGGCGCAGGCTTCTTGGCCAACGGCTTGGCCGCCGGTTTCGCCGGGGCTTTCGATGGAGCCTTGGGGGCCGCAGTCTTCTTGGCCGCAGCCTTCTTCTCAGGAGCCTTCTTGGCCGCAGCCTTCGCGGGCTTTTTCGCAGTCGCCATGGGGGATCTCCTCTACGGGGTTGACGTTGGGGCCTTGGTCAGCCTGGCCGCGCCTCCAGCTCGTGCCGTCCGCGCGGTCGCCTATCTCCTATCCGAAGTAGCGCTCCCGAACCTTGCGGGCCACGGTGGGCGCGGTGAAGCCGTATTTCTCCGCCAGCTTGGAGGCCGGGGCGCTTTCGCCGAAGTGGTCCAGGCCAAGGGCCAGACCGTCCAGGCCCACGTAGCGGTACCAGCCCTCGGGGCGTCCGGCCTCGATGGCCACGCGCTTGAGGGTGGAGTGGGGCAGCACGGACTCCTTGTATTCCGCGCTCTGGGCCTCAAAGAGCGCCACCGAGGGCATGCTGACCACGCGGATCTTGCGGCCCGGGGCTTCCTCGACCAGGAGCTTGGCGGCGTCCAGGATCAGGGAGACCTCGGAGCCGGAGGCCATGAGGATCACGTCCGGGGTGCCCTCGCAGTCCTTCAGAACATAGCCGCCGCGCTTCACGCCTTCGGCCACGGCGGGGAACTCCTTGGGGTCCATGACCGGCAGGCCCTGGCGCGTGAGGAAGATGCACGAGGGCTTGGCGGTCTGGCGCAGGGCCAGCTCCAGGCACAGGGCGGTCTCCGTGGCGTCGGCCGGGCGCAGGTCGATGAGGTCCGGGATGAGGCGCAGGCTCGCCACATGCTCGATGGGCTGGTGCGTGGGGCCGTCCTCGCCCACGTGGAAGGAGTCGTGGGTGAAGACGTAGAGCACGGGCAGCTTTTGCAGGGCCGACATGCGGATGGCGTTGCGGCAGTAGTCGGAGAAGGTCAGGAAGGTGGCACCGAAGGGAATCACCCCGCCGTGCAGGGCCAGGCCGTTCAGGATGGCGGCCATGGGGAACTCGCGCACGCCGAAGGACCGGTTGCGGCCCAGGGGGTTGTCGGCAGCGAAGATGCCCACGGCGTCGCGGAACTTGGCGGTCTGGTTCGAGGGGTCGAGGTCCGCGCTGCCGCCCACGAGGTTGGGCAGGAAGTCCTTCATGGCGTTCAGGCATGCGCCCCAGGCCTGCCGGGTGGCGATCTTCTTGCCGGGCTC
>NZ_JAUYFU010000014.1 GCF_030689645.1 Humidesulfovibrio sp.
AATGATTTCCGGGTAGTACCCCGTAATGACTTCCTGCCCCATGCCGCCTTCCTCGGTCTTGAATTCGGCGATGTATTCGCCGACAACAGCCCGATTACACAGGAGTTTGTTAACATAACTTTCATGCCACACGGGTTTACGAGTATTCCAAGCCGAGATGCCCTCTTTCATGAGGGTGCGGGCGATGACGCCACGGCCGTAGCCACTCACGTACATGTCGAAGATGCGACGGACGAGCTGCGCACGCTCTTCGAGCACATGAATCTTGCCGTAGCGCACTTCAAGCCAGCGCGGCACTTGGCTCGTCACGATGACGCCTTCCTTCGCCAGCTTGCGCTTCGTCTGCCAGTTCGCAAGCGACCGGAAAGACTTGTGCTCCGACTCACTGTTCGAACGCATCATGTCCGCCAGGATCGGGAAGAAGGCCGCGTACGAAGCGAGGTCCAGGATGACGTTTTGCGCAGTGAGTCCGATTTTGACGCCGCGTTGGGTGATGTTGAGCAACAACAACAGCGCTTCGTTCACACGATTGCGGGTCAGACGGTCAAGGGATTCCGCGACAAGCACTGAGCCCGGCGGCACTTCACCGCTCTCGCATCGCTGGAGGAAGCGGCCGAGTTCGCCTGTCAGGGCGTTGTCGCCGCGAAAAGCCGAGACGCCGATGTCCTGCATGGTTTCGGCGACAGGCAGGCTATGGGTTTCGACGAATCGCACGGCGGCGTCGTGCTGCCGCCGTTCGCCGTCGCCCCAGGCTTGCGCTTGCGACGAGAGTCTGATGTAGATATACGCCTGTGACGCCGGGGGTGGGGTGAGGTTTGTATTTTTCATGAGAGCATCCTGCGCCGACTTTTTCTGATGAAGCCAGGACTTTCAGGGGGGTCAGAGGGGGGCCTGGCGACGCCCAAGGCGACAGTTGCCAGAAATTGCTGGCAAAGTTTGTTTCGCTTTGGGTAAGATATTTCTTTCCCGCTCCCCGCCAGAGGGCATGCGCCCTCTGGACTCCCTGTGGCGAGGGGCTTCTGCTTCGGCGGGAGACCGCCTGAGCAGAAGCCCCTCGCGGATATTCAGGCGGGGGGCGGTTTGAGCGTATGGCAATGCTTCTGCACACTCGAATGCGAAGAGGCCGGTTCCGCGCAGGCGCGGAACCGGCCTCTTCGCCATGCGGGTCCAGGGGGTGCATGCCCCCTGGTTCACCACGCCCTAGCGGACTCTTTCTACCCCACGCTCAATACTTCGCGCAGGGCTTCTGAAATCGCGGCCTGGCTGTAAGGCTTTGCCAGCACGCGCAGGATGTTTGGCGGCAGGTCGGGCGGTATGTCGCCGGTGTGCAGGCGGCCGGAGATCATGATGACGGGCAGGCCCGGGTGCTGCGTCATGATGCGCCGGGCGAACTCCACGCCGTTGACCTCTGGCATGTCGAAGTCCGTGAGCACAGCGTCGAAGCCGCCGGGATTCTCGTCCAGGGCGCGAAGAGCCTCGGGTGCGCTGGAGCGGCCTGTCACCTCGTAGCCGAGTTTGCCCAGCACGCGGGGGATGGTGGCCAACTGGTCCTGATCGTCCTCCACGAAGAGGATGCGGCCCTGGCCCCGGCGCACAGGCTCGGGGCGCCTGGGCGCTTCGCGGCTGGTGCGCTCGTGCTGCGGCAGGTAGATGTCGAAGCTGGTGCGCTCCCAGGGCAGGCTGGACACAGCCACGGCCCCCTTGTGGGCCTTGACGATGCCGTGCACCACGGCAAGGCCGAGGCCCGTGCCCTCGGCCTTGCCTTTGGTGGTGAAGAAGGGGTCAAAGATCTTGTCCAGGATGTGCTGCTCAATGCCTGGGCCGTTGTCTGTGATGCACAGGCGCAGGTATCGACCCGGCGGCAGGGAGAGACCTTCGGCGGTCTGGGCGTCCAGTTCCTCTGCGTGCAGGGTCAGGAGGAGGTCGCCGCCAGTCTCGCGCATGGATTGGAACGCGTTGGTGCACAGGTTCAGGAACACCTGATGCAGTTGGATGGGGTCGGCCATGGCCAGGGCGGGATCCTGGCGGATGTCCTCGCGCACGCTGATGTTGCGCGGCAGGGAGGCGGAAAGCAGGCTCAACGTTTCGCGGGCCAGCTCGGCTACGTTGACGTATTGGAAGCTCGCCAGGGACGGTCGGCTGAAGGCCAGGATCTGGCGCACAAGCTGGCTGCCGCGTTTGCCGGCCTTGAGCACGCGCAGCAGGTCCTGGGCCATGTCCGTTCCTTCCGGGGCGTCCATGAGGGCCAGCTCGGCGCTATTGATGATGCTGGTCAGGATGTTGTTGAAGTCGTGGGCGATGCCCCCGGCTAGGGTGCCGATGGCTTCCATCTTCTGGGATTGCAGAAGCTGGCGCTCGAGGTTGTTTTTTTCGGTGACGTCCTCGGCTGCGCAGAGCAAACCAACCACCTGTCCGGCGGCGTCGTGCAGGGGCACGCGCGAGACTTCCAGCAGCACGGGCCTGCCGAAGCCGTCCTCGGCGTGCCAGGTGGCGCGGTACTGTGCCTGGTTCTTCTCAACCACCATGCGGTCGTTGGTCTGGGAGCTTTGGGTGGAGTCGCGACCCTCGAAAAGCTCTTCGTCGGTGCGGCCCAGCACACGCCGGGCGTCCTCCAGGCCGAAGAAGGACAAGAAAGAGCGGTTCACGCCCAGATAGCGCAGATCGCGGTCCTTCCAGCTCACCAGCTGGGGGATGGTGTCGAGGACCAGCTGCAGCATGCGTTCGCTTTCGCTCAATGCGCGCTCGGCGTTTTCGCGCTGGGTAATGTCCTCGACAACGCCTTCGTAGGCGGCCAGCTGGCCGCCTGGACCGGCCACGGCGCGGATGTGCAGGAAAGTGGTGATGTGCCGTCCGTCGGGGCGGAGGAAGTTGCGCCGGTAAGTGGCCACACCGCCAGGGCCGGTTGTGGCGGAAAGCCAGTGGGGAGCGCCGTCTTCGCTGCCGGAGAGAAAGTCAGCCCCGGTGGCGAGCAGAGCCTCCAGGTTGGCGAAGCCGAGCATCTCCACCAGGGCGTGGTTGGCGTCCAGCATTTGGCCGCCTGGCGCGGCGCGGAAAATGCCCAGCACGGAGTTTTCGAAGATCCCGCGGTATTTTTCTTCCGCTTGGCGCAGCTCTTCCTGGGCGCGCTTGAGGCCGGAGATGTCGTTCAGAACTCCCACCAGGCCGAGGATTTCTCCCTTGGCGTTCAGGTACGTAGCCTTGCTGAGCATCACGGCGCGGTGGTCGTCGCCGGGCAGGTGCAGCACTGATTCGTACATGCGGACGCCAGCGGAGGCGAGGAGCTGCTGATCAACTGCGTCGCGCAGACCGGCCGCACCGCTTGTTCCGCTGGTTGATCCGGCTCCGGCCGCATCAGGCGCGCCGATGTCCTCCGGCGCCTTGCCCTGAATGTTGGCCCGGCTGACGCCGAACAGGCGCTCAAAGGCCAGGTTGCAGTCCTGGAACAGGCCGCCCCGCGTCAGGGAGTAGAGCGGCAGCGGAATGGCGTCCATGAGTATCTTGAGGAACGAGAGCTGGTCGTTGACGCGCTCCTGGATGCGCCTGCGCTGGATGATGCTGGTGACCAGCAGGACCAGGATGAACAGCATGGCGGCCAGGCTGCTCATGATGGTCCAGAACAGGCCCTTGTCGATGGTGTAGAAGCTGTAGGGCTCGTTGATGATCTCCGAGCCTGAGGGCAGATCTCTTAAGGGTATGTTGAGCTTCTTGAGGATGTTGTAGTCAAAGGCGAAGGGGTCGTCGAAGCGCTTGACGATGGGGATGCTGGCCGGGTCGGCCCCGGCCAGGATGCGCAGAGCAAGGCCTCCGGCCAGGCGTCCGTGATCCACGCCGCTGTGCAACTTGCCGCCCACGCAGCCGTGGCCCAGCAGGAAGCGCCAGCAGCTGTAGACCGGCAGCGACACGTTGGCGGAAATGACCTTCAGCACCTCATCTGCGGCGTACAGCCTGCCCTCGTGCTCCAGGTACATGGGGATGACGAAGAGCAGGGTGTTCTGGGGCATGGCGCGCAGCTGGTCCAGAATGGTCCCCATGGGCAAGTCGTCCCAGTATTCCAGGTCCAGAATGCCGCTCAGCTTCGGGGCCGCCTGCCGCAACTGGCCCTGGATGGCCAAGCCGGTGACAGAGCGGTCGCCGATGACGATCATGCGGCTGGCGTCTGGGTGCAGGCGCGCGGCCAGGCGCAAGGTGGCCTCAAAATCCACGTTCTCCACCAAGCCGGTGATGTTGGTCTTGCCCGCAATCTTGTCGGGCTTGGGGTCGTTGACGCCGCAGAATACGACGGGAAGCCCGGGCAGCAAGCGGTCCTGGTAGTCCAGAATAAAATTGTAGGCGAAGTCGTCCGAGGCGATGATCAGGTCGAAGTCAGCGTCTTTGAACTTGTCGCGGTAAAACTCAAAAAGGGCCTGGGCGCGCTTCGGCGTGGCGAATCGCTTGGTGTCCATGTACTCGATGTGCAGGTCCACCAAGTACTGCGACTCGTTGAAAAAGGCCCGAAGGCCGCGCAGTATCTCGTCGGACCAGGCGTAGCCGTCGTGGTAGGAATTGAAGATGAGGACGTTCTTGCGCGGCTTTTCGGCCAGGGCGTGGCTGGGGAGCACGGCGGACGTGAACAGCAGGGCCGCAAAGGCCAGGCAGAGGGCGAACCGCCGGGACATGCGCTACAGCCCCAGGCGCGCCAGGTCGTCCACCAGGGCGCGCACCCGGCTGACGGAATGCTCAAAGGCGGCGCGTTCCGCCGCATCCAGCTCCATTTCGCAGACCTTCTCCAGCCCGCGTCCGCCCAGCACGCAGGGCACGCCGATGAACAGTCCGTTGACGCCGAACTCGCCGTGGAGCATGGCCGCGCAGGGCAGCACCCGGCGCTGGTCGCGCAGGATGGCCTCGACCATCTGCACCACGCTGGCGGCTGGGGCGTAAAAGGCCGATCCTGTCTCCAATAGTTTCACTATCTCGTCGCCGCCGCCCCGGGCGCGCTCAACCAGGACTTCAACACGCTCCGGGGCCAGCAGTTCGGTGAGGGGCACGCCGCCGACGAAGCAGCGCCTGGGCATGGGCACCATGCTGTCGCCGTGGCCGCCCATGACCAGGGCCTGCACATCGCGCACGCTGACGCCGAGCTCAAGGGCCACGAAAGTGCGGAAGCGGGCGGAGTCCAGGATGCCCGCCATGCCCAGCACCCGCTCGCGCTGGAAACCAAGCTCGCGCTGGGCCACGAAGCACATGGCGTCCAGCGGGTTGGTGACAACGATGACCACGGCCTCGGGCGAGAATTTCTTGATCTCGCGGCAGCAGGAGGCCACCACGCGGGCGTTGATGGTGAGCAGGTCGTCGCGGGTCAGGCCCGGCCTGCGCGGCGAGCCTGCGGTTATCACCACTACGTGGGAGTCCGCGGTGTCGGCGTAGTCCGCCGTGCCCGTCACCTGGGAGTCGAAAAGCTGCACCGCTGCGGTTTGCAGGATGTCCAGGGCCTTGCCTTTGGCCGCGCCCTGGTTGATGTCGAGGAGCGCCACGTCGCCCACGCCGCGGCTGGCCAGCATGAGGGCGCAGGTTGCGCCCACCTGTCCGGCGCCGATGACGGAGATTTTTTTTCTGCGGAACGCCACGGCAGTCCTCCCCAATATATTTACCCGAATCTGTCCGCTTTCGCCGCGTGCGTCAAGAAGGCCCAGGGGTTGCGCGATGTGTGGGGAACTGAAAAGCAGCGCTGGAGCGGGGGAGCCGTCCAGATGGTCCGCCTTCGAAGTGTGCAGTGTGTTGACAATCTTCACGGGAGTTGTGTTATAGTTAATCTGAAAAAACCAAAGGGGGACTGATGAACAAGAACGCTCTGGCAACATTGGCGATGTTCGCAACGCTTCAACTTGGAACCGGCATGGCCCTTGCGCAGGCCATGGACCAGACGCGCACTCAGGACCAGGCGCGCACTCAGGACCAGGCGCGCACCCAGGACCAGGCGCGCACCCAGGACCAGACGCGCACCATGGATCAGGCGCACACCATGGACCAGACTCGCACCATGGACCAGACTCGCACTATGGACCAGACCCGCACTGGCGCGGGCAAAGGACTTGGAAGCGGCGTGAGTGGTAGTGGCGGGCGCGGCGGCGGCGGCGGCGGCGGCGGCGGCGGTGGCGGTGG
>NZ_JAUYFU010000016.1 GCF_030689645.1 Humidesulfovibrio sp.
TGCCCAGCATCTGGGCGCCTGCCTGAAGCTCAACCCGGAACACGCCGAGGCCCGTCAGTTCATCGACTACCTGAAGCGTAAGAAAGTGGGCGGAGAGTGAACGTATGCCCCGCACCGGGACGCCGCGCGTAACTGATTAGAATGATGCGTAAGATTTAGAATTCTGTTCGCCCTCTTCCCTGCATGCTGGAAGTGTTGTACGTTCCATGAAAGACTCTCGCCAGGGACGGATCTGCTTATGAACTCGACCTATCCCGCACAGCGCATCAACGGCGTGTTTTTCCAGAAGACAATTGCCACTATCGGCACAGGAACGACAATCCGAAAAATTGAGCAGTACGCTTATTTTTTTGTGCAGCAGCGCGAAGACGAGTCGCTTGAACTGCAGGCTCTTGGTCCGGATAACGCGCTTTTCGGCGATGCGAAGAATATAACCCGCGAAGAACTTTTGGAAAGCTACCTGCCGGAGCCTCAGAAATCCCAGGAATACGCCCGACACAGGGCCATGCAGCAGCAGGAGATCCAGAAGGCCGTTGCGCGCGGCGACAAGTTCCTCAAGCGCGGCGAGAACTTTTCTGCCGAGTTCGAGTACAGCAAGGCCCTGGCCCTTGATGAAGAGAACGTGCGCGCCAATTTCGGCATCGGCCTCTGCTACATCGTTCGCGGCGACGAGCCGAAGGCCCGCATGGTCTTCGAGCGGCTGGTGATGATCGATGCGGCTTTTCAGGACGAGCACAAGCACCTGTTCAACGAGTTCGGCATCTCCCTGCGCAAGGCGTCCATGCACGCCGAAGCCATGGCCTTCTATGCCCGCGCCGTGGAGCTTTGCCCGCGCGACGAAAATCTGCACTACAACATGGCCCGCGCCGCCTTCAACATGGGCGAGGCCAAGCTCGCGGCCCAGCACCTGGGCGATTGCCTGAAGCTCAACCCAGAACATTCGGAAGCCCGGCAGTTCGTGGATTTCCTCAAACGCAAGCATTCGGCCGGAGCCTAGCCCGTGCCCAAGGCCCTTGTCCTGGCCGGAACCCACAGCGGCTGCGGCAAGACCTCGGCCACCTTGGGCCTTTTGCGCGCCCTCCGGCGCCGGGGTTTGCGCATGCAGCCCTTCAAGGCCGGGCCGGACTTCATCGATCCCGGCCTGCACGCCGCCGCCGCCGGAACCCCCAGCCACAACCTCGACACCTGGATGCAGCCGCAGGACGCCTTGCGCAGTCTCTTCGCACGGCACGCGCGCGGCGCGGACGTGGTCGTGGTGGAGGGCGTCATGGGGCTGTTCGATGGCCGGAGCGGTGCGGATGAGGCCGGGTCCACCGCGCATCTGGCGAAGCTTCTGGGCCTGCCCGCGCTGCTGGTGGTGGACGCCAAATCCCAGGCGCGTTCCGTTGCGGCGCTGGCGCAGGGCTTCGCCCGTTTCGACCCCGGCCTTCGCCTGGCCGGAGTGATCTTTAATCGCGTGGGCAGCGCCCGGCACGAGGCCATCCTGCGCGAGGCCATGGATTTGGTTCCTGGCGTCTCCGTGCTTGGGTGCCTGCGCCGCAGCCAGGCCGTGCATTTGCCCTCGCGGCACCTGGGGCTGGTGACGGCCCAGGACGCGGCCTGCGAAGCGGAAGGCTGTGCCGCCGGGCTTGAGGCCACCCTTGAGGCCCTGGCGGACTGGGTGGAGCAGGGCGTGGACATTTCGACGCTGCTGGACGCCCTGCCTGATCTCGACCTTTCCGCTTTCCTCGCAGACGAGCCCGCGCCAGTCCCTCGCGCTGCCGCGCGGTCGGACGTGCGCATCGGCGTTGCGCGGGACCGCGCCTTCTGCTTCCTGTACGAAGAGAACCTGCGCCTGCTGGCCCAGGCCGGGGCGGAGGCCGTCTTCTTCTCGCCCCTGTCAGACGCGGCCCTGCCCGAGGAACTGGCCGGACTGTACCTGCCCGGCGGCTACCCGGAGCTCTCTGGGCGTGAGCTTTCCGCCAACGCCTCCATGCGGGCATCGGTGCGGGCTTTTTGTGCTGCGGGCAAGCCCGTGTGGGCCGAGTGCGGCGGGTACATGTATCTGCTGGAGGAGCTGCTGGACGGCGATGGCGTGGCGCATGCCCTGTGCGGAGCGCTGCCGGGCCGGGCCGTGTTGCGCCGAAAGCGCGCGGCCCTGGGCTATCGCGAAGCGCGCACCCTTGCGGCCGGACCGCTGGGGCCTGCGGGCACGGTGTTGCGCGGGCACGAGTTCCATTATTCGGAGTATGAAGGCGGGGCAGGGGAGGCGGGCCAGGCCGCTTTTGCGCTCACGGCCTCGGACGGGACGGAAGCCCTGGACGGCCAGGCTTCAGGCAACATCGTGGGCGGCTATTTCCACGCCCACCTGGCCTCGAACCCGCAGGCGGCGCAGGCCTTTGTGGCGGCCTGCCGCAGTGTCGCGGGCCAGGGGCTGCCGGGTTTTGTGGGTTAGAGGCTAGTGCAGGTACTGGTCGCGCTTCGGCGCTGCCTGGGGTCTGCCGTACTTGATGCGCATGCGCAGCATGCCGCCCACCAGAAGCAGGCTCGCGCCGTTGGCGACGATGACCGCCGCAGCCTTGATGAAGATGCCGTAAACGAGCCAGAGCGCAACGCCCAGGGTCATGGCCCAGTACATGGCCAGGGATATGTCGCCCACGGCCTTGGTGCGCCAAGTGCGCCACACCTGAGGCAGATAGGCCGCAGTGGTGAGGGCGCCGGCTGTCAGGCCGATGTATTCCGCAAACACAAGTTCCATGCACGCTCCCTCTTTAAAGCTTGGCCGCGTGATACCCCATGCGCGGCGAGGGGGCAACAGTGGCCTGGTTCCCGCGTCCACGCCTTGGGCGCGGCCTTGAAAATCGTTGCCTTAGCCCCGTTCCTGGGGGTACAGAATCAGGGATGCGCTCCTTGTGCCCCAGCGGCCCAGGCGCGCCGAATTCTGGAGGCAGCCTTTTGTGAACACCCCGGCCATTGAGATTTCCGACCTCTGGTTCGCCTACGACGGCGTGCGCGTGCTGGAGCAGGTGAACCTGACCCTGCCTGCGGGAGATTTTCTCGCCGTGCTGGGGCCCAATGGCGGTGGCAAGTCCACGCTGCTGAAGCTGCTCCTGGGCCTGGCCCGGCCCGGCGGCGGCTCCTTGCGGGTGCTGGGCCAGTCGCCCGGAGACGCAGGCGGGCGCATCGGCTATCTGCCGCAGTTCACCCAGGTGTCGGCCAGCTTTCCCATCACCGTGCTGGGCGCAGTGAGCCTCGGGCTGGTGCGCCCCGGGCTTGACTGGTTCAAGGGCCGGGCTGAGCGCAGGCGCGAGCGCGAAGCGGCCTTGCAGGCCCTGGAGCGCGTCGGCCTTGCGGACCACGCGGGCCGAAGGCTCTCCGATCTTTCCGGCGGACAGCGCCAGCGCGCGTTCATCGCCCGGGCCATCGTGTCCGGCCCGGAGCTGCTGCTGCTCGACGAACCCACGGCCAGCGTGGACGGCAGGAGCCGCCAGGAGCTCATGGCCTTGCTGGCGAAGCTGAACCGCGACATGACCATCGTCATGGTCAGCCACGACATGTCCACGGTGGACGGCTGCGTCAAGTCCATCGCCTGCGTGAACCGCAGCCTGCACCACCACCCGGACAGCCGCCTGACACCGGAAATTTTCGCCGAGGCTCTGGGCGTGGACCAGGTGGCCGGGTGCCCGGTGGAGCTCCTGGCCCACGGGCCGGTGCCGCACCGTGTGGTGTTCGACCATGACAACCCGGACTGCTGCGGCGGCCGTCACGCCAGCAACGACGACAGGGGGCAGACGTCATGATGGAGGCCCTGTCCTACGACTTCTTCCGCAATGCGCTCATGGCAGGCCTGTTGGTCAGCCTCATTTGCGGGGTCATCGGATCGCTGGTGGTGGTGAACCGCATCGTGTTTCTGGCGGGCGGCGTGGCCCACGCCTCCTACGGAGGGGTGGGGCTGGCCTTCTTTCTCGGCCTGCCCGTGCTGCCCGTGACAGCCGGATTCTCCACCCTGGCGGCCCTGGGCATGGCCTGGGTGACCCTCTCCTCCCGCGAGCGGGCGGACACGGTCATCGGGGTTCTGTGGGCCGCTGGCATGGCCCTGGGCATTATTCTGCTCGACCTGACGCCGGGCTACAACTCCGACCTCATGAGCTATCTTTTCGGCAGCATCCTGGCCGTGCCCGATTCCGATCTCTGGCTTATGGCCTGGCTTTCCGCCGGGGTGCTGGCCCTGGTGGCCGTGTTCTCGCGCGGGCTTCTGGTCATGAGCTTCGACGTGGAGTTCGCGCGCTCGCGCGGGGTGCCGGTGCGTTTCCTGCACTTCCTGCTCATGGGCCTCACCGCCCTGTGCGTGGTCATGGTCATCCGCGTGGTGGGGCTGATTCTGGTGATGGCGCTGTTGACCATCCCGCCCTTCATGGCCGAGCGCCGGGCGCGCTCCCTGCCGGGCATGATGCTTCTGGCCGCGCTTTTGAGCGCCGTGTTCTGCGTGGCCGGCCTGTACCTTTCCTACGCACTCGACCTGACCTGCGGGGCCACCATCATCGCCGTGGCCTGCGTGGGCTTCGTCATTTCCCTGGCCGTGCCCCAGCGGCGCGACGCAGCCACCCAGGCCGGGGCCAAGGGGAGCGCGGCATGAGCGGACGCAAGCAGCTCAGCGCGGCGGATATCGCCCGGCGCATCCAGCGCATGGCGCTCCTTGTGCGCGGCGAGGCCCGGTCGCTTATGCACCTGCGGCCCAAGGCAGCCCAGGGCGCCAAGTCCCAGCCTGGGCCGGAATCCGAGACTCCGTTCGGAAATCCGTCCGGCCTGCACAGCGGCAAGCGCCCCTCGCCTTACACCGGCAAGCATTGCGAAAAGCCCGGCCTGGACGCCGAGCCGAAGACCGGGGAATGGTGGGTGCTGGCCCAGGGCCGCGAGCTGGATCCTGATGATTTCGACGCCCGCGAGGCCGCCCGCGCTGACCTGCTGGAAGCGGTGCTGCGCGCCGGGGTGCTTGTGCCGGAGAATATCTGGGTGTGGGACGAGGCTGGCCGGGCGCAACTGGTGCTGGCTACCCTGCCGACCAAGGAGCGCGCCTGGCGCGTGGCCGAGCGTCTGCGTCAAAAGGGGCTGGCCGTCATCGTGCGCCGGGAAATGCCCTAGCCGACGCGCTCTTCAGGACGAATCAGCGCGAGAAATTGCCCGTGCGCCCGCCGGAAAGGTTCAGCAGGTCCAGCGGGGCCAGCTCCAGGGTGCGGTCAAGCCTGCCCGCGCCGCAGTAGGCCGTGGGCGCGATGGCCAGCACGTCCTCATCCACGAAGATCAGCACTTCTCCATCCACCAAACCATGCCCCTGGCCGTGCAGCGGCGAAACCCCGCCCGGCGCCACGCCGATGCGCTCAAGGACCGAATGCGCCGACAAGGGGGCGAGGTCCTTGCGCTCAACGCCGCACAGCCGCGCCAGCCTGGCGTGGTCCACGCGCAGCGTGCCGCGCAGGGCCGCCAGCACCAGCCGTCCGTCGCGGGTGGCGAAGGCGATGGTCTTGACGATGCGCGCCGTGTCGAAGGTGAGGCTTTCCGCGTCGGCCATGGTGCGCGCGGGGGCGTGCTCGTGCAGGACAAAAGGCAGGCCGCTGGCTCGGACACGTTCCAGCAAGGCTTCGAAGTCGGCGTGCGGGGTAGGCATCAGGCTCCTTTAGACCGCTTTCGCGGCCAGGAAAAACAGGGGGTACTCCCGCACGGCTCCGGCCGCATCGGGCTTGCGCACCAGATGAAAAGGCAGCAGGCGCAGCACCGCCAGGCCCAGATTATGGCACAGGACGCGCAGCGCCTCCGGGTCAAAGCCGTTGTGCGCCGCAGTCGGGCCGTCCGGCGAGGCGTCATGGAAGCTGCCGTCCTCGGGCAGCAGGTCGCCCAGAAGCAGCAGCCCGCCGGGCTAGAGCGCATTGCGCAGGCCGCGCAGCGCGCCTTCCGCGTCCTCGATGTGGTGCAGGGCCATGAGGCTCACGGCCAGATCCGCCGAAGCGTCCGCCAGGGGCAGGGCGTTTATGCCGCCCTCGAAAATCTGGGCGTCGGGCAGGTCCAGCCCGGCCAGCTTGCCGCGCAGCACGTCCAGCATTGCCGCAGAGGCGTCGGCGAAGATGACGCGGGCGGCGTGCTCCTGGGCCAGGCGCAGCCCCAGGGTTCCGGTGCCGCAGCCGAAGTCCAGCACGGTCTTGCCCTCAAGGGCTCCCGCCAGATGCGAGGCCGTGGCCTCAAGCACCTGGGCGTAAAAGGCCTGGCCGATGGCGGCGCGCACGGGGTGGGCGTCCCACTGCGCAGCCCTGGTGGCAAAGGCGTCGGTCATGGCGTTCCCCATCCGCCCGAGTTTCCTGGGCGCACCCCGATGATTCCATGCTCCAGCAGGGATGCCGCGCATTCTGCTACTGGCAGGCCCACCACGTTGGTGTACGAGCCGCTC
>NZ_JAUYFU010000018.1 GCF_030689645.1 Humidesulfovibrio sp.
TTGGGCTTGGCAAAGGGTCTGGCCTTGGGCGCAGGGTCGTAGTCCCAGCGCGTGGCGTTGTCTTCTTCCGGCGGGGCCGGGGGCTTTGGCGGGCCAAAGGCCGAGCCCGCAGAATAGGGGCTGCTCAAATCCTCCCGCGTCAGTCGGGGCTGGTTCGATTTGCTCAAAATATCTTTAGCCCTGGCTGATCTGATCTTGCCGGTCTGCTTCTTTCCCGTCTTGGCTTTTTTGGCCTTTTGCGCAGGCCTTTCGGTGGGCCTTTGCGTAGCGCCAGCGTTTTGGGCGCACGCATCCCCAAGGCTGGCGAAAGCCAGCAGCAGGGCGCACAGAGTAAGCAAAATCAACCGTTTCATGGCAGCACAGCGGTCAGGAGCCGCTCCTCACATGTGGCTCTTTTACGCCTGGGCCGCGTACTTCTCAAGCCTGCGCATGGCCTCGGCGATATTTTCCAGTGAATTTGCGTAGGAGAAGCGCAGAAAACCCTCGGCCCCCTGGCCGAAGTCGATGCCCGGCGTGACGCCAACATGGCATTTTTCAAGGATATCATAGGCCAGTTTCAGGGAGCTGCCGCCGAATTTTTCAGCCCAGTGGCGGGCGTTGGCCAGTACGTAGAAGGCTCCGGTGGGGTCGTTGGCCACGCCCAGGCCCAGCGCCTTCAAGCGCGGCAGAAGGAAGCGGCGGCGCTCGTCGTAGATTGCCTTCATGCGCGCCACGTCCGGGGCGGACTCCTTCAGGGCTGCGATGCCCGCGTGCTGGGCCACGGAGTTGGCGCTGATGAAGAAGTTCTGACAGAGCTTCTGCATGGGCCGGATGAATTCTTTGGGTGCGATGAGGTAGCCCAGCCGCCAGCCGGTCATGGCGTAGAGCTTGGAAAAGCCGTTGAGCACAAAGGCGCGGTCGGTGAACTCAAGCGCGCTGTGGTCTTTGCCCTCGTAAACCAGACCATGGTAAATCTCGTCGGAAACGATGTACGCCCCACGCCTGTCGGCCAGGCTGGCGATGGTGTCCATGCGCTCCGGCGAAAGCAGGGTTCCGGTGGGGTTGGCCGGGGAGTTGAGCAGGATGGCCTTGGTGCCTTCGGTCATGGCCGCCTCGATGGCCTCTGGCCGGTACTGGAAGCTGTCGGCCTCGGTGACTGGCACGCGCACGGGGCAGGCGCCGGCGAAGCGGATGAAGTTGTCGTAGCAGGCATAGCAAGGGTCGGAGAGGATCACCTGGTCCCCGGCCTCCAAAATGGTGGAGAAGAGCAGCAGCATGGCGGGCGAGGTCCCCTGGGTCACGATGACCTGGCCGGGGTCCACCTTTGCTCCGTAGCGGTCAAAGAGGTCCTCGCAGATGGCCTCGCGCAGGGACAGCAGGCCCAGGCTGTGGGTATAGTGCGTCTCGCCGTCGGCCAGGGCCTTCCTCGCGGCCTCCTTGATGCACTCCGGGGTGTCGAAGTCCGGCTCGCCGATCTCCAGGTGGATGACGTTGTGTCCGGCGGCTTCAAGCTTGTGCGCGGCCTCCAGAATGTCCATGACCAGGAAGGGGGTGATCTCGCTGGCGCGTTTGGAAACGCAGACGTTCTCGCTCATGTTCCTCTTCTCCTGTTTCAGAACGGAAAAAGGGCCGGAACCAGACCTTTGCGTCCGGCTCCGGCCCTGCTTGGCCTGGCTAGAAATCGAAGTTCAGGGCCTTGCGCACGGCTTCCATGGTTTCCTGGGCGCGCACTCGGGCGCGGGCGTTGCCCTGCTCCAGAATGTGCCACAGGCGGTCCGGGTCGGCCTCCAACTTGCTTCTGCGCTCGTGGATGGGCGTCAGGAAGGCCGTCATGGATTCATGGAGCACCTTCTTGCAGTCCACGCATCCCCAGGAGGCGCTCACGCAGCCCTCGCGGATCTCCGCGCATTTTTCTGGGGCGGTGAGAAGCTTGTGGTAAGGGTAGAGGTTGCACACGTCCGGGTCGCCTGCATCGCTCTTGCGCAGGCGGTTTTTGTCCGTGAGCATGCCCTTGAGCTTGGGCGCGAGGTTCTCCAGGGGTTCGCCCAGGGCGATGGAGTTGCCGTAGCTCTTGCTCATCTTGCGGCCGTCCAGGCCGGGCAGCTTGGCGTCTTCGGTCAGCAGAGCCTTGGGCTCTGGAAAGAAAGGCGCGTTTTCCGGGCAGTGCAGAAAGTTGAAGCGCCGCGCGATCTCTCGCGTCAGCTCCAGGTGCGGCAGCTGGTCCTGGCCCACGGGGACTGCGGTGGAGCGGTACAGGACGATGTCGGCGGCCATGAGCACCGGGTAGCCGAGAAAGCCGTAAGTGGCCAAATCCTTTTGCCCGGCCAGCTCCGCCGCCACGTCCTTGAAGGTGGGGTTGCGCTCAAGCCAGCCAACCGGGGTGAGCATGGAGAGCAGCAGGTGCAGCTCCGCATGCTCCTTCACCTTGGATTGCTGGAAGATGATGCACTTGTCCGGGTCAAGGCCTGCGGCTATCCAGTCGATGACCAGCCCAGGCACGAAGCCTTTGACTTTTTTGGGGTCGGCGTACTCGGTGGTCAGGGCGTGCCAATCGGCCACGAAGAACAGGCAGTCGTGCTGCTCCTGCAGTTCCAGCCAGTTGGCGAGCACGCCGAAGTGGTGGCCCAGATGAAGCGGCCCGGTGGGGCGCATGCCGGAGACGATGCATTCTTTTTTGGCGGTCATGGCGTATCTTTGTTTAAAAGGTGGATCAGAAAGGCGAGTTCATGCCGAAAATATCGGCCCCGGCTCTGACGACGGGGAACAGCAGGGTGCCGATGAGGCTGAAGCCGACGACGTTGCCCAGGAGCATGAGGCCGATGATGACCAGGATGCCGTAGCGGCCCATCTCCAGGTAGCGCCAGGCCAGATCCTCGGGCAGGAAGCGCGCCAGAATGTTGCTGCCGTCGAGGGGCGGAATGGGCAGCAGGTTGAAGGCGCCGATGAGCAGGCTCACGTACACGCCCGCCTGGGCCATGGACAAGAGCGGCACCAGCACGCGCACGCCCAGGCCGTCGGGGTCTGTCACTGGGATGCTGCCCAGGGCGTGGAACAGCGCGGCGCAAAGCGCGGCCACCAGGAGGTTGGCCCCTGGACCTGCAATGGCCACCAGCAGCATTCCCGTACGCTGATCCTTGAAATAGCGCGAGTCCACGGGCACGGGCTTGGCCCAGCCGATGTGCGGCGGCACGATCATGATGAGGAACCCGAAGGGATCAATATGCCGCACGGGATTCAGGGTGATGCGCCCTGCCAGCTTGGCCGTCGGGTCGCCCAGCCAGCTGGCAACAAGGCCGTGGGCAGCCTCGTGGCAGGTGATGGTGAGCAGCAGCGGCACGATGAGCACCGTCATTTCGCGCAGGTATTGGGCAATGTCGATCATGGGTATGGCGGCTAGCACGAAGCGCCAGCGCGGGCAAGGGGAAAGCATCCGGCGGCGGCGTGGGCGCCGGGCGCGAAAAAGCCCGGAGGGCTTTCGCCTTCCGGGCCTAATCTTGTCTGGCTCCCCGGCACGGACTTGAACCGCGAACCTAGTGATTAACAGTCACCCGCTCTGCCGATTGAGCTACCGGGGAAAAGCCGCTCTGTGCGGCGGAGGACTCATTACGCCGAACTAAAGCGCGAGGTCAAGAAGATTCTCGCGAAAAGTTTGCCTGCACCCCGTATTTGTCGCCAGGATCATGCCATATGATTATGCTATGAGCTCGAACCGGGCTTGTCGGCAGGGGCCGCCCCAGCCATGGGCATCATAAGCTTTGACTTCGTGTGCGGGCCGGAGTATCTCCCGCCCTTGACTGCCGGGGGCGTATGGCTTAGGCGTACGACGTACCCAGGCGAATGGTTTAAGACATTTTTTAGAGCCCGCACACCCCTAGGGAGAGACCCGTTTTGGCCGAAAACGAACATGACGGAGGCGCGAAGAAAATCCGCGTCGAGTCGCCGCACGCCGGGCGCTTCAAGCCCCTGGCTGAGGCATTAGCCGCACGGGACGAGTACAATGACGTCCTGCGAACCCGCATCGACAAGGCTTGCGCCCTGCTCGACGCTGATCTGCACTTGTACCCCAACACTTTCCGCAAAGACATCCACGTTGCGGATATTCTTAAATCTTACAGCGATCTGGACGAGACCGCCCTGGCCGAGGTCGGCAAGGTGTTCCGCCTGGCCGGACGCATGACCTCGGTGCGGTCCTTCGGCAAGGTAACCTTCGTGAAGCTGCAGGACTCAGGCGAGGCCATGCAGATCTTCGTCGCGCGCGACGACCTGGGCGCCGAATCCTACCAGATATTCAAAAAGTTCGACCTGGGCGACATCGTCGGCATTGAGGGCGGCCTGTTCCGCACCAAGACCGGCGAACTCACCATTCGGGCCGTCTCCGTCACCCTGGTGACCAAGTCCATGCGCCCCCTGCCGGAGAAATACCACGGCCTGAAGGACATGGAGACGCGCTACCGCCAGCGCTACGTGGATCTTATCGTCACGCCCAAGACCAGCGAGATCTTCCGCAAGCGCACCATGATCGTGCGCGGCATCCGCAATTACCTCGACTCCAAGGGCTTCCTTGAGGTCGAGACGCCCATGATGCAGCCCATTCCTGGCGGCGCCACGGCGCGCCCGTTTGAAACGCACCACAATGCGCTGGATATGAAGCTCTACATGCGCATAGCGCCGGAGCTGTATCTGAAGCGCCTGCTGGTGGGCGGGTTCGAGAAGGTCTACGAGATCAACCGCAACTTCCGCAACGAAGGCATCAGCACCCGGCACAACCCGGAGTTTACGATGCTTGAGTTCTACTGGGCCTACGCCAACTTCTACGACCTCATGGACCTGACCGAGGACATGATCTCAAGCGTGGCCCAGGAGGTGTGCGGCACTACCATCGTGCCTTACCAGGGCAACGACATTGATCTGACTCCTGGCAAGTGGACGCGCATGAGCTTCCACGACTCCATCGAGAAGATCGGCGGCGTCGGCCCGGAGGACTACAACGACTATGACCGCTGCGCTGCGCTGGTGCGCAGGCACGGCGAGAAGGTCGTCAAGGGCGAGAAGCTCGGCAAGCTTCAGGCAAAGCTCTTCGACACCCTGGTGGAGCCCAAGCTCATCCAGCCGCACTTCATCTATCATTATCCCACAGACATCTCGCCCTTGTCGCGCCGCAACGACGACAACCCGGACATCACTGACCGTTTCGAGCTGTTCATGGTGGGCCGCGAGTTGGCCAACGCCTTTTCCGAGCTCAACGATCCCGTGGACCAGCGCGGCCGCTTCGACGACCAAGTGAAGGAAAAAGCCGCTGGCGACGACGAGGCGCACTTCATGGACGAGGACTACGTGCGCGCCCTGGAGTACGGCATGCCCCCGGCAGCCGGCCAGGGCATCGGCATCGACCGCCTTGTCATGCTTTTGACCGACTCGGCCTCCATCCGCGAAGTCATTCTGTTCCCGCTGCTGCGGCCTGAAATCAACCAGGGCGGCGGCTCATCCGGCACCGGCCCGGCAATCGAGCCCGCATGAACTTTGAATTTCTCATCGCCCTGCGCTACATCTTCGCGTTGCGCAAGCAGTCGTTCATCGCCGTGATTTCGCTTTTCGCGGTGTGCGGCGTGGCCATCGGCGTGGCCTCGCTCATCGTGGTCATCGGGGTCATGAACGGCTTCACCAAGGACCTTCGCGACAAGATCTTGGGCGTCAACGCCCACGTCATCATAAGCGCGTTCTCCGGCGGCATCCGCGAGCACCAGGCCATGGCCGAGATCTGTCGGCAGGTGCCCGGCGTCACGGGCGTCACGCCCTTTGTCTATTCCGAGGTGATGCTCTCCGCCAGCGGCGGAGTGAAGGGCGTGGTGCTGCGCGGCATCGAGACCAGCACGGCTGACCAGGTCCTGAGCCTCACCAAGGACATGGTGAGCGGAAGCGTCAAGGATTTGGAGGACAAGGACGGCCTGCCCGGAGTCGTCATCGGCGCGGAGATGGCCAAGCGCCTGGGGCTTGGCCTTGGGGCCACCGTGAATCTGCTTTCTCCAACGGGCACGCAGAGTTCCATCGGTTTTACGCCCAAGGTGCGGGTGTTCCGCGTGGCGGGTATTTTCCGCACCGGCATGTACGAATATGACGCCACTTTGGGCTATGTGACCGTTGACGCCGCGCGCAACCTGCTGGGGTTCAAGGATAACCTTGTCTCCGGCCTGGAAGTGCGCCTGGCCGACGTGTACAAGGCGGGCGAAGTGAGCGAGACCCTGCGCGCCAAGCTGCACGACTATCCGGTTTACGTGCGCAACTGGCAGGAGATGAACGCTAATCTTTTTGCCGCGCTGGAACTTGAAAAAACAGCGATGTTCATCATCCTGGCCATGATCGTCCTGGTGGGCTCCTTCAGCATCGTCACCATGCTTGTCATGTTGGTGATGCAGAAAACTAAGGATATCGCAGTTTTGATGAGCCTTGGTGCGGATGAAGGCATGATCCGGCGCATCTTCATGTACCAGGGCAGCTTCATCGGGGTTGTGGGTACGGCTCTGGGCTACGGCATCGGCATTCCGGTGGCGCTTTTGCTTAAGAAATACCAGTTCATCAAGCTGCCGAGCGATGTATATCCGGTCGATTATCTGCCTGTCCGCCTGGAATTGTTGGATATGACGTTTATTGGCGTAGCTGCGCTGGCCCTGTGCTTCCTGTCCACTCTGTACCCGGCCAGGCGCGCTGCGGCCCTTAAACCTTCGGATGCCTTGCGTTATGAATAAAGAGCCGCTATATTTCCTGAACAAGGTTGGCAAGGATTTTGCTGGGCCAGGTGAGCGCCTAACGGTGCTGGACGGGATCGACCTCTCGATCATGCCTGGTGAATCCATAGCGATCCTTGGCGCATCGGGTTCCGGCAAAACGACCCTCCTGCATCTGCTGGGCACCCTTGATTCGCCGACGAGCGGAGAGATTTTTTTCTTCGGGCAGAATCTTGGGAGTCTGGACAACAGGCGTCGGGCCGCGCTTCGCAACAGGGAAATCGGATTCGTCTTTCAGTTTCATCATCTGTTGTCGGAGTTTACGACCCTGGAGAACGTCGCCATGCCCGGTTTGATCGCGGGGAAGAGCAAGGAGGAATCCTTGGAGCTGGCCCGCGAAGCTTTGGGAATGGTGGGACTTGGAGCAAGGATGAGCTTTCCCGTGACCACCCTCTCCGGCGGCGAGCGCCAGAGGGCGGCCATAGCGCGGGCAATTTTGCTCCGGCCGAAGGCCCTGCTGGCCGACGAGCCCACCGGAAACCTTGATGAGAAGACGGGCAGGATGATCGGCGAACTCCTGGTGTCCCTGAACAGGGACTTGGGGATGACTTTCGTGGTCGTAACGCATAACATCGAACTGGCTAACGTCATGGGGCGGCGGCTGGAGTTGCGTTTGGGAGTGCTCTATGCCCAGGGGTAGAAAGACTAAATTTTTCGCACTGGCGGTTTTGACCATGGCGCTGGCGATGTTCGCCGCGCCACGGGAGTTTTTCGCCGCCGTCACCTCCCCACGGGAGGTCTCGGTGGTGGTGCTGCCGTTCGAGGTCAACGCCGGCGACGACATGAAGTACCTGCGCCAAGGCTTGCAGGACATGTTGTCCGACCGCCTGAGCGATGCGGGCTTCACCGTGGTTACCCGTGAGGCCCTGGAGAAGGCTCTGGCCTCCAAGGGGCTTCGGACCACAGACCCCCAGGCCGCCAGAGAGGGCGCGCTTCTGACCGGGGCATCATTCGCCATTGTTGGCAGCTTCAGCCAGTTGGGCGAGACCCTGTCCCTCGACGTGCGCGTCACCGACCCATTCGGCCTCAAGCAGGCTGTGCCCATCTCCGTCAGCAAGGACGGCCTCATCAACCTGCTGCCCGGCGTTGACGAGCTGGTGGCCAAAATGAAGGGCGACCTGCTGGGCCTCGACCGCATCGTTGACATTCAGGTTGAGGGCGCAGTGGCTCTGGACCGCGAAGTGGTCCTCATGCGCATGAGCGCCAAGAAGGGCGACACCATCGATTTCAAGACCATCAACGCCGACGTGAAGACCGTGTTCGAACTGGGCTACTTCGACGACGTGAAGGCGCTCCTGCGCGATGCCCCGGCGGGCAAGATCCTTGTGGTGAAGGTCGTGGAGAAGCCGCGCATTCTGGCCATCGGCGTCAAGGGCGCCAAGGAGCTCAAGAGCGAAGACATCATCAAGGTCGCCAGCTCCAAGAAAGGCGCGGTGCTGAACCCCAAGGTTCTGGCTGAAGACATCGGCGCCATCCGCGAAATGTACCGCAAGGACGGCTACTACAACGCCAAGGTCACTCACGAGATCGAGTCTGCCGGCCAAGGTCAGGCGCGTCTCAACTTCGTCATCGACGAGGGCAAAAAGCTTTACATCAAGAAGATCACTATCCTGGGCGCCAAGCAGCTGCCGGAAGACGAGCTCAAGGACGAACTGGCCGTGAAGGAACGCGGCATGTTCTCCTGGCTTACCCAGGGCGGCGTGCTGAAAGAGGAGCTCCTTGAACGCGACAGCGCGGCCCTTGCTGCGTATTACAACAACCGCGGCTTCATCGACGCCAAGGTCGGAGCGCCAGAAGTGGCCATCGGCGAGGACGGCATCACCATCACGTTCAAGGTGGAGGAAGGCCCGCGCTTCAAGGTCGAGTCCGTGCGCATCGAGGGTGACCTCATCGCCGACGCGCCCAAGTTGCTGGCGCTGACGAAGCTCTCCGATTCCGCCAAGAATAAGGACTACCTGGATCGCTCCCTGGTGCGCGACGACCTGAAGGCCCTGACCGACTACTACAACAACTTCGGCTACGCCTACGCGGAAGCCAATGTGCGCATGAACGACCACCCGGAAGAAAAGTCCGTGGATGTCATCTATGTTATGCGTAAACTCCAGAAGGTCCACATCCGCCGGGTGCTTCTTGAGGGCAACACCAAGACCCGCGACAACGTCATCCTGCGCGAAATGCGCCTGGCCGACGGCGACCAGTTCAGCGGTGAGAAGCTTAAGCGCTCCAGTGCGCGCCTTGACAAGCTCGGCTACTTCTCCAGCGTGGATATAGAGCCCGTGCCCACAGGCAATCCCGACGAGATGGACCTGAAAGTCAAGGTCAAGGACAAGGACACCGGCAAGGTCGGCGGCGGCGTGGGCTACTCCACCTACGACAGCGTGTATCTGGCCGCCTCCCTTGAGGAAGCCAACCTCTTCGGCAAGGGCTGGAGCTCCAGCCTGAACGGGCAATGGGGCGCCAAAAAGACCGCCTATACCTTCCAGGCCATGAACCCCCGCTGGGACGACAGCCTGCTTGGCGTCGGCTTCCAGCTCTTTGACCGGAAGGAAGACTACGTCAGCTACAATCGCGACTCCATGGGCGGCAAGGTGAACTTCGCCTATCCCATAGGCGAGTACACCAGCCTGTTGTGGGACTATCGCCTTGAGCGCTACAAAATCTACGATGTCGACTCCACCCAGGCTTCGCAGCTCGTGATCGACTCCCTTGGCACCCATACCGCGAGCGTGGCTTCGGCAACCGTGATGCGCGACACCACCAATGGCGGCGCCACCTCGTTGCCCACCAACGGTACTGTGAACAGCTTCACCCTCATGTACGGCGGCGGCATGCTTGCCGGCAGCGACAACTTCGTTAAGGGCATTGTGGATTCCAGCTGGTATCATCCTGTCATCGGCGACCTGGTGTTCCGCTGGCACGGTCAGGTCGGCTGGGTTGGCAAGAACCTGAGCGACGACTCCGTCCCCGTGAGCGAGCGGTTCTCTCTTGGCGGTTCGGGAACTGTGCGCGGCTATTCGCAGCGCAAGATCACACCGCTTGAGAACAACGGCTTCGGCGCTGTGTATGGCGATAAGGAAGCTTTCACAAACCTTGAGCTTACCTATCCCCTCAGCAAAAAGATGGGCATTTACGGCACCGGCTTTTTTGACGCAGGCAATACCTGGAAAGAAGGCGAGGGCTGGTTTAGCGCTCCCAAGCGCGGCGGTGTTGCAGCGCCGTCGTTTGGGTTGTATAAGAGTGTCGGTCTTGGCATACTCTGGTATTCTCCCATGGGGCCGCTCAAAATTGAGTACGGACACGGCCTTGACGAGCTTTACGACAGCAGCAACAACAAGGTGGAGTTCAACATGGGGCGCACCTTCTAGCCAAACAGGCAATGACGCCGCTGGCTGATGTGTCCCTTACTGATGCACTGGCTTCAACACACGTTGAAAGGAGTTATTCACATGCGCAAGTTTCTGGCAGCCGCTTTCTTTCTCCTGCTTCTGCAGTCCGTGGCTTTCGCCGCTGGCCCTTCCAAGGTCGGCATCTTTGATCCCGAAGAAGTTCTGAGAACCTCAGAGCCCGGCCAGGATGCCATCAAACAGTTTGAAGCCAAGATGAAGCCCGACAGCGAGCGCATCGAAAAGCAGCAGAAGGACTTCCTCAAGATGCAGGAAGATTTCCAGAAGCAGGCCTTCGCCCTTGCTCCCGAAGCGCGTCAGGACAAGGAACGTGAGCTGCGCCGTAAGGAGTTCGAGCTTTCCGAGGCCGTGCGGATGTTCCAGAACGCCGCCAACCGCGAGAAGAGCATCAAGCTCAATGAGATCTTCAAAGTCCTGAACGACGCCGTCACCGACTACTCCGGCAAGAACGGCTACAGCCTCGTCATGGCTAAGACCCAGGGCATCATCTACTACTTCGACCCTTCCACCGACATCACCAAGGCCGTGACCGTTGAGTTGAACAAGGCCTGGAAGTCTCGCAAGAAGTAGTGGAGTCGCCCCACATGCGCCTGTCTGAAGTGGCCGGGAAGGTCGGGTTGACCTTCTCCGGCCACGACATTGACGTCAGCGGGGTGAACACCTTGGCCAAAGCCGGGCCGGGGGACATCGCGCCGCTATTGACCCGCAAATACCTGCCCCAGCTTGCCGAGACGCAGGCCGGGGCGGTTTTGTGCGAGGAGCAGCACGCCCCAGAGGGCAGGAGCTGCCTCCTGACTGCAAACCCCAAACTCGACTGGGCGCGCGTTGTCGCGCTCTTCGCCAAGCCGCAAGGCTGCCTGACAGGCATAAGCTCGCAGGCCTTCGTGCACCCGGAAGCCGAGATCGGCGAAGGCGTCACCTTGTACCCCTTCGTCTTTGTCGGCGCGCGCGCGCAGATCGGCAACGGCTCCACGCTCTTCCCCGGCGTCTACGTTGGAGAAGACTGTGTTGTGGGCGCCGGCGCGACCCTCTACCCCAATGTGGCCCTCATGGCGGGCACGGTTCTGGGCGAGGGAGTCATCATCCATTCGGGGGCCGTGCTCGGCAGCGACGGCTATGGCTATGCGCAGAGCCCGGCCGGACACGTTAAAATCGCCCAGGTCGGCAACGTGGTCATCGGCCGCGATGTTGAGATCGGGGCCAACACGGCCATCGACCGCGCCGCGCTGGAATCCACCAAGGTGGGCGACGGCACGAAAATCGACAATCTTGTTCAGATCGCCCACAATGTGGAGACGGGCAAGCACTGCCTGATCATTTCCCAGGTGGGCATAGCTGGCAGCACCAGGCTCGGCAACGGCGTTGTGCTGGCCGGCCAAGTAGGCCTGCGCGACAATATCAGTTTGGGCGACGGGGTCCAGGTGGCCGCACAGGCCGGGGTGGGCCAAGACCTCCCTCCTGGCGCCATCGCCGGCGGTTCTCCCAGCATGGACGGGGCCACCTACCTCAAGGTGTCCTTAAGCCTGCCCAAGCTCCCGGAACTCATGCGCCGCGTTAAGCGGCTGGAAAAGGCCGCAGAGGCCCAAGACAAGGAGACAGGCCATGAGTAGCGACTGCATCTTCGACATCCGGCAGATTATGGAAATGCTGCCGCACCGGTATCCCTTTCTTCTGGTCGACCGCGTGCTGGAGTTCGAATCTGGCGTGCGCGCCAAGGCTTACAAGAACGTGACCTTCAACGAATCTTTCTTTCAGGGGCATTTTCCCGGCCAGCCCATTATGCCGGGCGTGCTGATCCTGGAAGCCCTGGCCCAAACCGGGGCTGTATTTGTGGCTAAAAGCCTGGAGATGAACACCGGGGAGAAGCTGTTTCTCTTTACTGGCATCGACGGCGCCAAGTTCCGCAGGCCAGTTGTTCCCGGCGATCAGCTCATGCTTGAGGCCGTTGTGGTGCGCCGCAAGATGAACATCTGGAAGATGCAGGGCATAGCCACAGTGGACGGCGAGCGGGTGGCCGAAGGCGTGTTCTCCGCTGCTGTTGTGGACAAGGGGAAAATGTAGTGACGACGATTCATCCCACCGCCGTGGTTCATCCCGGCGCGAAGCTCGGCCAGAATGTCCAGGTCGGGCCTTACTGCGTCATCGAGGATAATGTTGAAATCGGCGACGAATGCCGCCTCGACGCCTTCTCCCAGGTGAAGAACTACACCAGCATGGGCCCGGGCAACCACGTCCATTCTTATGCCTGCATCGGCGACGAGCCCCAGCACCTCGGCTACAAGGGCGAGGAGACCTGGGTGCGCATCGGCGAAAAGAACGATTTCCGCGAGTTCGTCACCGTGCACCGGGGCACCCCCCAGGGCAACCAGAAGACCACCATCGGCTCCCACTGCCTGTTCATGGCTTATGCCCACGTGGCCCACGACTGTACCGTCGGCGACCACGTCATCGTGGCCAACGCGGTTAGCATGGGCGGGCATGTGGAGATAGGCGACTACGCCATCGTCTCCGGCATGGCTGCGGTGCAGCAGTTCGCCCGCGTGGGTGAATACGCCTTCCTGGGTGGCCTTTCCGGCTACAGCAACGACGTGCCGCCTTACATGCTGGCCCAGGGCACTCGCGGCAGGCTCTATGGGCCGAACCTCATCGGCCTCAAGCGCAAGGGCTTCTCCGCCGCCGCCGTGGGGTCCATCAAGAAGGCCTACCGCATCATTTTCCGCTCCGGCCTCATGCGTGAGGAAGCCCTGCAAAAGGCCTTGGCCGAACTGCCCGACTCGCCCGAAGTGGCGCGTCTGGTCGAGTTCATCCGGGCCACCACGCGCGGCATCACCTCCGACGCCGGGCGCGCTTCGTCGGGCGGCGAGGACTAGCCGGGATTCCCGGCCAGGGCTGCACCATGAGCGCGCAGGCCGCCACCTCGAAAGTCATCGGGCTCATCGCCGGGGGCCGCCAGTTTCCTGTGCTGGTGGCCCAGGGCGTGAAGGCTCACGGGCACCGTCTGGTGGTGGCTGGCTTCGCGGGCCACACCAATTCAGAAGTCTATCCCATCGCCGACGTCCACCGCGAGCTGAAGCTCGGCCAACTGGCCAAGCTCCTTGATTTCCTGAAGGAGAACAAGGTCGAGCAGGTGGTCATGGCCGGCACCATCAACAAACCCGGCGTTATGGACATCCGCCACCTGGATTCGCGCGCCGTGAAGCTCTTGTTTTCCCTGCCCGGCAAAGGCGATGACGCCATCCTGCGCGCTGTGTCCGGCCTGCTGGAGTCTGAGGGCATGGAGCTTTTGCCGCCGCAAACCTTCGCCCTGGGGCTCACCACCCCGCCGGGGGTGCTTACCAGGCGTCCGCCGGATGAGCGTGAATGGGCGGATCTGCGTCGTGGAGCCTTCCTTGCCCGCCAGATGGGCGCTCTGGACATCGGCCAGTGCGTCGTGCTGCGCGAAGGCATCGTGGCCGCTGTGGAAGCCCTGGAGGGCACGGATGCGGCAATTCGCAGGGGCTGCGAGTTGGGCGGGCCCGGCTGCGTGGTGGTGAAGGTCATGAAGCCCGGCCAGGAAGAGCGCGTGGACCTGCCGAGCGTTGGCCCTGACACCGTTCGCATGCTGGCCAAGGGGCAGGGCACCTGCCTGGGCGTGGAGGCGGGCAAGAGCCTCTTCTTCGATCTCGAGGCCGCAGTCGCCGCAGCAGACCGCGCGGGCATTGCCATTGTGGGCCTCGCTGGCGGCGACCTGGACGGCTGACCTGACATTTGCCCTGCGGCGACATTTGCTGTTGAAGCCTGCCGGAGCAAATACGTTCTCGCGCCTCCATCCCTCCTCCTCCGTCGGCTCGGACCACAACGGTCTGTCGTGCCCATCAGCTTGACCCAACTGTGCTGTTGTGCGTGCGTTTTGCCTGCGCAATGGCCTTGAAAAGGCGCTGGAGCTTGCCGGACCACCCCAAAGCGGCTATGCCTTGTTTCGAGCCGGAGATTCCAGATTCCCGCGCCCTGGAACGAATATCCAGCAGCCGGGGGAAGCCTCTAATGGGGAGCCTGTAAAGCGAAGCTCATGCGCAAGAAACTGCTCATCATTCTTTTGTGCTGCCTGGGCGGACTGGGCATCGCCGTTGGGTCCGCCGTATGGTGGACCTCGCGCTATTTCCGCACGCCGGAGTTCCGGCTTGAGCTTGGGCAGTTGGTTCAGGAAGCTACAGGGCGCGAGGCCCGGCTGGACGGTGAGATTGTCTTGAGCTTCTTTCCCTGGTTCGGCCTCAAGGCTCAGGGATTCAGCCTGGGCAACGATCCCCGTTTCGGAAGCACGCCGCTGCTCACAGCCCACGAGATCGGCGCGCGTATCAAGGTGCTGCCGCTGCTTCAGCGCCGCCTGGTGTTCGACACGGTGGAGCTGGACAACGCCATCCTGGTGCTGACCATGGACGGCGAGGGCCGCGGCAATTGGGAGGGGCTCTTCGAGCACCTGCGCCAAGTTGAGAACGCAAAGGAGAAGACCGGCTCCTACTTCCGCCGCGTCACCGTTCGGGGGCTGCGTCTGCTGCAAAGTCAGGCCCGCCTGGACGACCATCAGAACAACTACAGCTACATTGCAACCGGCATAGACCTGCGCACCGGACGCATCGAGTCTGGCCGGTCGTTGCCGTTCAACGTGTCGTGCAGCTTCGCCTGGCCCAGGCCTGGGCTTACGGCCCATCTTGAGGGCGCTGGCAAGCTGCACTGGAGCGCGGATGATCCTGCGCCCCTGTTCACCGAGACCACGGTGCAGGCCGAGGTGGGCGGAACCTTCATGCCCAAGAGCGCGCCGCTGGCCGGGATCTCCACCACCATCAGCGTGGAGGGCGGCGGCAAGCATCTCAAGCTCTCGGACGTGCGTTTGCGCATCCTGGGCGCTGATGTCACCGGAGAGGTCACCTTTCTCGACGTCACAGAAATGTTTCGCCTGGAGGCAAAGCTCGATCTGGGCCGGTTCAGCCCGCGCAACGTGCTGAACTCCTACTGGCCCGGAACCGTCGCCCATGACCATGAGGCCGCGCTGCACACGGCCCATGGACTTCTGAACCTCAAGGCCGATGTGAACCAGCTGGTGTTCGAGACTCCTGGCTTCACCCTGGACAAGTCCCACCTCAAGGGCTGGGTGCGCATGGGGTTTGACAACGGCACCGGCCTTGATTTCGACCTTGCGGCCAATACTCTCGACGCAGACGCCCTCATCACCGCATTCACTTCCAATGCAACCAGCCCGCCGCTGATAGTGGCCGATCTGCCCATGGACTACCTGCGCGCCGTGCACGGCGCGGGCCACATCAAGGCCGACAGTCTGAAACTCGCAGGCGTAACCGGCCAGGGCGCGGAGGTCGAGTGGTGGGGCGTCGCTGGAGCGCACAAGGCGCAGCTCAAACCCGTGAAGGCGCAGGGAGGCAGCGTTGCGGGAGATCTTTCTGTCACCTTCGCCGAGGGGCCGAGGGATCCCAGGCTTTTGGCCGGGCCGGGCGCTCCGGTGCTTGGCTGGGGGGGGGCCTTGCGCATGGAGGGCGTGGATTCCCGCCAGGTGAGCTGGGTCAACAGGCCGGGGTTTTCCGTCGCCGGGCGCATGGATTTGCGCGCCAAGGCGGAGGCTCCAAAGGCATTGGCGCAGCCCGCCGCGAAGCTTTCGTTGGTGGTGCGACGGGCCGTGGCCGAGGTGCAGGCCAGCCTGGGCGCCTCCATCATCGAGGTGACGCCGGACAAAGGTCCGGTCAAGGGCCAGGCCGCAGCCCAGCCCAAGTGCTTGAATTTGTCTTCCCTTCAGGCTCAGGCGCGTTTCTCCCCCGCTGCGGCAGGTGACGCAGAATGGGCCTTGCAGATGGACAGCGGTCTCTCTGCCGTGGGCACAAAGCCGCTGCTCAACCTGGATGGCAGGTTGTCCGGTCTGTTGCGCGGCCAGCAGGGCAAGGTTCAGCTCACCGGGGCCGCAGCCAGCGGCAGGCTCCGGGGTTGGTTCTTGCCCAAGCGGGAGAACGAGGCCAGCTTCTCTGGCCGCGGCAGCCTTGATTTCGCCAGCCAGAGCCTGAATCTGACCTCGGCTACGCTGCAGGCGTGCGGCTTGAGCCTTGGCGGCGCCCTCACCGGGGCCAAGGTGCTTGGGGCTGATTGGGCATTGGCCGGGCACATCCGCTGCCAGGAGGGCGACCCCAAACGGGTCATGGCGGCCCTGGACATGGACGTGCCGAAAAGCTCGGACAAGCGCGCCCTGCAACGTATCACCGGAGAGGCGGACCTGACCCTTTCGGCCAAGGGCGGCAGTCTGAACAACTTGAACGCTCAGCTGGACGACATGCCGGTGCGGGGATCATACGCGGTGCAGAACTTCGCTGCCCCGCGCCAGAACCTGAGCCTGACGGGCGGCCACTTCGACCTGGACCGCTACCTGCCTGCGCCGGAGCCCACAAAGCGCGGAGCCCAGCCAGAGCGGCCCACGCCGGAGCCTTTGAATGTGGACGCCCTGCGCGACCTGAACCTGGAGGGCGGCGTGGCCCTGCGCAGCTTCAAGTACCAAGGGCTCATCCTGCGCGATTTTCGCGCCAGCGTTCGCGCCGGGAGCGGCTTGCTTTCGGTGAAGCCCTTTGGCGGAAATTTCTACGGCGGCTCCCTTACCGGGGAATTCTCGGCCCAGGTGAATGGGAACGCCATGCAGACCAGGCTGGCAGTCGCGGCAAAGGATTTCCAGGCCGGACCCTTCATGCAGGGCTGGGCGGGCAAGGAGTTCGTCACCGGGAAGACAGACCTGTTCCTTGATGTGACCGGCTCTGGCGCCACGGATCTGGATGTGATGCGCACCCTGGAGGGGCTGGGCAGTTTCAGGATTGTCGACGGGGCCTATGTGCTGTCCGGCTCGGCGGATGCCCAAAACGCCCAGAGCGGGGTCCAGCAGGCTCGGCGCTCCGGAGCCTCGGCCCAGCAGACCGCCGGGCAGCAGTCCGTGGGTCAGCCGCAGGGTGCGGCAAAGCGGCCGGGTTCGCCCTTCAACCAGGCATCGGCCAAGCTCAAAGTCAGCCAGGGCGTGTTCCGCTCCGACGATTTCCGCATGAGCACCCCGAACATGGTGGTGACAGGCAAGGGCCGCTTCTCCCCGGCGGATGACAGCATCAACGTGAACCTTTCCGCCAGCATGACCGGCATTCCAGACGTGCCCATCAAGGTTTTCGGGCGGCTTAAGGACCCGGAAATGGAGATCCCCGCGGGCACGCTCATCAGCAACACCATCAAGGGGATTCTGGGCATTCCTCTCAAGCCCATAAAGTTCTTCAAGGATCTGCTGTTCTAGCGGCGGATGACAGACGGAGCGCAGGGAGCACACATGGCAGGGCAGGGCAGCAAGGGCGTGAAGGGCGCGGTGGAGCGCCATTTTCGGCACGACATCTGGGCCAAGGATGCCGCAGAGGCCGGGGGCGCGCGCAAGGGCGTCTTTGCCCTGTCGCGGCTCATCTACATGGTGTCCACAGGTTTTTTGGCCGACCATTGCATCATCCGGGCGTCTGCGCTCACCTTCACCACCATTTTGGCCATCGTGCCGCTTCTGGCCGTGGCCTTCTCCATTTCCAAGGGCTTTGGCCTGCAGAACGCCGAGTTTTTCCGCGACTTCCTCATGGGCGTTTCCGCCGGGCGCGCCGAGGTGGTGGACAAAATCCTCCAGTACATCGCCAACACCAACGTCAAGACCTTGGGCTGGATCGGCGTGGCCACGCTGCTGCTCACGGTGTTCACCACGGTGGGCAACGTGGAGCGCGCCTTCAACTCCATCTGGGGCGTGAAGAAAGGTCGCACAAGCTGGCGTAAATTTACGGATTTCTTCTCCGTCATCGTCATCTGCCCGATAATCGTCCTGGTGGCCGCCAGCTTCACCGTGGCTGTGCAGAAGTTCGACCTGGTGCGCGACTTCGTCAGCAACCCCGGTTACGATGGGCTGGAGAAGTTCCTGCTCAAGTTCATCTCTTTGGCGCTTGTGTGGGTTGGCTTCACCTTTGTGTACGCCTTTGTGCCCAACACGCGGGTGCGGCTCAAGTCCGCCATCGTTGGCGGCATGGTGGCGGGCACCCTGTGGCAGACGGCGCAGTGGCTTTACATCCACTGGCAGATCGGCTTCACCAAGTACAACGCCATCTATGGCAGCTTCGCCCAACTGCCCTTGTTTCTGATCTGGCTGTATATCAGCTGGATCATCGTGCTTCTGGGAGCGGAGGTTTCGTATGCCGTGCAGCACCTGCACGCCTTTGTGCGCCGGGGGCTCTCGGCGCGCCTGAGCCCCCTGTCGCGTCAGAAGGTGGCTGTGGCCGCCCTGACCCACATTGCGGCGCGCTATGCCGCCGGCCTTTCCCCGCTGCCGGTGGACGCTTTGGCCCGGGCGCTGCACTTGCCGGAAGACGTGGTGATGGACACCCTGGCGGCCTTGGCCGACGCAGGCATGGCCGTGCCCCTGGGCGACGAGGAGTCGCGCGGGTACGCTCTGGCCATGGCTGCGGAGAACATCCGCATGGCCGAGGTGCTGGAGGTGCTTGCAGTGTGCGGGGATTCCGGGGATTGCGGGGGCATGGTGATCCATCCCGGCGTGGACCCGTTGTTTCAGACTTTCTCCGAGGCCCTGCGGCAGAGCCCGGCCAATGTGACCCTTGCGGAGTTTGCCCAGAGCGAGACGGCTGAAATGCGCACCCAGGCGGCTCGGGCGCGGGAACTGGCGGCCATTCGAGAGCGCACGGCGAACTAAAGCAAATCAGTACGAGAACGGGAACTTGCGTCCGTCCTTCTCGTAGGTCTTGCTTTTATCGAAGTCGAAGTCCAGGAGCTCCATGTCGTGCTGCTTTCTGGGCTTGCGCGCCAGGCGGCAGGCCACCAGGCCCAGCACGAACACGCCTCCTAAAACCCATAGGGAAAGTTCCAGCATGGCCAAACCTTTTGTTGCGTTGCGGCCATTGCGGCCGCGCCGCGTCAATAGACCCCAGGGGTGGGGGTCTGTCAAGACGCGAAACCTCCCGTCCAGGCGTATTCCCGCATTGACAGCAACGCCTGGCATTCCATAAGAAGCACTTTATGCGCCCAAAAAAAGACTCCACAGACCAGCAGACACCTCACCAGGCGTTCACCTCCTATTTGCAGGAGCACCGTCTGAAGATCACCCCGCAACGCAGGTTGATCCTGGATATCTTTCTGCTGGAGCCGGGGCACGTGTCCTCTGAAGAACTCTACGCCAAGGTCAAGCGCCGCGACGGCTCCATCGGTCAGGCCACTGTGTACCGCACGCTGAAGCTCCTGGCGGGGTGCGGGCTGGCAGAGGCCGTGAGCTTCGCCGACGGCATCACGCGCTATGAGCCGCATTTCGGAGTGGATCACCACGACCACCTCATCTGTGAGGCTTGCGGACACACCATCGAGATCATGGACCCGGTCATCGAGAGCAGGCAGGAGGAGCTGGCCGCCAAGTACGGCTTTAGTCTGGCGCGGCACAAGATGGACCTGTATGGCCTGTGCCCCAAGTGCAGACCCGCCAACTAGCTTTGCAGCCGCTCCTTCACTCCGTTTTGACCGCTCCGCTTGCGCGGAACGGTGTTCCCGCAAAGTAATACAGAAATTTCGCGCACTCGATGATGACGTGCCGGGCTGAGGTCTGGTGCGTCCACCACTTGCGCTCAAAGCGCTCGTAGGGCGGGGTGGAGAGAATGATCTCGCGTCCTGGCAGCAGGCGCTGCAGAATCAGCTTGGCCCTGCGGCTGTGGTGGGGCGAGGTGACCACCAGGACGGTCTTGACCTCCGGGCCGAAGAGCTGCGCCAGATGTTCCCCCTCGTCCACGGTGCTGAGCAGATCCTGGCCATACAGGCGCACGGCCTCCGGCGGCACGCCCTTGAGGCTCAGGGCCTGCATGGTGCGGACCTCCTCCGGCTCGCTGGGCATGCCCAGGCTGACCAGGGGCTCCTGGGACTCGTTCATGGGCCGGCAGGTGTAGATCACCGGGGCCAGGCCGCGCAGGTACAAATCCGCGGCATGCACGGCCCGGCGCGGATCGCCGCCCAAAAGCACCAGGGCGTCGGCTGGCTTCAGCTCGTCGTCCACGCGCAGCCACCACCCGGCGGTGAGCAGGGCCCCTGCGCCCAGCAGCAGCGCCAGCAGGCTGAGCGCCCCCCAAGCCTTGAGCAGGAACCCCAGCGTCTTGCGGATCATTTGATGCCGTCCGAGTTGCCCGGCGTGAACACGTCCACGTAGCGCGCTTTGAGCTGCGCGAAACGGCCTTCAGCGATGGCCTCCCGCGCCTGGCGCACCAGGGTGAGGAAAAAAGTGATGTTGTGCAGAGAATTCAGCCGGTAGCTCAGGATCTCCTGGGCCACGTAGAGGTGGCGCAGGTAGGCCTTGCTGAAGGTGCGGCAGGTGTAGCAGGGGCAGTCGGGGTCGAGGGGGCTGTCGTCCTCGCGGTACTCGGCCCTGCGGATGTTCACCTTGCCGCGTGAGGTGTACAGCGTGCCGTTCCTCGCGTTTCTGGTGGGCAGCACGCAGTCGAACATGTCCACCCCGGATTCTATGCCCTCCAGAATATCCAGCGGCGTGCCCACGCCCATGAGGTAGCGCGGGGTTGCGGCAGGCATGAGCGGCGTGATGTGGTGCAGCATGTCGTACATTTCCGTGGTGCTTTCGCCCACTGAGAGCCCGCCGATGGCGAACCCGTCGAAGTCGATCTCTGCCAGCTGCTCCAGGCTGCGCTCCCGAAGATCCTTGAAGAAGCCGCCCTGGATGATGCCGAACAGGAGCTGCCCGTTCTTGTGCCTGGGATGCGCCTCGCGGCAGCGCCTGGCCCAGCGCGTGGTGAGCTCCAGTGACTTGGCGGTGTAGTCGTAGTCCTGTCCGTAGGCCACGCATTCGTCCAGCACCATCATGATGTCCGAGCCGATGTTGTTCTGGATGCTCATGACTTTTTCCGGCGTGAAGAGGTGCTTGCTGCCGTCAAGGTGGGAGCGGAACTCCACGCCCTGCTCGGAGAGCTTGCGGATCTCCTTCAGGCTGAATACCTGGAAGCCGCCGCTGTCCGTCAGAATGGGCTTGTTCCAGTTGGCGAAGCGGTGCAGGCCGCCGCGCCGGGCCAGCAGCTCGTCGCCCGGGCGCAGGTACAGATGGTAGGTGTTGCCCAGAATGATCTGGGACCCGGCGTTCAGCAGGTCGTCCGGGGCCAGGGCCTTGACGCTGCCCTGGGTGCCCACGGGCATGAAGATGGGCGTCTCTATGACGCCGTGGGCCGTGGTCAGGCTGCCGCGGCGCGCCTGGCCATCGGTGGCCGTGATGCTGAACTGGCCGAGGGTCGAGGGATCGTACGTCATTTGAGTCCTTTGCGTGGGCAGAGTGCGTTGAGCGGGCATTCGTCGCACTTCGGCCTGCGAGCGTCGCAGATCTCGCGGCCGAAGAAAACCAGGTAGTGGTTGATGTCCGCCCACTGGGAGCGGTCGAAAAGCGGAATCAGGTCGCGCTCAATGATCTTGGGGTCTAAGCTTTCCGTCAGGCCCAGGCGAAAGGCAAGGCGAGTCACGTGGGTGTCCACGGCGATGCCTTCGTTGATGCCGAAAGCGCTGCCCAGCACGATGTTGGCCGTTTTCCTGGCCACGCCGCCGAGTGTGATGAGTTCGGCCATGGTGCGCGGCACCTCGCCGCCGTACACGGTCATGATGCGCTGCGCCGCAGCCTTCAGGTTCTTGGCCTTGTTGCGGTAGAAGCCCGTTGAGTGCACCACGGCCTCAATGTCCTGCACATCGGCCTGCGCCAGGTCGCCGATGGCGGGCCAACGCTGGAAAAGCACGGGCGTCACCTTGTTCACGCGGGCGTCGGTGCACTGGGCGGCCAGGGCCGTGGCCACCAGCAGTCCCCAAGGGTCCTTGAAGTCCAGCATGGGCGCGGGCGAGGGGTAGCGCGCCGCCAGCAGGGCGAATATGGCCTGGGCGCGTTCCCTCAACTGTGCCGGGGCGGGCTTGGCGGGCATGGCTGGGACTCCTTGCGAAAAGTTCGCGCGCGGGCGCGATTTCCGGCGTGGGTAGCATTCGAAGCGTGGCGAGGCAAGGGCGGGCAGGCGGGGTCTAGTGCGGGCCGTTGCCGGACGTGGGGAAACGCCTTGATTTCGTGTTGCCAGGAGCACTGAAGTGTGGTTCAAACCAGGGATGCGGGATGGTTTTAAACCAGCCCGGCCTACAGTACAACAATGAAGGCAGCGCCATGAAAAAGCTCGTTATTTTTGCCATCGGCTCCTATTCTCTGCTCATGGTTGTGTCCCTGGTGTTTGCCCAGGCCAGCGCGGGCAAGCTGACTGCCCAGGTCTGCTCCGCCTGCCATAGCACGGCGCGCATCTGCGAGAAGCTGGGCAACCGCAAGCCCGAGGTCTGGCTGCAGACGGTTGAGCGCATGAAGAGCAACGGGGCCAAGCTGTCCGCTGCGGATGTGACCACAGTGACCGAGTACCTCGCCACGGCCAAGCCCGGCTCCAAGCCCGTCTGCCAGTAGGCCCCACGTGGCCGCGCACCTGGTCTACGTCACCGCGCCCAGCCTGGCCGAGGCCGAGAGCCTGGCTCGGCTGGCTGTGGAGGGGCGTCTGGCCGCCTGCGCCAACATTCTGCCGGGCATGCGCTCACTCTATTGGTGGCAGGGCGCGCTGGAAAGCGCCGAGGAAGTCGTGCTGTTGCTCAAGACCTCTGAGGCCCTCGTTCCCGCCTTGACCAAGGCCCTGACCGAGGCCCACAGCTACGACTGCCCCTGCGTGGTGGCGCTGCCCATTGTCCAGGGCAACCCGGATTTCCTGCGCTGGATAGAGGCCGAGACAGCGCCCCGCTGAAGACGATCATACACCCGGCGGACTTTGTTTCGCCTCATCTGGAGGATTCATGCAGCTGTATATTTCCGGTTCCCTGGCCCTTGACCGCATCATGAACTTTCCCGGCAAGTTCGCCGACCACATCCTGCCGGACAAGATCCACATCCTGAACGTCTGCTTCCTGGTGGACGGGCTGAACGAATATTTCGGCGGCACGGCGGGCAACATCGCCTACAACCTGTCCATGCTGGGCGAGAAGCCGCTGATCCTGGGCTGCGCAGGCAAGGACTTCGCCCCCTACTCCGAGCGCCTGAAGGGCCTGGGCCTGTCCCTCGACGGCATTCGCGTCGTGGAGAGCCAGTTCACCGCCGGGGCGTACATCACCACCGACGAGACCGACAACCAGATCACCGGCTTCAACCCCGGAGCCATGCGCGAGCCCTGCGGCTACAAGTTTCCGGCCAAGCACGAGGGCAAGGTCATGGGCATCATCTCGCCGGGCAACGTGCAGGACATGGTGGAGCTGCCCGTGTACTTCAAGAAGGCGGGCATCCCCTACATATTTGATCCGGGCCAGCAGATCACGGCCCTGACGGGCGAGCAGATGGCCGGGGCCATAGACGGCTCCTTCGCCCTGTGCACCAACGACTACGAGCTGGAGATGGTCATGAAGGCCACCGGCCTTTCCCGCGCGGAGCTGCTCAAGCGCACCGGCGCGCTGGTCACCACCCTGGGCGACCAGGGCAGCCTCATCGCCCAGGGCGAAACGGAGACCCGCGTGGCCGCCGTGAAGGTCGACAAGGCCCTTGATCCCACGGGCGCAGGCGACGCCTATCGCGCAGGGCTTTTGAAGGGACTGAGCCTGGGCCAGAGCCTGCCCGAGGCCGCGGCCCTGGGCAGCGTGTGCGCGGCCTTCTGCGTGGCGCACAAGGGCACCCAGGAGCACAGCTTCACCATGCAGAGCTTCAACGCCAGCCTGACCGCCCACTTCGGCCGGAGCATCTAGCCCGGTCGACACCGCCCCGCGCCTGCTTCCGGGCGCGGCAACCGGAAGGAGGGTCCATGATCGACCTGAAGCCGGAGAGCGTTTCCGAGTACCTGCGCCGGGCCTTCGGGCCTGGCGCGGTCCTCGCGGACCTGGGGGCCATCGGCACCCTGGACAAGCAGGGCATCAAGCGTTTCGGCTACGGCAAGCCGCTGCTCGTCCGCTTCAGCGTGGACGGCGAACCCCGCGAAGGGGTGCTGTCCGTCATGCGCGGCGACAAATACGGCCACCAGTTCTACTGGGATCGCGCCGCCATCCTCATGTTCCAGTTCGAGACCTCGGCCCGCCTGCCGCGCCACGTGCGGCCCATGGGCTTGGGCTATGTGGACGATCAGAACCGCCTCATCCCCGTGGTCGAGCCCCGCGAATTCTTCATCATGAACGAGAAACTTGAGGGCTACGACTACTTCCTTGATCTGGAGCGCGTGCGCGAGGGCGACTACCGCCCTGGCGACCTTGAGCTGGCGCGCGGCCTTGCGCGCTGGCTGGCCGAAATCCACGCCGGGAAAAAGGCCGACCCGGACCTCTATTACCGCCACGTGCGCAACCTGCTGGGCGCCAGCGAGTGCATCATGGGCCTTGTGGACGAGGCCTTTCCTCACCCCTGCGAGTTCTTGGCCGACGAAGACTTCATCCGGCTGGAGAAGCGCCTTATCGATTGGCGCTGGAGGCTGCGCGGGTATGCCCACCGCTTGAGCGTGGTGCATGGCGACGTGCACCCCTGGAACATCCTGGTGGACGGCCAGGGCGGCTTCTCCGTGCTGGACCGCAGCCGGGGCGAGTGGGGCGAGCCCGCTGGCGACCTGGCCTCCCTGGCCGCCAACTATCTGCTCTTCGGCCTGCTTGCGAACCCGGATGAGGCGCGGCTTTCCGGCCCCTTTGCCGAGCTGTGGACCGCGCTCTTCGAGGAATATCTGGCGGGCACCGGCGATGCCGGAATTCTTGAGGCCATGGCCCCGTTCTTCGTATTCCGGGGTCTGGTCATCGTCTCGCCGGAGTGGTACCCTAACCATCCCGCCCCGGTGCGGCGCGCCCTGGTCCGCTTCCTCACCAGCGTGCTGGAGGACGACTCCTTCGACTGGCGCAACGTCAACAAATATCTGGAGTAGCCATGGCCCAAACACAGATGCCGCCGCCGTCCGCACACGCGGGCTGGGCCCTGTGGTTCACGGGCCTGCCCGGCTGCGGCAAGAGCACCATCGCCCGCGCCGTGCATGGGGAGCTTGCGCGCCGGGGGGTCGACGCCTCGCTCCTGCTCATGGATGAGCGGCGAAAGGCCTATTTCCCGCACCCGGCCTACAGCGCGGAAGAACGCGCCCAGGCCTACACGCTTTTCGCCCGCGAGGCTGCGGATCTCGTCGCCGCAGGGCGCGGGGTGATTTTGGACGCCACGGCGCACCGGCTGGTCATGCGCCAGGAGGCGCGGAGCGTCATTCCCCGCTTTGCCGAGGTGCTGGTGCGCTGCCCGCTGCCTGAGGCCATGCGCCGCGAGGCCGTGCGCTCCAGCCAGTCCGCCATGGGTGGGCACCACCGGGGTTACGTCATGCCCGGCATGTATCAGAAGGCCATCATGCGCAAGCGCACCGGCGTGGCCGTGCCCGGCCTGGGCCAGGTGGTTGGCGTGGATGTGCAGTATGAGGAGAACCCGGAGGCCGAGTGCGTGCTCGACGCCATGCGCCCTGTGGAGGAGAACGCCCGGGCAGTGTTGCAGTTTCTTGATGCCTGGCTGCCTGGCCTGCCTCCGGAGCCTAAGGACGCGGCATGATGAGCCTCCCGCCCGAGGCCGTGTCCGATGCCTCCTACGCCTTTGGGCTGTGGACCGGCTGGGGCATTCTGCACAGCATCTTGGCCTCGCGCCGGGTGAAGGCCGCCTGCGAGCTGGTGCTCGGCCCGCGCTACGCCTTGTATCCCTTCGGCTATGCGGTCATCAGCCTGTGGACCTTCTGGCTGGTGCTGGCCAAGGAGCCGAATTTGCCCCAGGTGCTTTGGGCCTTGGAAGGCCTGCCGAAGTATCTTCTGTACGCAGCGCAGGGGCTTGGCCTCGGGCTGCTGGCCTGGGCCGCAATCACCGTGGCGGGTCTGAAAATGCTGGGCCTGCCGCAACTGGCCGACATGCTGCGGGGCCGCGTGCCCGACGAGGCGGACATCCGGCGCGACTTTCGGGCCAACGGCCCCTACGCCCTGGTGCGCCATCCCATGCACGCGGGCGGCATCCTCTTTCTTGCCTGCGCGCCGGTGCAGACCCTTGGGGGCCTTGTGTTCGCCGCGTTCGGCTGCGCGTACATGGTCATCGGCTCGCTTCTGGAGGAGCGCAGGCTGGCGCATGATCTTGGTCCGGTGTGGGACGACTACGCCCGGCGCGTGCCAATGTTTGCGCCATTTTTGGGCCACCGCCCAAGGTGAAGCCAGCCCTCATGATGCCCGGCTCTTTGTCGCGCCGCCTGGAGCCATCCTGAGCGTCGGCCTCTGTTATTATCAGGACATTGACCTGGGCCGAGAAGGGGTCTATGCCCGCTTCCGCACGGCCTGCACGAAACGATTTTTGGAGCCCCTTTTGGACAAGACTTTTCACATCATCACCTTCGGCTGCCAGATGAACGTGGGCGACTCGGACTGGCTTGCCCGCGCCTTGACCGCCCGCGGTTGGCGGCAAGCGCCCGAAGAAGGCGCCTCGCTTTTTGTGGTCAACACCTGCAGCGTGCGCGACAAGCCCGAGCAGAAGGTCTACAGCGAGCTGGGGCGGCTGGCCGTCCACCTGCGCGCAAGACCCGGCATCATCGCTGCCGTGGGCGGTTGCGTGGCCCAGCAGATCGGCCGCGGCTTCTTTGACCGCTTTCCTTTTGTCCGCCTGGTGTTCGGGTCAGACGGCATCGCAGGCGCGCCTGACGCTCTGGACCGGCTGGCCGAAGATCCGACAGAGCGCATCGCCCTGCTGGATTTTCTTTCCGCCTACCCGGAGCGCGAGGACGTGCTCAAGCCCTTGGCCCATGCCCCGCTTCCCGCCTTCGACGCGGACGCGGGCGAACCGGACGCGGGACCGGCGCAAGCTTTCGTGAACATCATGCAGGGTTGTGACAATTTCTGCGCCTACTGCATCGTGCCTTACACCCGGGGCCGCCAGAAATCGCGCCAGCCCGATGCCGTGCTGTCCGAGTGCCGCCAGCGGGTGGAGCAGGGCGCGCGGGAAATCACCCTGCTGGGCCAGAACGTCAACAGCTACGGCCTTGACCCCTCGCAAAAAGGGGGTGGCGCGGGCGTCGGCTTCGCGGATTTGCTGCGGCAGGTGGCGGCCATTCCCGGCCTGTTGCGCCTGCGTTTCACCACCTCGCACCCCAAGGACATCGATCCACAGGTCATTCGCGCCTTCGGTGAGCTGCCGAACCTGTGCCCGGCCCTGCACCTGCCGCTCCAGGCGGGCAGCGATGCGGTCCTTAAGCGCATGGGCCGCAAGTACGACCGCGAGAAGTATCTCGGCATAGTGGCGGACCTGCGCGCCGCGCGGCCAGACCTGTCCCTGACCACGGACCTCATCGTGGGCTTTCCCGGCGAGACCGAGGCGGATTTTCTTGAGACCTTGGACATGATGGAGCGCGTGCGCTTCGAGTCCAGCTTCTCGTTCCGATACTCCGACCGGCCTGGTGTTGCGGCCACGCGCATGACGCCAAAAATAGACGAGGCCGAAGCCCAGGCGCGCCTGTTGCGCTTGCAGTCTTTACAAAATGGCATTACTAAAGAAACTCTAAAAAGCCTGGAAGGCCGGGAAGCCGTTGTGCTGCTTGAGGCGAGGAGCCGCAAGCAGGATGAGGGGCTGACCTTCTGGCGCGGCCGCGACGAGGCCGGCCGGGTGGTGAACCTGCGGCTTGATAAGCCGGGCAGCGGCGAAAGTGGCGTCGCCGGGCGTGAGTTGGCGGGCCTCATGGTGCGCGCGCGCATTTTGGAGGCCAAGAACCACTCCCTGGTGGGAGAAAAGGTGGGCCAGCCTTGGTAGAAATGAAGATTTTCGGTCTCGCAGTGGACGAGAAGGCCCAGTCGCCGGTGCTTATCCTCAAGGACGAGTCCCGCGATCTGGCCTTGCCCATTTGGGTTGGGCCTGTAGAGGCCATGGCCATTTCCCTGGCCATAAACGCCGTGGAGACGCCCCGGCCCATGACGCACGACCTCATCGGCAGCGTGGTGGCGGCTCTTTCCGGCAGCCTCACGGCTGTGGAGGTTGTGTCCCTGCGCGAGGGCACCTTCTACGCTGAGTTGGTCTTGCGCACGCAGGCGGATGGCAAGGAGGAGACCCTCCGGGTGGATTGCCGCCCCTCCGACGCCATCGCCCTGGCTGCGCGGCTTAATGTGCCGATCCTTGTGGCCGAGAGCGTTCTGGCCGAGGCTGGCACGCGCACCCTGGAGAGCGCCAAGGCTGAGTTTTCCGGGTCTGATCGCGACAAGTGGACGGACGAGCTGGAGAATTTTTCCCCAGACGAGCTCAAGTACAAAATGTGAGGGCTCATGATCGACCTGCACACCCATACGACCTTCAGTGACGGCGAACTGATCCCTGCGGAGCTCATCCGCCGCGCCAAGGTGGCAGGGTACCGCGCCATCGCCATCACCGACCACGCCGACGCCAGCAACATCTCCTTTATTGTAAGCAACGTGCGCCGCCTCACGGATTCCTACGCGCACTATTTCGACATGGAGGTGCTGGCCGGGGTGGAGTTGACCCACGTGCCGCCCGCCCTCATGGCCGACTTCGTCAAGATGGCGCGCGACGCCGGGGCGCAGATCGTGGTGTGCCACGGCGAAACCGTGGTGGAGCCGGTGGCCCAGGGAACCAACCTTGCGGCCATTGAGGCCCGCGTCGATGTGCTGGCCCATCCGGGGCTCATCACCGAGGTGGAGGTGAAGCTCGCCGCCGAATACGGCGTGGCCCTCGAAATCACCACCCGGCGCGGCCACAGCTATTGCAATGGCCATGTGGCGACTCTGGCGAAGCGTTGCGGCGCCAAGCTCGTCATCGACAACGACGCCCACGCCCCCGGCGACCTGATCTCCCGTGATCTGCGTCAGAAGGTGGGCCTTGGGGCGGGACTTACTTCCGAGGACATCGCCCAGGCCGCGAACAACGCCTGGGCCATTGTGGAGCGCTGCCGAGGCAGACGCTAGTCATCGCACCCAAGCCCTGGCCACCTGCGGCCAGGCGGCACTGCGCAGGCCAGCCCGAAGGGGCGGCGGCGCACAGTTGGCGGCTTTATTCTCGCCGCCTTGTTTTAGGAGGACAACGCGCATGATTCCTGACAGCGGGTTTTGGGGCTTGATGCTGGGGGCCACCCTGGGCGTGCAGGTCGTTCTGGTGTTCTTGGCCGGCATGTCCTTGTGGAGCTGGACCATCATTTTCCACAAGATTTTCTTGTACAACCGCATCAAGGGCCAGGTAGGTCGAGGCTATGCGTTGTTCAACGACGCCGCCGACCTCTCCGAGGGCCTTTCGGCCATCAGCCGGGAAGAGGGCTCGCCCCTGTCCAGGGTGGGACTGCTGGCCGTGGGCGAGTTTCGGAAGCTGGAAAAGGCCGACATTGAGCGCGACCGCAAGCGCATGCTTGTGAAGGACACCCTTCGGCGCGTGCTGCGCCAGGGCGTTAGCGAGGAGATGAAGCACCTGTCGAGTTCGCTCTCCTTCCTGGCCACCTGCGCCAACGCAGCCCCGTTCATCGGCCTGTTCGGCACGGTGTGGGGCATCATGCACGCCTTCCACTCCATCGGACAATCGCAGAGCGCGGCCTTGGCCGTCGTGGCCCCCGGCATATCCGAGGCGCTGGTCACCACAGCCATCGGCCTGGTGGTCGCCATCCCGGCCACCATCGCCTACAACTACCTGCTGTCCATGCTGGGCGATGTGGAGACCGAGATGGTCAACTTCGCCGGAGCGTTCCTGAACCGTGTTGAGCGCGAGGTCTCCTGGGCCTCCGGCGCCGGCTCCCGGAACCAGTAGGAGGGGCGAGGCATGGGCATGTCCTTGCAGAGAGGGGGCCGAGGCTACATGGCCGAGATCAACGTGACACCCTTTGTGGACGTCATGTTGGTGCTGCTCATTATTTTCATGGTCACCGCGCCAATGCTGACGCAGGGCGTGGATGTGGACCTGCCGAAGACCCGCAGCGTGCGCACCCTGCCGGCTGGCACCGACCATCTGGTGCTCTCGGTGCAGAAGGACGGCGGCATCTTCCTCGACGAGTACAGCGTGCCCTTCGACGACTTGCAGCAGCACCTTCAGAATCTGGTGGTGTCGCAGAAGAAGCAGCTGTACCTCCGCGCCGACAAGGAAGTGCCCTACGGCATTGTGGTCAAGGTCATGGGAGAGATCAAGAGCGTGGGCATTGAGAAGCTGGGAATCGTCGCCGAGTCGAGCGAATCCAAGGTTCCTGGCGGCCAGGCTGGCGAGTCTGATCCGGCAAAGACCAAGAAGCCCAACTAGGCTCCGGGGTTCAAGGGGTTTTTCGTGCAGGATTCACGGCGGACGACGGGATTTTTCCTCTCATTGGCATTGCACGCGCTGCTTGTGGGCATGGCGATGCTGAACCTGAGCGCTGCCCTCAAGGTGGACATGGACAAGCCCATGTACACAGTCGATCTCGTTTCGCTGAATCCTTCCGAAGATCCTGCGGCGGGCGAGACCGGCGAGGCAGCCGGAGCGCCCCCGGCGCAGGCCGAGGGCCAGACTGAGGAGCAGCAGGCCGCCGCTGCGCCCATTCCGCCCCCGCCAGCCAAGGCCGAGAAGGCCAAGCCCGAGCCCAAGGTGAAGGACGACGCCAAGGCCATCAGTGAGAAGAAGGTTGAGGAGAAGAAGAAGCCCGAGGAGAAGAAGGAAGAAAAGAAGGAAGAAAAGACCCCGCCCAAGCCCGAAGAGAAGAAGCTCACCCGCGAGGAACTGCTGAAGCAGGCCTTACAGGACGTGAAGCAGGATGTCTCCTCCAAGGCCAAGGACGCCAAGCACAAGACTCCGGAAGCAAAGCCGGACCCTGTGGCGGGTGAGCTTGCCGCGCTGCGCAAGTCGACTGGTGGAAATATTTTCACCGCAGGGGGCACCGGCCCCGGCGGAGCCGGAGGCGGCAAGGGCACCGGCGCCGGCGGCACCGGTTCCGGGCTCATGAGCGTGTACGGCGACATAGTGAAGCAGATCATCAAGAAGAACTGGCGCTACCCGGCCTTTGGCACGGAGAATAACGTGGCCGTCACCCTGGAGATACACATCGATCCCCAGGGCAAGATTTTGAGCTCCAAGGTGATCACGCCTTCCGGCAAGCCTGATTTCGACGATTCGACCATGCGCGCCGTGGCGGAGACGCAGACTCTGCCGCCGCCGCGTGTCAAAACCCTGGATACGCTGCGCATCACCTTCAACCTGCAGGAACTGCGGAAGTAATTCCTCAAGGGCCTGAACAAAAAATGAAACTCAAGACCTGGATTCTGACCTGCCTGCTGGTTCTTCTCTTCGCCCAGAGCTCCAAAGCCGGGGAAGTTCTGTCCGTGGATATCTTCGGCCCCGGGCAGAGCAAGGTGAACATCCTTGTGCTGCCAGCGCGTGGCCCCGGGGGGCCCGGCAGCAGCGCCCTGGCCAAAAGCTTCAGCGAGAACGTGCAGAGCGACATCAGCTACCTGCCGTTTCTGCGCTTGGCCTACATGAACGAGATTCTGGGCGGCGATCCGAGCAAGGGGCTGAAGGCCGACGACATCGACTTCAAGCCTTTGCAGCTTGGCCGCATCGACCTGGTGATGACCGTGGGCGGTCAGGGCCAGGAGATTGAGGCCCGCGTGTACGAGACCTACACGCGCAAGCTGTTGCTGGGCAAGTCGTACAGCCAGGTGGACGAGTCCGGCGTGCCTCTGGTGGCCGACCGTTTCGCGGCCCAGCTCATGCGCGTGCTCACCGGAAAGAGCGGCTTCTTCGACTCCACTCTGGCCTTCTCCAAGCGCGTTAATGGCGGCAAGGAGCTGTTCACGGGCTCTGCGCTGGGCAGGGGCATCACTCAGATCACCAACGACGGCGGTTTCAACGTCAGCCCCTCCTGGTCCAAGGATGGCCGCTATGTGGCCTACACCAACATTTCCGACAAGGGCCACCGCCTGGGCATCTGGGATCGCGGCAAGCGCATCTCGCGGCTGCGCAAGTTCGGCGGCAACGTGGCCATCAGCCCCACCTTCACCCCGGACGGCAGCATCGCCATCTCCCTGTCCATCAACGGCCACCCGGACATCTACCTGCTGGACGCCGACATGAACCCCGGCAAGCCCCTGGCCCCCAGCTGGGCCATCAGCGTCTCGCCCAGTTTCGACCTTTCGGGCCGCAAGATGGTGTTCTGCTCCGGCCGACTTGGCGGGCCGCAGATTTTTCTGCTGAACCGCGATTCCGGCGTGGTGGACCGCATCACCTACGAAGGCAATTACAACACGCGGCCTTCCCTGAGCCCGGACGGACGCTTCGTGGTTTTCGCCCGGCTGACCGGCGACGGCCACCGCATCTTCCTGCGGGACCTTGTGGCCAACCAGGAGCGGCAGATCTCCTTTGGGCCGGGCAACGACGAGGATCCGAGCTTCGATCCCGACGGTTACTTCGTGTCTTTCGCGTCGTCGAGAAACGGCGGCACCAAGATTTTCGTCACCACGCGCTACGGCGACCCGGCCAAGCAGATTCCCACCGGCGCGGGCGACGCCATGGCTCCGGCCTGGGGCGTGGCTCCGGCCTTGAATTAATGGTCAAAAGGCTCTTGCATTTCAATCCAAACAGGCGGAAGATACGCCCCTGGACAAACTGGACGTTTTCTGTTGAATTCTACTGGTAGCATCAAACAACTCGCGCACGCGCGCAATGGAATTGAAGGAGGAACGATGAACGCCAAACGTCTTTTCGGAAGCATTCTGTTGATGTGCATGCTGGTGGCCCTTGGCGCCGGCTGCGCCAAGAAGACCACGGACTCCATGCCTGCCTCGGCCACCAAGGTCGAGATCTCGGACAAGGACACTGACTGGCAGAGCAAGCCCGCCCCTGTCACGCGCAGCCTCTCCGAGGATGAAATGCGCGCCGCTCAGCGTGAGCAGGCCCAGCGTGACCTTGGCAACATGATTTTCTTCGCCTTTGACTCCTTCGAGCTGACCCCGGAAAGCCGCGACGTGCTGAGCGCCAAGGCCGACGCCATGAAGAAGTACTCCCTGTTCAACATCGTCATCGAAGGCCATTGCGACGAGCGTGGCACCAGCGAGTACAACCTCGCCCTGGGCGAGCGCCGCGCCAAGGCTTCCCAGCAGTTCTTGAACCAGCTGGGCATCCCGGACAGCCGCATGACCATCGTCAGCTATGGCAAGGAGCGCCCGCTTGATCCGGGCAAGAGCGAGGCCGCCTTCTCCAAGAACCGCCGCGACGAGTTCAAGCTCCAGAACTAGACCTCGCTGCTAAAGCGTTTGCAAACCGCCGTTGCCTTCGGGCAGCGGCGGTTTTTTGCGTCTGGTGCGCAAATGGTGTGGCGCAGGCGAGGGGCGAGGCTTTGATAGTCGTTTTGGCGGGTGGCATGCGCAATGGCCAGCCTGCGTCTGGCAGACGGCCAAGCGCAAGCAAAAGAGGTTGGGGAAACTCAGACGAACAGTCGGATGAGGGCGTAGCTGGCGGCGGCGAACACCCCTGCCAGCAGGTCGTCGAGCATGACGCCGAGGCCGCCGGGCACTCTGCGCTCAACGACGCGGATTGGCCAGGGCTTCAGGATGTCGAACAGGCGGAACAGGGCGAAGAGCGCCAGAAGCTCCAGGGGCATGGTTTGGGTCCAGCCCGCAAGATGAAAGGGCAGAAACGCCGTCCACTGGCCCAGCAGTTCGTCAACCACGATGCAGCCGGGGTCCTTGCGGTCAAGAACCTTCTCCGCGCGCGCGGCGGCCCAGGCTCCCGCTCCAAGCACGGCGCACAGCGCGGCGAGTCGCGCAGGCATGGGCAAGGGGATGAAGCACCAGGGCGCAGCGGCCAGCGCCGCTGCCGAGCCCCAGGTGCCGGGCGCCTTGGGCAGGCGGCCCACCGGGCCAAGGGTGGCGATGAACACGGCGATGCTGTCGGTTATGGTCGGATGGTGCTTCACGGCGTGGTCAGCCTCTGCTGCGCCCGCTCCTGGTGGGGTATGATGCCCAGTTTCGAGAGTTCGTCGATGAGCTGCCCTGCACGGAAGGGCTTGGTCAGATACGAGGCGGCCTGTCCGTGGATGAAGGCGCGCGCGGCTGTCTGGTCGTCATCGAGCACCGTGGTGATGATGACGTGGGCGCGCGCGGCCTGCGGCACGTCGAAGTCGTCCTCGGCGGCGCGCAGCATCTCCAGGGTCTTGAGCCCGTCGATGCCCGGCAGCATGATGTCCAGAAAGACGACGCCGAAGGGGTTTTCGGCGGTGAGGCCGCGCCTGTGTTCGTGCAGACCTGCCTCGCCGGTGCCCACGGCCGTGCAGTGGCCGTGCGGCTTCAGGGCCAGGAGAAGGAACTCCCGGTTCACCTGTTCGTCCTCGATGATGAGAACCCTGAGCACCGGCGCTACCCCTGGCCAAGCTCCATGACGGCCTCGAAGAGGAAGTGGTCCACCACGTGGCACAGCATGTGTCCGGCGGCGATGTGAACTTCCTGGATCACTGCGGTGTCCTTGCTGGGCACGCTGATCAAATGGTCGCACAGCGGCTCCATCTCGCCGGTAGTCGATCCGCACATGCCGATGGTGACCAGCCCGCGGTTCTTGGCCTCGCGCAGGCCGGCGATGACGTTGCGGCTGGTGCCGGAGGTGCTGATGCCGATGAGTATGTCGCCGGCAAGGCCCAGGGCCTGGATCTGTTTCACGAACACCAGATCAAAGCCGTAATCGTTGCCGATGGCGGTAAGGATCGAGCTGTCGGTGGTGAGGGCCATGGCTGGAAGGGGCGGCCGCTCAAGCCGGAAGCGGTTGACGAACTCGGCGGCCAGGTGCTGGCTGTCGGCGGCGCTTCCGCCATTGCCGCAGAACAATATCTTGCCCCCTTCGGTGAGGGTGAGGGCCATGACGCGTGCTATGTCCACGAGGTTCTGGGCGTTTTCCTCAAAGAAGGCTTCGCGGGTGCGCAAGCCCTCGCGGGCGTGTTCCAATACTTTTCTGACTGCTTTTTCTGACATGAATGCTCCGTGGTATCGCAAGATATTTCGCCAAGCAGAGGGTGAAATACACGAATTCTTTTTGGCAGGCAACGCGGTGCGTAGTGTGGGGCAGGAGAATAATCTTCTGCGTGTGGGTAGACGCCCCGCGTTTGGGAAAAAATCCTTTGAACTCCATTTCCGTTTGGGTTACATAGGCAAATACGAATTGGGTTGCACGGATTTTACAAATTTCGGAGGAGGAACGGATGAAAAAGATGACCATCAAGGTTATGATGGCTGTTTTGGCCCTCGCCCTGGGCTCTTTTGCGCTCATGGGGTGCGGCAAGGACAGCGACACTATCAAAGTTGGCTTCAACCTGGAACTGACCGGCGACATCCCGAAGGTGGGCGAAGCCTCCAAGTTCGCAGCCGAAATGCTGAAGGAAGAAATCAATTCCCAGGGCGGCCTGGAAGTGGGCGGCAAGAAGTACAAGCTTGAGTTCGTCTACCAGGACAACGAAGCCAAAGCTGAAAGCGCCGTCAACGCCGCGCTGAAGCTCATCAACCAGGACAAGGTCATCGCCATCGTCGGCCCCAACTCCTCCAAGCAGGCCATTCCGGCTGGCGCCACCTGCAACGACTCGCAGGTGCCCATGGTGACTCCGTGGTCCACCAACCCGGACACCACCAAGGACCGCCCCTGGGTGTTCCGCGCCTGCTTCCTGGATCCCTTCCAGGGTCCCGTGGCCGTCAACTTCGCCTCCAAGCAGTTCGGCGCCAAGACCGCAGCCGTCATTTTCGACATCGCCAACGACTACTCCAAGGGCCTTGCCGAGATCTTCAAGAAGGAATGGGAGAAGAAGAGCGGCCCCGGCACCGTGGTCGGCTTCGAGTCCCACGGCACCAAGGACCAGGACTTTTCCGCACAGCTGACCAAGATCATCGCCGCCAAGCCTGACTTCATCTTTATCCCCGACAACTACAATCAGGTGGCCCTCATCGTGAAGCAGGCCCACGACCTCGGCTACAAGGGCCCCTTCATGGGCTCCGACGCCTGGGGCTCTGCTGAGCTCATGACCCTGTGCGGCAAGGACTGCGTCGGTCAGTTCTTCAGCACCCACTACGCCGCCGCTGGTGCTCAGGGCGCCACCAAGGAATTCATCGACCGCTACACCACCAAGTACAAGTATGTGCCGGACGACGTTGCCGCCCTGACCTGGGACGCCACCCGCCTGGTGCTGCAGGCCATTCAGGCCGTCGGCAAGGTCGAGAAGGACATCAAGGCCGAGCGCAAGCTCGTCCGCGACGCCCTGGCTGGCATCAAGGAATTCGCTGGCATCACCGGCAACATGAAGTTCGCCGGCACCGGCGACCCCAACAAGTGCGCCGTGGTTGTCCAGATCAGCCCCGAGGGCAAGTTCGAGTTCAAGGAAACCGTCTGCCCCGAGTAGACGAAACGGCATTGTGCGCGGCGGGGGCCGGTTTGGTCCCCGCCCGCTTCGTTTTGCGCAACGGACCTTCCGCCTCACACCCACCGTCGGGACGGCGGACCAGATAGCAGCCTGCGCGCAACCTACACTCTCAAAGCCAAGGTGCCCCCGGTGGAAATTTTTCAGCATATCCTGAACGCGTTGCAGTTCGGCAGTTTTTATGCCCTTATCGCTCTGGGCTATACCCTGGTCTACGGTGTGCTCCGGCTCATCAATTTCGCTCACGGCGACATCTTCATGGTGGGCGCGTACATCGCCTACTTCGTCGCCGTGACGCTTCTGGGCATCGGCGGTCTGCACCTGGGCATGGACATGCATCCTGCGCTGGCGCTGGCCATCACCGTGCCCGCCACCATGATCCTCACTGCCCTGGTGGGCGTGGCTTTGGAGCGCACCATGTACCGGCCTCTGCGCCGCAAGGGCGCGAACCGGCTCTACGTGGTCATCACCGCCCTTATGGCCGGCCTGATGCTGGAGAACGGCAATCTGGCCCTGCTTGGCGCCAGCCGCAAGCGCTTTCCGGACCTGCTGGAAAAGGTGGTGTGGGACTTGGGCGGCGGCGTGTCGGTGACCAACTTGAAGGTCATCGTCATCGTGGCGGCCATCGCGGTGTTTCTCCTGCTGCAGTTCATCGTCACGCGCACCAAGATCGGCATGGCCATGCGCGGCATCTCTTATGACAAATTTGCCATTCCGCTCATGGGCATTCCGCTGGACACCATTATCGTGTTCACCTTCATCCTGGGCTCCAGCATGGCCGGGCTCGCTGGAATCCTCTTCGCCATGAGCTATCCCATCCTCGAGCCTTACATGGGCGCGCTCATTGGCTGGAAGGCCTTCATCGCCGCTGTTGTGGGCGGCATCGGCGACATCCGTGGCGCTATCGTGGGCGGCTTCCTGCTCGGCTTCATTGAAATCGGCGTTGTTGCCGTGTTCCCCAGCACTCTGCGCGACCTCTTCGCCTTCTCAGTGCTCCTGATCATCCTCTGGCTCAGACCCACGGGCATTTTCGGCGTGGCTCAGACCACGAAGATCTAGGCAGGGCGCGCGCATGCAGAAACATACCGTCACAATCGGCGTTTTCGCCCTCATCGCCCTCATCGCGGTGCTGGCCCAGTTCAATGTGCTCGACGCCTACTACGTGTCCGTGCTCATGTTCATGGGCGTGAACATCATCCTCGCCACCAGCCTGAACCTGGTCAACGGATACATGGGCGAGTTCTCCTGCGGACACGGCGGGTTCATGTGCGTGGGGGCTTACGTGTCTTCCCTGTGCACTGTGCTCATGTTCAGCAAAAACGCAATTCTGGGCGCGCCGCTCCTGCCGCCGTCCATGACCTTCATCGGCTTCCCCCTGGCCCTGCTCGTGGGGTCCTTCGCCGCCGCCATCGCGGGGCTGGTGGTGGCCATACCGTCCTTCAAGACGCGCGGCGACTACCTGGCCATCATCACCCTGGCGGCCAACTACATCGTCATCTCGGCCATCAACAACATGGAGATCATCGGCGGGCCCAGAGGCTTCATGGGTATGAGCGCGACGGAAGTGGGCATGAAGTCCGTGCTCGACATCCCCTGGGTGCTGATCTTCACCATGCTTGGCACCTTGGGCTCGGTTTGGCTGTTGCGGCGCTTCGTGTCCTCCACCCTGGGCAAGGGCGTTTCCGCCATCAGCCAGGACGAGATTGCGGCTGAGATCATGAGCGTGGACACCAACCGCATGAAGCTCATCGCCTTCATGCTGTCCTCGGGCCTTGCGGGATTGGCCGGCGGCCTTTACGCCCACATCCTGGGCTACGTGAACCCGCAGAGCTTCGACATCATGCGCTCAACCGAGATCATGGTCATGGTCTACCTGGGCGGCATGGGTTCGCTTTCGGGCGCGGCCTTGGCTGCGGTGCTGTTTACTGTGCTCATGGAGGCCTTGCGCTTCCTCGATGTGTGGAAATGGGTCGTCATCCCCTTGCTTCTGATTCTGCTGATGCAGTTCAGGCCCGAGGGGCTCATGGGCAACAAGGAGCTTGCCGACCTGTTCCCGAAACTGCGCAAGTTCTATTCGTTTAAATAGAGAGCCGGAGAGAGCATGTCGCTTCTTGAGATCAACGGACTCACCCGTCGCTTCGGCGGCCTCATCGCGGTGAACGACTTCAATATCGACCTGGGCGAGCACGAACTGGTGGCCCTCATCGGTCCCAACGGCGCTGGCAAAACAACCGTATTCAACCTCATCTCCGGTTTTTACCAGCCGAGCGAGGGCAGCATCAAGCTTAAGGGCAAGGACACCAAGGGGCTTAGGCCCCATCAGGTGACGGCCCTCGGCGTTGCGCGCACCTTTCAGGGCATCCGCCTTTGGGGCGAGATGCACGTGCTGGACAACATCCGCATCGCCCAGCACTACCGCCTGGGCTACAGCCTTTTGGACTGCTTCCTGCGCACCAAAAACTACGTGCACCGCGAGAAGGCCATCGACGCCATCGCCTGGGAGTTGCTTGAGGCCATGGACCTGAAGGATGTGGCCTATGAGCTGCCGCGCAACCTTCCGTACGGCGTGCAGCGGAGGGTGGAGATCGCCCGCGCAATGAGTGTGAAGCCTTCCCTGCTGCTGCTCGACGAGCCCGCCGCCGGTCTTAACTCCTCCGATGTGGAGGGGCTCATCAAACTGGTGCGCTGGATTTACGACAACTTCCCCGTGACCATTTGGATGATTGAGCACCAGATGAAGGTGGTCATGAGCCTCTGCACGCGCATCAAGGTCATCGACTTCGGAACAACCATCGCCGATGGCAGCCCGGACGAGATCCAGAAAAATCACGCGGTCATCAAAGCCTACCTCGGAGACGATACGATTTGAAAACGCTCCTGGAAGTCAAAAACCTCAAGGTTCGTTACGGCAACATCGAGGCCCTGCACGGCATCTCCTTCGACGTGAAAGAGGGCGAAATCGTGACGCTCATCGGCGCCAACGGTGCTGGCAAGTCCACGACGCTTCTGTCCATCTGCCGCCTGCCGCCCCCGGAAGCGCCACGCGTCGTTGAGGGAGACATCCTCTTTAACGGCCAGAGCCTCCTGAACGTTCCTCCGCACAAGATCGTGTCCGACCTGGACATGGCCCTTGTGCCGGAAGGTCGGCGCATCTTCGGCAACCTGACCGTTGAGGAGAATCTCAAGCTTGCCACCTACGCCCGCAAAGACGGCCACGAAGCCGCCGTGCGCGACTATGAGCGCGTGTACGCCCTGTTCCCCCGCCTGGCCGAGCGCCGCAAGCAGCGCAGCGAGTCCCTTTCCGGCGGCGAGCAGCAGATGCTGGCCCTGGGCCGCGCCATCATGAGCAAGTGCAGTTTCTTGATGCTGGACGAGCCCAGCATGGGCCTGGCCCCGCTGTTGATGTACGACATGTTCCGCACCCTGAAGGAGCTGAACCGCGAGGGCCTGACCATCCTCTTGATTGAGCAGAACGCCAACCTTGCCCTGCGCTTCGCCCACCGCGGCTACGTGCTCGACACCGGCGAGATCGTGGCCCATGGCACCAGCGAGCAGCTTCTGGCCGATCCTGAAGTCAAGAAGGCCTACCTGGGCGGGTAGGGCACACGCCAATCAGATAACGCAAAAGGGGCGGACCGCACGTGCGGTCCGTCCCTTTTGCGTTGAGAATGTTCCTTTGCGGACAAGGCTTGCCAAACCCACGGCGCGGGGTATAGTTGCTCCGGCTTGCGTGTCATGCCGCCAGCGCGCCCCCCGCAAAGTCTACCCAAGAGAGCTTCATGCCCAGCCGCCCACGTTCTCAGGTCTGCACCGTGCCGCCCCGGCCCATTCGCCAGGAGCTGCTGGCCGTAATGGCGGCGGCCCCGGCCCCTGTGCGGCGCGCCATGTGCGACCTCCTGCGCTCCATCCGGGCCGGAATGGAGGCCGCAGGCAAGACGCCGACCTTTGTGGACGGGCACGCCAAGGTGTATGATTGGCGTTCGCTTCTGCCCATGCTGAGCGATGTGCGCGTCAAGCTGGACCAGCCCGTGGCCGCGCGCCTGCGCCGACGCGGCAAGGCCAAACAGGCCCTGGCAGAAATGGAGCAGCAATTCGCCACCATGCGCCGTTCCCATGAGGACCTCTCCCTCACCGTGCAGATCATCTACGCGCTGATCAACGTAGGCGGGGAGTTTCAGACCTCCGAGGAAGTGCTGGAGCAGAGCGCCGAGGTGCTCATCGAATTTCTGGAAGCCGACCTGTTCGTGTGCCGCCTGCGCGACACCTGCGGCGAGTGGATCAACGTGGCCGCCAACACCGCCCATGGCACAAGCACGCCCATTCTCGTGCGCGCCATGGAGGAGAGCATCCCCGGCCACCCGGTGATGCAGGCCGTTGCGGAAAAGCAGTGGAGCTACGTGCTCTCGAACAACCTCATGAGCTCCGAGCGCGGCGGCGACTCCTATGACTGCGTGGCCTACCAGGAGGGCTACCGTTCCCGCCTGGCCTTCATCCTGCGAGGGCACGATACCCGGCCCTTCGGGCTCATCATGCTCTATTCGCGGTCCGTGGACTTCTTCAGCCACTATGACCACAGCTTCCTGTCCGACTGCTCGCGCATCGTGTCCCTCACCGTGGGCTCGCGCCTTGAAGTGGGTCGCGACGCCCTGTCCAAGGCCGCTGGCGGCATGGCGCACGTGGGCAACAATGCGCTGTCGGTCATCAAGAACTGCCTGGAGCTGGTGAAGGAGGACATGGAGGCCGTGGTTCACACCGGCGCCCGCCAGGCCCTGCGCGAACTGGGCACGGGCTTCGACCTAGCGCGCGAGATCGAACTCATCGGTTGCGCTTTGGGCGGAGCCGAGCGCCTGCGCGGGGCCATTGCCCTGCTGCTTTCCGCCGTGGATAACCCGCGCATCATGCATTACATCCGCGGCGAGGAGGTGCTGGATCTCGACCCCAACACCTGCTTCGGGCCTATCGAGTGAGGGAATAGCCTCCGGCAGGGGTTAAGGGGCGGCGCACCTTGATTTCCCTCAACACCTGTCAACCTGCCAATTTCATCCTTTCCCTGTCCAAATCCTTTCCCGTTTTGTCCGGCCTCGAAACCCCGTGCTATGCTTGCGCAATTTGCGCCGGGCAGCGTGCCGGGTGCGGGCGGGCTGGAATGCAGGGCTCTGCCCCTGCACCCCGCCAGGGGGTATGCACCCCCTGGACCCGCAAAGGGAAAACTATGCTGGCAGCGGCGATGGCCTACCCTCCGCC
>NZ_JAUYFU010000022.1 GCF_030689645.1 Humidesulfovibrio sp.
ACTCCAGGTGCCCAACCAGGTTTTCAGCGAAACCGTAAGCCTCAAGGGCGAACTGGTGAAGCGCGAGAGCCTCAAGGGCAGCCAGTTCCAGCAGCCGCTGCTTGAGTTCTCCGGCGCCTGCGCGGGCTGCGGCGAGACCCCATACGTCAAGCTCATCACCCAGCTCTTCGGTGAGCGCATGATGATCGCCAACGCCACAGGCTGCTCCTCCATCTGGGGCGCCTCGGCCCCAGCCGCACCCTACTGCGTCAACAAGGACGGCTTCGGCCCGGCCTGGAGCAACTCCCTGTTCGAAGACGCAGCCGAATTCGGCTACGGCTTCAACATGGCCGTGACCCAGCGCCGCGCCAAGCTGGCCGATCTGCTGGCCCAGGTTGTCGGCTCCTCCGCCAGCGCCGCCATCAAGGAAGCCGCCAGCGCGTGGCTTGCCGGCAAGAACGATCCCGCCGCATCCAAGGCTGCGGGCGACCAGCTGAAGTCCCTGCTCAAAAACACCAAGGATCCCCTGCTTGCCGAGATCGCAGGCATGTCGGACCTGTACACCAAGAAGTCGATCTGGATCTTCGGCGGCGACGGCTGGGCCTATGACATCGGCTTCGGCGGCCTGGACCACGTGATTGCCAGCGGCGAAGACGTGAACATCTTCGTCATGGACACCGAAGTCTACTCCAACACCGGCGGCCAGTCCTCCAAGGCCACTCCGCTGGGGTCCATCGCCAAGTTCGCCGCCGGCGGCAAAAAAACCGGCAAGAAGGACCTGGGCCGCATCGCCATGACCTACGGCTACGTCTACGTTGCCAGCATCAGCATGGGCGCGGACAAGAACCAAACCCTGAAGGCAATCCAGGAGGCCGAGGCCTACCCCGGACCGTCCCTGGTCATCGCCTACGCCCCGTGCATCAATCAGGGCATCAAGAAAGGCATGGGCAAGTGCCAGGAAGAAGGCAAGCTGGCCGTAACCTCCGGCTACTGGCCCCTGTACCGCTTCAACCCGCAGCTGGCCATACAGGGACAGAATCCCTTCAAGCTGGAGTCCAAGGCCCCTGACGGCACCCTCCAGGCCTTCCTCTCCGGCGAGCAGCGCTACGCCGCTCTCGAAAAGGCCCAGCCTGAAGAGTCCAAGCGCCTGCGTGCGGGCATCGAGGCCGCATACTACGAGCGCTACCGGCAGCTGAAGCTCATGGACGACCCCAAGCTCGCCTGCGTGGAAGGCGGCCTGGACTTCACGCCGCCCGCCCCGGCTGCCCCCGGAGCCCCCACGACCAGCGCCAAGCCCTGCGCCATGTCTGACAGCGGGCACTCGACCAAGCCCTGCGACGACGGACGCGGCGGCAAGTAGCCACCGCACAACCTGAAGCACAAGGCCCCGGAGCAATCCGGGGCCTTTTTCGTTCCGGGGCAAACAGCAAAGCTTGCCAAGCCTTTTGCCAGCCTTATGTTTAGCTTTGCACCTGCAACGTAAAGGAGCCCGGATGCATCACACGCATCAATCCGCCATGCCGACGCTTTTCGTGTCCCACGGAGCCCCGACCCTGGTCATCGACCCGGTGCCCACACGGGACTTCCTGCGCTCCATCGGGCAGATGCTGCCCCGGCCCAAGGCCATCCTGGCCGTCTCCGCCCACTGGGACACTCCCGCCCCGCGCCTGACCAGCGGAGCCAGCCCGCACACCATGTATGACTTCTACGGCTTCCCGGACGAGTTGTACGCCATGACCTACCCGGCTCCCGGTTCCCCTGATCTGGCGCAAAAGACCGCCGCCCTGCTGGCCGAAGCCGACATCCCGGCGGAACTGGACCAAAACCGCGGCCTGGACCACGGCGCCTGGGTGCCCCTCAGCCTCATGTACCCGCAGGCAGACATCCCGGTGGTGCAGTTGTCCATCAGCTCGCGCCGGTCCACGGCGCACCATCTGGCCCTGGGCCGGGCCATCGCCCCCCTGCGCGAGGAAGGCGTGCTTATCATGGCCAGCGGAAACGCCACCCACAACCTGCGTGAAGTATTCAGCCACGACATGACGGAAGCCCCAGTCCCCTACGCCAAGGCCTTTGCAGACTGGCTCACCGCGCGCATCGAGGCGGGAGACACTGACCCGCTTTTGCGCTATCTTGAAGAAGGTCCCAGCGGCCCCAGGAACCACCCCACGGCGGACCACTTCCTGCCGCTCTTGGTGACTCTTGGAGCTGGGCGGGATGACGCTGGACGTATCCTGCACGATGGATATACGTATGGCGTGCTGTCAATGGCGGCATATGCCTGGGGGCTGTAACCCCGTATTGACGACCACCAACCGGAGACCGTAGCATCACGCCATGAAACGCAACTATGAACTCAGCGTGCGCGGGGAATTCTGCGCCGCCCACCGGCTGGACGGCTATCCCGGCAACTGCAAGAACACCCATGGCCACAACTGGGGCGTCACGGCCTACATTCTGTGCCAGGACCTGGACAAAATCGGCATGGGCATGGATTTCCGGGACATCAAGCTGATGCTGCGAGAGGCTCTGTCCAGCCTGGACCACGCCTGCCTGAATGACCTGGCCCCCTTTTCCGGGCAGAACCCCACGGCGGAGAACATCGCCCGGCACCTGCACCAAGACCTGACGCACAGGCTGGCCCAATGCGCGCCAGAGGCCCGCGTGTCGCGCATCCGCATCACCGAGACGCCGGGGGCTGAGGTCACCTACTGGGAAGAGCCTTGAGCCTCCAAGTCTGCGAGATATTCAAGAGCCTACAGGGCGAGTCAACCTGGGCCGGACGGCCTTGCGTCTTCGTGCGGCTGACCGGCTGCAACCTGCGCTGCCACTGGTGCGACACGCCCTACGCCTACGAGGGCGGCGAGATCCTGTCGGCGCGCCAGGTGCTGGAACGCATCGACACCCTGGATTGCGGCCTGGCGCACAATCTCATCGAATTCACCGGCGGAGAGCCCCTGCTCCAGCCGCAGGCAGTGGAGCTCATGAACGCCCTGGCCCGCATCGGGCGCACCGTGCTGGTGGAGACCAACGGCAGCCTGGACATCTCGGTCCTCGCGCCGGAGGTCATCGCCATCGTGGACATGAAGGGACCAAGCAGCGGCGAGTCCGACAAAATGGACATCGTCAACCTGGAACGCCTGCGCGAGCGCGACGAGGTGAAGTTCGTCATCGCCGACCGCGATGACTGGACGCACATGCTGGGCCTGCTGCCGCGCATAGACACAAGCCGCAACACGGTAAACGTTTCGCCGCTGTTCGGCGGCGTTGCCCCGGCGGAACTGGCTCGCTGGATGTTGGGGGAAAACCTGGACCTGCGCCTGAACCTGCAGCAGCACAAATTCATCTGGAACCCGGACGCCAGAGGCGTCTAGGAGCAGCCATGCAGACGAACGACACCGCGCTGGTGGTCTTTTCAGGCGGGCAGGACTCCACAACTTGCCTGGCCTGGGCGCTCTCCCGTTTCAATCGGGTGGAGACCCTGGGCTTTGACTACGGCCAGCGCCACTCCATCGAGCTGGAATGCCGCACAAATGTCCTTGCCCGCCTGCGCGAGCAGTATCGCGACTGGTCGGAAAAGCTCGGCCAGGACACCCTGCTGACGCTAAACGTATTCCAGCAACTGGGCGAAACCGCCCTCACCCATGACGTTGAGATCGCCATGACCCAAAGCGGCCTGCCAAGCACCTTCGTGCCTGGCCGCAACCTGGTGTTCATGACCCTGGCCGGGGCGCAAGCCTATCGCCGGGGGCTCAAGCACCTCGTCACCGGCGTCTGCGAAACCGACTTTTCCGGCTATCCCGACTGCCGCGACGACACTATGAAGGCCCTGCAGGTGGCCCTGAACCTCGGCATGGAAACGCGCCTGGTCATCGATACCCCCCTCATGCGGCTCACCAAAGCCCAGACCTGGAGGCTTGCGCGTGAACTGGGCGGCCAGCCGCTGGTAGATCTCATCCTTGAGCACACGCACACCTGCTACAAGGGCGAGCGCGGCCACCGACACCCCTGGGGGCACGGCTGCGGCGTCTGTCCGGCCTGTGAACTGCGCTCGGCAGGGTTCGAACTGTTCTTGGAAACCGAGTAGGACAAGAAAAGAGAATCAAGGGGCGCTGCCCCTTGAACCC
>NZ_JAUYFU010000030.1 GCF_030689645.1 Humidesulfovibrio sp.
GGATTTGGGGTAGACTTCGGGGAGGTGTCGGCGAAATTCGTCGGCATTCAATGCTGCTTTGATGTCATTGTGTAAAAACATGCGCTATCTCCAGTGGTTGGTTGTTGTAGGCACAATCGCCTGATGTGTTCCACGCGGCACAGTCCTCTCGCGTGAAACATGCAGGATATCGTGACGCCTATTCGATGTTGTCCATGATCCCTTTCCCGCTGTCGTCATGCCTAGGAGAACAGGAGATATCCTCGCGCAACCGATGGGCCTGAATGGTCTCAGGAGGATACGCCTGTGTGAGTAAGCGTTCAGAGCTCGGGTTTGATTTCGGAGAGCACCCCGGCTTTGTAGAAGATGCGCTTGTAGTCGGCCCTGGTCGCGCAGTTGCCGATGAGCCGTGCTGCGACGCGGCTAGCGACAAGAGATGATGTGCTCTTGCGAAATTCAACGTAGCCGCACCAGAGCCTGTAGTCGCCCTTGTTTTTGTAAGCTTCCCACGTCTTCATGTCGCCGTAGCTTTGGACGTGGATGTCGCCGATCTCGAAAGTGTGGTAAGTGCGGTTTGTCGCCTTCATTGCGTATGCCTTTTGTTAGATGTTGATGACGTGATTTGAGTGCCCTAACGCTCAATTGCTACCCCCGACGCGTGGCCTCGGGATTAGTCTTGAAAGCTAGTGCCTCTTAAGGTCTTGCAAAAGAACTCCTACAGCTCGCCCAAGCCATCCGGCGGGATCTTCGCCGCTGAAAGTTTCCATGTTGCCAGCGAGCTCGGGCGTATACCCCAGGCAGGTTAGCCACCAACGCCTTTGCATTCATGTTCGTCTCCTGCTGACTCGTCCAAACGTCCAGTGCAATTCGCACCCAACTTGAATTACGTTGAAGCTACGGCAGACAGATGTGCCGGTTCTGCTGGCATTCAGGAGCGCTTGAGTTCGTTGTTGTCGAGCCGCCCGTAGTAGCCATCCGCGACCATCTGCCAGAAATCTTCGTACCGATCGTCGAAGTCAGTGGCCCAATACATCGCCGCTGCCCAGGCTTCTGCCTCTCCAAGATGAGAAGCGATGAAGCCCCAACTTGAACCGGGGTAGATCGTGTCGTAGCCGTTATACTCGTCGAGCCACATGACCTGCTCATCCGAGTCAGCGATGACGTAGAAGCTGCTGCCGTCAGTGTTGATTTCTCCGCGGGAGGGCCAGTCGAACTGCTGGAGGAGGAGAATGAGCTCGTGCTCCTTTTCGGAGAAATGACTGTTTCCAGGACCACCCGCGATCTTGATCTCCAAGACGTCCGAAAGGTTATCAAGGTTGGCCGACACCTTGAGTTCGCCAGAAACGTATAGCGCGTTCGAGATCGCGACGGCTGCGGAAAAGTTTTCCCGCGGACTCTTGATGCTTGTTGCCTCGCACAACGCATCAACTGCGGCTTTGGGGTTCTCTCTTACGGCTGCGAGCAGTTCCAAGGACTGCTCCCGCGGACAGTCTCCGGTGAAGCCAACTTCCAGATCGAAACGGCATATGCCTCCGATGGCG
>NZ_JAUYFU010000040.1 GCF_030689645.1 Humidesulfovibrio sp.
CTCGCACCCCAATTGGTAAAGAATCACTTATTGAAAAACCAGTCAATTGAGTATCTGCAGGTGCTCTTACTCTAATAGTTAATGTAGAAATTCCATCCACTTTAATGGTCGCTGGACTAAAAGCCTTTGATCGGCTTGTGATTCCAGCACCAGGGTTATATATGGTGATGTTTGATGAAACATCAGTCACGTTCGTCACACCTGATGTGTCTGTCGTAATCGAATTAACTGGAATCGTATTGGTGAAAGACCCTGCAATGGAGCCTGTTACTGTGGCGGTGATGGTACACGCCCCAGGCGTTGTGGTACTTCCGGCTGGAATTGTTCCTCCACTAAGAGATAGTGACTGTCCACCGGAACCAATTGTTACTGTTCCACCGCATTGTGAAGAATCTGAAGAAACAACGGTTAGTCCACTCGGCAGTGTGTCTGTAAAAGCAACTGAAGTATAAGGTGAGGGGGTGGGGTTCTGCATTAAAATGCTCATGGTTGTTGTTCCCCCCACAACCATATTACCAACTGCAAATGATTTTGTCATTCCGATGGATTGAAAATTTATCGGTGCAGAGGCAGCCGAACTATTTGTAACACCCTGTTGCGTCGTGATCGCTCTTGCGGGAATCGAATTTAAATAAACACCGGCTGTATCAGAAGTAACATTGACACCAATATCACAAAAAGTGTTCTTGGGGATTGTTGCGTTACTAACCGTAATGAATGAACTTCCTGCAGAAGCAGTAATGGTTGGCGCTCCGCAATTTGCAGAATATGTAACAGTTGGTGTGCCAGCAATTTTCACGTTTGTCGGCAAGTTATCTGTAAGACTTACTTGAGTCAAATCATAATTAAGATCATTATTTCGAATTCGGATGGTTAACGTGGAATTCTGACCTACCCAACGTGTGTTACTGGAAAAGCTTTTGCTGAGGCTTGGAGGTGTAATCGCACTCACTACCAAATTTGATGAAGAGGGCGTTTGATTGGTAATACTTATTGTGCCAGTCGGATCAGTGGCTTTTAATGCAAGTGCGTCTATCGTATTGTAATAAGTGTT
>NZ_JAUYFU010000052.1 GCF_030689645.1 Humidesulfovibrio sp.
AGAGAACAACATCGACATCCTTTACGGCGAGAAGAGCAAGGCCCTTTACGCCCTGCTGACCAAAGACGCCGCCACCACCTGGCTAGGCGATCCCCCGCCGTTCATCCAGCAGGCGCAGAAGCAGTTGCGCGGCATCGAGCCACCCCAGTAAGCGCCGCTCGACGATGGAAAATGAAAGCCCCCGGCTCAGAGATGAGGCGGGGGGGGGTGTATGAAGAACATGGCCATCAACTTACGCTCAGCAATGCGCCCCCAAAAATCAACGATCTATCAGACCAGACACCAAGGCAACTAGTGGCTCAAACTCTTCTCGGGTGTGCTGAGATGCACAGAGAGCAAGCAACTGGATACACTGACCTTTCGGCAGACCAAGTGCCTTCGCAACATATAGAATCTCTTTGTGGCGCGGCTGCGACAAACCACTTATCAAAGCTTGGAGCAGATCATCAGTTGCATAGGAGACCATCCCGGAAAGAACTTCAACGTTTGCCTGGCAATTTTTTACGAGCCACGACTCAGGCCACTCTGTTCCGGGCAAATACGTCATCCTTCCCTTGATCCAGGATTCGAAATCCTCGCCAGGATTCTCCGCCATCCCTTTTGCATGTCCGATATTATCTTTTTCCTTCGACCGCTGATCACCATCAAAAACCGCTAAAATAGGTCGATCCTCACCTCGAACGTATGCTGACGCCAATTGTCGGGCAAGGGCCGAGGCTGAGCCAATGGGCTTAATATTTGACCGGGAACGAATAGATGCGGGCAATGCGGCAAGCAACAATGCTTCAGCCACGTCGTCCTCCACGAGAATATCTATTTCTCTGGCATTAAGCCCACTCATTTTAGAGAATGCAAAGCTTGAAGATATCCCATGTGTCACCTTCGTTTTCCCACAAACAGCTTCGATATAAAAGCGTGCATCCAGAGGCAAACAGTCAAGAATGTCTTTAGAGTGCGTTGTACATATTACTTGAACAGAATTCATAAGACACGCGTCTTTCAGCTTTTCAACAAATTTTCGCTGAGCTTCAACATGCAATCCGAGTTCGATTTCATCAACGACAATCAGCCCGCCATAACCACAAGAGTATATGGCAGCAAAAATCTCAAATAGTGCGTTTTCTCCGGCCCCCATATTGAAACCAGAGTAAACAAGGTCACCACAACGGACAACTGGCAAACTATACTTTGAATACTCCAGATATTTCAATTCGTCATAGTTCTTGTTCAGTATACACCCAACTATCTCCTTGACGCTGACCTCCCAGCCTTTTATCGATGCATCTCGAAAAGATCTCACATACGATCTTGACTGACTGCGTTCGCTATGTGGGACAATTCGTTCAATTCCAAGGAATGCAACACTACGCTTTACCCTCTGATCATAGTCGTTCCACTTACCTCCAAAATTCTTTTTTCGTACCTGCGACCCAATTCCAACTCCATCAGGTCTCTCTTCTGTTTTCTTCCACCCATCGTGCGCAATGCGATAAACTATTCCAACACCTTGCGGCTGCAACTCCTCACGGCGCTGAATAAAGAAATCGGAAAACGTGTAGTACGGCAATGTTCGCTTGCGCAGCTTATAGCCACCCTTTCGATTGTGGTATGCGCAACACGCCAGCGCTAGAACTGTTGACTTCCCCGCACCATTCCGCCCCGAAAACGCGGCGATCGGATACTCAAAACCAACATCAAGACAGTTGAGCCCTCTCAAGCCGCCAACCGCTAGCTTGATACCGCGCAGCAATGCCTTTGTATTATCGTTGACAAACCAACCCCTCAACTTCTTGTCAATCTTTGAGTCCGTATACTTCACTCCCCCCCCCAATCTTATATTCGCCTGGATGTAGACTCCACACCGCAACCCCTAACTAAACGACACCAAAGAAACAACTCGGCCTATACAGCACCATGCCATTCGCATCAATCCCCCACCCCAGCCCCTTGCCAACCCGCGCCCAGGTGGCTATAGCCTGCCGCATTATGACAAAAGATCTCATCATCGTTGAGTCACCCGCAAAGGTGAAGACTATCGGCAAATTCCTCGGCAAAGACTACGCGGTCGAGGCCTCCGTAGGCCACGTGCGCGATCTGCCCAAGGGCGACATGGGTCTGGACGAGGAGCACGGCTACGCGCCGCGCTACGAGATCATCAAAGGCAAGGAAGACATCGTGGGCCGCCTGCGCAAGGCAGCCAAGGCCGCGAACCATGTCTACCTGGCACCCGACCCCGACCGCGAGGGGGAGGCCATCGGCTGGCACGTAGCCGAGCTCATCAAAGGGCAGAACAAGAACGTCAGCCGCATCCAGTTCAACGAGATCACCGCCCGCGCGGTGAAAGAGGCGCTGGAGAACCCCCGGCCCATCAACACCGACCTGGTGGGCGCGCAGCAGGCGCGCAGAATCCTCGACCGGCTCGTGGGCTACAAGATTTCCCCCATCCTTTGGAAGCACGTGAAGCGCGGCATCAGCGCCGGGCGCGTGCAGTCGGTGGCCCTGCGGCTGATTGTGGACCGCGAGCGCGAGCGCCGCGCCTTCGAGCCCGTGGAGCACTGGGCGCTGAAGGTGAAGCTGGCTGGCGAGAATCCGCCGCCCTTCCGCGCCGACCTCTGGAAGGTGGGCAGCAAAACCGTTGCGCCGGGCCTGAAGGACATCGGCAGCAAGGACGCCGCAGACGCGCTTGTTTCGAGCGTGCGCGCCGGGCAGTTCTCTGTGGAGGCCGTGGACGAGAAGGAGCGCAGCAAAAGCGCCCCGCCGCCCTTCACCACATCCAGCTTGCAGCAGGTGGCCAACCGCGCGCTGGGCTATCCGGCCAAGAAGACCATGGGCGCGGCCCAGAAGCTCTACGAAGGCGTGGAGCTGGGCGACAAGGGAACCGTTGCGCTCATCACCTACATGCGTACCGACTCGGTGCGCGTGGCCGACGAGGCCAAAAAGGCCGCGCAGGAGTTCATCCTTTCCGCCTACGGCAAAGACTACGCCCCGGCCAAGGTCAAGACCTACAAGACCAAGGACGGCGCGCAGGACGCCCACGAAGCCTGCCGCCCGGTCGATGTGGCCCTGACGCCGGAGAGCGTGAAGCAGTTTTTGCCCGCCGACCAGTTCAAGCTGTACCAGCTCATCTGGCGGCGCTTCGTGGCCTCGCAGATGACCCCGGCGCGCTTCCACGACACGACGGTGACGGCCAAGAACGGCGCGACCCTGTGGCGGGCCAAGGGCGAGCGTCTGCTCTTCCCCGGCTTTTTGAAGGTGCAGGGCCTGGAAGCCCCGGACCCGGACGCCGAGGCCGAGAACGGCAGCGAACAGCTGCCCAAGCTGACCATCGGCGAGGCGCTCAGGCTTGAGGATCTCAGCAGCGAGCAGAAGTTCACCCAGCCGCCCCCGCGCTACACCGAAGCCACGCTGGTCAAGGCGCTGGAAGAGGAAGGCATCGGCCGCCCCAGCACTTACGCCGCCATCATCAGCACCCTGCAGGACCGCGAGTACGTGACCATGGAGGAGAAGCGCTTCGCGCCCTCCGAACTGGGCAGCACCGTGAGCGATAAGCTCGTGTCCCACTTCGCCACCCTCATGGACATCGGCTTCACCGCGGGCATGGAGTCCAAGCTGGACGAGATCGCCGCTGGCGGGCGCACCTGGGAAGCGGTCATCGAGGAGTTCATGGTCGAGTTCATTCCGGCGCTGGAAAAGGCCGGAACCGAGATGCAGCGCGCCACCATCGACTCCGGCGTGCCCTGCCCGGAGTGCGGCAAGCCCATGCACGTGAAGTTCGGCAAGAACGGCGAGTTCCTGGGCTGCTCCGGCTACCCGGACTGCAAGGCCATCCGCGAGTTCACCCGCGACGACCAGGGCAACATTCTGCCTGTGGACAAGGCGCGCGACGAGATCACCGACATCCCCTGCCCCCTGTGCGGCAAGCCCTTTGCCGTGAAGATCCCGCGCAAAGGCCGCTCCCATGATCCGTTCCTGGGCTGCACCGGCTACCCCAAGTGCAAGAACATCAAAAACTTCAAGCGCGACGAGTTCGGCGCCATCGTGATTCTGGAAGCGCCGGAGGAGATCCCGGCAGGCACCTGCCCGGACTGCGGCAAGCCCATGGTCATCAAGACCGCGCGGCGCGGCACCAAGTTCATCGCCTGCACAGGCTACCCGGCCTGCAAGCACACCGAGCCGCTGCCCACGGGCATAGCCTGCCCGCAGCCCGGCTGCACGGGCGAGATGGTCGAGAAGAGCTCGCGCCGCGGCAAGGTGTTCTACTCCTGCTCGCGCTACCCGGACTGCACCTTCAGCCTGTGGGACCGCCCGGTGCCCGGCCCCTGCCCGCAATGCGCCGCGCCGCTGCTGGTGGAAAAGAACACCAAGGCCAAGGGCCCGCACATCGCCTGTCCGAACAAGGACTGCGGCTACGTGAAGGAAGGCGAGTAGCGGCCAAACCAAGCCCCCCAAAGCGCTCCAGCCGGTGGCAATCCCGCCACCCGGCAGCAATGCAAACGATACGCCCAAGGAGCCCGCATGCGACATCTTGCACGCCTTGTCCTGCCCCTTCTAGTCCTCCTGCTGTGCGCTTGCGCTTCAAACACCGGGCCTTCGCCCGCTGACAACGCAGCCTCCAAGCATTTCCTGGGGGCGGAGTTCGGCAAGATGACGCCTGTTGCCGGTGCACAGAACCGCTTCAGCTGGCGCAGCCCGCAGTTCAACCCCAAGGACTACAGCGCGGTGCTCATCGACCCCACGGTGATCTGGCAGATCGACGCCATTGCCAAGGACACAGGCGTGTCCAAGGACGAGCTGCAAGCCGTGGCCAAGCACATCGACGCGGAATTCAAGAGCGCCATGCAGTCCATCGATTTCCCCATCAAGGACACTGCGGCGCCGCGCACCATGCGCATTTCCGCCGCCATCACCCAGGTCAAGGCCAGCAACCCCACCAGAAACACCCTCACCAGCGTGCTGCCCGTGGGCATCCTGATGACCCTGGGCAGGAAGGCCGCAGGCAGCGCGGACCCCAACGTCGGTTCCTGCTCCATCGAAATCCGCTTCTCCGACGCCGTCACCGGCCAGACCTTAGGCCTGTTCGCCGATCACAAGGATGGCGACAAGTACGACTCAGCCAACTTCCACGCCCTGGGCCAGGCCGAAAAGGCCGGGCTCACCTGGGCGGAGATGCTGCGCGACAGCGCCCTGCGCATCTGGGGCGCACGCGCCCAGTAGCGCCCGTCAACGAACGATGAAAAAGGCCGGAGTGACATTTTCCCTCCGGCCTTTTCTTTTGGCTAGCGCTCATCATAAGTTTCGACAGGACTTGGACATGATCTTGCCGCTACGCTAGAGGAAATCATCTTCCTCCGGCGCAAGCGGCGTGTCGATGACCGCCTCCCCGAGCAATACATACGGCGGGATGAAGCCAGATGGAGAGGAAGGAAGTGGCGGCAGAGCGCAACCTGCTGTATGGAGAAACCAACCATGAACAAGCCCATCTAGCGGCAACTCAACCGCCACGTCAGGAGGCTCAATGCAGAAGTATATCCGCCTCGCCCTGCCGGCTCTGTTTCTCATCCTCTGTGCCTGCGCTCCAGCCAAGCCCGGCGTCACCGGAGACCCAGCCAGGGACCACTTCCTCGGCAAGGAGTACGGCAAGATGACGCAGGTCCCAGGCCACCCAGAGCGCCTCGCCTGGCGCAAGCTCGGCGTCGACCCCAAGCGCTACACCGCCGTGCTGCTCGACAAAACCGTGGTCTGGCAGGCCACGGCCATAGCCAGAGAATCCGGCGTCTCACCAGAGGAGCTGTCCGCCCTGGCCGCATATTTCGACCAAGTGCTTGCAAAGACGATGGGAAGCATCGCGTTCCCCATCGCCACGGAAGCCGGGCCGCATGTCATGCGCATCTCGACCGCAATCACCTGGGTTCGTCCCAGCAACCCAACCATGAACACCATTTCCAGCGTCATGCCCGTGGGCATGCTCATGACCCTGGGGCGCAAGGCCAGCGGCGCGGCCGACCCCAACGTGGGAGCCTGCAGCATGGAGTTCCGCTTCTCCGACGCCGCCACGGGCGAGAGCATCGGACTCTTCGCAGACCATGTAGAGGGGGACAAATACGACACCGCCAACTTCGAGAAGTTCGGCCAAGCTGAGAAGGCCATGGACCAGTGGGTGGAGCGCATGCGCGAGGGCATCCTCAAGAACTGGGGAGCGCGCAAGGACTGAGGCCGGCAATCAGAAAGCGAAAGAGGCCGGGGGGAATGCGTTCCCTCCGGCCTCTTTATTGGCGTGATTCTTTACTGTTGCTTCTGCGCGCGGCTACAGGCTGATGCCTTGGCGCTCGGCGATGAGTTCGAAGGCCCGCCTGGTGAGGTCGGTGATGTTGGGCTTGGACACCTGATCATCGGCCCCCACGCTCTCGCCCTTGTGGCGCAACCGGTCGGTTATGAGCGAGGAGAACAGGATCACGGGCAGCGCCTTCAGAGTGGGATCTTCCTTCACGCGCCTGGTCAGGTTATGGCCGTCCATGATGGGCATCTCGATGTCCGACACCAGGATGTCCACATAGTCAGTAAGCGGCGCATTCTCCTGGGCGGCCTTGCTCTTGAGGGCAAGCAGCGCATCCCAGGCGTCCTGGCCGTTGACGGTCTGCGTGACCTCGAACCCGGCCTTTTCCAGCATGGTGCCGATCATGCGGCGGATGCTTGTGGAGTCATCAGCGATGAGGGCGCGGTAGTGCTCCTTTTTGACCGGCTTCTTGGCCTGCTGGATTTCCTCCATGGCAGCGTCCTCGATCTTCATGGCCAGGCCAGGGTTCAGGTCGGCCAGGATCTTCTCCATGTCCAGAATAAGCAGGATGCGGTCGTCGAAGCGCACAACGCCGGTGACGCTGTTGCCGGAGTATTCGTTAAGATGCTTGCCCGGAGCCTCCACCTGGGTCCAGCTCAAGCGGTGGATGCGTGTGACGCCGGAGACCATGAAGGCCGAGGTTATGCGGTTGAACTCGCTGACTATTACCTTGGTGTCCGCTTTGGCGGAGTCCATCTTCTTGCCAAGCCACAGGGCCAGGTCCACCAGGGGAATGATGCGTGAGCGGAGGTTAAAAGCCCCAAGCACAGAAGGGTGCGGAATTTCAGGCAGTTGCGTCACAACAGGCATGCGGATGATTTCAAGAACCTTGGCGACGTTGACGCCATAAAATCCCCGATAGGTCTGGCCGGTGGCCTCGTCCTTCTCGTCGATGAAGAACTCCACCAGCTCCAATTCGTTGGTGCCGGACTCAAGCAAAATATTCGTCTGGCTCATGCGCCCTCCGCAGTATAGAAGCTGACACTACTATTCGGTGTATTATCTATCTGACTTTATGTCTGCTGTAAACCGCAGGCGCATCTTCCGTCACACTTTCGCGTGCGCGAGTCTTGCCCGCGAAGGCCGGGCAGTAAAGCCGCAAAGCCCTGCATGCCAGCGCAGCCACGGCCATTTTGAGCTTGACATTTTTCTGCGGCCAATACTAATTCTCATTTGGAAATAATTAATAGTGTAGAAATTGTCACATTAATCTGCATAGGATTTCCAGATAACCCGCACGCGTTTGCTTTGCACCGCCGTTGCCAGACAAATGTTGCATTATTTCTTGCTGATATGCGCCAACCGGCAACAGGGGCGAAAGTGAATCTCAAGAAACGGCTGAACTCCACAGAGCACTTGCTGCGCACAATCCGCAGCGGAGAAGCCCTTTCGCCCCCCTCCCCCGAGGGCGGAACACCTCCCCCCCCGGGTTCTTTCTGGACCCGCGGCATCTCCCTGCGCAACCTCTTCTCCGGCCCAGCCCACAGCGGCAAATCTGCGCAGCCCGGTCCCCAGCAGACGCAGCCCATGGAAGAACCCAGCACCGGCACTCCGGCCCAGGCCGACGCGCCGCAGGCTCTCCCAAAGACGCAAGGCAGCCTCTGGACACGTAAGATTTCCCTTGGTGATCTTCTGAGCCGCAGTGGAGCAAAGGCCGCAGGCTGCCCCACCGGTTCCGGCCAAGGCCCCAAGTCCTTCTGGTGCACGAAGCTGCATTTCGGGACCAGCAGCAAGCCCTTCAGCATCGGCGTCAGCGTATCCGGCCCCAACCTTTGCCTGGCCGTGATCAAACGCGCGCATGGCACAGTCATTGCGGCCAGACGCTTCCCAATGAAGCCAGACCAAGCCCCGGGAGAGACGGGCTTCCCGGCCCTGCTGCGCACGAGCCTCGCCACCCTTGGCTACGGCCCCGCCAACGCGGACGCCTGGGCCGTGCTGCGCTCCTCCGACCTGGACCTCAACGTGCTGACCGTTCCCAAGCTCTCCGGCGGAAAGCTTGATGCCGCAGTGTACTGGACCCTGCAAAAGGAAAAAAAGTTCGCCGAGGCCGAATACGCACTGGACTACTTGGTGCTGGGCCATACCGCCGACCCCAAGGCCCCCCGGCTGGACGTCCTCACCTGCCTGGCCCGTCGCTCCGACGTGGAGCGGCTGCGAGACGCCTTCCAAGAGGCGGGGCTCCCCTTAAACGGGGTCACGGCCATCCCCAACTCGCTCATGTCCCTGTACCGCCAGCCTGGCGCTCCCGCAGGATACGCCCTAGCCGCCAATATCCACGTGGAGCCAGACTTCTCGGCCATCGGCCTGTACACCAAGGACCGACTGCTCTTCAGCCGGTTCATCCGCTCCGGCGCGGGCAGCATGGCCGAAACCCTGACAGAGTATTTCCATGCCCTGTCCAAGCCCAAGCCCGCCGCGCTGGACGACCTGGAACTGCCGCTGCCAGGCGCTGCCGAGGCAGACCACGAGCCGGTCTTGGAGCCGCTCTCGCCGCTGAGTATCGACCAGGCCCACGCGCTGCTGCGCCATGTGCTTTTTGGCGGCCCGCGCCCGGACTTCGCCTCGCCGAGGCATCTGCTCCCGCCCGAACAAATGATCGAGGCCATCGCCCCGGCTATCGAGCGCCTGGCCCGGCAGGTGGAGCGCACCCTTGAATATTACGCCAGCAGCCAGCAGGTGCGCTGCGATGCCCTGCACCTCAGCGGCGAGATCTTTGCAGCACCGGCCATCGCCCAGGCCCTGGCCACCCAGTTGGGCTTCACGCCCGTGATCTTCGACCCTGCCGCAATTCTTCATGCCGATGCGCAAAGCGCGCCCCTTGAGGACCGCATGGCCATGGGGCCCGCCCTGGCCGCCGCCCTGGCCATGCCGGACAAGGGCATCAACCTCATGGAGAACTACAAGGTGCGCACGGCCCTGGCCGCCAAACGCGCGGTCACCCGCGGCATCATCCTCGGGCTCGCCGGCGTCATGGTTCTCATCGCCGCCGCAGGCGTGGTGCTGGAACGGGCCAACACCGCCAAACGCATATCGTTGGAAGCCCTCAAAACCCAGACGGACTCCCTTGGCCCGTTGGCCGACGAAGGCGCCCTCAAGCTCACGGCACAGCAGTACATCCAGCGCCAGGAGGCCCTGCGCGTCGCCGCTTCCCGGCTTTTGGCCCCTGCGGCCCTGGCCGATATTTCTCGCCGCGCGCCGGAGAACATCAAGATTCTTACGCTCACCACAGACTACCCCGCCCCGGAGGCGGCCAAACCCGGAGCGCCGACTCCACCAGTCCAGGCCCAGACTCAGGGGGCCAAGCCAGCAGTGGGCTCCCAGGGCTCCATCACTGTTGAAGGCGTGGTCACTGGCGAACGGTCCGGCTTCGACGCCGCCCTTTCCCGCTTCGTCATCAACCTTCAAGGCTCCCCCATGTTTCAAATGCCCGTTGTCAACGAATCGAGCCTGAAAGAGCTGGGCACCGGCGGGCAGGTATTGTACTTCGTCATGCATGTGGGGGTGAAGTGATGCCCCTTTCGCTCAACATGCAGATTCAGCTGACCCCGGAGCTGCGCCAGCTTGGCCTTCGCGTGGGCATTGGCGCGCTCTTGCTGGCCGCCGCAGTCTACCTGATGACCGTGATGCCGCTGCTTGAAGGCCGCAAACTCGACAAGGAAATCTTGAACGAGAAGGCCAAGATCGAGCGCAAGCAAAAACTCATGCCCGCGCTGGCCAGCCTGAAGCAGAACGCCAACAACCCAGCCCTGGAAGAACTGCTGCCGCCCAAGGCGGAGCCGGTGCCGCGCGCCCAGGCGTACCTCATCACCGAGCAGCTGGGGCACATGGCCATGGCGGTGGGCTTAGAGCCCCTGGACGTGACCCTGAACGTGGCCAGCATGGCCCAGGAGCCGGACTCCATCCAGGCCCAGGGAGTCTTTTCCGGCCAGCTCGACGGGGTGCGCGCCTTTCTGCTGGCGCTGAACCGCATGCCCAGCCTCTCGCGTCTGGAGAAGGTGGAGATTCGCGCGGTGGACGGACGTCTGGAGATGATGGTGCAGCTGCGTGTGGTCCTCGGCGGCTAGACGGGCTCAGGCAAAAATTTCGGTCAGACTCGGCCACGAACATTTCAGCAAAGAGCGCGGTTGCACACGGCATGGAGAAACGGGAAAAAATAATGCTTGGCGTTCTGGCCGCCACGGTTGTGGTGGCGGGAGCCATGCATTTCTCCACCCCCTCGACGCTCCAGGCGCCGGGTGGCCCCGCTGCGGCACAACTGAACATGGACGAGTTGACCAAAAGCGTGGAGCAGGCCAAACTGCCCAGCGAAAAGGCCTACCGCATCGAACTGCTGACGGACAACGCCACCGGCGACCCCTTTTATGCCGGCCAGGGCGGCCTTTCGCAAGAAGATGACCGCGGACTGAGCGGCGGAGCGGCGGAGATCGTCTACTCCGGCTATCTTAAGATCGGCCAGAAGATCCTCGCGGTGATCAACGGAGTGGAATACGCCCTGGGCGACGAACTGGCGGAGGGCGGTTACCTGGTTCAGGCCATCGACAAGAACAGCGTGCTGCTGGAGCGAACGGATGGCTCCACCGGGCGCAAGTTCACAAAACGCGTTCCCCTTGTGGAGGACGACACGGACAAGATCCGTATACGGGTGGTCAAAAAACGATGAACCGAAAGCCAACCACAACTTTAGGACTCCTGGTCGCGCTTTTGGCCGTCCTCGCCCTTGGCTGCGCCGCGCAGAAGCAGCCGGAGCCGGGCACAGTGGAGGACATGGCAGAGACCTGGAAGGCCATGGAGAAACAGTCCCAGGGGCATTCCCCCCGGGGCCACTTCGCCCTCACCGAACCGCCCCAGGTCATCGACAAGCCTGAAGTCGAGGCTCCGCGCCTTGGCCCGGCCAGCAGCCTGCCCACCTGGCGCATCAGCCTGCGCATGCACAACGCCGACATCATGGCCGTGCTGCAGGCTCTTTCGCGCGCGGCGGGCAAGAGCATCGTCCTGTCCCCCGGCGTTTCCGGCACAGTGAACCTGAACATCGTGGAACGCCCCTGGGACGAGGTCTTCGCAGGGATCCTCTCCTCCAACAACCTGACCTACAATTTCGACGGGGACACCATCCGCGTCATGTCGCTGACGGATCTCAAGGCCAACATGGAGCTTGAATCGGCCATGAAGAGCGCCAGCATCCTGCGCAAGATGCGCTTCAAGGAGGAGCCGCTCACCACCAGCGTGGCCAAGGTGCGCTTCGCCGACGCCAAGCTCATCAAGCCCACCCTGGAAAAAACCCTGACCAAGGACAAGGACGGCAAGACCCTGGGCAGCGTCGAGGTGGACGATCTCACCAACTCGCTCATCATTCAAAGCGTGGACACGGACATCCAGAAAGTTACCCGCCTGCTCAGCAGGCTGGACTCGCCCCGCTCCCAGATCAAGCTCAAGGCGCACATAGTGGAGACCACCAAGCAGGTGGCGCGGGATCTCGGCATCCTCTGGGGCGGCAACTACGCCGCCTCGGTGCGCAGCGGCAACAAGCTGGGCATGGCCGGCGGCAGCGCCCTTGAAAGCAGCACCACCACCGGCACCGCAACCTCCACCACCAGCAAGGCCGTGCTGAACACCGGAACCCAGGGTCCCCTGGGCGTCAACCTGCCCGCCACGGGCGTGGTCAAGACCGGCACAGGCATGGCCCTGGACATGACATTCGGCAAAATCGGCGGCAACATCCTGGAGGCCCAGCTACAGGCTCTGGCCACCGAGAACAAGCTGAACATCATCTCCAGCCCGTCCATCTCCACCATGGACAACCAGAAGGCCTACACCGAGGCCGGCGAGCGCGTGCCCTACCAGAGCATCACCGGGACGGGCACCAACATCACCACCTCGGTGAACTTTCAGGACGCCCTCTTGCGGCTTGAAATCACTCCGCACATCATCGACGACGAGTTCATCAAGCTCACCATCCTGGTCCAGAAGGACGAGGTGGACACCTCGCGCGAGGTTTCCGGCAACCCGTACATCGTTAAAAAGAAGACCGAGACCACGCTCATCGCCAGAAACGGCGAAACCGTGGTCATCTCCGGCCTGTCCAAGCTGCGCAAGCAGTTGAGGGAAGCGGGCATTCCCGGAGTCATGGACGTGCCGGGCGTTGGCTGGCTGGCCAAAAGCCAGGGCAAGGACGACCTGAAGGACGAGTTCATGATCTTCATCACGCCCACCGTGCTGGCCGATTGGAAGGCCGGGGAGCGCCAGAAGAGCTACGAAGAGTTGGAAAATGAGTTGAAGGACGCGCGCAAGGCGGCGAGCGAGCTGGAAAAGGAGCTGGACAGCCCGGCGCGAGGCAAGTCAGGCGGCAAGTCCCGGGCCCCTGAGGCCACGCCCAAGGTGATCATCCACGACAGCTCCAGCGTTCGAGAATTGCTGATTCCCGGCAAAACGCCCATGTTCCTGACACTGTCCGTTCTCCCCGCGCCCGGCGCGCCGCAGTCCGCCAGCAAAAGTGCAAACAACTTCCCCCTAGAAGCGCCCGGCGAGACGGGTCAAGCCCCCCTCGTCAAGGCCAAGGCGGCCAGGCCCGCCATCGGAGGACGCACATGAGCCACTACGCAGGCCCAGGCTTCCAGCGCGAGCCCTTCTCCAACTCGCCGGATCCCAGCTTTTTGCTGGAAACCCGGCAGCACGCCACCTGCATGCAGGACCTGGAAATCTCCTTGCGCCTGCGCCGGGGAATGAACCTCGTCACTGGCGAAATCGGCACGGGCAAGACCACGCTGTGCCGCGGGCTGCTGCGCTCCTTCGCCCAGGACAAGGCCACGGACGTGCACCTGCTGCTGGACCCGCATTTCGCCACCAGCGAAGAGTTTCTGCGCGTCATCCTGGCCAGCGTCTCCGGCCAGAGCGCCGACCTGGGCATGGGCATCTGGGCCCTCAAGGAGGCGCTCAAGCAGCAGTTGTTCCGCCTGGGCCTGGTGGAAAAGCGCCTGGTGATCCTGGTCATCGACGAGGGGCAGAAGATCTCCCCGGAGAACCTGGAGATCCTGCGCGAAATGCTGAACTACGAGACAAACTCCTCGAAGCTCCTGCAGATCGTCATCTTCGGCCAGCGAGAGCTGGAGCCCATGATCGACGCCATGCCCAACCTGGCGGACCGCATCAACGTGCGCCGCAGGCTCACGCCCCTTTCCCTGGCCGAGACGCGACGCATGATCCTCCACAGGCTGACCGTTGCGGCAGGAGGCCCCGAGCCCCAGGTGCGCTTCAGCCAGTTGGCCATGCTGGCCATCCACATGGCCTCCGGCGGCTCGCCCCGCAAGACCGTGCGCCTGTGCCACATGGCCCTGCTTGAAATGCTTGTGCGCGGCAAGAACCGCGTGGGCCTTTCCGAAGTTCGCGCCGTGCCCAAGGGCGGCGGCGAACACAAGCACAATGCGCGCCGCACCGTCGGCTTGGCCGCCCTTGCCACCCTGTGCCTGGGCTTTGGCGCCCTGTGGTTCTCCCTTGGCGCCGCTGGCCCTGTGCTTGGCACCGCAGCGCCTCAGAGCCAGCTGGCCGCCCCAGCCGCCGCAAGCGCGATGCAGGCCCCCGCAACCAGCCTTTCCACCGACGGCCTGAGCTTGTCGCCCGCAGTGGAGCCCGCTCAAGAAACCATCGACCAGCCCAAAACCGGGCGCGTTTCCCTTTTGCCCCACCACGACCAGGGGCCCGCCATGCGCGACGCAGTTGAAACCCCGCGCCCGACCCAGATGCAGGTTGAAACCTCGCAGAAGCAAGAGAGCGCCCCCGCCCGGGCGGCCCTGGCCGACAAGCAGGACGGGGACAAGCCACGCCACTTGGCCCAGAAAGCCTCCTTCAGCCCGGAGCGCCAGTAGCCACCGGCTGCAGGCCAGGACGGAACACGTGAGACGGGAACGCAAACGACTGGGCGAACTGCTCATTGAGGCCGGAGCCCTCACCGAGGGACAGCTGGAGGCCGCGCTCGCGGGGCAGAAGAAGTCCGGGATGAAGCTCGGCCAATACCTCACGCAGTCGGGCATCCTTAAAGAGACCATCATCATCGACTCGGTGAGCCAGCAGCTGCGCATCGACCGTTACACGCCGGACAAGCACCCCTACGAAGACCGCATCGATTCCTTCCTGCCGGAGGAGCTGGCCCAGCGCCACCGCCTGGTGCCCCTGTCCAAGCGCGGGCATCTGCTGCTCATCGCCATGACCGATCCCATGGACATCAACGCCCTGGATGCGGTCGAGATCACCACCAATTACGAGGTGGAGCCGGTCATCTGCTCCGAGAACGACTTCGAGCTGCTTTTCAGCGCCATCTATGGCCGCGGCGAGCAGGGGAAGGATCTTTTCGGCGGCATGACCGAGGACGATTCGGACATCACCACCCAGCCGGGCGGCGAGGATCGCGAAGACATCGCCATCGACGCCCTGCAGGACCAGGCCTCACAGGCCCCGGTCATACGCATGGTGAACTCCATCCTCAGCCAGGCCGTGCGAGAGCACGCCAGCGACGTGCACATCAGCCCGGAAAAGGACAGCATCCAGCTGCGCTTCCGCGTGGACGGCAAGCTGCGCATGATTCCGGCCCCGCCCAAAGCCAGCTTTCTGCCCCTGGTTTCGCGCCTCAAGATCATGGGCAACATGGACATCGCCGTGTCCAAGATCCCCCAGGACGGACGCTTCACTTTCGTCACCCAGCGCAGGGAATTCAACGTGCGCGCGTCCTCACTGCCAACTGTGCACGGCGAGAACCTGGTGCTGCGTCTGCTTGAGCGCAACGCCCACGGCCTGAACCTGGGCGAGCTCGGCCTTTCCGCCCTGGACCGCTCCAAGATCGAAGCCGCAGCGGTGAAGCCTTACGGGCTCATCGTGGCCGCAGGCCCCACGGGCAGCGGCAAAAGCACCACGCTCTACGCCCTCTTGAAGCACATCAACACGCCGGACATCAACGTCGTCACCCTGGAAGACCCGGTGGAATACCGCATGCCCACGGTGCGGCAGGTGCAGCTGAACCGCAAGGCGGGCATGACCTTCGCCTCTGGCCTGCGCAGCATTCTGCGCCAAGATCCGGACGTGATCCTGGTGGGCGAGGTGCGCGACAGCGAAACCGCGGAGATCGCCGTGCAGGCGGGCCTCACCGGCCACCGCGTGCTCACCACCCTGCACACCAACGACGCAGCCACGGCGATAACCCGCCTCATCGAGATGGGCATTCAGCCCTTCCTGGTGTCCACTGTGCTTTTAGCCTCGGTGAGCCAGCGCCTCTTGCGCAAGAACTGCCCGCACTGCATCGAGACCTACACGCCGCGCAAAGACCTGCTCATGGCCTTCGGCATCCGCGAGGAAATGCTGTCCAAGTTCACCTTCCAGCGCGGCACAGGCTGCCGCACCTGCCACCAGACCGGCTACTCCGGCCGCATGGCCATCTACGAGGTGCTGCTGGTGGACGAGATGGTGCAGGACATGATCATGCGCGGAGCCACGGCCAAGGACATCGCCAAGGCCTGCGTGCAGGCGCGCACCATGCGCACCCTGAAGTCCGACGCCCTGACCAAGGTGGCGCGAGGTCTGACCACCCTGGAAGAAGCCGCTGGCGCGGTGATGATCTAGGAGCGCGGACATGCCCTTCTTCAAATACACGGCCATGACGGGCACCGGCGGCAACACCAAAGGCGTGGTGGAGGCCATGAGCGCGGACGCGGCCCAGGACATCCTGGCCCAGCGCGGCCTCATCCCAACTGGCGTCAGCGAAACCAGCGGGCCGGACGGAACCTCTGGCGGCAATTTTTTGACAGAGCTTTCCAACCGCATGCAGTCGATCAAGCCCCAGGACCTGATCCTGTTCACCAAGCAGATGCGCACCATGCTGAACGCGGGCATCCCGGTGCTGCAATCCCTCGACGTGCTGCAGAACCAGACCGAGAACCCGCGCCTCAAGGGCGCAATCGTCAGCATCGGCGCAGACATCAAGAGCGGCGGCACCCTTTCGCGGGCCTTTGCCAAGCATCCGGGCATCTTCCCGGAGCTGTACTGCAACATGATCCGTGCGGGCGAGATAAGCGGCACACTCACCGACGTGCTTGAGCGCCTCATCTACATCGTGGACCACGAGTTCAAGGTCAAAAAGGACATCAAAAGCGCGCTCACCTACCCCATCGTGGTCGTTGTGGCCCTGGTGGCGGCATTCTTCATCCTCATCCTGTTCGTGCTGCCGCAGTTCGTTGACCTGTTCAGCAAGGCCGGCATCGCCCTGCCCCTGCCCACTCGCATATGCCTTGGGTTGTACGACCTGCTGACGAGATTCTGGTACATCGCCCTGGCCATCATCGGCGGCACTGTGTTCGGCCTTTCGGCCTACTTCCGCACAGAGCAGGGCAAGATCGCCCGCGACGGCTTTCTGCTGAAGCTGCCCATCCTGGGCCCGGTGTTCCAAAAGGCCGCCATGGCGCGTTTCGCCAGCATCTTCGCCATTCTCCAGGCCAGCGGCATCACCGTGCTGGAGGCCATGGATATTTTAACGGGCACCATCGGCAACGCCTTCATCGCCCGCGACTTCCGCAACCTGCGGGAAAAGCTGGAGCAGGGCCGCGGCCTTTCCGGGCCGCTGCGCACCACCAAGTCCTTCACGCCCATGATGGTCTCCATGATTACAATCGGTGAAGAGACCGGAAACATGGAGGAAATGCTCAAGGAGGCGGCCAGGCACTACGACTACGAGGTGGAGTACGCGGTTTCCAAGATGAGCGACCTGCTGGGCCCGGTGCTGGTGGCTGGCCTCACGGGCGTTGTCGGCTTCTTCGCCATGGCCATATTCCTGCCATTGGTGGAGCTGATGCAAAATTCCATGAAAGGCATGTAAAATAATACTTTTTCTTTTTCGGTTGGTTAATAAATCCCGACGGGAATGATTCTGGACGTATTGGAACAGGTCTTGCTATCATTATTTCGAAAGCTCCTGGGTGCTCCCGGGAGGGGAAACAGGAACTATTTTCCCGGCCATGTTCGGGATACACACCAAGGAGGAATCAATGGACTTGAAGAGAAGGACCAAACGTGAAGGCGGCTTCACCCTCATCGAACTCATTTCGGTCATCGTCATTCTCGGCATCTTGGCCGCAGTGGTGGTCCCGAAGTACAACGATATGACCACGCAGGCCCAGAAGGGAGCGACCATGGCCGCTGTCTCGGAAGGTATCTCCAGGTTCAACCTGGCATATGCGAATTACACCATGGAAACGGGTGCTCCTCCGAAGACTCTGGCTGTGTTGAACGCGAATTCCCCCGCCACGGGCGCACCTTATCTTCCTACGGGCACGATTCAGACCGGCGACTACGTCATGCAGATTGAGGCGAGCACCGTCGTCGTTGCTAACAGCGGCGGCAACGGCAGCGTCAAGATTACGGCTTGGATGAAGGACGACACAGCCGCAGCCGCTTCCCTCAAGGCACAGTCGAAAGTCATCCCTGTGAACTGGGGTAGTTAAGCAACAGCAGCC
>NZ_JAUYFU010000071.1 GCF_030689645.1 Humidesulfovibrio sp.
TACAGGCAATACAATACGACAGCTTCGGCAACCTGTTAGCGGTGGCCGGAGACGTGGTGCGCCTGCCGCTCGGCTTCGCGGGCGGGCTCTTTGACGCCGACACTGGCCTGACGCGCTTCGTCTGGCGCGACTACGACGCCGACACTGGCCGCTTCACGGCCCTTGATCCGCTGGGTGCAAAGGGCGGGGATAGCGATTGGTACGGCTACTGCGTGGATGATCCGGTGAACAGGGTTGATGCGTGGGGGCTGTGGTCCCTCTTTGGGGTTGAGTTTGGAGGCGAGGGGAGGCCTTTCTGGCAGCCAAAGTATGGCAACTGGGGCGGGAAGGATTGGAGCGGGGGACAAATCCCTAAGCGCAACGGCGGGGAAGATGGAACAGCCCCATCAACTGATAGCGCAGACGACATATATAAAACGCATGACACTGAATGGCGTAACTGTGACAGTGCGGACATTTTAGCAGAGAACAGGGGAAAATGGCGCGAGGAGTGCAAGAGAACGGCTGACCGTGAATTGGTGGATGGGCTGAGCAAGTTACCCAAAGATCCCAAGCAATGGGTCATGCCTCCTGCATCCGGGACGGAAAATGAAGCAGATCTGTTTCGAAGAGGAGCACAATGGCTGTTCAAATGATGCCAAAGCAGAGTTTCATGCGAGAGCCTGGAGTGGGCCTTGGGCTTCTCGCCTATATAACGGCAACGCTGTCATGTATGATGCAAACACGATGGCGTCTCGGCTATACTGAACTGGAGACATTTGTCATTCCGGCGGTTCCGTGGTTTCTGAATGTCTGTTTGTTTCTAAAGTTTCGGGGCCAACCGCTGAAACAATACTGGTGGATTTTGCCAACGGTGTTCATTGCAAATCCCATCCTGTTGGTCCTGGGCCTTATGGTGCTCGCCTGGTCCATTGGCGGCTTTGTGTGATGAAGTGAATCTGCCCCGGCCCGGCCACTGCGCCAGGCCGGGGCTTTTTGCGTAGACGCCGACACTGGCCGCTTCACCGCCCTCGACCCCGCCCAAGCTCATTCCGCAAAGGGCCGCGCATCCGGCCTCTCCCCCGTTGACCGCCCCCGGGTTTCTGGCCTATCGTGTGAGTCTGCGCAAGGATACCCCCCCGCTCCGCAGAGGGGGTGCGGGAGTTCGCGCGCAGGCAGCACCACCTCCGGAGGAAATGGATGTCCAGCCAGTCCAGCTACGAGTTCTACGGGGCCGATCTTTCCAAAATGCCGCCCCTTCGCGCCATTGCCGAGACACTAATTCTGGACAGCCGGGTACGGGCCGTCACCGCCGCCGAAGCTTATGAACTGGCCTGCGCCCAGCCTGACGTGTCCCTGACGGACATGCCGGTGTATCCCCCGGCGGCAAAGCGCCTGGGCCTGCCCGAGGGCGCGCGCGTGCTGAACAACTGCCATGGCCGCATCGTGGGCCGCAGCGCCAATGCGCGGCGCTTCTACAACGCCCTGTCCGCTTCGGACCAGCAGAAGGTGCTGGGCGACCTGCGCGAGGCCATGTTCGACTTCCAGAAGCGCCCGCTCATCAAGGCTCACGCCATCCTCGGCCTGGACCGTGATCTGATGATCAAGGCCACCCTGGTGGGCGGTCTGGACGATGCGGTGAACATCTTCAACTGGCTGGCCAACTTCACGCCCTTTGACGAATTGGCCGAGGCCTACGCCAAGAGCCCCAAGCTGCCCATACAGGATATCCTGATCATCGGCGACAACTTGTGGAGCAATCTTGACCCGTTTTATAATAACCACGGCGGCCCGCAGTTGGCCCTGGTGGACGAGGGCGCCAACGTCATCTTCAATCTGGGCATGCGCTACTTCGGCGAGCGCAAGAAGGGCACGCTGACCCTGGCCTGGACCTCGGGCATGCGCCTGGGAATGGCAGCCTGCCACGGCGGCATCAAGGAGATCGACTTCTCCGCCTGCCCCGATGCTGCGGCCAAGCAGGTCGGCAAGCGCTCCATCGCCTTCTTCGGCCTTTCCGGCACGGGCAAAAGCTCCCACACCAACAGCGCCGACAACGGCGGCAGCCTGCCTGCCGGATTCAAGAAAGTGGTGCTGCACGACGACGCCTTCCAGATCGACTGCGAACAGAAGGTGTGCCGCGTGTGGGAGCCCACGCTCTTCGACAAGACCGACTCCCGCCCCTTGGGGCACGAGGACTGGCGCTACATCATCAGCGTCATGAACCACGGCCTCATCGAGAAGGACGGAAAGGTGCTGCCCCTGGGCCAGGACCTGCGCAACTCCAATGGCCGCGCGCTTTTCGACCGCGACCTGATTGGCGCGTACGTGAACCGTTGCGGCTTCCCGAACATCATCTGCTGGCTCATGAAGGACTCCTGCCTGCCGCCGCTCATGCGCTTCGACAGCCAGCCGCTGGCCGTGGCCATGGGCGCAAGCCTCATGACCCGTCGCAACCGGGCCGAGAATGTGCCCGAGGAGGAGTTGCAGAAGCTGGTGTTCGTGCCCTTCGCCAACCCGTTCCGGGTCTACGAGCTGTGGCGCGACGTGCAGGCCTTTGTGAAGGTCTTCGACCAGGGGGCCAGGGGCTACTGCTTCAATTCCGGCGGGTTCTGGAAGGCGTCCGACATCGACCTGCGCCCCATTCCGCTCAAGACCTCCCTGCGGCTGCAAACCGCGCTGCTTCTCGACGAGCTGGAGTGGGAGGCCCTGGACATTTTGCCCGGCGCGCAGATTCCGACAAAGAAGAGCGTGGACGCCATTCTGCCCGGCTACTACGACGCCTACCATCCAGGCAATGTTGAGAACCGCGCGGCGTATCTTGCCACTGTGCGCTCGCGCTTCCGCCAGCGCATGGTGTTTTTGCAGTCCAGCGACCTGCACGACAAGCCCGGCCTGCTTCTCAGCCTTGTCAACGCCCTGGGCGTGGGCGGCGGCGAGGAAGAGGGCGGCGACTAGCGGAACCAGCCCCAGAACCGTCAGAACAAGGAGCAGCCATGCGCGCCATCGCCGTTGTGGGCTACAAGAAGTCCGGCAAGACCACCCTGGCCCTGGAGCTTGCCGACGCCCTTAAGAAGCTGGGGCACACAGTCACCCTGGTCAAGCACTCGCACCACGGCTTTGACGAGAAAGCCGAGACCGACACGGCCCGGTTCCGCGCCCACGCGGACATGGTCATGGGCTTTTCGCCCGGCGGCAGCTTCGTGTCCTGGCCGGGGGAACGCTCCCTGACGGACCTGATCCCGCTGGTGACCACGGACTTCCTGGTGCTGGAGGGCGGCAAGACCCTGGGACTCATGCCGCGCATCCTCATCGCGGAAGACGAGGCCACGGCAAAGGATCTTGACCCGGAGCTGGCCCTGGCCGTCTACGGCGACCATGCCCTGGACGAGCTCATGGCCACTCGAGACGTGGCTGGCCTGGCGCGCATCGCGGCCAAGGCGGGCTTCCTGCTGCCCGGGCTCGACTGCGGAGCCTGCGGCCGCAAGGACTGCCGCGCCCTGGCCGTGGACATTGTGGCTGGCGACGCCTCCGTGGCCGACTGCAAGGCCCTGAACAACAGCATCCGCATCACCGTTGGCGGGCAGCCCATGCCCCTCAATCCCTTCGTGGAGCGCATCCTCAGAAGCGGCATCCAGGGCATGCTCTCCGAGCTTAAGGGCTACACCCCCGGTCCTGTGGACATTCACATTGAGTGAGTCGGCCTTGCGTGATTCCGCACCGGGCAAGACGCTGGACGGCCACGGCTTTCTGAACGTGGTGAGCCGCGCGGAATTCTGCGCGCTCCTGGCCTCCTTTGCGCCCCTGGGCGCGGAGTCCGTGCCTTTGGAAGACGCCCTGGGCCGGGTGCTGGCAGCGGATCTGCCCGCGCCCGAAGACCTGCCCCAGACTGCGCGGGCCAGCATGGACGGATACGCCTTGTCCGCGCGCAGCGTGTTCGGCGCCACCGAGACCAACCCGGCCTATGCCGACTGCGTGGCCGACCTGCGCATCGACTGGAGCGCGTCCGAAGGGCAGGGCGGTTCCCTCAGCTTGGAGTCCGGCCAGTGCGCGCGCATTCCCACGGGAGGCACCCTGCCCGACGGGGCCGACGCGGTCATTATGGTGGAGCACACCGGGGATCTTGGCGCAGGCGCTATCGAGGTGCGCAAGAGCGTGGCCCCAGGTGAGAACGTCATGCTCCCGGGCGAGGACGTTCGCCAGGGCGAGGCCGCGCTGCCCGCCGGGCGCATCCTGCGCGCCCAGGACGTGGGCCTGCTGGCCGCTCTTGGGCAGACTCGCGTGGGCGTCGGCAAGCGGCCCCGCGTGGGCATTCTTTCCACCGGCGACGAACTGGTGCCTGCGGGCGAAACGCCGAAGCCCGGCCAGATCCGCGACGTGAACACCAGCGCCCTCGTTTGTCTGGTGGCCGAGGCCGGAGGGGTCCCCGTGGCCCTAGGCATCATCCCCGACGATCTGCCGCGCTTGACCGAAGCCCTGGCTGCGGCGCTTGAATCCTGCGACGTCGTTCTTCTGTCCGGCGGCAGCTCCATCGGCGCGCGGGACCATTCCGTGGCGGCCATGCTGGCCCAGCCCGGCGCGGAGATCCTCGCCCACGGCGTGGCCATGAGCCCCGGCAAGCCCACCATTCTCGCCCGCGTGGGCCGCAAGGCCGTAATCGGCCTGCCCGGCCAGGTGACCTCGGCCCAGGTGGTGCAGGCCGTGCTGGTGACGCCGTTTTTGCGGCATCTGGCGGGCAGGGCGGACGCCCTTTCGGTTTCGCCGCCGCCCTTTGTGGCCGAGCTGGCGCGCAACATCGCGGGCCGCCCCGGACGCGAGGACTTCGTGCGCATCCGCCTGGAGGCGCGGCCCGGCCTGCCGCCCCTTGCCCACCCTGTGCTGGGCAAAAGCGGCCTGCTCAAGACCCTGTTGGAGGCCAACGCGCTCATCGCCGTGCCAGCCGAGGCCGAGGGGCTGTACAAGGGCGCGCTGGTCCCGGTGTGGCCGCTGTAGCGCGGCGGACATTCCTGCATTTCCTCCGCCCTGAGCCAGTCGATTCTCCCCGCCATCCCGCCCGCAGCTTGTGACAAAAGGCGCGCTCCTTGACGTGGCGGCGTCCTCGGTTCTAATGAGCGGCACTGCGGCAGACTCCCTTGGAAGCCGCGCGTCCCACGCATTTTCGTCGCCACAGACTCCCCCCGCGAAATCGCATTCGACGAACAGGAGAACGCCATGCCCCCGAAACAGCGCACTGCCCCGGATATCCTGGCCCGTAAGGGCGGGGAGAAGATAGCCGTGCTCACGGCCTATGACTACCCCACGGGCCTTTTGGCCGACGAGGCCGGGGCTGACGTCATCCTGGTGGGCGACAGCCTGGGCATGGTCTGCCTGGGCCTGCCCGACACCCTGGGCGTGACCATGGCCGACATGCTGCACCACACCAAGGCCGTGTGCCGCGCCGTGAAAAGCGCGCTGGTGGTGGCCGATATGCCCTTCCTCTCCTACCAGACCAGCATTGCCGACGCCGTGGCCAATGCCGGGCGGTTTTTGCAGGAGGCCGGCGCCCGCGCCGTGAAGCTGGAAGGCGGGGCCGAGTTCGCGCCGCACGTCCGGGCCACGCTTTCCGCAGGCATTCCGGTCATGGGCCACATCGGGCTGACCCCGCAGCAGGTGGCGCGTTTGGGTGGGTTCAAGGCCCAGGGCAAGACCGCCCGCGCCGCCCGCGCCCTTTTGGCCGATGCCCACGCCCTGGCCGATGCCGGATGCTTCGCCCTGGTGTTGGAGGCCGTGCCCGCTGAGGTGGCCGCACGCATCACGCAGGAGGTTGGCATCCCCACCATCGGCATCGGGGCCGGGCCAAATTGCGACGGTCAGGTGCTGGTGTTCCACGACGTGCTGGGCCTTTGCCCTGGCTTGCGTCCAAGTTTCGTCAAACAGTACGCCGACCTCTGGACCCCGGCGTGTGAGGCGCTCTCGGCCTATTGCGCCGAGGTGCGCGCTGGTGCGTTCCCGGCTGATGCTCACACCCGGCGCATGGACCCTGCCGAGCTGGCTGAGTTCCACGCGGCTTCTGAATACGGGGATGCGTAAGCCTTCATGCAGGCAGTTGCCGAGACCCTGACCGTCAGCGCTCTCTGGCACGGGCTGGCCGTGCCCCTGTCGAGCCTGCTCTTGTCCATCAGCGTGGGGCTCTTTGTGGGCACGCTCATTGAGGCCCTGCACTGGACCCGCGCCGTGGCCAAGGTGGCGCAGCCCCTGGTGCGCCTGGGGCGGCTCAAGGACGTGGCCGGGGCCAGCTTCTCCCTGGCGTTCTTCTCTGGCGCGGCGGCCAACACCATGCTGGCCGAGGCCTACGAGCGCGGCGAGATCACCAGGCGCGAGGTGATGCTCTCCAACCTCTTCAACAGCCTGCCCACGTACTTTCTGCACCTGCCTACGCTGTTCTTCATTGCCGCGCCCTTCATCGGGGCCGCAGCAGCGCTCTACGTGGGGTTGACCATCGGGGCCGCGCTTTTGCGCACCCTGGGCATCGTGCTGCTGGGACGCCTGACCCTGCCGCCCCTGCCTGAGGGCTGCGTGGCCTGCCTCCTTGCCGAGGACCCCAAGTGGGACTGGCGCGGCGCTTTGGACAAGACCCTGAAGCGCTTCCGCAAGCGCCTGCCGCGCATGATATTCTATACCATCCCTATCTATGTGGCGTTTTTCTTTCTCAAGCGCTGGGGCGTGTTCGACGCAATGGAGATATATATGGCCGAGCACGCGAGCTTCCTGTCCTGGCTGCCGCCCCAGGCCATGGGCATCGTGGTGTTCCACATGGCCGCAGAGACGACGGCGGGCTACGCCGCCGCAGGCGCGCTGGTGCAGACCGGCGGGCTCACGGTGAAGGAGCTGGTGCTGGCCCTGCTTGTGGGCAACATTTTGTCCTCACCGGTGCGCGCAGTGCGCCACCAGTTCCCGTACTACGCGGGCATCTTCAAGCCAGCCCTGGCCATGAAGCTCATCATCAGCAACCAGGCCTTGCGCGCGGCCAGCATCGCCCTGGTGCTCGCGGGCTACGCTTACTGGGGCTGACCTCCAGTTCTTGACGACTCTGTCCTGACTCCCTGTTCCTGCGCCCGGCAGCCCCGGTCCTAACCCCAGGGCCGCAAATGATTCGCAGCGCCATTGCCGCCTGCATCCTGTGCGCCCTTGCTGTGTTCAATGGCCAGCGCAGGTCCGTTGCGCCCAGGGCGCTACGCTGGAGCAGGCGAGCAGCCCGCACGCAGTCCGTCACATGCAAACGGCCCGCCCTCCCTAAACAGGAAGGCGGGCCGCTCTCATTGATATTTCCGCATGTGGCTGAACACCCCTCTGCTTCTCGCAAACCTCTCTGGCGGCATGGGGATTCGAAGCCGCTTAGCCCTATTGAGTGGGCGAGAGGGGGGGCTCTGTTTTGCCTATACCTGCTGGCCCTCTGAGCGCAGCTGGTTCGTGAGGTTCTTCAACGTCTGCGCCTGCCGGGCCAGTTCGACCACGGTGGTGGAGGCGTGGCTCATGGCGTTTGCCGTGTCATTGGAGATGCGGCTGATGTCATCCACGCTCCGGTTGATTTCCTCGCTGGTGGCGGATTGCTGTTCCGCGGCGGTGGCGATGGAGCGCACCTGGTCGGAGCTGGATTCCACCAGTCCCACAATGGTTTGCAGGGCCTGGCCCGAATCCTGGGCCAGGGTTGTGGCCTTCTGGATGTGCTCAACGGAGCGGTCCACGCCGAGGATGTTTTTGTGCGTGCCGTCTTGAATGCCGCGAATGGCGTCGCCTACTTCTTTGGTGGCCGTCATGGTCTTTTCGGCCAGCTTGCGCACCTCGTCGGCAACGACTGCAAAGCCGCGCCCGGCATCGCCTGCGCGGGCCGCCTCGATTGCGGCGTTGAGCGCCAGCAGGTTGGTCTGGTCGGCAATGTCGCTGATGACGGAGAGGATGGTGCCGATGCCGTCGGCCTGGCGGCCCAGGGCGGCCATGTTGGTCTTCAGCTCTTCGCTTGAGCGCTGCACCTCGTTGATTCCCGCCACGACCTGGGCCACGATCTGCGCACCGTGGGTTGCGTTCTTGCGGGCGTTCTCGCTTGTTTCGGCGGCGCGGCTTGCGTTGTGGGCAACTTCGAGCACGGTGGCGTTCATCTCTTCCATGGCGGTGGCGGTTTCGGCCACGCGCTGCGACTGGTGATCCGCTCCGCGCCGGGACTGCTCGATCTGCGCGGAAAGTTCCTCTGATGCGGAGGAAACCACGCCCACCACCTGCTCAAGCTGGCTGGCGGCATGGAGCAGACCCTCGCGCTTGGCCTGTGCGGCCTGCTTCAGGGCGTCCTCGGCCCTTGCTGTGGCATGGTTGGCCTTTTCTGCCAGTTCCTCAGCTTCTTTACTCTTATGATCGCTCTCAAGGATCATGCCCCGCAGTCGTTCCACCATGTGCCGCAAGGTGTCGGCCAGGGTGCCGATCTCATCGTCGCGCTTCACGTCGAGAACACGCTCCAGGTCGCCCTGGGCCACTTTTTCGGCAAAGTCCGCTGTGCGTTTCAGGGGGCGCGCCAGGGATCGGGCGAAGAGCAGGCCCAGACCGCCCATGACGATGGAGATGGCTGCGGCGGCGATGAAGATGGCCCAGAATATCCTGTTTTGCGCGGCCTCAATGATGCTGCGGTCCTTGCCGATGAAGAACATGCCCAAGATCTTTCCCGCGCCGTCTTTGAGAGGCCAGTAGGCCGTTTCGTATGATTTGCCCAGTATTGTGTTTTGGGAGAGGAATGTCCCACCCTTTTGCAGAACGGCCTCCAGCACCTTGGGGTTGTCCATCTTGGTGCCAACGGCGCGCTTGCCGTCCTTCATTATGGTCGTGGAGATGCGCATGTCGCCCTCGAAGATGGTGACTTCAAGGCCGGTGAGCGCCTTTATTTCATCCACATGGGCCTCGCCGGAGATCTCCATGCCCAGGGCTACCACTCCGATGATGGTGTCGCCGCGTTCGATGGGGTGTGCGCCCAAAATAGCGTATTTAATTATCTTCCCTTGTTCGATGGAGGCGGAGCCTTTGCCCCTCAACGCTTCGGCCACAGGGAACCTGTCGGAGGCGGAATCCCCAGCCTTTTCAGAATGTCCGCGCGCGATGATGACGCCCTGCGCATCGGTGACAAATGCGGTGCCTGCGTTGAAGATGTTCATTTGTTGTTTGAGAAGCGTGTGCAGCGTTTTTTTGTCCTTCTCGGCCAACGCCTGCACAAGGTGCGGGTTCTGGGCCAGGGAGGTGGCGGCCTTGAGGGTGTTTTCACGCTTGGCTATTACTTCTTTCTCCACAACGGTCTCAAAAAGACGGATGTTGTCCTTCGCTTCATCGTTAAATCCTTGGCTCGCAAAATGCTGTGCCGCCAGGAAGAGGCTGAGGCTGGTGACGA
>NZ_JAUYFU010000076.1 GCF_030689645.1 Humidesulfovibrio sp.
CCGATCCCATTCCGAACTCGGAAGTTAAGCCCGCCATCGCCGATGATACTGCGGTTCTAATCGTGGGAAAGTAGGTCGCCGCCAAGACTTAATTTCAAAATGGCCCGGATGAAAATCCGGGCCATTTCTCGTTTGATGAAAGGCGAAAGCAGGGGGTTCGAGTGCGTTGACGGGAACCGGAATTACCCGTATTTTTTGACAAGGAAGAATTAAGGTGCCAGATATGGACATAGTGCTGACCACCGCCTTTGCCTCATCCGAGCGAGCCACTACAGCCGTCATCCTCTCTCAATTCAAAACTTTCGTGGATACCCATTGCCGCGCTTTTTTCGATGCGCTTCCTTCGGTGATCCTGGCCTTGAACAAACATCGTCAGGTCGTCTTCGCCAATCGCAGCGCCGTAGAGTTCTTCGGGCACTCAGGAGTTGAGGGAGTGCTGGGGATGCGCCCTGGCGAGGCTCTTGCTTGCGTTAACGCTTTGGAGGGTGCTGACGGGTGCGGTACATCGCGTTATTGCCGTAACTGCGGGGCCGTCGGGGCTATTCTCACCGCTCTGGAGGGGCATGCCGGCGATGGGGATTGCAAGTTGTTGCGCCATGAGCAGGGCAATTTTGAGGGCCTCGATCTTCATGTCAGCGCCACTCCTCTGGATATCGAAGGCATGCAGTACGTGCTTTTCGCCGTGAAGGACATTTCGCATGAGATGCGCCGCCGCAGTATGGAGCGTATCTTCTTCCATGATGTGCTGAACCTTGCTGGGGGCATCAACGGATTGGTCGAGGTGTTGCGCATGAACAACACTCAGGGAGAAGCCCCGGAGCTTTCAGTGCTCAACTCCGCAACGCAGTCTCTTGTGGATGAAATCATAGGACAGCGGGATTTGCTGTCTGCGGAAACCAATGAACTCAAACCCGTATATTGTGCAGAGAGCTCCCACAACCTGTTGCTCCAGCTAATGAGCCTTTATGCCACGGCTCCGACAGCCCAGGGACAGCAGATAACGCTGCAAAGCACCTGCGAAGACGTCCAGATTGTCACAGACATTCGCCTTGTCCACCGGGTGCTGGGCAACATGGTGAAAAACGCCCTGGAGGCCGGCCACCCCGGCGACGCTGTCACCCTTGGCTGTCGTGACGAGGGAGATGGGGTACGCTTTTTTGTGCGCAACGGTTCCGTAATCCCCAAGAACGTGCAGGACAATATATTCCGCCGCCGCTTCAGCACCAAGGGCGAGTCCAGGGGGCTCGGCACCTACAGCATGCTCCTGCTCACCGAGCGCTACCTGCGCGGGTCTGTCGGGTTCACTTCTGCGGAGACTGAAGGCACAACGTTTTTTCTGCGTCTTCCCAAACGGCTGGAAAGCGCGTAAATTGAGTCAGCCTTTACCGACCTGTTTAAGCAGGAGAAGCGACATGCCCAATACTCAACAAACCGCGACGCTGTATTCCGGCGGTGCCACTGGATCCGAGGCGGCCTTTGGCGCTGCAGCCGAGTTGCACGGCCTGGAAGAGGTGACCTTCAGCTTCGCCGGGCATGAGCCCGAGCGCCAGCGAGGCCTGCGCCTTCTCTCGGATGAGGATCTTGCCCTGCGCGACGTGAGCGTGCAGTACGTCACGCGCCTCATGGGCCGCAGCTATCCAAGTCATTCTGACGAGGCCAATTTTCGCGCCCTGATCCAGAGCATCTGCTGGCAGGTGATTTCCGGGCAGGAAGTCTTCGTTGTGGGTGAGATCCTGCCCGATAAGACCGTGCGCGGCGGCACTGGCTGGGGGGCGGAGTTCGCCAAGCTGTGCGACAAGCCGCTTTTTGTGTTCGACCAGCAGCGCCAGGGCTGGTTCCGATGGGAATCTGCGGATTGGAGCGCTGTGCGCAACCCGATCATCAGCAAGGCGCGCTTCACCGGCACAGGCACGCGCTCACTCACCGAGGCTGGCGCGCAGGCAATCGGCGAGCTCTTCAGCCGCAGCTTCCGCTAAAGCCTTCCCTGCAGGCGCAGGCCCTCCACCAGGCCGAAACTGCCCGTGAGCATCATGTCCCCGCCGGGTGCGGGGAATTCAACGTCATACCCTTCCAGCATGGTTCGGCGCGGGCCCAGCACGAGCGTATCGGCAAAGCCGCCGGCCTCCTTTGGCAGGTCCAGGCGCATGACTCCGTGCCCCCTGTCGTCGAATATCTCCTCGAAGTTCAGCAAGCCCTTACGGAAGCGGGCCAACTGATCCCACAAGCGCGGTGCGTCCACAAGCCCAGTGTGATGCTCGTACACGCCCCACACACGCCCCTGGTACAGCAGGAAGGCAACGGTGTGGCTGTTGCCGATGTTCACCAGGGTCAGGCCGCGCGCCTCAGCCTTGCGGCGCACAGTGGGCTCGAAGAGCGCACCCAGCACAGCCGCAGCCCCGGTATCGGCCACAGGGCCGCCGCCAATGCTCCTTTGCAGATCTTGAAGCCGTGTGAAGCAGGCCGGAACCTCCTGATACAGCAGGCTCTCAGGTTGGCCGTGGGCTTCGTGCAGCAACTTTTCCCAAAGCACGAAGCGCCCCCGGCGGTTGCTCTGGCCAGGATGGAAGCCGTGATCCTGGGCGCAGGCCGTCACCATGGCAGGACTCGGTAGGCCCAGCGTGTCCAGGGCGCGAGCCCAGAACACCGGGTCGTAGTCTGCGGCCAAAAAATCAGCTGCGCCTTCTGGGCAGTCTTCCCGTATGTCCACGCCCGTGGCGGCTAGGGCCAGCAGGTCGTCCGCCAGCGAAAAGGCTGCGTCGCGGGTGCAGGAGAAGGGCATTCCTGCGGCCAAATGAGCCTTCATAGCTGAATGGAAACCGCCGCCCATGTTGCAGCCGTGCAAATGCACAGCGCGGCGCTGAGCCGTGGCCTCACGGATGCGTCCGGCCAGCACGCGGGACGGGGCGGGCAGCACCAGCTTGGGACAGTTTTCGATCTCGCGGTCCGGGAAATACAGCAGCACGTCCTGGGTGCCGGAGCCGATGTCCAGGCAGAGGATCGGGCCTTGAGCGATTTTGTGAGCGGGCATGGAACCTCTTAATGGATGCGCGATCCGTCGGGCGCGTAGGCGTCCGGCGCCAGCAGGGTGATATGTCCGGCCTGGGTGGCGGCGCCAAGCACCAGCACTTCCGAGCGGAAGCCCGCGATTTTGCGCGGGGGGAAGTTCACCACGGCCACCACCTGCCGCCCGACCAGGTCTTCTGGCTGGTAGAGCTGTGTAATCTGGGCGCTGGACTGGCGGATGCCCAGTTCGCCGAAGTCGATCCACAGCTTGTAGGCCGGTTTCTTCGCCTCGGCGAAAGGTTCTGCGCGCACAATGGTGCCTACGCGCACGTCGGTCTGGAAGAAGTCGTCGATGGTCACGCTTTGCGCTGCCTCTGGCAGGTCCATGCATCCCCCGCAATGCCTGTGATGACAGGCTGTTTCCGCCATGGTACACAAGGTGCGGTGCGGCAGGCAAGACTTGCCTGGCCTGGAGGGACACATTGTGGACAGAACCCTCATTCTCGTCATAATTCCCGTTGTCATTCTATTCATTCCGGCGCTCCTGTCTTTTCTGGCGTGCCTTGAAAACCACAATTCCGGCGATGCCGCGCGGCAGCGTGACCTGCTCGGCGGGCAGCTTGCTCGCGGCCTTGCGCGGGCGTTTGTGGACTCCGTATGGAGTCTCTGGCTTACAGCCTTATTTTTGCCTCTGGGGCCGTTCATGGGACGGCTTGGCAAGCGCGGCCCGGGAGCCGGCTTACCCACAGTGATTCTTGTGCACGGGCTGTATCACACCCCGTCCGCCTGGTTCGTGCTTCGGCGCAGGCTGTGGCGTGCTGGTTTCAGTGACGTGCGGTGCTACGGCTATGCGAGCTTTGGCCGCGAGTTCGAGGACATCGCCGCAGGTCTTGCGGACCTGCTGCTGGACGCGGCACAGTATGCCCCTGGCGGGCGCGTTGTCTTGGTTGGACACAGCCTGGGCGGTTTGGTCATCCGGGCTGCCTGCGCCGACCCCCGCGTGGCCTCTGGTCGTGGGGCGGGTGCGGCCTGCCGAGTGGCTGGCGTGGTGACCTTGGGCACGCCGCATGGTGGCAGCACACTGGCCGGGCTTTTGGGAGTGGGTAGGCTGGCTCGTGGACTATCCCCGCAGGGGCGTATCATCCGGCTGGTGCGCGGGCTGCCTTGCTGCCGGGTTCCGGCCCTGAGCCTGTACACGCCGACAGACAGCATGGTGCTGCCGCTTTCCGGGGCGCTTCTGGACGAACGCGAGCTGGCGGCTGGCTGGACCCAGCGTGCCTTGCCGCCCATGAGTCACGTGGGCCTGCTGTACAGCTCAAGCGCGGCGCGCCAGACCCTGGAGTTTCTGCGCGGTGTCAGTGGGGAAGGGGTGCCGGTCTAGTCGCCCAGCAGGTCGCGCATCAGGGCCTTGATGGCTCCGGGCTTGAAGGGCTTGGTGATGAAGGCGTTGACGCCGACCTTGGCCGCCACGTCGCGTTGGGAGTTCTCGGACTCGGTGGTGACCATGATGATGGGCACCTCGTCGTAGCCCAAGGACCCGCGCAGCTTGCTCACAAGCTCCACGCCGTCCATGATCGGCATGTTCATGTCCGTGATGACCACGTCCGCGAATTCTCCGTTTTCCACGTAGGCGTATGCTTCCTGGCCGTTTGCCGCCAGCAGGGGCTCAAAACCAAGGTCTGTGAGGATGCGGCGGTAGAGGGCCAGCATGGACTTGGAGTCGTCAACGGCCAGAGCCTTGCGCGTGGCGACGCGCGCTCTGGGCAGGTTTGCCGCGTCGGCCTGGGAGCGGTCGGAGCCGATCTCGACGAGGCGCTGGGCAAAGGCGTCGAGAATGTCCTGGTCCTGGGACTGGCGCAGGGCGTCGATGAGATGGTCGCCCACCAGCTCGTCCTTGTAGAGCTCCTGGAACAGGCGCAGTGCGCGGGCGGCGATGATGGCCCGGCAGATGCGCGGGCTGTTCTCCGTGCCAGCGGAGATTCGTTCGCTGATGGTCTTGAGTACGCCGGGGGCAGCGTGGCGTTCGAGCCCGACGACCACGGCCATGAGGATGAGCTCGTCGTTCTCTTCAAGTCCGTCCACCAGACACACCAGGCCTTTCAAGGTGCCGATGCGGCCCAGGGCCTCGAAGGCAGCGTAGCGCACGTTGGGATCGGTGAAGTGTCCGGCGTCGAAGGCGCGCACCAGGGCGTCGGCTCCTTTGCGCTGGCCGATGAATCCGGCGATGTTGCAGGCCAGGATCCGGTCATCCGTCGAGCCAGTGGAGTAAACGGGATCAAGGTAGGGCAGCACTGTTTCGCCAAGGCGCACCAGGGCGTCGGTGATGATGCGCCGCGCCGTGGGGTTCTTGTGGTGCACGTTCTCAACCAGGAAACGCAGGCTTTCTGGCGTGGCGATGGCGGCCAGGGAATCGATGGCCTTCCAAGTGGTGATGTCGCAATGCTCAAAGTTTTCGCTGGCCTCGGCTGCGCTTAGCGCGGCCTGGAGGGCCGGCAGGGCTGCCGCGTCGGCATACACCCCGGCCATCTCCATAGCCATGGCGGCCAGGAGGTGGTCTTCGTGATTCAAAAATGCGCGGAAAACGGCATTTCCTCCCGCAGGACGGATTTTTGCCAGTGCAGCCAGAATTTCTATGAGCAGGTCGGGGTCGGTCTCGCTGCCCGCCATGCCGATGAGGGGGGCCGCAGCGGATGCGAAGGCGTATTCGCCAGCGGTGCGGATGCACAGAGTGCGGAAGCGTTGGCTATTGCTGCCGAGTCCTTGGACCACGGCGCTTTCGCTCGTGCCAAGCACGGAATTGAGGACACCCACGACCATGTAGTCCACGCCGGTGTCGCCGGTGGGGTTTTCGAACAGATCAATGAGCCCGGAGAGTGCCAGGGGGTCCTTGCTACCGGCTATGTCGTTCAAAATGGTGATCTGGTCGAGGAAGTCCTTGCTTCGGAAGCCTTCCAGCGTGGCCATGCTATATTCCTCTTCTGCTCGGAGCGGATGCGACGGGAAGATGGCGGTTACTCGAAGCAGAACTCAATAGTGAAGTTTCCCGCGTCTGTTTCGAAGGGGATGGCCATGATGGGCGACTTGGCGATGTGCGTGATGCTGTGGTTGTCGCCCATGATGACGGTAGGCGTGGAACCCTGAAGCACAAGTCCCTTTTCGGCCAGCCCGGCTCGTGCCTGGCCGGAGATCATGTTGGTGATCTCGCCGACGGCGTCCTTCACGTCCTGCAGGATGTCCTGAATGTCGTCGCCCAGCATGTTCTTGACCATGGCCACGGCGCAGCCCTTCTGGAACGAGATGGAGACACTTCCGCGCTTGCCGTCGCCGGTGAGGCCCACAAGCCCGGTGACATCGCCAGTGGCGATGGAGTTCTTTTTGACAAAAGGCTTGCCCGCCCGAGGGGTGATGAAGGCCATGGTGCCGATGACATCCATGGCTGCCTTAACAAAGGGCTTTGCCAGTTCCACATCCATGCTGGTCGTCTCCTTCCGTGGTCGTGTCCCGGATAAAATCTCGCGATCCATTGCTGCCGTTGCCCCGGGTCATGTGCAGCGTAAATTGTACAGGGTCGGGTGCGTGAGCTTGCAACAAAAACTCTACGTTCCGAAAGGGGCGTTGGTCAAGTGCTTTGGAAATGACGTGGAGCCAGCCGCAGGCCGCTAGCTGAACAGCAGAGCCAAAACAACGGCAATCAACAGGGACGGCAGCAGGTTTGAGAGGTTGACGCGCTTGATGTCGAGCAGGGTGAGGCCGATGCCAAGAATGAGCAGGCCTCCTGTGGCAGTAAGCTGGCTGATGACCATGGGGGTGAAGTGCTGCTGGAACATGCTTGCGAAAATTGTCAGGGTGCCCTGGTACAAGAGCACTGGGATAAACGAGAACAGCACGCCGGAGCCGAAGGTGGAGGCCAGGGCCACCGAGGCGAAGCCGTCAAGGATGCTCTTGGTATACAGCACTGTGGCGTCGCCGCGGATGCCCTCGTCAAAGGAGCCGACAATGGCCATGGCTCCGATGCAGAAGATAAGCGAGGACGTGATGAGACCCTCGGTGAAATTCGGGTTGCCGGATCGCAGCAGCGCCTTTGCCTGGTCGCCCAGACGCTCGAAGGCCATGTCCAGGCGCAGAAACTCGCCCGCGAGGCCACCCAGCAGGATGGAGAAGATGAGCAGGAGCGGGTTGGTGACTGTGAGGGCCATCTTCGCGCCGATGAGCAGCACGCAAAGCCCAAGGCCCTGGAACACGATTGAGCGGAAGCGTTCCGGAAAGCGCCCGTGCAGGGCCATGCCCACCAGGCTTCCGGCGATGATGGCTGCAGCGTCGACGAGGGAGCCGATGGGGAGGACCATTTGGAATCCTAGGGCCTGTGCCCTGGTTTGCAGGCGTTGAATGGGATGCATTGGCTAGCACGGCCCTTGGACCCTAGCAAGCGCATCCTTAAGCTCCGGCTTGACAGGACCGGTGGCATCTCCTATGAAAGCCACTCTCATGCCGGGATGGCGGAATTGGTAGACGCAGCGGACTCAAAATCCGCCGGTGGCAACGCCTTGGGGGTTCGATTCCCCCTCCCGGTACCAAGAACAAAATCGAGGTGCTACGCAACTTGGCTGAGGGTTGCTGTAGCACCTCTTTTCGTGGTTTGATTTGTTTTCAGCTTCAGCATGATCGGAAAATCAGTTGGTTGTGCCCACTGGGTCCCTTCATCTTTGGCGAGCCTATGGTTTTTGAGATACCCGGCGAGCTTGATGAAGCAGTTCGCTTGGTAGATGGGCGCGGCCCCAGCGTGCGCTGGACACCAAAAATTGTTTAGCGAGGTCTCTGCTAATGTGTTCGCTTTGGGTGAAAAACAGCAAGGTTGAAAACGCCGGAGCCAAGCGCAAGATGCTGCTGGGCATCCTGGCAGACCTTCAGGACCAGCGCGCCAAGCTCAAGTTTGAGTTCGACGAGGGTGTCACGAGCATCAAGAATCTGACGGCCTCTCCAGTCAAATACGACGCCTCAGGCGTAACCGTCGAGGTCTCGGCCCTCAAGACCGTGTCTGAAAGGTGGGTTGGGACCAGCGTTTCCTGCTATTTTCGCATCCGCCCCCGCGAGAACGACGGCTACGCGCAGTTTCTCACCTTTTCCAGCCCAATCCGTTCCGTGCAGCAACAGCCCAACGGCATGGTTTGGTTCGTCCTCGCACTGCCGGAGGGCGTAAAGAGCGCGCAGCAGCGGCGCTGCGTGCGCGTGGCGGTCGACCGGAACCGGGTGCCGGTGGCCTCCTTCTGGGGACAGATGCCAGCTGGAGCGCGCGTTGAGGCCAGGCCGCCGCTTCTGCATTTTGAGGCTGACGCAAACCCTGGATTCCGGTTGGGCAACATCTCCACCCATGGCTTGCAACTTTTGGTCGACAACGCCTTGCTGCGCGAAGCCATGCCAAGACCAAGCAGGGGTGACTACTTCAGTATTTATTTCGAGGCCATAGCCGAGCCGGGCGCCGAGCCTGAGTCCTTTTACGCCTCGATGATTTTGCGGAATACCTTCAGCGACCCGCAAACAGGCGTAACCTCTTTGGGTTTTGAGTTTACCGACGAGGGGGAGCTGGATGAGCGGGGGCGCATCGAGTGGAAACCGCTCAAGTCTGGCGAGGTGAGCAACCTGGGCGTGTATGTTTTCAAGTGGAACCTGCTGGATTTTCACCGCGAGAAACGCATCGTCTGACGGTCATGCCGTCTAGCTCCGGCCTTGCCTGCAACCGGCTGTTTCCGAAACGTCCAGAAT
>NZ_JAUYFU010000083.1 GCF_030689645.1 Humidesulfovibrio sp.
GTGCACGCCGGCGGCTTCGATGATGTCGATGTCCGACAGGATGCCTGACAGGATGAAGTTCTCCATGTGCAAGTAGCTGTAGTACTGCTTGTTCTTGCAGCCGTTCTTCTTGAGCGAGCTGGAGCAGGCGAGGTAGAGCGCCCAAGGCCGTAGCCCGGTCTTCCGCGTGACGTCCTTGGTGTGGTTCAGGTAGCGCATCCGCGCGCCACAGACGGCGCAACGGGCTATGCCTTGAAAAAGGTTAGCGTACTTCTTGCCCTTTCTCCCTGCGTGGTTTTCTCGACGAAGCCGGGTCTTATCTTGAATCAGCTCAAAGCTGTCCCTGTCGATGATAGCTGGGTAGTAGTTCTCAACTACTTCGGCTGCAGTTCTCTTGCCATTGACAGTCACTTCGGGGTGGTACTCCCCGATGACCGCACGGTTATGCAGCAGTTTGAAAATGTAGCTCTGGTGCCATACGGGCTTGCGCTTGTTCCACGGAGGGATGCCGTTTTCAGTCAGCAGGTCCGCTATTTTGCCCTGCCCCTTGCCCTCCAAATACCATTCGAAAATTCGCTTTACGATCTCGACGCGATCTGGAATCAGCTTGAACTTTCCGCCCTTGACCTTCATCCAGTGGGGGCACTGGCGGGTGACGGGGATTCCTTTCTTTGCTTTCGCGCGCTTTGTCTCCCAATTTGCGAGGGAGCGGACGGACTTCATGACACTCTCTTTATTCGAGCGCGACATGTCATTGAGCAGCTGCAGGAAATCATCGAAGTTGATTTCGCTGAAAATCTTGTCTTCGGAGATGATGCCGAGCAAAAGACCGTAGTCGAAAATGTTGAGTAAAAGCCGTATGGAGGGTTGAAGTTCGTCTCGCGACAGGCGGTCCACAGACTCGACAATCAAAAGCGTTCCCTTCTCGAGTGTCCCCTTTTGCGCGATCTTGAGGAACTCGGCCAATTCGCCATGTAAGGCATTCGAGCTGCGGAACGCGGACTTGCCGATGTCCTGGAGGTACTCGACAACCTCGTACCCGTGCCGACCAGCGAACTGCTGCGCGGATTCACGTTGCCGGCGTTCGCCGTCGCCAGCGGCTTGCGCTTGCGAGGAGAGGCGGATGTAAGCGTATGCCTTGACCATGGGGCGAGTGTCTGGTGCGGGCGTTTTGGGTCTCTTCATGCTGCCCATTATAGCGACCCGGACGGCAGGCAGCCAGGAAAATATTCAGGGTGCCAAAGGAAATCGGCAAGAGGCAAGGCTAATCATGACGGACGATTGTGGGAGTGGCAGGAAATAATTTTAATACATCCACTTACCCCGCCAGGGGGTATGCACCCCCTGGACCCGCATGTTTAGAAATGAATGCAATCGTCCGGCGTGAAAGTTCCGCATCGGGGAGCGCTCCGGCGGCTTTGCGCCGGAGCGCTGCCCGATGCCACAGGGAGTCCAGAGGGCCTCGTGCCCTCTGGCGGGGTCCAGGGGCAGGGCCCCTGGATTCTCTGCACTATCCCGCCGTGCGCCACTTGTCCACGGCGGACCAGAATTCCGGGCAGGCCGAAACCTGGTAGCGTTCGCCGAGCTTCAGGGAGCAGACCGCCTCGGGCAGGTGCAGGTCCAGGAGCACGGGCACGGATCCGGGGTGGCAGGCCAGCACGGCCTTGAGGGCATCCAGGCGTTCGGGCTCGCAGTGCTCCTCGCGCGCGGGGATGCGCGCGGGCTCGAAGCTTTGCGCCGCCACCTGGGACAAGAGCTTCACCGTGTCGGCCAGCATCTTGGACTCGCGCGGGCCTTCCTCCTCGCCCGGCTTGGTGCGCACGTCCACCTTGCCCTCGAAGATCAGCGGCTGGTCCTGGCCCAGCAACTCGCGGGACTCCAGATAGACATTGGAAAAGAGCGTGCACTCCCCCGTGCCGGTGAGGTCTTCCAGTTGCAGGAAGGCCATCTTATCGCCCTTTTTGTTGATGTATTCGCGCAAAGAAGTGACCAGTGCGGCCACGCGCACCATGGTGCCGCCCGGCAGCTCCTTGAGCTCGGCCAGATTGGTGAGGTTCAGGCGGCGCAGTTCGTGGCGGTAGCGCAAAAGCGGGTGGCTGGACAAAAAGAAGCCCAGGGCCTCCTTTTCCAACCGCATCTTCTCCTCGTCGCCCCATTCAGGCACGTCCTCGTCCACTGCGTAAGTCGGCGCGGCCTCGACCACGCCGGCCTTGGACTTGCCGCCCAGCATATCGAGCATGGATATCATGCCCTGGGCCTTTTCCTTGGCCTTTTTCTGGCCCACGCTCACCGCGCGCTCAAGGGCGGCCATGTGTCCGGCGCGGGTTCGGCCCAGGCAGTCCAGCGCTCCGGCCTTGATGAGCGCCTCCAGGGTGCGCTTGTTGATCTTGCGCAGGTTCACGCGCTCGCACAGGTCGTAGATGTCGCGGAAGGGGCCGTTCTCAAGGCGCTCGGCGACGATTTCGCCAACCGCGTCCTCGCCCACGCCCTTGATGCCCGCCAGGCCGAAGATGACCTTGCCCTCCAGCACCGAGAAGCGGCTCTCGCTCACGTTGACGTCGGGCGGCACCACCGGGATCTGCATTTCGCGGCAGGCGTTGATGTAGGTGAAGACCTTGTCGGTGTTGGCCAATTCCGAGCTGATGATGGAGGCCATGAACTCGACGGGATAGTGGGCCTTCAGGTACGCGGTGTAGTAGGAAATGAGGGCGTAGGCCGCGGAGTGGGACTTGTTGAACCCGTACTCGGCGAACTTCTCCATGAGGTCGAAGATTTCCTGCGCGGTTGCGTCGGCTATCTTGTTCTCGCGCGCGCCGACCATGAACTTCTGGCGCTCTTTGGCCATCTCCTCGGCTTTTTTCTTGCCCATGGCCCGGCGCAGCAGGTCCGCGCCGCCAAGGGTGTAGTTGGCGATGACCCGGGCGCAGCTCATGACCTGCTCCTGGTACACGATGACGCCGTAGGTGGGCTTCAGCGTTTCTTCCAGGGAGGGGTGCGGGTACGACACCTGGATTTGGCCGTGCTTACGCTTGATGAACTCGTCCACCATGCCGGAGCCCAGCGGGCCCGGGCGGTAGAGCGCCAGCATGGCGATGATGTCTTCGAAGCAGGTGGGCTTGAGCATGCGCAGGTACTTGCGCATGCCCGAGCTTTCCACCTGGAAGATGCCGTCGGTGTCGCCGGAGCAGAATATTTCGTAGGTGGCCGGGTCGTCCAGGGACAGGTTGTCCAGGTCCGGGGGCGTTTTGCCCGCGCGGATGATGATATCGAGGGCGTCCTCGACCACGGTCATGGTGCGCAGGCCCAGGAAGTCGAACTTGATGAGGCCGACCTTCTCCACCAGCTTCATGTCGTACTGGGTGACTATTTCACCCTCCTTCCCCTTATATAAAGGAAGGTAGTCCAGCATGGGCCGGTCGGAGATGACGATGCCCGCCGCGTGGGTGGAGGCGTGGCGCGCCAGGCCCTCCAGCCGTTTGGACACGTCGATGAGCTTCTCGATCTGCGGATTGCCAACGGTCATGGCCATGAGCTCAGGCTCTTTTTCCAGGGCCTTGTCGATGGTCATCTTCATTTCTTCGGGAATGAGCTTGGCGATGCGGTCCGTGTCGGCGAAGCTCATGCCCAGGGCGCGGCCCACGTCGCGCACTGCGGCCTTGGCCTTCATGGTGCCGAAGGTGGTGATCTGGGCCACGTGGTCGCGGCCATACTTGCCCGCCACATAGGCCACCACCTCCAGGCGGCGGCGTTCGCAGAAGTCCACGTCGATGTCCGGCATGCTGACGCGTTCGATGTTCAGGAAGCGCTCGAACAAGAGGTCGTAGGGCAGGGGGTCGATGTTGGTGATCTTGAGGGCCCAGGCCACCAGAGAACCGGCGGCAGAGCCGCGGCCCGGCCCGACCGGGATTTTCTGGTCCTTGGCCCAGTTGATGAAGTCCTGCACGATGAGGAAGTAGGCCGGGAAGCCCATCTCCTTGATGACGCCCAGTTCGTACTCCAGGCGCTCCCAGTAGGCGGGCTCGTCCACCTCGTAGGCGATGTTCTTGAGGCGCTTGGTGAGGCCCTCGCGCGACATGCGGTCGAACTCGGAGTCGATGCTCTGGCCTTCGGGCAGGTCGTAGAGCGGGAAGTGGGACTTGCCGAGATCCAGCTCCACGTTGCACTGCTCGGCGATTATTACCGTGTTGCTGATGGCCTCCGGGCAGTAGGCGAAGGCCGCCTCCATCTCTTCCATGGTCTTGAAGTACAGCTCGTTGGTGCCCATGCGCATGCGGTCTTTGTCCAGCACGGTGCGCTGGGTGCCGATGCACAGCAGAATATCGTGGGCCTCGGCGTCGTCCCTGGTGAGGTAGTGGCAGTCGTTGGTGGCCACCGGGGGCAGGCCGGTCTCCTTCATGACCTCAAGCAGCATCTCGTTGGCGCGGGTCTGTTCCGGGATGCCGTTCTCCTGCAGCTCCAGGTAGAAGCGGTCGGGGAAGATATCCGCGTATTCCCGCGCCATGGCGATGCCGGAGTCCAGGCCCTTGGTCAGAAGCGTGCGGTTGACCTCGCCCCCCAGGCAGGCGGACAGGGCGATGAGGCCCTCGGAGTACTGGCGCAGCAGATCCTTGTCCACGCGGGGCTTGTAGTGGAAGCCCGTGAGGTAGCCTTCGCTCACGAGCTTGATGAGATTCTGGTAGCCCACGCGGTTCTGGGCCAGCAGCACCAGGTGGTATGCGGCCTGGCGCGAGCTTGTGGCGTTTTTCTCGGTGCGCAGCCCCGGCGCCACGTAGACCTCGCAGCCGATGATGGGCCGGATGCCGGTCTCTATGGCCTTTTGCCGGAACACCAGGGCGCCGTGCATGTTGCCGTGGTCGGTCAAGGCCACGGCGGGCATGCCGAGGTCTTTGGCGCGGGAGCAGAGATCCTTGATGCGGATGGCTCCGTCCAGCAGGCTGTATTCGCTATGGCAGTGCAGATGCACGAAATCCGGCATGGCTAATCCCCTTTGCGCGCGGTGGCGAGTTTGTGTATACACCACCACGAAGGCCTTGGAAACGCTCTGGTTGGCTGAAAAATAATATCCATTAAATCAATGATGTGCGCCGCTGTGGCGCGGGTGCGGGGCGCTTGATGGTTGAGCGGTTGAAACGCAAGCTTTCGCGTCTGTCTTCCGTGGTGCCTGTGCTGGCTGGCGCGGTGGCCGTGTCTCTTTTGCTCGCCTTCCTGGCCTGGGTGGTCAAACCCTACCTTCCCCATGCGTTTGTGAACTTCGTGGCCGAACTGGCCAGCGAGGATTTTGAGACCAGGCGTCAGTCCATCAAGGCCTGGTTCGATTCCTGGGGCGCTGTGGCTGCCTGGGTATTCTTGGGCGTGCAGTTCCTGCAGGTTGTGGTGGCGCCCATTCCGGGCCAGTTCACAGGCATGTTGGGCGGGTTCGTTTTCGGCTTCTGGCGCGGGCTCTTGCTCAATGTCGTGGGCAACGCCATCGGATCGCTCTTCGCCATGCTGCTTACCCGCTTTTTCGGCGAGCGCGTCATGCGTCCCTTCGTGCCTCTGCATCTGCAGGAAAAGTTCGATGCCACAATCCATCGGGGCGGGCTGGCCAATTTCTTCATGCTCTTCCTTTTGCCCGGCACGCCCAAGGACGCCATCTGCTTCATGGCCGGGGTGACACGGCTGCCGCTGTGGAAGCTCATGGCGGCCAACACGCTGGGGCGTCTGCCCGGACTTATGGTGCTCACCTTCACCGGCGCTGCGGCCGATGCCGACCTGTTCACAGTCAAACTGGTGTTCGGGTTGGGTTTGGCCCTGGCTTTCGTGGTCTGGCTCTTCGACGAGGAGATCAAGGAGCGGCTGGGTCGGTTGGCCAGCTGACCCGCCGCGGTTGCGCTTGCGTACGGGCCTGGTGTACTGTCTTTACAAGCGTCCCGCCGCAGGCGGCAGAGCTCTCGCGTTTATTCCTCTGGCACAAGGAGTCCGCCCATGCGTAAAATGATGCTGGCAGTGTTGAGCCTTTTTCTGCTGGGGCTTTTGGCCGGTTGTTATGGGGTGCACAACGCCTCCAGCCCGAATCCCGCGCATTACGAGCAGGGCCTGGTGGACAAGTCCGCCGCCGTGGTTCGCAGCATGCGCGCCGATCCCTCCTTTCGGCAGATCGACGTGTATCTGAAGAACGCTCGCGGCGTGCTGGTGCTGCCTAGCGTCATCAAGGCCGGGTTCATCTATGGCGGCCAGGGCGGAAACGGCGTGCTGCTTGCGCGCGAGGCCGACGGCTCCTGGTCCTCCCCGGCTTTCTACACCTTGGGCGGCGGCAGCATCGGTCTGCAGATCGGCGTGCAGGAGGCAGCCATTGTGCTTGTGTTCATGAACGACAAGGCCTTCAAGTCCGCCATCGACACCGGCCTGACCCTGGGAGCGGACGCAACCGTGGCCGCCGGCACTGAGGGCCTCACGGGCGAGGTGGCCAGCACCCATGTGTTTAAGGATGTGTACTATTTTGCCGACGTGGGCGGCCTGTTCGCAGGCGTTTCCCTTGAGGGCGGTGTCATCCATGAGCGTGATGGCCTGAACAAGACCTACTATGGGCAGGCCCTTACACCCAGGCAGATCGTGCTGGAGCGCAAGGCCGACGTGCCCGACGCCAGGGGCCTCAAAGACGCGCTCACGACTTCGGCCAAGGGCAAGTAAGTGCGAATGACTTCAAGCGGCCAGCGGCGCGGGTTCTCCCGACTGCTGGCCGCATTTTTTCTTGCCGGGATCGTCTTTGGCCTTCTGGGCTGCGCGGCCCAGAAGCCGCCCGCTCCGTCTTTGCCGCCGCCCGCTCCGCCCACCGAGGTGCGCGACGTTCAGACCCTGCCCCAAGACGTGGCCGCCTATTTTGATCCCCAGGCTCTGGATCTGCCTTTCCTCTCGGTCAAGGTTCAAGAGCGGCAGGCCGCGCGCCTGCGCGAGCTCCACTTCGCGCCCTGGCGCCGCACCAAGCCCGCCCATGCCAAGGCCGACGCCCTGTGGGGGCTGGCGCACCTGAAGAACAACCGCCACTACGGTGAAAATCTGCGCCTTCTGGGGCCGGATTTTCGCGCCCGCATGGAGTCCCTGGTTCAGGCCGAGACATACCCCAACATGCTGCGCCCGGCCATGGCCACGGCCAACACTTCCTTGCGCGTGCTGCCTACGCAACGGCCCGGCTTCCTCAAGCCCGGCCTGCCCGGCGAGGGCTTTCCCTTTGACTACTGGCAGAATTCCGGGCTGCTTGCGGGCACTCCGCTTCTTGCCACCCACCTGAGCGCCGATGGCTCCTGGGTGCTGGTGGAGGGCCGCGTGGCTGCGGGCTGGGTGCCCGTGCGCGACATCGCCTTTGTGGACGAGGCCTTCATGGCCCAGTGGGAGGCCCTGCCTTTGGCCGCCATCACCCGCGAAGGCGCGCCCGTGGCCGCCAGTTTCGCCGATGAGGCCATCCCTGCGGCGCATCTTTTCGCCGGGCGCATCGGCATGCTTCTGCCATTGCTTGATAACGGCGCGAACGGCGCGACCCTGCTGGCCCCGGCGCGCGAGGCTTCTGGCCGGGCGCTCAGCCTGGCCGTGCGCCTCTCCCGCGATGACGCCGCGCCCATGCCCCTTGCGCCCACGCCGCGCAACTACGCGCGCCTGGCCAACCAGCTCATGGGTCAGCCTTATGGTTGGGGCGGCTACCTGGAGAACCGGGACTGCTCGGCGCTGCTTATGGACCTGTACGCGCCCTTCGGCGTCTTTTTGCCGCGCAACTCCCGCCAGCAGTCGCGCCAGGGCGAGTGGGTCCCCTTCAACGGACTTGCTCCGGAGGCCAAGGAGACCCTGATCCTTGAGCGCGGCGCGCCCCTCTTGACCCTGATCTACAAACCGGGGCACATAATGCTTTACCTGGGCCAGAAGGATGGCCGCGCCGTGATCCTGCACGACATCTGGGGCCTGCGCACCAAGACCGAACAGGGCGTCGAGGGCCGTTTCGTGGTGGGCCGCGTGGCCATCACCACCCTGACGCCGGGCACGGAGATCCCCGACGTGGTCCGCTCCGGCCTGCTGCTGCCCACCTTTGACGGTATGACCTTGGTGGCCCCGGACCGCTAGCCCGGCATCGGGCGTTCGCGCGCTTTCTCGATAGAACCGTTTCGCCCTATATAATAGGATAGGGAGGCATCCATGCCCATCAGCGCCACCCCCATGAATTTCGCTTTTGCCGGATCTGGTTCGGCGCGCAGCAATGGCCGCAGCGTGGCCGTCATCGGCGCAGGGCCTTCCGGCCTTGCCGCCGCTGGTTTTCTGGCCTGCATCGGCTACCAGGTGGATGTGTACGACAAGCTGCCTAAGCCCGGCGGGCTCATGGTCTTCGGCATCCCGGCGGAACGCATCCCGGCGGAGCGCATCGCCGACGGCGTGCACACCCTGTCCGAGCGCTACGGCGTGCGCTTTCACCCCGGCGCCAAGATCTGCGACCGCAGGCAGGCGGATGACACGGGCGATGAGCTGTCCACACGATGCATCGACCTGGACGAGCTGGTGCGCGGGCACGACGCCGTGATGCTCTGCACCGGGTCGTGGAAGCCGCGGAAGCTGAACGTGCCCGGCGAGGACTTGCAGGGCGTCTATTCCGGCCTGGCTTTTCTGTTTCCCATCCGCGCGGCCCAGTACCGCAAGGACGCCATGAGCGAGATCGACGTGGCGGGCAAGAACGTGGTGGTGGTCGGGGCCGGGTTCTCCGCCGTGGATGTGGCGCATGGAGCCTTGGGCCAGGGCGCGGCCCGCGTGAGCCTGGTTTATCGCCGCACCAGGAGGGAAGCCCCCTGCGGCACCCATGAAATCGAACAGTTCGAGGCCGCAGGCGGGCAGTGGCTGGAGCTGGTCACCCCCCTGCGCATCATTGAAGGGGAGGGCGAGGCGCGCGGGCAGGTGGCCGGCATCGAGTGCATCCAGTGCCGCCTGGGCGAGCCGGACGAGGACGGACGACGCAGCGCGGTGCCGGATTCCTGCGCCAAGGTGGTGCTTCCGGCGGACATCGTGGTTGCGGCCATCGGCGAAACCGCCGCTCCGCCTTTCGCCGAGCGCCTGGGCCTCGATTCCGTGCGCAAGAACGAGATCCACTGGCTGCAAATGACCCGCATGGACGGGGTGTTCGTGGCCGGAGACGCGCTGACCGGGCCGAGCAAAATCGGCAAAGCCGTTTACAGCGGCCTGCGCGCGGCCCAGTCCCTGTCGCGCTGGCTGACCCTCAAGGCCATGAGCCGTGAGGTGGACTACCGCGAGGAAGCGCCCATCCAGAAGCAAGACCTGCGCTAACTGCCGGGGGAGAGCATGACAGCCCACGAGAAGATTCTGTTCATCGACTACTCGCGCTGCATCGGCTGCGAGACCTGCGAATCGGCCTGCCGCTTCGTGCACGGGAACCCGCGCATCAACATGACGCGCACCGTGGGCGGCATCATGGCTCCGGTGTACTGCCGCCATTGCGAGTCCGCCGCTTGCGTGAAGAGCTGCCCGCGCGGGGCGCTTATGAAGTCCGCCGACGGCTCAGTGCTCCTGAACCCCGTGCTTTGCGCCGGGTGCGAGACCAAGAGCTGCATCCTGGCCTGCCCCTTTGGCGGGATCTTCTGCACCGGGCTGGACGACGCCGTGGCCAAGTGCGACCTGTGCAGCCATCGCCAAGCCATGGGCATGCCGCCCGCATGCGTGGAGCTGTGCCCTTGCGGAGCCGTGCACCACGTCACCCGCCAGGAGGCGGAGACGCTCTCCACCCCGGAGTATGAGGCGGCGCACAAGATGGTTATGGACCACGTGCGGCCCGTGCTCACCAGCCTGCCACGCAAGGATAAGAGCTAAGGTTGCTGCGCGCGCCGAATTATCGCAAACACCAACATGCTGTTATTGCATGGCTTTGTGTAAAGTGCATGATCTTTGGCCAGAAACGTGTTGACTCTTGGCAGCGGTTCCCCTAGAAACGCCCCTCGCCGCTTGAGACAGCCGGAAGGCGTTTGACCGGGCAGCGAGGGTTTTTTGAAAAGGTTGAAGAAAAGGGTTGACGAGAGGACGCGGTTCACCT
>NZ_JAUYFU010000085.1 GCF_030689645.1 Humidesulfovibrio sp.
CCTAATGAATTGTATTTCTTAAGTGATGTGTTTTTTAAAGTCAAATATGCCATAGGTCACTCTTTAATTCTCACGTACTTATGTGTGATGTTAGGATTAGGGGTCTTTCTGGATTGGATCTCAAAGATCTTCATTGAAGAAATCAAAGGGGTTAGTTTTTGATAGCCATAGTTACGAGTATCAAATTCAGGCATACGTTTAGAGATATAGTTGCCAATTTCACCCATGAATGACCAACCATCATCATCACTGTTTTCTTTGATGATCGATGTGATCATTTCAGTTAGATCATTCTTATTGGCTTTGACACCTTTATCGTCAATGGATTCAGGGGTGTAGTCTTTCAATAAGACTTCAAGATATTTAAACTTCTCACAGGCAGCTATAAAAGGCTGTGGCGTCTTCTTTTCACCCATACCCAATACATACTTCCCTGCTTCTCTTAAACGTGATGCTAAGCGTGTAAAGTCGCTGTCCGAAGATACGATACAAAAGCCATCGACATTACCTGAATATAAAATATCCATCGCATCGATGATCAAAGCAGAATCGGTTGAATTCTTGCCTTGGGTATAACCATATTGTTGAATCGGTGAAATACTATAATTCAGTAAGACATCTTTCCATTTCGCAAACTGGGGTTTAGTCCAATCTCCGTAGATTCTTTTATAAGTGGCAGTCCCATGATTCAACACTTCGTCAAAGACGACTCGTACATATTTCTCTGAGACATTGTCAGCATCGATTAAAACCGCGATTCTAAGTTCTTTTTCCATAAATTTCCTTTTTTCTTATTATACCATTTTAAGTACATCTTTTATGACTTCACTGGCAATCAGTAATCCTGCTGACCCAGGCACAAACACCATTGAGCCGATAATGACTTTTTCATAGGTCCCTTTTTCTTGAAGGGTAACTTGTGGAGCCTCGATCGAATAGACGACCTTAACACTTTTTAAACCCCTTGCTTTCGCAAGTGTTCTTAGTTTTTTTGCTAAAGGATCCATGTCCGTCTTATAAAGTTGACTGACTCGTAGATCAAGTGGATTCATTTTATTCCCTGTGCCACACGCCATGATCATCGGTACACCTGCTTTTTCACATTGCGCCATCAGAGAAATCTTAGAAGGAACACTGTCGATCGCATCGACCACATAATCAACGCCGTCTAGTGAAATATTACTGTCTTCATTATAGAAGATGGGATAAATGTTGATCTTAGCCTCAGGATTGATTGATAATAATCTTTCTTTCATGGATTCAACTTTTTTTGTACCCAAGGTTTGATGGGTTGCGATCAATTGACGATTGAGGTTGGTGATCTCTACATCATCGTGATCGACCAATGAAATCTGACCAATTCCACTTCTAATTAGGGCTTCACAAACAAAGCTGCCTACCCCACCCATCCCAAAAACCATCACATGGGTTGTGTGAAGTTTGTTGAATTGTTCATCGTTAAGTAAGAGTTGGATTCGTTTAAATTGATTCATCACTTGAAAGTTCCGCTATTATTATATACAATACCTACGTTAAAGGAC
>NZ_JAUYFU010000096.1 GCF_030689645.1 Humidesulfovibrio sp.
TCTAATCAGTTACGCGCGGCGTCCCGGTGCGGGGCATACGTTCACTCTCCGCCCACTTTCTTACGCTTCAGGTAGTCGATGAACTGACGGGCCTCGGCGTGTTCCGGGTTGAGCTTCAGGCAGGCGCCCAGATGCTGGGCAGCCGTTTTGGAGTCGCCCTTGTCAAAGGCGGCGCGGGCCATGTTGTAGTGCAGGTTCTCGTCGTCGGGCGAAAGCTCCAGCGCCCGGCGGTAATAGACCTGAGCCTCTTCGTGCATGCCCGTTTTCCGCAGGTTGATGCCGAACTCGTTGAACAGGTGCTTGTGCTCGTCTTGGAAGGCGGCGTCCAGGTGCACAACGCGCTCAAACACCTCGTGGGCCTTCTCGCGCTCGCCGCGCTCTATGTAGCACAGGCCGATGCCGAAGTTGGCGCGCACGTTGCTCATGTCCATGGCCAGGGCCTTGTTGTATTCGAACTCTGCGGTGAAGCTCTCGCCGCGCTTGCGGAACTTGTCGCCCCGGGCCACGGCCTTCTGGATCTCCAGCTCCTGGGGCGAGAGGTTCGACACGGCGCGGGCCATGCTCTTCTGCGGGTCGGGCAGGTAGTTGGCCAAAAGCTCGTCGCGGGTGACCTCGAGCTTGGGGCCGAAGGGCAGATCGCTGGCGGTGAGGGGCTGCACCTCCATCATGCCGTCCTCGCGCTCCTGCACAAAAAAGTAGGTCACAACCTCGGTTTTACGGGCCGTGGTGCCGGAACCGATCTTGGCCGTCTTCTTCTGGGAGAAGACGCCGCTGATGCGGGCTTGCGCCTGGTCTGGGGAAGAAGGAGTCTGACTCATAAGGGGCCTGCCTGGGTGATGTGCGATTGTGTACGACTACGCAGTACACCATAACCACGTGACGGGAAAGAGGTGAAAAAGAGGGGGGGCCTGCCGCGGGCTACGGGAAACCTTTCCAGCTCTGTGCAGCACCGGAGGCTATGAGCGCCAGCGCTTCTTCCATCTGTAGCGGCTGGGCGAAAAGGTAGCCCTGGGCGTAGCGGCAGCCCAGTTCGCGCAGGAAGGCCAGTTGCTCCAGCGTCTCCACGCCCTCGGCCACCACCTTGAGCCCCAGGCCCGCGCCAAGCGTCACCAGGGTGCGGACAATGGCTTCGCTGCCGGGGTCCAGCTCCTCCAGGGAAAGCCCAACCACAAAGGCCCGGTCTATCTTGATGGTGTCGACGCTGAAGCGCTGGATGTAGGACAGGGACGAGTATCCGGTGCCAAAGTCGTCGATGCACAGGCCCAGGCCCAGTTCGCGCAACTTGGCGGCGATGTCGCGGGCGCTGTTCACGTTGTCCAGCAGCACGCTTTCGGTGATTTCCAGGGCCAGGGCCGCCGGGGCCACCTGGGCGGACTGCATGGCCTGCTCCAGGTGCCCCACCAAAAGCGGATTGCGGAAATGCTTGGCCGAAATGTTCACGTTGGTCACAAAGGGCGTTTCCAGGCCGGGGGAATGCTTGAGCAGCGCCAGCTCAAACTCCTTGGTGGCGCAGCAGGCCTGGGCGAAGACCCAGTGGTCCAGCGGATAGATGATGCCGGTTTCCTCGGCCAGGGGGATGAACTCCGAAGGCGGAATCTCGCGTGCTCCTTCGCGCTTCCAGCGCACCAGGGTCTCGAATCCGGTGAGGCGGCGCTCGCGGATGTCCACGATGGGTTGAAACACAAGAGACAGGTTGCCCTGGCCCACGGCGCGCCGCAGCTCGATCTCCATCTCCATGAGTTCCTGGGCCTGGTGGTGCATGCGCTTGTTGAAGACCTTGAAGCGGCTCTTGCCCAAGGCCTTGGCGTGATACATGGCGGTGTCCGCGTCGCGCAGGAGCGCTTCGGGACGGTCGTAGCCGCCGGTGTGCAGCACGATGCCCAGACTGCCCGAGGTGGTCACCTCGCGGCCATCGAGATCCAGCGACTTTGATATCTCGTCCAGCACCCGGCGCGAGAAGCGTATGGCGTCGCGCGGGGCGGTAAGGTCCTCAAGCAGAATGGCGAACTCGTCGCCGCCGAAGCGGGCCACGGTGTCGGTGCTGCGGCCGCAGGCCACCAGGGCGTCGCTTACGTGGCGCAGCAGCTTGTCGCCAATGTCGTGCCCCATGCTGTCATTGATGGTCTTGAAACGGTCCAGGTCCATGTAGAGCACCGCGAAGCGGAAGTCCGGCCGACGGCGGGCGCGGTCCATGGCCATGCGCAAATGGTCCAGAAACAGCAGGCGGTTGGGCAGCCCAGTCAAGGAGTCGTGGAAGGCCTGGTGCACTAGGCGGCTCTCTGCCTCCTTGCGCAGGGTGATGTCCTCCACAAACCCCTCATAGTGCAAGGTCTTGCCCGTCAGGTCCACAACCTTGCGCGCATTCTCCGAAATCCAAATGACCCTGCCGCTCTTGCGCCGCACCTGGGACTCGAAGCTCTGCACCTGGCCGTGCTCCTCCATTACCTCCAGGAAGGCCTCGCGGCGCAGGGGCTCCACGTATGGGCTCATCTGCGAAAGAGCCGCCACCAGGGCCTCCGGCGAGTCGTAGCCGAAGATGAACGCCATGGCCGGATTGGCCGAAATGTAGCGCCCCTCGGGCGAAATCTGGAAAATTCCCTCCACGGCGTTCTCGAAGATGCCGCGGAACTTGGCCTCAGCCCGGCGCAGGGCGTCGCCCACCACCTTGCGCTCGGCCACCTCGATCTTGAGCTGGGTGTTGGCGCGAGAAAGCTCGCGGGTGCGCTCGGCCACCATCCGTTCAAGCAGCGCCCGCGATTCCTCGCGCTCCTGCTCCTGTTGCTTGGTCACCGTGATGTCGCGCAGGATGCACACGCTGGCCGGTCCTCCGGCCAATGGCACGCGGGCCACCGTGATCTCCACGGTGAACGGCAGGCCATCGACGCGGTTGACCTGCACCTCCACAAGCTGGGCTGCGCCAGATACGCCGCCGGTGTCTTCCCGCGCAGACACGGCCTCGCACACCCTTGGGCCGAAGACCTCGACGCAGCTCAAGCCTGTCAGGGTGGCCTCGGGCAGGCCGAACATGCGCAGAAGCGCCGGATTGTGCTGCAAAATAAGCCCGTCCTGCACCACAAGCAGGCCGTCGGCGATGTTGCCCACGATGGCCGACAAGGCGCCCAAGGCGCCCTTGAGCTCCAGCGTGGCCTCGGCCACTGTGTGCTCCAGCTGGGTCACGTGTCCGGCTATCTGCCCAGCCATGCTGCGCATGGAATCGGCCAGGGCTCCAATCTCATCGTTTGAACGCACATCGCAGGTGGTGGAGAAGTCGTGCGCGGCCACCTGCTGAGAGTAAACCGCCAGGCTGGCAAGCCGCCCGGTGATGCTGCGGATGAAAAGATAGGCTGCGGCCACGCAAACGAGAAAAGCCGCCAGGGTCAGCACGTGCTGCCGCAGAATGGCCGAGCCAGTGGCCCGGCGGATGGGCTCCGTGTCCATGCCGATGTGCACGAAGCCGCCCCGCCCGCCCAGCACCGGCTGCGCCACGTGGATGACCTCGGACCCGCCCTCAAGGGGGAGGGTGCGGATTTCCGCTTGAAGGTTGGAGGATTCGCGCCGTTGCATGTCGGCAATGACTTGCCGCACCGGTCCGGGCACCTCGGGCGTGAAGGTATGGGCCACAACAGCGCCACGGGCGTTCACAACCACGAGGTAGGACAGGTCGCCCATCTCCTGGTGCTGGTCGATGGCCGCCTGGATTCCGCCTGCGCTTTGGCCCAGCAGAAGCTCCGTGTTGCCATCGGCGATGCTGCGGGCGATGGCGAGGGCCCTGGCCTTGTATTCGTTCTCCAAAGTATGCTTGAGCTCACGCGAGGACAAAAACGACGTTGCCGCAGCCATGAGGCCGAAGGCCGCCACCATGAAGAGCAGCATGCGGATGAGCAGACGACCTCTCATGGCGTCACGCCCTTCAGTTTGTCCACGCCCTCGAAACGTCCGCCTCTATAAACTGTGAGGTAGGTGCGCCGGAGCCCCTGGCCGGAACCGGGGCGCAGATCCGCACTTTCGCCCAAGCCCAGATCGATGGCGCTCAGCCCGGCAAGGGCGCTGCGCAGCCGCTCCCGCGAGGGGGCATCGCCCATGCGCGACACGGCCTCGCCCAGAGCCATGCCGGCCAGAAAGCCCTCGAAGCTCACGAAGCTCAGGCGGTGGGGCACGTATTCGTCCGGGGTGAGCTGGGGCGGCAGCGGAGCCTTGACCGAGTTCATGGCCTGGCGGTAGGCCCGCACCGCTGGCAGGCGTTCATCCTCGTAGCTGGGCACCACCTGGGAGAACACCAGTCCGGTCAGATAGTCGCGCCCGGTGACGCGGCTTTGAGCCTGCAGAAGCTTTGCAAGATTGTCGGCATCGGCAAAGGAGAGCGTGGCCACGAGATCCGTGAAGCCTGCGCCGCGCAGATCGCGCACAAAGGCCGCGCAGGCCGGGGCAGTGCCCACGGTGATGATGGCGTCAGGCTTGCCTGCCAGCACGAGGGACACCTCGCGGCGGAAATTACGGTCAAAGGCCGCGCCCCGGCGGTAAGTCGCCTCGGACACCAGGGGCAGCCCATAGTCCAAAAGCCTCAGGCGCACGCCGTCCCAGCCGTTCCTGCCGTAGACATCGGCCTGGTGGAATACGGCGATGCGCTTGCGCCCGGCTGCCACCAGCGCGTCCACAAGATGCCTTGTCTCCGTCAGGTACGAGGCCCGGAGATTGCAAACACAGGCGCTGTTAGGCTGGGTGCGCAGCATGTCCGCCCCGGTGAGGGGGAACAGCAGGGTCATTGAGGAGGAGTCATAGTGCTGCAAAAGCGGCAGCACGCGGGCCGTTGTGGGCGTGCCCACGTAGCCCAAAAGCGCGAACACCCGCTCCTGCTCCACAAAGGCGATGGTGTTGCTCATGGCCGCAGCCGGATCATAGGCGTCGTCGCGCAGAGACAGCGCAAGCCGCCACCCCCCGGCCCCGCCCTGGGCGTTGATGTGCTCAAAGGCGGCCATGAGCCCCCGGTAGTACTCCATGCCGAGGCCACGCGCCGGGCCGCTGAAGGCGGCGGACATCCCAAAGACGAGCTCGCCTGCGGCCATGGCCGACTGCGGTCCCAGGCTCACCAAAAGGCACACGGCAACGGCAAGCGCCCGCAAGGGGCGAAAGCGAAACAGGGCCGTCACCTTGAGGGGACTGTTGCGGCCTGAGATGATCGAACGCAGTCTGAACATGGCATCCCGCACGTTTCGACGACAAAGTGAGCCCGCCGCTGAACCAATACTTCTCACTTTGCCCTTTTGACAGGAAAAATCAATGCCCCAGGCTTACTCTATGCCACCCGTTTTTTGCGAACGCGCAGCAACGCTGCGCACTTGGCGGCAAATCCCCATGAGCAGATTGAACTCGTTCCTGCGCAGCCGGAACCGCGAGAAAAACCGCCGCACCGGCAGCATCCAGTACTCGGCGTTCTGGTCTTTCAAAAAGTCGATGGCCGAAAGCGCTTCCTGCATGTTGGCGAAGAGCGCCTGACGCTCCTCGAAGGAGGCGTCGCGCTCCGTGGGGGGACCTTTCGGCTCATAAGGCTTCAGGAGCGCCAGTTGGAAGCACTCGTACAAAATAATGAGCACGGCCTGAGAAAGATTCAGGGAGGTGCACTCCGGGCTGGCCGGAATCATCACCAGTTGATCGCACAGGCTGGTCTCCTCATTTGTCAGACCGCGGTCCTCCGGCCCGAAGACCAGGGCCACGCCAGCGCCCTCGCGCAACCGGTCCAGCACCTCCGGCGCAGCCTTGACCGGAGTGAGCAGGCCCTTGCGCCAGCCCCCGGTGCGCGCAGTGGTGCCAATGACCAGGCTCGCGCCCGCCAGGGCCTCGGCCAGGGTGTCCGTGATGCGGGCGGCCTCCAGTATGTGCCGGGCGTGCGAGGTGGCAAGGGGCGCGGCCCGGTCGATATCATAGCCCTGGGGGTCCACCAGCACCAGTTGACTGGCTCCCATGTTCAGCATGGCGCGAGCGACTGACCCCACGTTTTCGGCATATTTTGGGCGGAACAACACCACTTGAAGGGCGCGTAAAGGCATTTCGTCTCCTCAAAGGAACTCTGGCTCGCCACAGGTGCGCCCCTTGACGCGGCCCAGGCTGCAATCTAGACTTCTCAACCGTGCCGTAGCGGCACAACCCCGGACCAACCTCAACTCACAGGGAGAACCCCAGATGGCGCTGTACACCAAGGAAGAGGCCCTCAAGTACCATTCCATGAAGCGGAAGGGCAAGCTTGAGGTCATGAGCATCAAGCCCTGCGAGACGCAGAAACACCTGACCATGGCCTACAGCCCCGGCGTCGCCGAGGCCTGCAACGCCATCCACGCCGATGTGGAGAAGGTCTACGAATACACCAACAAAGGCAACCTCGTGGCCGTGGTTTCCAACGGAACCGCCGTGCTCGGCCTGGGCAACATCGGGCCTGAAGCCGGCAAGCCGGTCATGGAAGGCAAGGGCGTGCTCTTCAAGATTTTCGCCGACATCGACGTGTACGACCTGAACATCCGCCAACTGGACCCGGACAAGGTCATCGAGTTCTGCAAGATGCTGGAGCCCACCTTTGGCGGCATCAACCTTGAGGACATCAAAGCCCCGGAATGTTTCAAGATAGAGCAGACGCTCATCAAGGAAATGAACATCCCGGTGTTCCACGACGACCAGCACGGCACCGCCATCATCTCCGGCGCTGGCCTCATCAACGCGCTGGACATCAGCGGCAAGAACATCAAAAACATCAAGCTGGTGGTTTCCGGTGCGGGCGCTGCCGCCATCTCCACCACCCGCTTCTACGAGTCCATGGGCCTGGACAAGAGCCAGGTCTGGATGTTCGACTCCCGCGGGCTCATCCACACCGGCCGCACGGACCTGAACCCGGAAAAGGCTTACTACGCCCAGCCCAAGCCCTGCACCCTGGCCGAGGCCATGGTCGGCGCCGACGTGTTCCTGGGCCTGTCCACCAAAGACATCCTCTCGCCCGAGATGGTCAAGAGCATGGGCGCGCACCCGGTGATCTTCGCCTGCGCCAACCCGGACCCGGAAATCGCCTACCCCGTCGCCAAGGAAGCAAGGCCCGACTGCATCATGGCCACCGGCCGCTCCGACTTCCCCAACCAGATCAACAACGTGCTGGGCTTCCCTTACATCTTCCGCGGCGCTCTCGACGTCCGCTCCAAGGTCATCAACGAAGAGATGAAGCTGGCCGCCGCAGGCGCGCTGGCCGAACTGGCCAAGGAGCCGGTGCCCGCCGAGGTCTGCGCCGTGTACGGCGTGAAAGAGCTCAGCTACGGCATCGACTACGTTATCCCCAAGGCGCTGGACCCGCGCGTACTGGAATGGGTCTCCCCGGCTGTGGCCAAGGCGGCCATGGATTCCGGCGTGGCCAAGAATCAGCTGGACCTCATCCAATACAAAAAAGAACTGGCCGCCCGCATGACCGAGTCCAAGCGCCGCACCCAGCTTGTGGTCGACAGCTTCGGCTACGACCTGTAAGATTCGGGAGACGCACATCTCCAAGGCCCGGAAGCGATTCCGGGCCTTTTTTATGCCCGGACAACTGCGCACCCTGCTTCCTGCATGGCGCATTTTTTGCGCACATTGACAAGGGCTGCGACAGCGCGAACGGCATAATACTCCGTGATAATGATCAATTTATTTCTGGCCCGAAGCTTGCTCAACTCTCCAAGAAAGGTCCGCATCTTGACGATTGCGCAGGAAGGAGTATCTTCCCGCGCAGAGTCCGGGCCTGGAATTTCGATCACTGAAAACTCGGCCCCCCCGGTAATCTCGACTGTTCGCGGGCACACCCCGCACAAGGAGGATCACATGAAACGCCTCATCGCTTCCGCAATCCTCGCCACCTTCCTCATGGGCACCCTTGCTGGCTGCGCCGACAAGGCCCAGACCGGCGCGGGCCTGGGCGCCCTCACCGGCGCCACAGTGGGCGCGCTCACGTCCAAGAACAAGGTTTCCGGCGCGGCCATCGGCGCGGGCATCGGCCTCTTGCTTGGCTACATGATCGGCAACGAGATGGACAAGCACGACAAGGAGCAGGTCAACAAGGTGCTGGAGACGCAGCCCTCAGGCAAGCCCATGGCCTGGAAGAATCCGGACAGCGGTAACCAGTACGAGGCCACGCCCAGCCCGGCCTATGTCCAGAACGACAAGGTCTACCGCGACATTTACATCAAGGCCAACGTGGACGGACAGGAAAAGGACGTGAAGGCCAAGGCCTACCGCAACCCCGACGGGACCTGGGTCCTGGTGCAGTAAGCCCGCCGCGCCCCGAGATCGACGTGCAAAGGCCCGGAGCGCAGGTTCCGGGCCTTTTTTGCGTTCTGGTCTCGGCAGAGGCGGCGTCTGGAAAAGCAAAAGAGGCCGGAAACTCGTCCCGGCCTCTTGTATTCTGCGGATGCGCTGGAGCTAGAAGCGGCCTTCGCCGGTCTTGTGCTCCGTTCCAATGGGTTTGGAGGCGTCCACCGGGCCGGGCTGCACTTCGTGGCGCACCTCCGGCAGCGCCGGGGCCTTGTCCGGCCCTGGGCGGCTCACGGAATAGGAGTTCAGGTCGTCGGTCTGACCCGCCGGAGCCGGAGTCGGGGCTCCGCCTGGGCGGCGCACCTCGGTGCTGGAGGCGGAGACCTTGCGTTCGCCGCTGTAGTTGCTGCCAACCACGCGGTCGCCATGGCTGGCGGTCTTGCGGGTGGGCTTCTTCTCAACCTTCTTGTCGGCCTTCTTCTCGGCCACAATCTCCTGGGAACCGGCCTTCTTGGCCTTATTGGCCTTGCTGGCCTTGCCCGCCTCAGCCTTGGCCGGGACAACGGGAGCACCGGCGGCCGCATTCTTAGACTTCTTGTTCTTTTTGCCCTTGTCCTCGGCGGCCTTGGCCAGCTCATCCACCTTGGCCTTGCGGTTCTTCTTGGCGATCTTCTCGCCGGGCTTCACTTCGACCCAGCCGCCCTGCCCCTGGCCGGGAGCGGCCTTGCCGGACTTTTTGGACTTGGCGCGCTGCGCCTTCTTTTCTTTGAGGGCGGCTTCGCGCTCCTCCGGGGCCATCTTGTAGACCTTGGCCTGAGCAGGCTCCACGGCCATCAGGCCCAGTATCAGGGCCGCAGCAAGCAGACCGGTGCAGAGTTGACGCATAGTTAAGCCTCCTTGAGGGGGGAATGGACGCCAAAGGTGCTCGTCCGTCCAATTATCTGACCATACAGCATGAGCGCCCAGCGCGTCCAGAGGTTGAAAAGCGCTGCTCTCGCGGCTACTTCAGCAGGTTTCCGAGCTTGCCCTGGTCGAAACCATCCACGCGAACGCCGTCCACGAAGATCACCGGAGTGCCGCTGATGTCCATGCCCGCCGCCTTGGCCATGTCTTCCTGAACGGCCTTGTCCCAGGGCGAGCCGCCAAGCGCCATCACAATGGCCTCGCCGTCCTTGCCCAGGGCCTTGAGTTCCGGGAACCGCACCAGGAAGGCTTGGGCCACCTCGATCCAGGCCTTCTTGAGGCTGTCCGGGCTCCTGTCGGCCAGTTTGGGCACGGGGAGGTCGGTGTAGGCGAAGCGCGCGAAGTCCAAGCTGCGCTTCGGAGCCTTGTCCGCCGCCCAGGCCATAAGTGCGCAGGCGATGTCCGCGCCAGGGTGCGAAGTGAGCGGGAAATGCGCCAGCTTGAGCTCCGAGAAGGCCGCAGTCTTGCCCATGAGATAGGAGAAAGCCGTGCGGCAGTAGGGGCAGAAGGGGTCGGACACGTAGACCACCGCAGGCTTGCCCGTGCCCTTCATGAGCGTGTGCCCAAGGGTTTTGAGGTCCGAAGCGCGCATCTTGTCCCGGGCGTCCTTCAGGATGCTCTTGCCTGCTGCAAGTTCGACGATGTCGGACACGTAGAAGCGGCCGTCGGCGCTGACGAACATGGTGAAGGGCTGGGCCTGGCCAGCCTCTGGCGCGAGCAGGCCGCGCACCACGTAAATATCTGTCCCGGCAAAGGCGGCGGCCTTTTCCGCAGCCTCCACGCGCACGTCCGCGGCCTGAAGCGCCGGGGCGTTGGCCCGGGAGGCCAGCCCCGCGACAAAGTTGCGGCGGAAAGCCTCGGCGTCAAACTCGGCTGCCTGCTTTTCAGCACGCGCCTCAGGCTGCTGGGCGGCCTTGGCCTTTTGGCTCGGGGCGGCCAAAACCGGAACCGCGTAAAGTGCGGCGGCAAACCCCAGAACCAGGGCCAGGCGATTGGAAATGCGGCGCATTGGGACTCCTTTGCTTACAGCTGTGCGGACCAGGCGGCCAGACGGTCGCAGGCCTCGTTGATTTCGGCCTCATCGCCGCCGAAGGACAGGCGCACGTGGCCCTCCCCGCCCGGCCCAAAAGCTCCGCCGGGGATGGTGATGACCCGCGCCTCGCGGATGAGCCGGATGGCCAGCTCGCGCGAGTTCTCCACGGGCAGGTCGGCCTTGGCCATGACATAGAACGCGCCGCGCGGGCGGACGCAGCTCATGCGCGCCATGCCGGAAAGGCGCTGGCAGATGAGGTTGCGGCGCAGCTCAAGCGCGGCCTTCATTGCGTGATACACGTCCTGCGGCCCGGTGAGGGAGGCCAAGGCCGCCACCTGGGCCGGGGTTGGCGCGCAGATGGCTGCGGCATCGTGGATCTTGAGCATCTGGTTCAGGAGCTGTTCCTGCGCCCAAACGAAGCCCACGCGCCAGCCCGTGAGGGCGAAGCGCTTGCTGAAGCTGAACACGCCCACCAGCAGATGCCGCAGTTCCAGCAGGCTGGCAAGGCTGAATGCGGGCTCGCCGTCGTAGGCCAGGGCGTCGTAGGTGTCGTCGCAGATGACGAAGATGTTGTGCTTGAGGGCCAGCTCGGCCACCCTGAGCAGGTCGGCCTTGGCCCAAACCGCGCCCGTGGGGTTGTGCGGGCTGGAGATGATGATGGCCTTGGTGCGCGGGGTGATGGCCGCAGCCACCGCGTCCGGGTCCAGACTCCAGTCCTGGCGCCGCAGGGGCGCGAACACGGGTATGCCCTCCGACAGGAGGATCTGCTCCACGTGGGAGGGGTAGAAGGGCTCGGGAACGATGACCTCGTCCCCAGGGCCGATGAGCGTCAGCATGGCGCAGAGCAGCCCCTCCATGCCGCCCACGGTGATGGCCACCTCCCGTTCAGCATCGGCTGGAAGGCCCTTTTCCGCGTGCAGCAACTCCGCCGCAGCGCGCCGCAGGGCAGGCATTCCGGGCTGGAGCGAATACTTTCCCGCCGCCGGATCGTCGCGCAGGGCGCGGCACACGGCGTCCACCACATGCTCCGGGGTCTTGAAGGACGGGATGCCCTGGCCGAGGGACACGCAGCCGCCAACCTGGGCCGCGATCATGGGCATCTCCTTGGTGGCGGAGATCTTGATCTGCTTCACGCGGCGCGAAAGCCGGGCTTCAAAGTCGCTGCTCACGCGTCCTCCTTGGGGTTCCCGTTGACCGCCGCCACATCAGGAAACAGCTTGCCGGGGTTCAGGATGTTGTTCGGGTCAAGGAGGTTCTTGATGCCGCGCTGAAGGCGCAGGCTCACCGGAGAGATTTCAAGCGGCAGCAGGTGGCGCTTGGCCAGGCCCACGCCGTGCTCGCCGCTCATGGTGCCGCCAAGGGCCAGAGCCAGGCGCACGCACTCCTCGGCCGCAGCCTCCACGCGCGGCCGCGCCGCCTCGTCCGGGGAGGTCAGATTCAGATGGATGTTGCCGTCCCCCGCGTGGCCAAAGGCATAGATCACCACGCCGTAACGCCCCTCCACCTGGGGCAGGGCGGCCACCATCCGGGCGATGTTGCCGATGGGCACGGCGATGTCTTCAGGTATGAACACTGTGCAGGCCTCGTGAATGCGCGAGCTCACGCTGCGGCGCACCTTCCACACAGCCTCGCGGGCCTCGTCGTCCGGCGCGGGCAGAATCGCCAGAGCGCCCAGCTCGCGGCAAATGGCCTCGATGTCCGCCGCGCTTCGGGCGGTCTCTTCCCGCGTGCCGTCGCACTCGATGAGCACCAGGGCCTCGCCCCGACCCGTCAGACTGTCCTTCACGTGTCCGGGCAGCAGGTCGCCCACGAGCTTCAGACAGGTGGCGTCCAGAAATTCCATGGCCGAGGGCAGGTGTCCCCGGGTCATCACCGCGATGATAGCCCGCATGGCCGAATCCAGGTCGGCGAACACTGCGGCCAGGCATTGCTGATGCGCCGGGTGCGGCAAAAGCTTCAAGGTCAGTTGGGTGATGACCCCGAGGGTGCCCTCGCTGCCCACAAGCAGCCGCGTCAGGTCGTAGCCCACCACGCCCTTGCGCGTGGCCGTGCCCGCCCGGATGACCTCGCCCGTGGGCAGCACCGCTGTGAGGCCCAGCACGTAGTCGCGGGTGGTGCCATACTTGACGCAGGCCGGGCCGCCCGCGTTTGTGGCGGCGTTGCCGCCGATGGTGCTGGTGTCCAGGCTGGCCGGGTCGGGCGGGTAAAAAAGCCCCTTGGCCTTGGCCGCACGGCGAAGATCCCCGGTGAACACGCCCGGCTCCACGGTGGCTGTCACGCTCTCCGCGTCGATGGCGAGGATGCGGTTCATGGCGGTCAAGTCCAGCACCACGCCGCCGGTTTCCGCCAGGCAGCCCCCGGCCAGGCCGGTGCCGGCCCCGCGCGGAATCACGGCGAAGCCGTGCTCGTTGGCCAGAACCACAAGACGCGCCACCTGAGCCTCATCCCGCGCCAGCAGCACGGCTGCGGGCGGCAGGCAAATGCCGGAGTCGTCGCGGCTGCGGGCGTCCAGGGCCTCGGGACACGTCAGGAGGTCCGAGCCGAACTCTCGTTCCAGCAGGGCCAGTATTTCAGCACGTGGGGCGCCGGGATGCAGCATGGCCGACTCCATGGGGGCTTTTTGATGAGGAGGAAAGACCTAGGTTCTGGGCCGCTCGAAACCGGGCACGCTCATGGCGTCCTCGAGGAGATGCAGCAGCCAGCCGGCCAGGGTGACAAGCACCAGATAGTACACGCCAAGGGTGCAGAACACCTCGATATTGCGCCAGGTGTTTTTGGCGATGGTGGTGGCCGTGCCGGTAAGTTCGTTCACCGTGATGATGGAGGCCAGCGACGAATACTTGATGAGGTAGATGATCTCGTTGCCGCAGCCGGGAAGCGCCCGGCGGAAGGCCTGGGGCAGCACGATGTTCAGCACCGCCTGCCGGGTGGTCATGCCCAGGGCCAGGGCGGCGCGGATCTGCCCGCGCTTGATGGAGTTGAGGCCGCCCCGGATGTACTCGCTCTGGTAGGCGCCGCTGCACATGCCGAAGGCCAGGATGGACGCCTCGATGGGGTCGAGCACAAGGCTCCAGCCGCCAATCTTGATGTACGGCAGGGCGAAGTACCAGAAGAACACCTGCACCACCAGCGGCGTGCCGCGGAAGAGCGAAACATAGGCTTCGGTGAGCTTGCGCACCGGCTTTGGGCCATACACGCGCAGCACGCCTGCCGTAAGCCCGATGAGTACGCCCAGAAGCGCAGATGGCACGATGACCAACACGCTGGTCCACAGGCCCTCCATGAGCCCGGGCGCCAGCTCTGCGCGCAGGAATTCAAAATACGGGGTGCTCACAGACGGCATTCTCCCGCTTCATTGTCGCCGGTCAGTTCGCTGATCTTGGAGCAAAAAGCCTGGGTGCGTGAGCTGGAGCCCCGGCCCAGAAGCTCGGCGGGGGAGCCGTGCTCGACAACCCTGCCCTTGTCCATGAACAGGAACTCGTCGGCCAGGCTGGCGGAGAAGCTGATCTGGTGCGTGGCCATGATCATGGTCATGCCGCCTTGGGCCAGGTCGCGGATGACGGCCAGCACCTCGCCGATGAGCTCGGGATCAAGGGCGCTGGTGGGCTCGTCCAGAAGCATCACCTTGGGGTCCATGGCCAGGGCGCGGGCGATGGCCACGCGCTGCTTCTGCCCGCCGGAAAGGTTGGCCGGATACAGCGCGGCCTTGTCCTTCAGGCCCACGCGGGCCAGCTCGGCCACGGCGCGCTCGGTGGCCTCAAGCTTGCTCAGGCCCTTGACCTTCATGAGCGCCACGCGGACGTTCTCCAGCGCGCTCAGGTGATCGAAAAGATTGAAGTCCTGAAAGATCATGCCCACCTGCTGGCGGAAGGCGCAAAGCTCCTTCTTGCTCTTCTTGTCGACCTCGCGGCCCTCCAGCAAAATGTGGCCGGAATCCGGCGGCATGAGGAAGTTCAGGCACTGCAGCAGCGTGCTCTTGCCCGCGCCCGAAGGCCCGATGAGCACCTTGACCCGGCCCCGGCCTATATCCAGGCTCACGGAGTCGAGGACGCGGTTGCCTCCCAGGGTCTTGAACAGGTTCCGGGCCTCCAGGATGGTGTCGGCGGGAACGGCGCTTCCGCTGGCGGCGGTCATGGCGTCAGACATGGGATTAGGCGGCTCCTTGGCGCGTGTAGCCCGCGATGCGGACCCTGTTTTCGAGCATGTTCAGAGCCTTCACCCCGACCCAGGTGAGGGCGAAAAAGATGATGCCCGCCACGAAGGCCATGCTCACCGGCTCGTGGGTGGTCGAGGCGATGGAGCGCATGCGGGCCATGATCTCCACAACGCCGATGGTGAAGGCCAGGGCGGAGTCCTTGAGCAGGATGGAGTACTCGTTGCTCCAGGCGGGAATGGAAAGGCGCAGGGCCTGGGGCAGGATGATGGTGCGGATGGCCTGGGCGTCGGTCATGCCCAGCGCACGCGCGGCCTTGAGCTGCCCCGGCGGCAAGGACTGGATGGCTCCCCGGAAGATCTGCGACTGGTAGGCGCTGGAGGTGAGGCCGAGAACCAGCACCGCAGCAACGAAGGGGCCGTCAAGGCCCAGGCCCGTCAGACCCGGCAGGGTGGAAAGCCAGGACAGGATGCCGAAATAGAAGATGTACATCTGCACCAGAATGGGAATGCCCCGAAACAGCCACACATAGATGGACACCGCGCGGCGCACGGGCTTGGGTCCGTAGACCTGGAGCACGGACAGGGGAACGCCCAGGGCGAGCCCCAGCAGCATGGCCCCCACAATGAGGCCGACAGTCCAGACCACCCCGCCCAGCATGTAGGGAAGGGCATCGTGGACGGCATTGAATGCGACGGCGAAATCCATAAAATCCTGTGTTGGCGGTCAAAAAACACCGGCCCTGAAAAAGGCCGAAAGGCTTCGGCGTTTATCCGAAGCCTTTCGGTTCTTTTCTTCAGGCCGGAATGCGGTCTAGTCGACGTCGTACTTCTTCTTCAGTTCCTGCCAGTAGGGGTCGGCCATGAGCAGCTTGAGACCATCGTTGATCTTCTTCAGCAGCTCGGCGTCGTCCTTGCGCACGGCGTAGCCGTAATTCTCGGCAGGAGCATCGAAGGTGCCCACGACCTTGACGTTCTTGTCCTTCTTCAGAACTTCCTTGGCGATGGTGTTATCCATGCCCGAACCGTCGATGCGGCCCACGGGGAGGTCCTGCATGGACAGGTCCGAGGAGTCGTACTGCACCAGCTTGAACTTCATGCCGGGCTTCTTGGAAAGCTCTTCCAGGTACTTGGCGGTGACGGTGCCGCGCTGCACGCCGATCTTTTTGTTGGTGGTCAGCATCTGCTCCAAGGTGGCCTTGCTGTCGCCCTTGACCACGAGCACCTGGGTGACCTGGTAGTAGGGATCGGAGAAATTGACGCGCTGGGCGCGCTCGGCGGTGGCGCTCATGCCGGAGCAGATCATGTCGATCTTCTTGGCCTCAAGGGCGGGGATGATGGCGGACCACTCGACGGGCTGGTGCTTGACCTTGAAGCCCATCTTCTTGCCGATCCACTCGATGGCTTCAACGTCGAAGCCCACGGTCTTGCCCTCTTTGTCCACGAAGGCGTAAGGCGGGAAGCCGCCGCCGTCGATGCCGTTGACGAGGGTTTTTTCCTCGGGGGCTTTGGCGGTGGCGTTGGCGGTGGCGTTGTCGGCGGCCTTTTCGGGCGCTTTCTGGCAGCCCACCAGGGCCAGGCCAAGGACCATGGCGACAGCAAATGCGAGACGTTTCATGCGGGAACCCCTTTGTTCAGATCGTGTGTTCAACTCATGTGGTGCAGAGTCATCCCCGAAGCGCCACGCGCCCCCAGGGCAGCCGGATCATTTCGGTTCCGCTTAACAGACTGCGCCCCCGCAGGCAAGGACCGGCAGGGGCGCTAAGGGGTCTGATTGCATGCCGCTTCAAACGCGGGCGGGCGTTCAGCCTGCGGGAGCGGCGTTCCTGTCGCGGCCCGGGTCCAGATACGGGTTGAAGTACCCGAAGCCCAGGTGAGGGCAGGTCTTTTTCAGGCGTTTCATAAAATTGGCCAGGCCCATGCACGGCCCGAAGTCGAACCCGGCCATGAGGCTCATGGCCAGCTCCGGGTCCAGGTTCAGGTTGCGCAGCTGGATGAAGTCGAGGTTGGTTTCCTGCACCAGTGCGGCCAGAGCGCCCAGCTCGTTCTCGCAGTCGGTGACGCCGGGGAAGTACAGCAGGTTCAGGGAGACGAAGAGCCCCAGGTCCTTGGCCGCGCGGATGCTCTGCACCACGTCCTCGAACTGGTAGCCATTAGGCCGGTAGTATGCCTCGTACGGGCCTTTGCGCACGCTGTTCAGGCTCACGCGGATGGAGTCCACCCCGGCCCTGGCAAGGTCCGGCAGCACGCCGGGCAGGCTGGCGTTGGTGTTCACGTTCACCGTGCCCTTGCCCCCGCCCTTGCGGAACTTGGACACGGCGGCGCTGATGAGCGCGGCCTCGGTGAGGGGCTCGCCCTCGCAACCCTGGCCGAAGGAGTAGATGGGCTTGCGCTCCTTGCCCTGATGGCGGCGCATGACCTCGATGATTTCCTTGTCCGTAGGCTTGAAGGCGATGCGGTTCTGGGTGGAGGGAAAGCCGGAGTCCTCGGGCTGGTGCGAGATGCAGCCAACGCAGCGGGCATTGCAGGTGCGCGAGGTGGGCAACGGGGCCTCGAAGCGGCCCAGGGAGAAATTCTTGGCCGCCGGACAACCGTAGGTCAGGGCGCAACTGGTGAGGTGCCGCACCAGGCGGTTTTCCGGCAGCTCTGCCAGAAGCTTGCGCGCGCCGGTCTCGATGCGTTCACGCGGGATGCCCCCGAACTCCTGCCTGCGGTCCTGGTCCACGCGCCGGGCGCAAACGTAGAACTTACCCTCGAAGAAGCCCAGGGCCCCGTAGGCGAACAGCGGCAAGATGGGCGCGCCGGGGCGCGTCTGATAGGCGGCGGAGGCGGACAGGGTGTGCGCAGGGCTGGCGAACACGGCCACGGCCAGTTCATCCGGCTCGCCCAGCTCCTCCACCTGCCCGGTCTCAGGGTCGAAGCCCAGGGCGCTGCGGCCAGGCAGCAGGAAGAACTCGCTGTCCGCTGGCAGGGGCATCAGCTCGTCCGGGCGCGGCAGGGTCAGCTCGCCGCCGCGGCGGCACAGCATCAGCAGCTCGGGGTGGTCGTAGATGTTGCCGGCTTTGTCGGCAAAGACCATGTAGGGTTCGATGTGCTTGGTGGTGCTCATGCCCCCCAATACGCCGCCGAGGCTCCGTTCGCAAGCCGAAGCCGCAAGCCGGGATCACGGGGAGACGCGATGCGAGGCCTGGCAGCCCCAGGGCAGCATGGGGGCGACTCGAAAAACGCCCTCAGGACCAGACCCCGGCCAGGACCGCGCCGCAGAACAGGCAGCGCCCGCCGGGCAGGCCGGTGTGAGCGTGGAAGCCTTCGCGCCCCAGGGCCAGCTTGCCGCAGGCCGGGCAATGGGTATCGCCGAAGCCAACCCCGGCCACGTTGCCGATGTACACGTAGTTGAGCCCGGCGGCGCGGCCCAGGTCGCGGGCTGCCAAAAGCGTGGGCGTGGGCGTCACAGGGCGGTCCAGCAGCTTGTAGTCCGGGTGGAAGCGCGAAAGGTGCCAGGGCGTGTCCGGCCCCAGCTCCCTGGCGATGAATGCGGCCAGCTGCGCCAGCTCCTCCGGGGAATCGTTGAGACCGGGAATAAGCAGGGTCGTCACCTCGATCCACCAGCCGAGGCTGCGCATGTGTTTGAGGTTCTCCAGCACCGGAGCCAGCCGCGCGCCGCACTGGTCCTCGTAGAAGCCCTCAGTGAAAGCCTTCAGGTCCACGTTTGCCGCCTGAATAAACCCTGTTTCCGCAGGGCCGCAAGCCTCCAGGCAGTCCGGGCTCATGAACCCGTTGGTCACCAGAACGTTCTTGAGCCCGTTTGCCAGGGCCAGCCGGGCCGTGTCCTCCACCAGCTCGAAAAACACCGTTGGCTCGGAGTAGGTGTAAGCCATGCTCTTGCAACCCGAGCCCAGGGCCGCGTCAACCAGGGCCTTGGGCTGCATGGCGTGGCCCTTTATGGCCTGGCCCAGGCGCGGCGGCTGCGACAGGCTGGCGTTCTGACAGAAGGAGCAGGACAGGTTGCAGCCCATGGTGCCCAGCGAAAAGATGCGCGTTCCGGGCAGAAAATGGTACAGAGGCTTCTTCTCCACCGGGTCCACGTTGAGGGCCGCAGGCAGACCGTAGACCAGGGTGACAAGCTCGCCGCCGCGATTCTCGCGCACGGCACAAATGCCGCGTCCGCCAGGCTTGAT
>NZ_JAUYFU010000008.1 GCF_030689645.1 Humidesulfovibrio sp.
TGTTGGCAGCAGTCCTGTCCTTCGCTTCGGAGAATATCTCGGAACAAATGCTGGAGGGCCTGCCGAGATTTTGGCCAGGCCGGGCGATGTCGTCAGGTGGGGACAAAAAGATAATCGGAACGAGAATCATACCGTCGCGAACTGGGGGGTCGTTGAAGCGGATGGAAGCATCCGCAAATGCTCCAAAGAAGAGGCTCGTGAGGCTTTCGGAAGCTAAACACACTGGCAGGCTCGACCTCGTCAGAGCACTTACAACTTGCCAAAGCAGACTCCCACCTAGGTCATTGTCATGAGGATGTTCTCAACTCCTCAGATCGCTGGCTGTAGCAGAAAAGGGGGCCGCAAGGCCCCCTCTTTTCACTCTATCTGGCGGCCTTATGTAGGAAGCTCAAAACGGATCCTTGACGGCTTTTGACAGATGGCCGATGCTGCCATCATGGGAAGAAGTCACCTCATTACCGGACTAGTGGAAATGAAGCGTGAGCTTGTAGCCAAGCACGCAGATTTGTTAGCCCAACTCAATGAGACCACAAAGGACATCAACGCCGTGAACCGCGTCCTCGCAAAGTGCGACGCGGACGCGGCGTACATCCCGGTCTTCCCGCCACGCCCTTACAAGGCGTACTTCGCGCAAGGCGAGCTGCTGGCGCTGATTGCGAGTGTGCTCAAGACGGTGCCCGAGGGCGCCACCTCAAGGGAAATCTCGGACCGCATTGAGGCGAAGCAGATTCAAGCGGAACGAGAGTTGCCGAAGAATCTTGAGGAGAGCGTAAAGGAGGCCTTGCGGCGAATGCTGTCGCGGAACGCGGTCATTCATGCCCGCCGTGCGGACAACCGCGTCATTTGGCGGCTAGCCAAGCGCGGCGAGCGGCAGGAGGATCAGGCGGCGACGGCCAAGGCGGAACCGCTGATGCCTGCGGGCAACGTGACGCCCTTGCCCTTGCGCAGATAGACCTTCCAGAAACCGCGCCACAGGCTGTCCACGTTCGGCTTGAGGAGCAGTCCGAGGAGCGCTCTTGCGTTCACGGCGTTGCTGTTGCGGCGGTTGTCGTCGCGCCACGCGCTTTCCGCGGCATACGCCAGAAGGTGCTTGCCAAAGAAATGATTCTGGCCCACTTGCATGCGGCGGAAGCGCGAGAAGTAGCTCTCGGCCTGGTTGATGTTCTCGCCATCAGCACCGCTGTAGCGCTCGCTGTGATTCACGCGCTTCAGGTTGTAGTGCGTGACGAGCATGGCATATGCCCTGTGCTCGTCCGACGTCACAACCGCACCCGTGGCGATGTGCTTTTCGACGAAGGCGTCGACGTCACCGCCGTTTTCACAGGGCGCGAAGCCGATGACGGTCTTCATGCCGCCCTTCCCGCGTTCAGCGGACACCTTCCTCGCCACGAGGATGCACCTCGGCGTCGGCTTTCATTCCGGATTTTCGCCGTCTTGCGCGGCCAGCGCTTCCTGCGTCGCTTCACGGGCGGCCTTCACACGTGTAGCCTGCTCGCGGGCGGCCTTGTGTTCGTTCGGCTTGCGCTCCTTCGTGTCGAAATACGCGCCGTCGATCTGCACGTCGCCGTCGAGCAGTGTCTGCGAGTTCTCGACGAGCAGGCTCGCGCGGATCTTGTGCATGAGCACGAACGCCGTCTTGTACTGGATGCCCACCTGGCGCGAGAACTGCGAGGCGCTCATGCCCTTGACGGCGTCAGCGAGGAGCAGGAGGGCGGCGAGGATGGTGCGCAGAGACAGCTTGTGCCCGTGCAGGAACGTGCCGCTCATCAACGAGAACATGCGTTCGCACTTCTTGCACCTGTAGAGCAATGCACGCTTGGGACGGGGACGACGCACTCGGTCTCGTTGCAGTGCGGACAGCACGGAGCGCCATGTGTCTCGGGCCAGCGGATGATGTGGAAAATGCGAGAGACATCTTTGTCGGACAGATTCGCGTACAACATCTCAAGCGTAAGCTCCCTCGCTTCCGCGCTCAAGAGAAAGTGTACACCGTTGTTCTTCCGAAAACGCTCCATATCCATCTCCAGTCAAATACACAATACTCGAAATCTACGTTGATGTCAAGGAAGAAGAGAACCGGGACGTTTCGCGGCCCGGTTCTGCATTCCGCCGCATGGTGTGTTTTGAGGAGTTGCCAGCCCTATTCCGCAGTCACCGGGTCAAGGAGAGGCGCGAAGAGCGTTGCCAGCGCCGGGTCGCTGGTGTTGAACGGCTTGCCCGAGCGGGTCATCCCGTTCTTCCAGAAGACCGGCTTGAGCGGCATGCCGCGCTTCAGGGACAGCGCCTCGCTCTCCGGTCGCTTGCCCATGTACTTGGCGATGAGCGCGGGCGTGAGCAAGGCATGCCCACGCTTCGGGAACGCCTCCGCCATGCGCGCCGCCGAGCGCTTCATGCTCTCGCCCGGCGCCTCGGGAAGCCAGTCCGCCCACATGGCGTCATTCCGTTGCATGAAGCGCGTGGCGAGCTCGTCGGGATACGCCGCGGCGAAGACCACGCCAGCCGAACCCGCGAACGAGATGACGCCGGAGGACGAATTGCGGGCGAAGTCGCCGTTCCTCCACAAGACGCCGACATGCCGGAACGGCGGGGTCAGCGGGTCGCAGGCCGGGACGAGCATGCCGCAAACGGTGCTCATGCACGCAGTGATGTCGCCGTTCTCCGACGGCCACGCGCTGATGCTGTTCATGGCGTCGGTCAGACGCACCGAGCGGTAGTCCGAGGACTTGGAGGCGGCGCCCATGTCGAAGCCCGGCTTGGTGGTCGCGTTCAGCGCACACATGATGTCGTCGTCCGGCTTGAGCTCGCGGGCGTTGACGAGGGTGCGCTCCTGCAGCCTGACATTGTCGCGAACCGCAGTGCGGAACACGCGCCCGTTCCGGTCGAGGCACCCGACAAGCCGGACGCCGCTGTCGATGATCTGGACGATGAGCCAGCGCGTCTCCGTAGCGCGGCAGGGGTTGCCAGTGCGGCGGGAGAGCGTCGGGAGGACGATGCCGTTGTTCAGGGTGAGGATGATGTTCTTGCTCATAGTCTGTTCCTTTTTCGTTGTCCCACCCCGCCGCCGGCCGGCCGGACCGACGGACGAGGTCCGATGGGCGTTGAAGCCAAAACGTTCGGACGAACCTGTGCTTATGCCAGAAAAAGTGCTTTGTGTCAATATGTTACGCAAAAACTATCGAACACTCGGAGGATCCTGGATCCTAAAGTGTTCGGAGCTGCCACGGCAGGAATGCCCCGCGAACAATTTTACGTCCGACGGCGAATCAAATGTTCACTCCATGTGTCGGGGGAAGGGAGGTAGGCTTGGAACGAACCTGATTACGAGGTGGGGTGGCATGAGGCGGCTCCTTTTTGGTCTTTTGCGTCCAACGGGTCGGAGCCGGGGTAGCATTAAACCTCGCCCATGGGAGCCCGGGCGGAGGGGGGATCGGTGCAGATTTGCACCCGAGCAATCGATAGGCAGAGTATTTTGGGGAACCCTGTGAACGGTTCTTGACAAAGTATGCTGTGGCGGAAATAATGAGACTGAACACTCCGTCTAAAAATGAGGTGCCAATGGCTCGACCCAAAAACGAAAAACTACGTGAGGTGCGCCGCCTCCAGATTCTCAATGCGGCTCGCGAGGTGTTTCGCGTCAAGGGCTTCCACGCTTCCCGGACTGAAGAAATTTGCTCGACGGCCAAAATGAGCGCGGGAACGTTGTTTCGGTACTTCCGCGACAAGGAGGAAATCATCGCCACCATCGCGGAGATGGAGTTCGAAACGTACTATGAGATGAGCAAGATGCTCTTTACGCGGGATGGGCTTGAATACTTGGCGAAGATCGACGGCGAAGGGATGCGCCGCATATGGGGACCTGCCTGTGCGGGTTTAGGCCTTGATAGCTGGTTGGAGCTATACCGGAGCGCGAAATACGCGCCCTATTACAGAGCCAAGGACGCCGCTCTACGGGTGCAACTTGCGGAGGCGTTGTATTGCGGCCAGACAGAGGGATGGGTGCGCCCGATGCTGAACCCCGACCATGCAGCCCATGTCATTCTGGCTCTTTGCTCCGGCATCATGTCGGAACAACAGCTTGATCCGGACATGGACTTCGAACAGATGGCTGGCGGCCTGCGCGGATTTGTGCTTGCCTATATTTTGAATGAGGTTCCTTGATGGACTTAAGGATACTGTCGGCTCTGGCGGGCCATTTCGTAAGGGGGCAACGCGCATGGAAGCCCTTTGTGACAATCCTGGACAACGTAGGGCGTGACGTCTCCCTCGCCCGCGCCAGCTTGCGCTACGAGTGGCGCAGGTACCTCGCCGCCGTGCTTGCAGTTACCTTCGCGGGATTATTAGTCGTGGTGCAACTCGCCTTGCTGCTTGGGCTATTTAGCTCCGTTTCCACGCCGATCACCTATTCAGCGGCAGACCTTTGGATTGGCTATCGCAACACCCAAAGCGTGGACATGGGCCGCCCCATTCCCACAGTGAGTGATACTGATGCCTGGATCCATCCCGATGTGACCCGAGTGGAGCGCTACCTGACTGCATACGGAGACCTTCGCCGCGATGACGGCGTAGCGGTTTCCGTCATTCTGCACGCCATAGACCCATCCCCCGGAGGCTTGGGCTTCTCTGTATTGCTTTCCCCCGAACAACGGGAACTGCTGGACGAACCCGGCGGTATCATAATCGCCGAGGCCGACATGAAAAAGCTCGGAGCACGTGTCGGATCCGTACTGGAAATCAACAACCGACGTGTCACTGTTGTCGGAGTGACGGAGGCAATGCGCGCCATCGGTAGCACCACAGTGATCTGCTCTTTGGCCACGGCGCGCACCCTGTTGCCGGAACAACGCGGAGAAGTGACCTACTACCTCGTCGGCCTGCGGCCCGGCGCGGACAGCAGAGCCGCCGCCAGGACACTGGACGACAAGGGGCCAATCAAGCGTTACAGTGTATGGGAGGCAAATGCGTTCTCCATTCAGTCGGAACTCTACTGGCTTCTGGAGTCCGGCGCTGGCGTGGGAACAGCTTTTGCCTCATTGTTGGCCCTGGTGGTCGGCGTTGTCATCACTAACCAGACGCTCTCCGGCGCGATACAGGCTTCGTCCAAAGAATACGCTGCGCTTCGCGCCTTGGGCGTGTCCAAGGGAGCCCTCAAGCGCGTGGTACTGGAACAATCTTTTTGGATTGGAACTGTTGGTCTCAGCCTCACTGCTGTCCTCTTCGCCCTTACCGCAGTGTTAGCTGCGGCCAGTGGCGTGGCCATGGTCTTCCCTCTGTGGTTGATTCTGTCGGTTGTGATCCTGATCTATCTCATCGCCCTGACCAGCGGCCTTATGTCGCTCAAACCTCTCATGAACACCGACCCCGCCACGCTGTTGCGCTAGGAGCCATCCATGACCGAGCCCACCCTATGCGCTAGATCGATCACCAAGTCCTTTACCACCGGAAAAGTCACCCAGCAGGTAATCCTGGAGAGCACGTTGGAAGTCTTTCCGTCCGAATTATCCTTGGTCGTCGGGCCTTCTGGCTCGGGGAAAAGCACGATGCTTTCCATACTGTCAGGCCTGATGCGGCCCGACGCCGGGCGAGTGTTGGCCCTGGGCGAGGATATCTGGTCCCTCTCCGAAACCGAGGTGGACCATTTCCGTCTACAGCACTGCGGCTTCGTGTTCCAAGGCTTTAACCTATTCAACGCGCTCACTGCCAACGAAAACGTCATGCTTCCCATGCAATACCTCGGCGTCCACGGAGAGGAAGCCCGCGCGCTAGCTCAAGCCGCCTTGGACGAGGTGGGCCTTGGACCGCGTAGCCATCTGCGCCCCATGGAACTCTCCGGAGGTGAGAAGCAGCGTGTGGCCATTGCCCGCGCGTTGGTGAAGGCCCCCCGGTTACTCTTCGCGGACGAGCCGACCTCGGCCCTAGACAGCACCAATGGTGAAATCGTCGTGGCATTACTCAAACGAATCGCACGGGAGCACGGCACCACGGTTCTCGGAGTGACTCACGACCCCCGCCTGCTCTCCCACGCCGACAGAGTGATCCAGCTTGAGGACGGCCGCATCACCCGAGATGACCGCGTCATCAACAGCAACGTCATGCATTAGGAGCAACGGATGTGCCCATCTGACTTCATACGGCTCGCCACAGCCTTCGCCGTCAGCGCTACCCTGTTCTTGGTTGGTTGCTCCGGTATGGATGCAAACGCAGAGAGAAAGGCTCGGGTCGCCAATGCTAGAAGCTATTCCGCCAGCGCCAAGGGGCGCGTCGACATTGAGGGCGGCGTGGTGAAACTGGCCGCACGACGCGACGGCGTCATCGAGAAGGTACTGGTCGAGGAAGGCGACTACGTGAAGGCTGGCCAGGTTCTAGCCACACTGGACGCCTCCCTTCCGCAAAGGAGTCTAGATATGACCTTGAGCGAGCAGGACGAGGCGCGCGCGCGCCTAGAGCCTCTAATAGTGCGTGTCGGTGCGGCCGAGCGGGAAGTTCGTCGGTTCGAAACATTGAACGCCCAGCACGCCGTTGCCAGACAGGAACTGGACAAGGCTATGGATGAACGCGACACGGCTCGAGCCGAACTGCGTGCCTTGCAAGCAGCCCTTGAAGCGGCTTCACGTAAAGCGGCTGTCTCACGGCGAGAGGTCGAGGAGAGGATGGTCTGCGCCCCGGCGGACGGTCAGATCATCCAGCGGCAGGCTAGGCCCGGCAATGGCGTCAGCACACTCAACGTCACCCCTTTGTTTCTCTTTGCGCCGGATGCTCCGCAGATCGTGCGAGCCGACCTCGAGGAGCGTTTCCTACCTGTGGTACATGTTGGCCAGAGTGCAGAAATTCTGCTTGAAGCCGCTCCGGACAAACGATGGGGGGCAAAAGTGTTGCGGCTGGGCCGCGTGGTGGGCCAACGCCCACCCAGCGACGACCCGACGGAGAAGCAAGACCAGCGGGTGGTGGAGTGCGTGTTGTCTGTCGACGCCCCGGAACTGCTCATCGGCCAGCGGGTCATCGTGCGCTTTTTTGCCAACGACCCCCCAAATCCTTGAAGGCGTCACATCGGGACCGATTGGCTAGAGTGACGGAATATTAATGATGCTAGGAGCTGTCGTTTTGTTGTGTTGTCGTCTACGCTATGTCGACAACGCTCGACGCATTTTTGTGCAATGCAGTGGATGGGTTTGAGGATGCAACGCTCGTCTTTTTGGATACACATTCGGAGGTCATAGTTGGGTGATGTAACTGAAATAGGGCAAAGCTCTTTCAGGCAAGTATGAACAGCAAGAAACGGCTATTGAAAAGTAAAGTCGTACGGATGCCGACATTTCAGACATGGCGTGTTTCTTTGTCATAAGCATCGTCCTGAACCTCATAGACGCCGAGCGGTGCCCATGTCTACGGGGGGTATCCAGAGCGGAACAGTTGGACACCAGTAGCAGCAAATAAGCAAGACGTATGTCTGCTCTCTTGTAAGCCTTTGTGGCTACGGCGAGACACAGGATGGAAGCGGATGCACCTGCGGACAAACGGGTAGATGCGCAATCGGCAATGGGATTGTAGTTGGTTCCAACAATTAACCCACTGATATTTCAGTGTGCAGTTGCGGTACAATACCGTGGCATAAAGGAATTTTATGAAGAAGCAGCCACCAAAGAAAGGGGTCTTTAAGGCTATATCAGAGTTGTTGTGTGCCGTTATCCAGCCTAGGAAGTTCCGCTATATTTCGGCAGAACAACTACAGTCTCGCATTTGTAGTGGAGAAGAGACAACTGTTGTTGATTGTAGAGATTCTGAAAGCTACAAAGAATGTCATATTCCAGGATCTGTAAATATTCCATACACAGAGTTCATGACCAAGTATAATACAGTAGATTTTAAAAATAGCAACATTGTTACAGTGTGCTATGCTGGTTACTATAGCCGTGCTGCTGCACAAAAGTACGGACGTGCAGGGTGTCTCAAGGTTGCAAGTCTACTCGGAGGCATGGACGCTTGGCTTAAGTCAAAAATGCCGACCACCGAAAACTGAAGCTCAAAATATAGTTTTCAGGCGGACGTCCTGATAAGGCGGCGCTCTGCGAACAGCTTGCGATGGGCTACGAGATTGCGATTGGCCCGACTTCGCAAGGAGTCAACGAAGGGATGGGAAGGTGCCAGCGTCCTGCAGCGAGCCTTGTGTCCGATAGGCGCAGCACCGTAGGGCGTTGGCACCGCCCCGTATCTCGCTCGGTTTGCACTTTCTCACTGGGGAGTTTCCGCTGACACGAGGAGCTAAATTCTCAAGTAGCCAGAGATCTACAAGATAATGGCGTATGATATCGGGGCATCCCGCAAGGCGGCACGTTACACGCTTGAATTCGGAATAGCCAAGGGGTTCTACGCTGGCACCAAGTCCACGATCATCCAGTTTGTATGCACCTATTCACACGACTTCAGGGGCGCCGCTTCTGAACACTACTTTGTGTCTTCGCCGAGATGCCAGCCGTGATATTCGAACTCCATCGGTAACTGGAAGGCCCAAAGCATCACAAAGGAAGGCGGACTATTTTAGCTTACATAACTTGCTGGCGTGAAGACGGATGGGGCAAAGGACGCCCGGGTTCCTCGAGGTGATAACGCGCAACAGGCTACGGGCAGTGAAAACCTGCCAAGAGCTAATCCGCTGAATTGTTATTGTGCGTTTGCGTCATATTGCCCTAAAATTATATCATTCGTTGGTTCTTCGGCACCGACCTTTACCATAAAATTGCCATGGGGTATACCCAGAGCAAAACTGCGAAGATCATCATTCCGCTTGTAAACCAAAGGATACCCCGTGAGAAAGATATTGGCGATTGATGGCGGTGGCATCAAAGGCGTTTTCCCCGCAGCGTTTCTTTCGACGCTGGAAGACAAGACTAACGGGAATATATGGGAATACTTTGACTTAATTGCCGGAACATCGACGGGCGGCATCATTGCTCTAGCTTTGGGCTTGGGCTTCTCGGCTAGGGAAATCCTGTCGTTGTATGAGGACAACGCTGAACGCATTTTCCCCAAGCAAAAGTTGGGGCGACTGGAACGCTTCAACCCAAAGAAACGTATCCGAGGTGCCTTCCGCCAAAAATATGAGACTGATGCTTTGGCGGCTCTCTTGCGAGGGAAGATCAAAGGCAAACTCTTGGGTCAGAGCAAAACGCGAGTGATGATTCTGTCGACGAACCTGACGGATGGCTCCGTGTACGTGTTCAAGACCGCGCACCATGAACGTTTCAGCCATGACTACCTGGTCCCCGCCGAAGACATCGCCCTCGCGACGTCCGCAGCTCCCATCTTCTTCAAGCCCCACACGATGCCTAGCGGTCAAGCGTTGGTTGATGGGGCGATGTGGGGCAACAACCCATCCGGTTTTGCGGCTGTCGAAGCCGCCCATGTCTTGGGGTGGCCTGCTGAAGACATCGCGCTGTTGAGCTTGGGCTGCACACAAGAACCGGTCCCTTTCGGAGATTTGGCAGGGAAGAATCCCGGTGCTGTCGATTGGAATTTCGGGGTCATTGATGCTTTTTTTGCCGGCCAATGTTCTGCATCGGAGGGGATTGCGCAACTTATCGTCAACGACCGTTCGGGTAAAAGGTACCAGCGCTATAGCCCTATTGTCGCACCGAAGCTCTTCACGCTGGACGGGATAGACAAAGTGCAACAGTTGAAGGGGTTCGGAGATTCCGAGGCGCGGAAGGCCAACCCCGCCGTGCAAGAGGTGTTCCTGGCGAACAAGGCAGAGCGGTTTGAACCCTTCCACAAAATCAGCAACTAGGCAGGGTACGTATGAAGGAGTTCAAAGAGCAGGCCCACGCCTTTTTGGTTGCCTTGGCAAAGGCCTTGGACATTTCCGACACACAATATGAGTTGGCGACAGGTCGCTTGGAATCCATTTCAACATGGTTCAAGCGCGATAAGTCCATTCTGAAAGACTTCGCCCCGGTGGTGTACCCGCAGGGTTCATTCTTGCTGGGGACGGTCATCAAGCCTGCCAGTGACGCTGTCGAATATGACGTTGACTGCGTATGCGAACTTGAACAAGGCGCAACAAAAACTACCATTGCACAAAAAATTTTGAAAGAGGCTATTGGAGTCGAGACAAAAGACTACACCAAAGCCCAGGCGATGAAAGAGCCTCCCGTAGAAGGGCGCCGTTGTTGGACTCTCAACTATGCAGATCAGGCCAGTTTTCATCTGGATATATTGCCTGCCATACCGGACTCCGCATCATTCGTTGCCGTCCTCGCCGAGCACAAGATCACAGATACGGACTTTACAGATCAATCCATCGCAATCACAGACAACACGCACAAGGACTATGCGCTCGTGTCCGATGACTGGCCGAGAAGCAATCCAAGGGGCTTTGCGGCTTGGTTCATGAAGCAGATGCAGGTTCGATTCGCAACGCAACGCGAGATGTTGGCAAAGTCTGAAAACGTTGAGGCGGCAAAGATTCCAAACTATCGTGTCAAGACTCCCCTCCAACAGGCTGTTCAAATCCTCAAACGCCACCGGGACATCATGTTCGCGAAAGAGCCTGATGACAAACCCATCTCCATCATTATCACAACGTTGGCCGCGCACTCATATTCCAATGAGGACAACCTTCTTGATGCTTTGAGCGCCATCACCTCAAAAATGGACCAACACATCACCAACAAGGCTGGCGTTGCGTGGATTGCCAATCCAGTGAACCCGTTGGAGAATTTTGCGGACAAATGGCTGGAACATCCGAAACGCAAGGATAACTTCTACCGATGGCTCGAAAAGATCCGCAAGGATTTGTCAAACGCCATCGCGACAGGGAACGTGCAGGCGTTCGCCAAGATGCTTGAAGGCGGGCTGGGCGCGTGGCCGGTGAACGAAGGACTGAAATCAATCCCGAAACCGCCGGAGCAGAGCCTGCTCAAAAGGGCAGCGAGTTTGCTCTTGCCTTGGTTCCCAAAGTTTACGGTTCCTCACCGTGAAAAACCGAGTTGGCCCGTTGACCTGGCATATGATGCAAACGTCTCCGGAACTGTAGTGGAGGGTTCTTACAAAACAAAAATCCTGCCGGACGGACCGCTTATTGCGAAGAACAAGTCTTTGAAGTTCCGGGTCGACACAAACACTCCTTGGCCCTATGAGGTCTACTGGCAGGTCGTGAATACTGGTCAGGAAGCAACGGATGCTAGATGCTTGCGTGGTGGGCTGACACGAGATGGCGAAATCGAGCAGGGGACCCACGTACGCAAAGAAACAACGCTTTACACTGGAGACCACTGCGTCACCTGCTATATCGTCAAAAATGGAGTTCTCGTCGCACAGAGTTCCGACTTTGAGGTCAAAATAGCCTAGTTAGCTCGGAAGGATCCATGCCATGTCAAACAATTTCAAAATTCCTGGCGAGATAGAATTGTCGTTCCCCGTCGAGACGGATGCCGACGGCTACTACGACAAAGAATGCCCGAGCGAAAACTGTCTGTCCAAATTCAAGGTCCACCAAGATGACTGGAAGGCATTGGACGAAGAGTCCACCATTCATTGCCCGTTTTGTCGCCATGAAGCTGGTCCACGCAGTTGGTGGACGACAGAGCAACTTGAGCAGGCGAAGCAAATGGCTCTTGAACAGGCGAAGCATATATTCTCAGGACATTTGGACAAAATGCTTGGCGGCATGGCCAGCGACTTCAACCGACGGCAACGGTCAGGTTCTTTCATCACGATGAAAATGGACTACCGCGGCTTCAATGCGCCAGAGCCTGTCATGGTTCCACTTGCGGCCGTCGATGTAATGCAATCAAAGATTACTTGCGGGAGTTGCGGGTTCCGTTTCGGCTTCATCGGGACGGCATATTTTTGTCCGAAGTGCGGCCATCATGATATCGAAGCAATCTTTGCCGCACACTTGCGGAAAATGCGAAAAATGCCGGAGACCATCGAAGCACTCCAGGTTGCCTTGGGCCGGGACGAAGCGGCCAATCTGGCAAACACATTGATGGAGGAAGCCATCAAGGGTGGCGTGACCCAGTTTGAAACCATCGCCCGGCACTACTATGTGCTTGTGACCGGCGCGCTGCCCTCACGGGAGAAGGGGAACCTCTTCCAAAGATTGCCTGATGCGAGCGCGGAGTGGCGGTCGGCTACGGGGAAGGCATTTGAGGATATCATTGGAAAGGACGACCTTGGCCGGCTGAACGTCTACTTTCAGCGTCGGCATGTGCTTGGGCACAATGATGGACACGTCGATGAGAAGTATGTCGCGACGTCTGGCGACACCAGCTATCAGCCCGCCCAACGGATCGTCGTGAAGGTTGGCGACGTTTTGGATTTTGCGGATATCTTGGAGCGGTTGGTGAACGGCCTGCGTGAGTCGTTGCCATGACATCCATTCCAAACATTGAGCAGCCGCGCCTCTGCGGTTTCGCGTCAGCCTTGACTCCGAAACCAATTACCGGCTAAAAAAGTTAAGGTGGCCGTCTTGCGACAACCACCTGTTTTTTATTCTAGTTTGAGTTTCCTACATAAGGCCGTATCTGGTGCTGCTCCAGTGCCAGCCTCCCCCTCCGCTCCTGCCAGTCCGGCATGAGGGTGGAGAGCAACTCGTAGAATTCTGTGGTGTGCCCGTGGTGCCGCAGGTGGCAGAGCTCATGGGCTATCACGTACTCCACGCAAAGCATCGGCGCTCTGACCAGATGTCTGTTGAGGGTAATAGTGCCAGCACGCGAGCAACTGCCCCATCTGCTGGACATGGCGCGCACGGTGACACGCTCCGGTGCGCCGATGCCGTGTGCGCCGTACCGCGAACTCAATTCGTCGAGGATACGTCCGAAGACAACGCGAGCGCGGCGCAGGTACCACAGGTCAAGAAGCTCGCGGACCTTATCGCTGTGTGGGGGATTGGCGGTTGTCACCTCGAAGAATCTACCTGCAAGGCGGACATCATTCTGGTCGCCCTGGCGGACCCGAAGCCTGTAGCTGCGCCCAAGGTATTTGTGGGTTTCCCCGCTGACGTACTCGCGCGGAAGCGCCAACTGCCTCACTTCGCGAAAGTGTTCAAGATGGCGGAAGATCCATACCGACTTCGCCTGAGCACGGGCCGTGATTAGGGCGAGCGGCGTCCCTTGAGGAGCACGGACACTCACGAGGCCCTCGGGGCGCACGGATATGCGCAGTGTCCGGAACCCGTCAAAGACCACCTGCACCGGGATGCGATGGACTCCATGCACGATTTCAAGAATAGGCGTCATGCTCTCACTTGGTGCTGCGCTGGATGGCGATACGCATGCAGGCGTCGAGGATGGCGTCGATGACCGCTGGCGGGAACGCCAGCCCTTCGCCTCCATCGACCGCGTCGAAAAACCAGTCGTCCATGCGTTGGAGCATGCTGTTTTTGACGTCCTCGTTGCTCGTCCAGTTCACCACGTTGAGTTCCTGGACGATGGCGTGCACGTTGAGCGCTGCCTCGACGCAGAACGCCTCGACTTTCGCCGCCGGCTCCTGCGGGGAACTCGCCTCAAGGTGCTGGCGCACCAGTTCGTGAATGCGCCCGTAATACGCCCGGGCGTCGTCCTCGGCGCGCAGACGTTCAGGAATGCCGTCCGCCACGCGATCTCGGACAGCCACCATCAGCTTTTTGACTTCTTTGAGATACTCCTCATCCTTGAGCCGGCCCTGCCGGAATGCGTCGATGGCCGACTTCAGCAGCTCGGAGAACTTCCGGTAGAACGCCGGGTCCTCTTCCATCTTCTCGGTGATGGTGAGCATGGTGCGGTGGGCAATGGCGTCAGCCTTGGCTCCATCGCCGTGAACCCGTTCCACCTCGCGCGCAAACCGCTCCTGGTCGAAGATGTTGACCGGCTCCGTAATCAACTCGACATCGACCACACCCACATGGGTGTTCACGATCTTCTGGATGCGTGCCTCGTACTCGCCGTAGTCCACCGCCTCAGCGTAGCGCAGGCGGACCGCCCGGCGCAGCCGCTCGAAGAACAGCAGGTCCCGGCGGTAGCGCTCCTGCAACGCGGCGTCCGTCTGCTCCAGGAAGGTTGCCGAAGAAAAGCTCAAGCCCACGCACCGCGCAAATGCTGACAGCCGCTCGTAGAACCGCTGGCGCTCCTCGACGTCCGCGAGATGACGCTCGTAGGCCTCCTCGTCGCGCCTGTTGGACACGGCCTTGAAGACATCGAGCAGGGCGGCATGGAGCCCCGGCAGGCGCTCGATGGCCTCCGAGATGTTGCTGACGATGCCCTGGAGCTGCTCCGGGTCGTAGTTCTCGGCGGCGAATTCCTCCATGGCCTTGGCGAGGTGGTCCAGCACGCCGACGTAGTCCAGGATGTAGCCGTACTCTTTCCCCTCGTGCAGCCGGTTCACGCGGGCGATAGCCTGCAGCAGGGTGTGGTCCCTCAATGGCCGGGCGAGGTATAGCACCGTGTTGCGTGGCTCGTCGAACCCCGTGAGCAGCTTGTGCACCACGATGAGAATTTCCAGCTCCTCCCCAGACTTGAAGGCGTTGATGACCTGCTTGTTGTACGCCTCCTCCGTGCGGTACCGCTCCATCCGCCTGCGCCAGAACTCCTGGACCAGCGTGGCGTCCTCGGCCCCATCGCCCTCCGGTTCGTCGCTTCGCTCCTCCGCCCGTGTCTGCGGACCGGAGATGAGCACCTCGGAATTCACTAGGCCGTAGCTGTCGAGCGCCTGCTTGTAGCGGATGGCTGCGGCCTTGGACGGCGCCACGAGCTGGGCCTTGAAGCCCGTGCCCTGCCAGTTCTGCTCAAAGTGCAGGCTCACGTCCAAGGCGACCTGGTTGATGAAGTTCCCGATGCGCGGGATATGCCCGGCGCTGGCGAACTTGCGCTTGAGATCGGCGCGCTGCTCCTGCGTCAGGCTGCGCGTGATGAGCTCAAAGGCCTGGTCCAGCGGGGTTTCGTTCGGCGCAAGGTTCACGTGCCGCCCCTCGTAGAGCAGCGGCACCACGGCCTGGTCGGCCACGGCGTCCTTGATGGTGTAGGAATCGATGATGCCGCCGAACTGCCGGACCACGCTGCCGTCCTTTTTGTGCACCGGCGTGCCGGTGAAGCCGATGAAGCACGCGCGCGGCAGAGCGGCGCGCATCCAGGCGTGCAGCTTGCGGAAGTTGGAGCGGTGCGCCTCGTCCACCAGCACGAAGATGTTGGCGGCGTCGAGTTTGAGCTTGGCCTTGGTGGCGGCGTCCTCGAACTTGTGGAGCACGGTGGTCACGATGGGCTTGCCGCCCTGCTCCAGCTTTTTCGCTAGGTCGCGGCCGGAGTCCGCCTGCTCCAGGTGCAGGCCGCAACTGCGGAACGTGCCGTAGATCTGGTCGTCCAGGTCTGTGCGGTCCGTCACCAGCACGATGCGGTAGTCGCCGATGTCCGACGCAAGCGCGATGCGTCGGGCCAGCATGACCATGGACAGGGACTTGCCGCTGCCCTGGGTGTGCCAGACCACGCCGCCGGGCCGCGTGCCGTCGAGCCGCACGGCGCGGATGCGCTCCATCATCCTGCGCAGGGCGAAGAACTGCTGGTAGCGGGCAACCTTGCGCTGGCCCGCGTCGAACACCGTGCAGTGGCACACCAGCTCCAGCAGCCGGGCGGGACGGCACAGGCTCCACAGGGCCGCGTCCTGCGCCGTGGGTGCGCATTCCCCGGCCTCCCACTGTTCGATGTAGGGGCGCCAGTGCGTGTAGGGCTTCTCGAACAGGGCCTCGCGCTCCGCGAAGGGCAACGGCGTATTGATGAGCACGCGCAATGACTCGTCCAGGCGATCCTGCGGCACGTCCTTTTCCTTCCACACGCTCCAGAACTTGGCCGGGGTGCCGGTGCAGCCGTACCGGGCCTCGTTCTTGGTCAGGGCCAGCAGCAGCTGGGCGCAGGCGTAGAGGCTCGGTGCCTGGTCCTCGCGCTGCTTGAAAAGATGGTCGGCAATGGCGGCCTTGAGCGCGTCCTTGTCGTCCGGGCGCTTGCACTCGATGATCACGAAGGGAATGCCGTTGACGAAGAGCACGATGTCCGGCTCCAGCACGTCGGCCGAGGCGGTCTTGGCCACGGCGTACTCGCTGGTGACGTGGTACACGTTGGCCTCGGGCCGTTCCCAGTCCACGTAGCGCATGGTGAAGCTCTTGGAGTCGCCGCCGACGAGCTGCTTGAAACTCTTGCCGTAGCAGAGGATGTCGTAGATGGCGCTGTTGGCCTGCAGCACCGTCGTGTCCTTGGGGTCGGCCACGGTGGCCACGGCGGCGGCGATGTTGGCCTCGGAGAACTGGTGGGTGCGGCTCTTGTACTCGATGCTGTTGAGGCGGCGCAGTTGTTCGGCCAGCACGTCGCGCAGCACCACCTCGCGCGCGCGGCCGCCGCGCAGCCGCTTGGCCTCGGCCGGAGGCAGGTAGCTCCAGCCCAGGCGTTGCAGGGTGCGGATTGCCGGAATGTGGCTGGTGGACGCCTCGTTGAATATGGCGCTGTCTGACATGGGGCCTCCTCGGCGCCGGGCGTTTATGGAACCCGGACCTTGCCTGTAAGCAACTGCTGCATGAGCCCGCGCTTCTGGCGTTTCAGGGCGTCCAGCTCCGCGCGGTGCAGGGCGATTTCGCGGTCGGCGTCGTTCAGGATGGCGGCTATGGCCTGCTGCTCCTTGACTTCGGTGGGGACCGCAAGCTTGATTTTGGCGAAGTGCTTGAACTTGAGGTTGAGCGTGTCGTCAACGAGCCCCTGGGAGTGCCTGTGAAAGAGGTGGATCGTGGCTGGCAGTTGGAACAGCTTGACCATGAACTCCGCGCTGACCCCACGCCTCGGAGTGCAAATCGTGTAGGCCGGGCTCACGATGCCTTCGAGCTTGGACAGTGCACACACGCCCTGCCACATCCGCATGGTGTTGTACCCGATGTCGCCGGGGGCAATGCGGAGATACCGGCGCTTGTCCTCGCAAGAGGTGTCTCGTTTTGCGAGTTCTTCCCGGTTGACGATCCCTCGGTCCCCCGTGATCGCCAGAAGCGGCAGGTCTTCGCGTCCAGCTTCACGACGCTCCTTGAAGAGTGCGCCAAGTTCGGCTGGCTGCCAGTCGCGCGTGAACCCCGGCAGTCGCGCCTTGCCCGCCAGCAGCCGCTGGGCCAGGGCCTGGCGGCTGCGTCGCTTGGCTGTGAGCAAAGCTTCTACACGCTCCTCAACGGCATCGTAGATGCTCAATACGCCTGCGATGGCGGCCTGCTCACTTGGCTCCGGGATAAGAAGGGAATGTTCAAGAAGAGATTCAGTCTCAAGGCGACAGGTGCCGTGGCCGGCGGTGGTGATGAGGTTGCTGATTCTGTGTTTCGTGTTTGCAAGGGCGTAGAGAAGGAACCGAGCATGGACACCTGCATGTGCGAACAATGCCTTCACGTCCTGGTTGAAGGCGGATCTCTGCTCGCAGATACCCATCGGCACGTCGTTTAGCAGCCCCATCCCGCGCGTCAAAACGAGGATGGTTCCAGGTTCAACGACGATGCTCGATTGTGCCCCAAGCTCTGACAGCTTGAGTTCCGACTCGCGTAGCGTCAAAGACTTGAGATCCTTCGCCGTGAACCAATTGACCGAGCCTCCCCAATAATCAGGCCGACTTTTGCTTGGCGTGCCTCCAGACCTGATGGTCACAAGCTCGCCGAGAGGTTTTACGTCCCAGCCCTTTGGGATCATTTCCCTCTCCCCTGCCGCTTGAGCTTCGGGCGCGTTTCACCGACCAGCCGAGCTTTTTCCGCGCGGCGGCACTCTTTGAAAAGTGCGTACTCCCGCGTGGCTTTCGTCTTCGCCTGGACATGGGTTCTGCTGCCCGCGTGGTTCAGCACCTCTCGGTCGTTAAAGCGCAAGAACTCATCAAGCTTGGTCGCCCAATCCGCCATGCGCATTTCACGGTGGCGTTCAGCCTGATCCTCGGCGTAATCAAGATACATGGTAACAATGCGGTTGAGTCCCTGAATCTCCTGTTCGTTCATATAGTTTTTGGCCACACACACGTCGGCCTTGCAGACCTTGTCACCCTTCCAGGTTTGAAGCCCCATGTTGGGCGCGCTGGCGTCGACTCGGCTATGCACAATTTCGGCGGCAGTCTGTCCGGCAACGGCCCAGTGGAGTTTGTTCTGCACGGTGGCAAAAAACACCAAGCTGATGGGCGCTCGTGCGTTGTAATCTCTGGACGTGGCGTAGATGTCCGTGACCTTCCGATAAAAACGCTTCTCCGAGGCACGTATCTCGCGGATGCGTACGAGCAACTCATCAAAGTAGTCGGGAGCCCCCTGGACGGGAAGAGCAGCCCGTGGCGCGGGCCGGACCGGTGCGTTGAGGGGCTTGGCCGTTTTACCCTGCTTTTTCCCGATCGTAGCCATTACTTTCCCCTCCCGAGTTTTTTGACGGCCTTTTCAAAGTCACCTTCAACAAGCGCATCCTGGGCCCGGCGGCGCTCCTCGAAGCGTTCGTACTGCCGCTCGGCCCTGATCTTGGCCAGCGCGGCGGAGATGCTGCCCGCGTTGTCCAGCACTTCGCGCTCGTTGAAGCGCAGGAAAGCGTTGAGCCGCTCTATCCAGTCCTTCATGTGCATGGCCACATGGCGCGTGGCCTGGTCTTCGGCGAAGTCCAGGTACATGGTGACGATGCGGTTCAGGCCCCGCAGTTCATCCTCGTTCAGGTAGTTCTTGGCCACGTGCACGTCGGCCTTGCGCACTTTGGCCCCCTTCCAGGAGGTGAGGCCCATATTCGGCGCGTCGGCGTCCGCGCGGCGCGCCACAATCTCGGCGGCGGTCTGCCCGGTGATGGCCCAGTGCAGCTTGTTCTGAACCGTGGCGAAGAACTCCTGGCTGATGGGCGCGTGGGCGTCGTAGTCCACGGAGGTGGCGTAGATGTCGGTGATTTTCTGGTAGAAGCGCTTTTCCGAGCTCCGTATGTCGCGGATGCGCTCAAGCAGCTCGTCGAAGTAGTCCGCGCCGAAGGGCGTGGCCACGGCCTTCAGCCGGGCGTCGTCCATGGTGAAGCCCTTGACCATGTATTCGCGCAACCGCTCCGTGGCCCAACGACGGAACTGCGTGCCGCGATGCGAGCGGACCCTATACCCCACGGCGATGAACACTTCGAGGTTGTAGAGCTTCGTTTTGTAACGTTTTCCGTCGGTTGCAGTTAGCAAATAATATTTGTGAACTGCGGCTTCACCCAACTCGCCCTCTTTGAAGATATTGCTCAAATGGTGGCTGACGTTCTGGGGCGTCACTTGGTACAGCTCCGCCATGTGCTTCTGCGAAAGCCAGACCGTGCCGTCCTCCAGGCGCACGTCGATGCGCGTCTGGCCATCCTCGGTCTGGTAGAGCAGTATCTCGGACTGTGTGGCGATCTCGTCGGACATGCTACTTCTCCTTGGCGGGCACGAGGCCCAGTTGCGCGAGGTGGTCGTTCATCTTGACCCGCACGTCGGCGAGGTCCACCTCCAGGCGGTCGATCTCCTTCTGCACCTCGGCGATGTCGATCTCCTCTTCCTCCTCGAAGGTGTCCACGTAGCGCGGGATGTTCAGGTTGAAGTCGTTGCCGCGAATTTCCTCCTGCGTTGCTCGATGGGCGTATTTCTCCACCTCGGCGAAGGCCACGAAGGTCTCCACGATGTGGGTGATGTGCTCATCGGTGAGGATGTTCTGGGTGCGAATGGACGCGAACTCGCGGCTGGCGTCGATGAACAGCACGTCAGTGCCGACGTGTTCCGCCTTGGCGCGGTCGAAGATGAGGATGGCTGCGGGAATGCCCGTGCCGAAGAAGAGGTTTGCGGGCAGCCCGATGACGGCCTTGAGCAGGTTCTCCTCCACCAACTGTCGCCGGATGGCACCTTCCGCCCCGCCGCGAAACAGCACGCCGTGGGGCACCACCACGGCCATGCGACCGGTTTCCGGCTTCATGGCCTCCACCATGTGGCTGATGAAGGCGTAGTCACCCTTGCTCTTAGGCGGCACCCCGCGCCAGAAGCGCTTGAACGGGTCGGCTGCTGCGTGCTCCGCGCCCCACTTGTCCAGGCTGAAGGGCGGATTGGCCACAACAATGTCGAAGCGCATGAGCGCGCCGCCTTCGAGGAGCTTGGGGCTGTTCAAAGTGTCGCCGCGCTCAATGCGCGCCGCGTCCATGTCGTGCAGGAACATGTTCATGCGCGCCAGAGACCACGTGCCGTAGTTGCTCTCCTGGCCGCAGAGGGCGAAGTCGCGCCGCTCCTGGTCTGTGGCGGCCGTGCGCTTGATTTCCTCGGCCACGCGGATCAGGAGCGACCCGGAACCGCAGGCAGGGTCGCAGATGGTGGAGCCGGGCCGGGCGGCAATGAGCCGCGCCATGAGCTGGGCCACCGGGCGCGGCGTGTAGAACTCGCCGCCCTTCTTCCCCGCATCGCCTGCGAACCGCTCGATGAGATACTCGTATGTGTTGCCGATGATGTCCTGGCCGCCCAGTCGCGACGGGCGCAGATCGAGCTCGGGCTTGTTGAAATCGCCCAGCAGGTTGGCGAGCCGGCGGTGGCGGTCCTTGGTGTCGCCCAGTACCTCGGAGTTGAAGTCGATGGTCGAGAAGACACCTTCAAGCTTCTTGGGGTTGGCTTCTTCCAGCTTGGCGAAGGCGATGTTGAGCCGCTCGCCCAGGCTGTAGGGCTTCTCCTCGTCGTGCGTGAGGTGCCTGGGAAGCTTCACCTCGGGCAGTTCCCGCTGCGCGTGGAGGCTGTAAAAGTCGCAGCCGTCCGGGATGGTGAAGCGCTCCCGCGCGAGGGCGCGGGCCACACGAGCCGCGTCGCCGTCATAGCGCTCCTCATGCGCGGCCTTTTTCTCAAGCCACAGGTCGCTCATGTACTTAAGGAAGAGCAGCGCGAGCACGTAGTCCTTGTAGAACGCACCGTCGAGGGCACCCCGCAGGCTGTCGCAGGCCGACCACGCGGCGTTGTTGATGGAATCCTGGCTGATGGTGGTCATACGGGCGCTCCTAGCGGTTGACCGCGCGCTCGCAGGCCGCGCGGATGCGTTGCAGGTTGAGGTCGGCGATACGGTTCACAAGCTCCCGCTCCTGGCGGGCGAGGCGGTCCAGGGCCACAACATGCTCCTGCACCCCGACAGGCGGAACAGGGACTGGAAGGGTCTGGACATCAGCCTTGCCCACCAGGGGCATGTGGCTGCCGCGGCGGGCTTTTTGCTGCAGGTATTCCTGGGCCTCCGACCGATTTATGGCCCAGGCGAGGTATTCCGGCAAGACTGTCGCCGCGTCTCTCCGGGGGCGCAGGATGAAGAAAAAACTGGGGGCGATGGTCGGGCGCTCGAATGTGATGTTGATGGGGACTGCATAGTTGACCTGGCCACGCGCGAGGAACAGGACGTCGCCCGCGTGGACGAGGTAACGCTCGGGCGGCGATGGTGGAAGGACAAGCGCGCGCTCATGGCCGTCTCCAGCAAGGAGCCGCCTGTCTGGCCCGATGTCCCTAATCATGATCACGGCATGAGTTCCGTCGGGTTCTGGCTCAATGCGCCCGCGGAATTGCATGCCAAGCTGAATCTCGCAGAGTTCACCGATATTCTTTTTCATGGCTTCCTTGACTTCCGCCGGGGGCCGATGCCCCCAGCGGAAGTGTGCTTGGCTACTCGACGGTGGAGCTGGTGACCTTGTACGCATAGACGTACTTGGTCGTACCGTCCCCCCCGCCGGGACCACCCTGGCAGCCCTTATCCAGGAAGTGCTGCTCGACCTCGCGCGCGATGTCGTCAGTGCTGCACTTGCGGTGGATCCAATGGCCCGTCTGCTTGCTGACATTGTGTTCCGTAAACAGCCGCCGTTCGGGATCGTCAGTGATGCCTGCGTACCAAGCCGAGAGGCTCCCCCCACGATCACTGATGTGCTGTTCAATCTCACCCACAACGCGGGTCGCCTCCGCCGACATAATCCTCAAACCAAGTCCATAGCCCATAATCAAAACCTCTCTCGATGTGGCAGCCTTGACAGAAGACGGGGGCAGAGGCATCTTGAAGGTCCTACGCTTCGTCAGCTCTGCCCAGCGAGACGCGCTCTGCGTCCAACTGCCGGGGTTGATGAAATCGAAGCCAAGTTCTCTCGCCAGAACTTGGCTTCGCTCGTTATGTATGCCGACGTGTGCAAAAGTCAAGCACAAAATGAATGATCGGTTTGTGTGTGATGCCACACTTAAGGCCTAACACACTTTCTCGGCACATAACCACTTAAACACACTAAAGATTTTAATTTTTAACTTCGCCCACAAAGAGTTCCCATTTATTAGCAGAGAACTTTCCGTGCTTTTGCCGGGGTGATCCGTCTGCAGCTTGGCGATATGTTCGCGAATGTCGAACAAGAGATCTCCGACCTCACCGGCAGGATGATGCGGGCAGGGCTTCCCCTGCAGTAGCTCCATCCGTGCGCTCGGCTTCATCGTTCCCTTGTTGCCATCATATTCAAGGTACACAAATTCAGAAAGCTTGTGGTGCCACGGGGCGATGAGCTGCGCCAAAAGCCCAACGGCAGTGGAGGCGAGGACACCATTGGGCCACACGACTTGCGGCCTGCCGCCAGCAGCCCCATATGCCTGCGCCTCCTTGGTGAGCCTCTCCTCGGTCACGAGGCCGCAGCACCGCAGGCACGGACCGCCAGGCATGGACATGATGACCTGGCCACTGATCAAAAAACCGTTCTTCCCCAATGCGTGCACGTCCATGCCGATGTCGAGGTAGGGGATCAGGTGACGGCGCGCGAACCGTTCAAGCTGGTCGCGCTCCTTGTAGGAATCCACAGCCCCGACAATGACGTCGCAGACCTTCAGGTCGTCCATAGCGGCAAGCCAGGTGTCGGGCACAGCGACCACCCTGGCGTCAGGCTGCACGCCGCGGATGACGCGCTCGGCGATTGCCACCTTCAGGGTCTCTGCTTCGGCATCGGCCAAGGTTCCGCCCACTAGACGGTTGGTGTTGGTCAAATCGATCTTGTCGGGGTCGACCAGGACGAATCCGCCCACACCAAGATGCGCGAATTGCTGGACGACATGGGCCCCGCCTCCCCCAAGGCCGACAAGTCCAACCGTGCATTCCCGAAGCAGGCTCTCACTGTCGGGTCCGAGAAAGCTTTGGCGGCCAAGGCGGTTCATATTGTCCTCCACTTCTTGAGCGGCAAACCCGTCACCGAGAACACGTCAACCGGACGGCACGGCTGTCGCCGGTCGAGCCAGACTTGGCCGTTCGCGGCATCTGTGGTCAGCACGATGGCGCCATGGACACATTGCGGGGCCACTTTGAAGAAGTCGGGGATGAACTTCGCATTTTCGCGCAGGTCGACTCCGCTGAACCAGGGGATGCCGTGCCCACCGTGGCTGTGCACATGGAACAGCGCCACTCGCGAGCGCATGGCCCACTGCAGCGCCTTGCGGATGGCCTCCGGTCCCATCATCGCCCCGACGGAGTGGTCTGGCAGATAGTCCCCGTCTTCCACCGGCCTGTATTCATGGGCCAGAACGAGCACGTCCGCGGCGGCGGCGGTCAGACCCGCCGCGATGAACCCTACGCGTTCGTGCGCGAAGGCATGCGGCCGCCCGAGGTCCGCGCGAATCAGGTTGAGAAGTGCGGCGGTCGTCTTGAAGATGATCTTCATATGAGTACCCTCAAATGAGCGCAGAGCATGGCGGGCCATGGCTGTTCCGCCGAAACCCCCTGCCAGGACGGAGCCCACCAGGCCCGGCCGATGACTTGGTGCTGCGTCCAATTCTGTCCCTTCCCGTCCACTCTCTCCTTGAAGAAAAGGCGCGTCACATAGCCCGTATGGAGTGACGGGTGGAGCAGGAGGTCCATGCGCATGTCCTTGTCGCCCACCTTGAGCGGAAAGTTCGGCAGCAAGACCACGGGATTGCCGCCCTCCGTGAAGAGGGCGGCGGATTCGTGGATGCTCTTGAGAGCAAGGATCTCTTTGCTGGTGTCCATCACGACGACGCTCCGCCCGGGACCTGGCTGATGAAGACCATCCCGTCTTTGACGTGAAGCCGCTCATTCGGGCGGAGCGTGATAAGCTGATCGCCCTTCATGACGTTGAGAAGGTAGCCGGGCTCAACGCCGAGGCTATTGAGCAGTTCCTCGGTCGTGTAGACGCCGGCAGGGATGGTCTTCTCCTCGCCGTCGAGCGTGACGGTGACCATCCTCGGCCGGGTATGCAGGTGTTCGATGCCGGCGTGGGACAACCGCACCGACTCGCCGTCCTTGATCTCGCACTCCCGGTCACCGTCCTTCATAACGAAAACCATTTCCTCGGGGGCTGCCGACACGTAGTGCAGAGTCTTTTCGCTGATCTCGGGGGCGCCCCACTCGTAGCCGTGCCCGTCGATGGTCAGGAGGAAGACCTCCCCGCCGCGAAAGGCCCGGAAGATACACTCTTCCTGCTCACGAAGAGAAACCTGGTCGTCGAGCCCGACCAGCCGGGTGCCGGGCCGCAAAAGCTGTATGAGCGCATGGTCTTCGGGAGGAGTGCATCCGGCGGCCGTCAAAATCTGAAGGCCGGTGGGATTCGACTGCTCCACGGTAATGGGGGGGAGAAGCATATCCTCTTCCGCCATCTGGATCCGGAATCCGCCCGGCGGATGAGAGTGCGGCTTCTCGGCTTCGTGGTGCTTTCCGGCCTCTTCGATGGTGTCAGGCAACTTGTCATGGTATTCCATTTTCTTGCTCCGCTGCTATGCTTGGTCTCGTCAGGGCACTTGCCATGTCGAGTTCGCCATGCTATTGATGGCGAGTTAACGACGCATGTCGAATCTGTCAAGAGGAGAGTGTCGAAATCGCCATGACAAATGACGCATCAGGCCAAAATAATTCGCCTTCTAATTTTTTCATGGCTCGGCTTCGGGCTGCCCGGGAGATGCGCAGCTTGAGCCAGGCAGAGCTTGCGACCAAGACGGGACTGCCCCCGAGTTCCATCGCTCACTTCGAAGGGGGGAAGCGCAAGCCGTCCTTCGACAACTTGAGAAAACTGTCGGAGGCGCTGGAAGTCACCACCGACTATTTACTTGGCCGAACCGATGATCCTGATGTGGCAGAGAAAGCGGGCGACCCGATGTTTCGCCACGCGGCCAAGCTGACAGCAAACGACCGAGAGCTTGTCACCGCTCTCCTCGAAAGGCTCGCAGCAAAGAGGGGTGGCAAAAAAGAGGGGTGATCATGAGCCGAAGGTTCAACCTTGATGATGCTAAAGGGCAAGGAGAAAAACTTGCCGCGGATGAGGGCAACATCTCATTCCCTGTTGATTTGCTTGCGATCGCCAGCAAGCGAGAAATCATCATCGAAGCGATCACAGACGCCGAACCCGGCGTTTCGGCCATGCTATTGCGAGACGGAAACACCTTCGGCATCTTCTACAGCACGGCCATCCCGAGCCTCGGCTTCCAACGGTTCAGCATCGCCCATGAGTTGGGTCACTACTTCCTGGATGGCCATGTTGACCAGATACCCTTCGATGAGGGCATGCATGCTTCAAAGGCGGGAACCTTCTGCCGCGATGTATTCGAACAGGAGGCGGACAGCTTCGCCAGTGGCCTGCTCATGCCGTCAAGGCTCTTCAGACGGGCCTTGAACGGTTTCGAGGACGGCCTTGCCGGAGTCAAAGGGCTTGCGGGCCTTTGCCAAGCCTCATTGACCGCCACGGCCATCCGGTACGCCGAACTCACCGAGGCTGCCTCTGCGGTCGTCGTCAGCACAGGCAAGACGGTGGACTTCGCCTGCATGTCGTCGGCCATGAAGAGCTTCGCCAAGCTGACATGGCTCCGTCGCGGCGACCTACTTCCCAAAGGCACCCTTACGGCCAACTTCAACGCACAGAGGGACCAATTCGACGAAGCTGAAAGAAGCGACGAGACAGACCTCCGGCTCTGGCTCGATGGAACACGCTCACGCGACGTCGTCGAAGAGATCATCGGGTTGGGGCGCTACGGGAAGACTTTGACCGTCTTGACCTGCCCAGATGCAGATGGGGATGGTGAAGACGAGGAAGAAGAGGACTCCTTGCGCGAAAGCTGGACACCGCGTTTCTGAAAGTGAAAGCTGGCAGTAGAGGCAAACGCAAAATGCCCTAACAAGATGTTGCTTGATTCGGAAGCATAACACCAAGTAATGATATATTTTTTAATAAATCCTCCCGGCGGGGTTAAGGGGCAGCGCCCCTGGTATGCTTCACGCCTTTACTTGCCCCGGCTCCACAGGGCCAGCACCACCAGCCGCCAGAGCATGTTCTTGTGGTTCTTGCCGCTGGCGTGCTCGTCAGCCAGGGCCAGGGCCGCGTCCATGCGCAGATGCTCATGCAGTGCGGGGGCTGCCTGTGTCAGGGCCTCATGCACAAAACCGCGCATGGGCCCGGCCATCCATTCGCGGATGGGCAGGTCGAAGCCTTGTTTCCGGCGGTAAAGCACATCCGGCGGCACACGGGTTTCGGCCATTTTTTTGAGCAGATATTTGGTCTCGCGGCCGCGCACCTTGAGGCCCACCGGAAAACTGGCGAACAGTTCGATGAGCTTTTGGTCCAGCAGGGGCGAGCGCACTTCCAGGGCGTGGGCCATGCTGGCTATGTCCATCTTCACCAGCAGGTCGTCGGGCAGGCAGGTGCTGTTGTCGATGTACAGCATGCGCTCAATGGGGTTTTGGGCGCGTTCATAGGACCGGCGCAGCCAGGGCAGGAACCAGTCGGCGTGAGCGCGTGCAACGGCGCGCGATGTTTGCGGGGTGTACAGCCGGTTCTTGACGGGCTTCATGCGGCCCTCTGCGCGCAAAAGCGGCTTGGTCTCGGGCCAGATGCTGCCCGCTGCGAATTCGCGCAGGGCGCGGGCCAGGGGACTGCTTGAGGAGCAGAAGCCGCGCAGGGGTTCATCGCCCGGCAGGGGCGGGGTGAAGAGCGAGTTCAGGGCGCTGGCCACGCGGGCGTGCCGGTAGGTGGGGTAGCCGCAGCAGAGCTCGTCGCCGCCGTCGCCTCCAAGAGCCACGGTTATGTGGCTGCGCGCCATGCGCGACAGGGCCAGAGCGGGCAGGGCGGAGTCGTCGGCATAGGGCTCGCCGTAGCGTTCGACGACTTCCGGCAGCATGGTCAGGCTGGCCGGGGGCATGATCTCGTGGTGCAGGGTGATGCCCAGGTGCTTGGCCACGGCCTGGGCGTGGGGCAGCTCGTTGTACTTTTTTTCTCCAAAGCCGATGCAGAACGCCTGCACCTTGCCCGGGCACAGCTCGGCCAGCACCGCGGCCACCAGGCTCGAATCCACCCCGCCTGAGAGCAGCAGGCCCAGGGGCACGTCGGACTCCAGGCGCAGGCGCACGCTCTCGCGCAGTTCGGCCCAGGCCAGCTCCAGGGCCTCGGCCTCGGAGATGTCCAGCTTGGTGCGGAAGTCCATCTCCCAGTAGCGGCGGATGGAAAGGCCGCGCGCGCCTTCTCGGCAGGAGTAGACGGCGCAGCAGCCCGGCTGGAGTTTGCGCACGCCGGAGAGAATGGTCTTGGGCGCGGGCACGTAGCCCAGGCTCAGGTAGAGGTCCAGGGCCTCGGGGTCCATGTCCGTTGGGCAGTCCGGGTGGGCGCGCAGGGCGCGGATCTCCGAGGCGAAGACGAGGCCGTGCGGGCCTTCGAAGTATACCAAAGGCTTCTTGCCCATGGGGTCGCGCGCAAGGAACAGCTCCTGGCGAGCGGCGTCCCAGAGGGCGAAGGCGAACATGCCGCGAAGGTGCCGCAGGCAGTCCTGGCCGTGGATGCGGTACATGGCCAGCAGCACCTCGGTGTCGCCCGTGGTGCGGAAGCTCTCGCCGCGGTTCTCCAGGTCGGCGCGAAGCGCCCGGAAATTGTAGATCTCGCCGTTGAATACAATG
>NZ_JAUYFU010000061.1 GCF_030689645.1 Humidesulfovibrio sp.
CCAACAGACGCGAACCGTCGCTCCGCGGAACTTATGGCTGCGCAGTACAAGCCGCGGCCCCATGTGCCGCTTACGACCGAGCTTCTTCGTGAAGCCGCGCAGACGAAACCCGTCGAAGACCTGGGCGAATGGTGGCACGACTGCGCTATCTGGCATGCCGCCGGGTGGCCTCGCTGGCGCAACGGTCGCAACCGATCCGGAGTCTTTGTTTCAAACGACGACCCTGGCCTTCGGCATCTGTTCACCACGGACGGTGAGGCCGCCGCGTCGCTGACGGTGCGATAACAGGGAAACTGCGCCGCCGAACAGGGCGCTGCGAAGTGTCGCCGCCGGGCTTGTTGCCCGGCGGCTTACGTTTGGGAGTCTGACACTGCAAGGAAGCAAGGAATGGGGGCAAGGAAGAAGGAAGCGAAGGAAAAGGAAGGGACAAGGAAACGGAGAAGGAAAGGAGGCCGACCGCTACTTCGCCTCTTCGTCATCTTCTGTTCCAAGCTGCATAACGGCGCGACCGGCGTAGCTCCGAGCTATCAGCGTGCCCTTGGCGCCGATGTGTTTGCCCTTATCAATGCGCGTCCATTCGCGATTCACGAGTTCGTAGACGGTGCCAGCACGTGTCTTGATGCGGATCATGTGATCCTCGTGAAACGCGATGTCTTCAATGACCGCGCGCATCTGATCCGCGATGCGCACCCGGCGCGAGTAGACGGCCTCGTCTGACATGTCGATGCCTTCCGGCATCTTTTCGCCATATGCTTCTTCGACCAGGCGGAACAGGTCCGCCGACTGCGCGGCCTCGCGAGATTCAGCCGCTGCGGCGCGCGCCGCAGCAAGCTGCTGCTCCAACTCCGTGCGCTTATGGCTGTTCTTTGTCAGCCTTTGGGTGAGCTCGGCAATGCTCCCAACGCCGTTCTCCAGCGCATCAACCATCCGCCCGATGGCGGCCTTGACCCGGATAAGCTCTGCGTCCAACTCTTTCACCCGTTCAAGGTGCTGCTTCTGACGCTTGGCGTGCACGCCGGCGGCTTCGATGATGTCGATGTCCGACATAATGCCCGATAGGATGAAGTTCTCCATGTGCAAGTAGCTGTAGTATTGCTTGTTCCTGCAACCGTTCTTCTTGAGCGAGCTGGAGCACGCGAGATAGAGCGCCCACGGCCGCAACCCAGTCTTCCGCGTTACGTCCTTGGTGTGGTTCAGGTAGCGCATCCGCGCGCCGCACACGGCGCAACGGGTCATTCCTTGGAAAAGGTTCGCGTACTTCTTGCCTTTTCTCCCAGCATGGTTCTCACGGCGAAGCCGGGTCTTATCCTGAATGAGTTCGAAGCTGTCCCTGTCGATGATAGCCGGATAGTAGTTCTCGACTACGTCGGCTGCGGTTCTCTTGCCGTTGACAGTCACTTCAGGCTGGTACTCGCCGATGACCGCACGGTTATGAAGCAGCTTGAAGATGTAGCTTTGATGCCATATTGGCTTGCGCCTGTTCCAAGCAAGGATGCCCTGCTCCGTGAGCAGGTCGGCGATCTTGCCCTGCCCCTTGCCTTCCGAGTACCAGTCGAATATCCGCTTGACGATCTCGACACGCTCGGGAATCAGCTTGAACTTGCCCCCTTTGACTTTCATCCAATGAGGGCATTGGCGGGTGACGGGGATCCCCTTCTTTGCTTTTTCGCGCTTTGTCTCCCAATTTGCGAGGGAGCGTACAGACTTCATGACGCTTTCTTTATTTGAGCGCGACATGTCATTGAGCAGCTGCAGGAAATCATCGAAGTTGATTTCGCTGAATATCTTGTCCTCGGAGATGATGCCGAGCAAAAGATCATAATCGAAAATATTGAGCAAAAGCCGTATGGAGGGTTGTAGTTCGTCTCGCGATAGTCGGTCTACCGACTCGACAATCAGGAGGGTTCCCTTCTCGAGGGTCCCCTTTTGCGCGATCTTGAGGAACTCGGCCAATTCGCCGTGTAAGGAATTGGTGCTGCGGAACGCTGACTTGCCGATGTCCTGGAGGTACTCGAGAATCTCGTACCCGTGTCGACCAGCGAACTGCTGCGCGGATTCGCGCTGTCGGCGTTCACCGTCACCAGCAGCTTGCGCTTGGGAGGAGAGGCGGATGTACGCGTACGCTTTGCCCATGGGGCGAGTGTCTAGTGCGGACGCTTTGGGTTTCTTCATGCTACCCATTATAGCGACCTGGGCGAAAGGCAGCCAGGAAAATATTCAGGGTGCCGAAAGAACAGAGATCGCGGCAATGGCAATTATACCCGCTTGTTGCACATGCGCCTGAAAATTAATTTAATACATCCCTTGCCCCCGCCAGGGGGTATGCACCCCCTGGACCCGCAAAGGGTAGAAGGGCGGGACGCCCGTCGAGGGCGCGGACAGGGCTGGCGTGGGGAACACCACCATCCTGATGCCTCCGCAAACGAAATGACCGGGTCCGAACGTCTGTTCGGACCCGGTCATTTCGTTTGCCATGAGGGGGTTTGGGGGGAATCATTCCCCCCAACGGGGGACCGGGGGGCGGCGCCCCCGGCCTTTGTGCTTAGGATTGTCCTTCGCGCTTCAGGTCGGCCACCAGCTTGCGCAGGGTTTCTGCCTGCTCGGCCAGTTCGCGGATGGCGATGGTCGTCTGCTGCATGCTCTGCGATGTTTCGCTGGCTATGGCGTTTATCTGGTCCACGGCCTGGTTGATCTCCTCGCTGGCGGCGCTCTGCTCTTCGGCTGCGGTGGCGATGCTCGACACCTGCAAGGCCGTGGACTCGCTCATGCGCACAATCTCATCCAGGGACTGGCCGGACTTGCGCACCAGGTCCGTGGAATCCGCAATGGCGCGCCCGGCCTCTTCCATTCCATGTATATTCTGGTTCGAAACCTCCTGGATGCCCCGGATGGTTTCGCCCACTTCCTTGGTGGCGGTCATGGTCTTTTCGGCCAGCTTGCGCACCTCGTCGGCCACTACGGCGAAGCCTCGTCCGGCGTCACCTGCGCGCGCGGCCTCGATGGCTGCGTTAAGGGCCAGGAGGTTCGTCTGGTCGGCGATGTCGTTGATGACGTTCATTACCTGACTGATGTCCTGAGCGCGCTTGCCCAGCACGTCCATATTGCCCTTGAGCTGTGTGGAGAGCTTCAGCAGGGCGTCCATGGCCTTGATGGAGCGTCCCACCACCAGGTTGCCGTCATTGGCCTGAGCCTTGGCCGTTTCTGCGCCGTGGGAAGCCTGTGTCGCATTCTTGGCCACCTCAAGCACCGTGGCGTTCATCTCTTCCATGGCCGTGGCGGTTTCGGTAATGCGCTCCATCTGCACATCGGTGGCGCGGCTAATGTTGTCGGCCTGGCCGGAGATCTCCTCCGACGCCGAGGACAGGCGCTCCACCACCGCCTCCAGCTTGAGGGCCGCCGCCAGCAGGCCCTCCTGCCGGGCGCGTATGGCCTGTGCCTTGGCCTCGTTGGCCGCGATGGTGGCTTCTTCTGCTGCCTTGGCCTTGTCCTCGGCCTCGCGGGTCTTGACCTCAATAGCGGCCATGTTGGTGCGCAAGGTGCCCACCATGGTGTTCAAGGCCTTTTCAAGAAGCGAGGTCTCGTCCTTGCCGGCCACAGTGAGCGTCACGTTCAGGTCTCCCCCGGCAACGTCGGTGGCGGCCTTGGTGGCGGCGGTAAGCGGATTGATGATGCTGCGGAAGATCATGATGGAAAGCGGCAGCACCAGCAGCAGGAACAATGCCAGCACCACGCCGCCGATGGTGTAGCTGGCGGTCTTGACCATGCCGCCGATTTCTGTGCTGATTTCTGCCTTCTTCTCATCGATGTTGTCGATGTAGACGCCGGTGCCGATCCAGAAGTTTGTGCCGGGGATCATCTCAGCATAGCTCAACTTCGGCTGCAGCCCCTTGCCGGGCTTATCGAACACGTAGCTGACAAATCCTCCGCCCTTCTTGGCGGCCTGGTCGAGCTCCCTGATGGGATAGACGCCATTCTTGTCCACCAGGTCCTTCAGATCCTTGCCCTGATTCTCGGGCTTCACAGGCATGGAGACAACCACCGTTCCTTCGTAGACGAAGAAATATCCGGACTTATCTTCCTCGAAGAGAATCGGCTTGGTGGCCCGGCGGATGTTGTCCACCTTTCCCGTCACTGTATCATTGTCCTTAAGGCTCTCCCCAAGTGACAAGGCCATGGAATTGACTGCAAGCTTCAGCTTATCCTTTTGACCATCCAGCATTGCCTCTTGCGTCTGGGCAATGGCGAAGGTCTTGAGCTGGAGCATCTGGTACAGGAAGGCTCCGCCCACAAGGGTGGCAAAAACGACCGCTATGGAGATGAGCAGGATGATTCGTGCCCTGATGGTGATGTTGCGCATGGTGCCCCCCCTGGTCAAAGTGCTGAAACGGAACAGCCGCTGGTTGGGTGGGGTAAAATACTCCACCTATACGTAGACCTAGCAACGAAGTTGCAGATGCGCAAGGAGTTTGTGAGCAGATTCGGCAAACGGCGCAATAGCAGGGGCGAATGGCTAATCAGGGCAGTCGATGTCGGCGCAAAGAATGCGCGAGCGGTTGTCGCGGTCTTTATAGGCGGC
>NZ_JAUYFU010000034.1 GCF_030689645.1 Humidesulfovibrio sp.
TTCCGGCTCCGGCGTGAAGCGCCGGAGCCGGAACCCCTCGCCACAGGGAGTCCAGAGGGCCGTGCGCCCTCTGGCGGGGGCCTGGGGGCAGCGCCCCCAGCGCTTTCGCGGCGAGCGGCTCTACAGCTACGCCGCTGGCCCTTGCAAACCCCGACGGCGGTGTTGTACAGGCAATGCAATACGACAGCTTCGGCAACCTGTTAGCGGTGGCCGGAGATGTGGTGCGCCTGCCGCTCGGCTTCGCGGGCGGGCTCTTTGACGCCGACACCGGCCTGACGCGCTTCGTCTGGCGCGACTACGACGCCGACACTGGCCGCTTCACGGCCCTTGATCCGCTGGGCGCGAAGGGTGGCGATAGCGACTGGTATGGCTATTGCGTCGATGATCCGGTGAATCGGGCGGACGCGTGGGGGTTGGAAAGTACATCGGAAGGGCAACGCGACGGCAGCTATGAGGACTGCATGAGCAGCACGAGGTGGTGGAATAGACAGTGCAAGCAGGCAGCAGAGCTTGCAGGTAATATTGTTGGCGAGAAATGGCCGTTGCGGGGCTGGGGTGTCGGCGAGGCGGGGGACTGGTTCTGCAAACAGGTATACGGTGGCAATAAAGAACGTTGTGAGGATGAGTATGGTGGCCAGCGAAAGGCTCCGGACACTGATTCACCGCCTTCTGCCTCGGACTGACGAGCGCGGAGAGCTACTCCGATGCGTGAAGGCCTGGGCCTGCTTGGGCGTGCTCTATGGGATCGGTGGAGTGGCATATATGCTGATGACAATCCGCTTATTGCCCGAGGCGGCTATTGGCTTGGCGTTTATCATCGTCGTGTATGCCGCTGCCAAAGGTCTTTCATCGGTGGCGTGGTGTGGTTCATTGCCTCAGCCTATAGGGCAGTCAGGGCGCGATTGGGGCGAGAGGACTAGCTTGACATCGGCCATGGTGGCGCGGTTTTCGAAACACTAATGGCCGCTTCACTAATCTTGATCCGCTTGGCGCAAAGGGCGGCGACAGCGACTGGTATGGGTATTGTGTCGATGACCCGGTGAATAGGGCGGACGCGTGGGGCTGGAGAGAAAGAAAACGGGGCGAGGAGTGTGCAACTCTTCGCCCCGTCATCGTTACTTGGAGTGTTCAGGGGGTGACACATTCTCCCTTTGACCGGGGGTCGGGGGCAGCGCCCCCGGATTTTGTGTTCCTATTCGTAGCGCAGGGCGTCGATTGGGTTCAGACCGGCTGCCTTGCGCGCGGGATAGAACCCGAAGAAGATGCCGATGCCGCTGGAGAACGCCACGGCCAGCAGGATGGCCTCGCCGGAAATGAGCGTTGGCCAGCCGAAGAACCCGGAAATGGCGAAGGCCCCGCCCACTCCCAGCGTGATGCCGATGAACCCGCCGAGCATGGTCAAGAGCACTGCCTCGGCCAGGAATTGCAGCAAAATGTCGCGCTCCTTGGCGCCGATGGCCATGCGGATGCCGATCTCCCGCGTGCGTTCCGTCACGCTCACCAGCATGATGTTCATGATGCCGATGCCGCCCACGATGAGCGAGATGGAGGCCACTGCGCCCAGCAGAAGGGACATTGTTTTGGCCGATTGCTGCGACACGGCCAGGATTTCCGAAAGGTTGCGCACGGTGTAGTCGCGCTCCTTGGTGGCGCTCATGTGGTGGCGCTGGTCCAGAAGCGAGGTGATCTCGCTCTCGGCCTGGGCCAGCTGCTCCTGGCTTGCGGCCTGCACAAGAACCGGTCCCACCATGCCGGGGAAGGCGTTGCCCAGGATCTTGCGCTGCGCCGTGGTGATGGGCACGTAGACCACGTCGTCCTGGTCCGTGCCCTGCGCGCTGCGTCCTTTACGCTCCAGCAGGCCGATGATCAGGAAGGGCACGCCCTTGATGCGCACCTGCTTGCCGATGGGGTCGTCGTCGCCAAAGAGGTTCTCGGCCACGGTCTTGCCCATGATGCAGACCTTCTGAGCCGTATCCACGTCGCTTGAGGTCATCTCGCGCCCGGCGGCTAGCCTCCAGTCGCGGATGCTCAAAAGCGCGGGCGTGGTGCCTGTCACCAGGCTGGACCAGTTCATGTTTCCGGCCACCATCTGGGCCGTGCCGCGCAGTTCCGGGGCTGCCAGGGCCACGGCGGGGCATTCCGACTGGATGGCCTTCACGTCTTCGAAGGTGAGGGTGGGGGCCGAGCCGCCGCCTGCGCGGATGCCGCCGCTTGTGGTGCTGCCCGGCAGGATGAGGATGAGGTTCGAGCCCATGGTGGCGATCTGGTCGGCTATCTGCTTGGTTGCGCCGGATCCCACGGCCACCATGACGATGACCGCGCCGATGCCGATCATGATGCCCAGCATGGTGAGGAATGAGCGCATGAGGTTCACGCGCAGGGCGCGCGCCGCGATCTTGACGGGCAGCAGGATGTCCACGCTAGGCTCCCGGTTTTGCGGCTGTTTGCGCCGGGCCTGTGTCGTCGATGATGACGCCGTCCTTGAAGGTGACGCGTCGGCCCGCGTGGGCGGCGATGTCCGGCTCGTGGGTGACCATGATGATGGTCTTGCCCTGCTCGTTCAGGCGCTTGAAAATGTCCATGATTTCCTCGCTCATGCGCGAGTCGAGGTTGCCCGTGGGCTCGTCGGCCAGGATGAGGGCCGGATCGCCCGCTAGGGCGCGGGCAATAGCCACGCGCTGCTGCTGGCCACCGGAAAGCTGGTTCGAAAGGTGCCCGGCGCGTTCGGCCAGCCCCACCATGTGCAAGGCCTCCAGGGCGCGTGCGCGCCGCGTGGCAGCATTCATGCCGCCGTAGACCAGCGGCAGCTCCACATTCTCCGCTGCGGTGGTGCGGGAAAGAAGATTGAAACCCTGGAACACGAAGCCCAGCTTCTTGTTGCGGATCTCGGCCAGCTCATTCTTGGACATGTTTTCCACAGACACCCCGTCCAGCGCGTACCGGCCGGAGCTGGGGCGGTCCAGGCAGCCCAGGATGTGCATGCAGGTGGACTTGCCCGAGCCGCTGGAGCCCATGATGGCCACGAACTCGCCCTGGTTGACGGTGAGCGACACGCCGCGCAGGGCATGCACAGTCTCCTCGCCCATCTGGTAGACCTTGGTGATGCCCTCGATGCGGACGACTTCCTTCATGGCGCTGCCCATCTTCATGGCTTAACGAGGAGGCCCCATGCCTGGGCTGCCGGAAGCGCCCATGGGGTTGGCCGCGGCCTTGGACTTGGCGCTGGTCAGAACCTCTAGCACGAGGTCCGCGCCTTCGGCCAGGTCGCCGCTGAGGACTTCCGTTTCCCTGTCGTTGCCGATGCCCACGGTGATGACCACGGGCTCTGGCATGCCGTTTTTCAGCGCGTACACGCGCTTCTGGCCGGGGCCCAGCTTGGCCGAGTCCGGCTTCTGGCCATTGGCAGGCTTGGGGCGGTAGCGCAGGGCTGCGGTGGGGATCTTGAGCGCGCCCGCATGGGTGGCCGCGATGAAGGTTACGTTGGCCGTCATGCCGGGCTTGAGCTTCAGGTCGGAGTTGTCCACGCCGACGACCACGGTGTAGGTCACCACGTTGGAAACGGTTGTGGCCGCGTTGCGCACCTGCGTCACCACGCCGGAAAAACGCGTCTCGGGGTAGGCGTCCACGCTGAAGGTGGCGTTGCCGCCCTCGTTGATTTTGCCGATGTCCGACTCGTCCACTGTGGCGTATATCTGCATCTTGGTCAGATCCTGGGCGATGGTGAACAGGGTGGGAGTGGACATGCTCGCGGTGACGGTCTGGCCCACCTCGACCACGCGGGAGATGACGATGCCGTCCACGGGGGAAATAATGGTGGTGTAGTCGAGGTTGGTCTTGGCCAGGTCAAAGGCGCCCTTGGACTGGGCCACGCTGCCCTCGGCTGCGCTTACCGCCGCGCGGGCCGAGGCCGCCGCCGTGGCGTAGGTGTCGTAGTCGCTCACGGCCACCGAGCCGTCCTTCACCAGGTTCTTGTATCGGTTCATGGTGCGTTCCGCGTCCACCAATGCCACCTTGGCCTTGTCCAGGTTTGCCTGGGCGTTCAGGTGGTTGCCGCGGCTCTGTTCCACCAGCGCGCGGTAGCTGGACGGGTCTATCTGGGCAATCACCTGGCCCTTTTTGACCTGGGAGTTGTAGTCGGCGAAGAGCGCCTTGATGATGCCGGAAACCGGCGTGCCAACGGTAACCGTGACCACGGGGTTGATGGTGCCGGAGGAGGTTACCGTGGCGGTTATTTCGCCACGCTCCGCCTTGCCCGTGCGATAGGTGGTTTCGACCTTGGACCCGCGCAGGAAATACCAGCCCCCGCCAACGGCAAGAAGCAGCACGGCGGCTGCAAAAGCCAAGCGCACTTTTCCAGTGAATACGGTCTTGAGGTTCAAGCGCTTCTCCTGCCTGGCCGCTCCGCCCACCGGGTATTCCCGGGCCGTAGCGCAGGGGCTGTGAATATTTTATCCCCAAGGATATGGAAGTGCTTCTGCACTTTGTTCCTGTCAAACAGTTGTTTGCCATATTCGTGCCAGGAGAAATTGCGGCCATACTCGCCATTTGGTTATAAAAATATTTGGCGAAGTGCATCACTCTGCACGTTTGTGAAGGCATGCGTAAGACTCTTGACACGTGTTGCATCTGCTACTATTTTATGTTTCATGAATAACACGTGGCTTGTTTTCTCCGCATCGTTGACGGCTCGCCAGCAGGCTTTGCGGGTCAAGGTCTGGCGCAGGCTCTCCGGCCTTGGGGCCATGCAGCTTAAGAACTCCTTATGGCTGCTGCCGGAGCGCGAAGAGTGCCGTGAGCAGTTCTTCTGGCTGGTGCAGGAGGTAGAGGCCGAGGGCGGCGAGGCTGTGGTGCTGGAATGCTCCGGCCTGGGCAATGTGACGGATGCCGAGGCCCAGAGCCTGTTCCGACGCGCCCGCGATGCCGACTACGCCGCCCTGGAGCAGGAGGCTTCGGACATTTCGGCTTCTCTTGCGGCTGGGCCGGAGGATGAAATCTTGCGGCGCGAAACGCGCGCCTTCCTGCGCAAGGCCCAGCGCAGGCTCGCGTCCATTCGCGCGGTTGATTTCTTTCCCTCTGGCCGCGCGGAGGTGGCCTCCCAGGCCCTGAATTTCCTGTCCTCCATGCTGGAGGGCCAGACCGAGGCGCAGCCCGCCGTGTGCAGTCTGCCGGATTTCGCCTGCCGCACCTGGGTCACGCGGGAGCGCCCCTATGTTGACCGCCTGGCCTCGTTCTGGCTGGTGCGCCGTCGCATCGACGCGGGAGCGCGGATACGTTTCCTGTCCCCGGACGAGGCCGTGCCGCGCGGAGCTGACTTTGTAAGCTTCGACATGCCGGGCGCTGACTTCACCCACCGGGGCGAGCTTGTGACCTTCGAGGTGCTGGCAAATGACTTTGGCATCCGCGATGCCGCCGTGCGGCGTCTTATGGCCGTGGTCAAGGCCATCGACCTTGCGGGCGACGCCGAGGAGGCCGGGGAGGACCGGGTGTCTGGCATGCCTGCGGAGGCCAGGGCCGTGAAGGACGTTCTCGATGGACTGGTCACAATTTCCACCAACGACGCGGAACTGCTCGAACGGGCCACGCTGCTCTTCGACGCGCTGGCCGCGACATACGACACAGGAGCATGACATGAAGGACGTAAGCATTCACGTGGCCGGACTCATGGCAGCGGCAGCGCGCACCGCGCCCAAGGCGGGCGGCAAGGACTTTCTGGAAATCGTTGTCGTCACCGAGCCCGAAGACCTGCGGGCCATTGCCGAACGCATGCGCAGCCACGCGCCGGACAGCACCAATGAGGCCTTCTGGCGGCGCGATGCGGACAACATTGAGATCGCCCACGCGGTGGTGCTTGTGGGCTTGGCCAAGACCGTGGCCGCCGGGTACGACTGCGGTGCCTGCGGCTTCGCCACCTGCAAGGAGTTCCTGGCCGGGCGCAAGCATGATGAAAAGCACCTGGGCTACACCGGCCCGCACTGCGCCATGCGCATGATGGACATCGGCGTGGCGCTTTCCTCCGCCGCCAAGGCCGCCAGCTTGCTTTCCGTCGATTGCCGCGTGCAGCAGCGCGTGGGCGCGGCGGCCCGGGCCCTGGGGTTCATCAACGCCGAGGTGGCCATGGGCATTCCCCTTGGCGTGTATGGCAAGAGCCCGTTCTTTGACCGCAAGGCCGCACCGGCGCCAGGGCACTAGTCCGGTTTTCAGGAGGACATCATGCAGGCTTTGCCAGCTCTGGCCGGCTTGAACGCCGTGGGTTTTTTGGCCCGGTTCTCCTACGCCCTGGCGCGCAACCCGGTGTTGCCGCTCTTCGCCCTGTTTCTGGGCGCAGGGCCGGAGGCCGTGGGGCTGGCCGTGGGCATCTCCACCGTCACCGGCATCTTTTTCAAGATGCCCGCAGGAGCCCTCTCCGACGTTATTGGTCGCAAGCGCACCATGCTGGCCGGGCTTTTCGTGTTCGGCCTGATGCCCTTTGCTTACCTGTTCATCGAAAACTACCAGGCGCTTGTCGTCGTGCGGTTTATCCATGGCCTAGCCACGGCCATCTACGGGCCGGTGGCTATGGCCGTGGTGGCTGAAATGGCTGGCGAGCGCCGGGGCGAGATGCTGTCCTGGTTCTCATCCGTGATGATAGTGGGCACGCTTTTGGGCGCGCCTTTGGGCGGGTGGATGCTGCATCATGCAGCCGGAGCGCCCGCGCCGGGCATTACCGACTTCCGGCTGGTGTTTCTTGTGAGCGCTGCGGCGGGCATGTCCGCGCTGTTGCTGGGCCTGTGGCTCCTGCGCGGGCCGGAGGCTCACGCGAACACCGGCCTGAGCCTCTCGGAGCGGCTGGCGAAGTTTCGCCAGGGCATTGGCGAGGTGGTGGCCGACCGCCGGGTGCTGTTGACCTCGGCCATGGAGGGCGTGCAGAACATGGGCATGGGCGCGCTGGAGGCCTTTTTGCCCATCTATGCCGTGACCCGCGCAGGCCTTAACGAGCTTGAGGCGGGCCTGCTTTGGGCCGTGCAGATAGTGGTCACAATGTTTTCCAAGCCGCTCCTGGGGCGGTTGGGAGATGTGCAGGGCCGCAAGGCGCCCATCGCCTGGGGACTCTTCTGCTGTGCCCTGGGTCTGGCTGCCGTGCCTTGGCTGACGACCTTCTGGACCTTGAGCATCGCCGCCCTGGTCTTTGGACTGGGGGAGGCGCTGGTGACCTCGTCCTCCGCCGCCCTGGTGGCGGATCTGTGCCGCAAGCGCAACTTCGGCGCGGCCATGGGCACCTTTGGCACCATCTTCGACGTGGGCCACGCAAGCGGTCCCATCCTGGGCGGGTTGCTGGTGGCGGCGTTCGACTTCCGGCTGGCCTTCGCCATGCTTGCAGTGGTATTGCTGGCCGCAATCCCGGTGTTTCTGGCCGGGGTGAATCTGGACAACAACACTGATAACAACGCGGCCTCCGCGTAGGGAGACGACCATGAGCACGACCCTGACACCCGACGAACTGCGGCGTGAGCTGGCCTCGGCCACGCCTCCCCTGGTAATCGACGTGCGCCGCGCTGATGACAGGAAACTGCGCCCCCAGGGCATTCCCGGCGCGGACTGGCGCGATCCGCTGCTCTTGGAGGACTGGGCCGGGGGCATACCCGCCAGCGCCGAGGTTGCGGTCTACTGCGTGCGCGGAGGCTCGGTGAGCAAAAACGTGCAGGACCAGCTGGCCCGGCGCGGGGTCAAGGCCCGGTATGTGGAGGGCGGCCTGGCGGCCTGGAGCGAGGGTGAGGCTTTGCGCGCAGATCCTGATGCCGCGCTTCTCTTGTCTCAGGGCGTGCCTGAAAAGGGGCTGGCCCATGCGGTGCTTGTGGCGCAGATTGCCCTTGCCGTGGCGCGGGACCAGTCGCCCCAGCCGGACCTGGACCTTGTGCGGCGCGGGGCGCTGTTGCACGACCTGGGCAAGGTGCGCGACATGGGCAACCTGCACGGCGTGGCCGGAGCGGAGCTAGGCCGCGAGCTGGGCCTGCCGGAGGAGGTGCTGGACTGCATCGAGAAGCACGTTCGCCACGGCGTGCCCCTTGAGCAGGCGGAAGGCTACGGCCTGCCCCGGCGCGACTTCTCCTTCACGCGCGTGGAGGAGCGCATCGTGTCCTACGCGGACAAGCTGGCCGACATCCTGGCTGCGGGGCTGGCAGCGGGCATGGCCGAGGCGCGCGAGCGATTCCCGGAGATCCTTGCGGCCAACGCCTCCCTGGCCAAGGACGAGGCCACGCTGGCGCGCTACTCCGACAGTTGGAAGCTGCTGGAGCAGCCGCGTTGAAGGTTGCGACGAGGTTCGCTTAAAGTGTCGCAAGGAGTCCCATGAGCATAACACCATCGTTTCATGAATTTTTCCGCTACTGGCTGCGCCTGGGCTTCATCAACTTCGGCGGCCCGGCTGGGCAGATCGCCATGATGCACAAGGATCTGGTGGCCGCGCGCGGCTGGGTGGAGGAGCGGCTGTTCCAGCGCGCTTTGGGCTTCTGCATGCTTTTGCCCGGACCGGAGGCGCACCAGCTGGCCGTGTATCTGGGCTGGCGCATGCACGGCTACCGTGGCGGTGCCGTGGCCGGGCTGTTTTTTCTCTTGCCTTCGGTGCTGCTGATGCTCTTTCTGTCTTGGCTGGCTGCGGCCCATGGCAGCGTGCCGCTGGTGGCCGGGATGTTTCGGGGCATCGCCGGGGCCGTGGTGGCCATCGTGGCCCAGGCCCTGTGGCGCATCGCCAAGAAGTCCCTCAAGCACCCGGTGTTCTATGGCTTCGCTGCAGCCAGCTTCCTGATGGGCTACGTCCTGAACCTCAAATTTCCGGGAATCGTGGTGGCGGCGGGTCTCATGGGCCTGTGGCTGGGCACGGTGCGGCCGGAGCTCTTTTGCCCAGGCGCCGTGTGCGAGGCCGAGGAAGAGGCTCCCCAGCGTCCGGCAGGGTCTCCCTGGCGGCACGTGGGCCGGGTGGCCCTGGTCTTCGCCGGCCTCTGGCTGGCCGTGGCCATGCCGGTGTACCTGCTCTCCGAACCCGGCTCGATTGTGCCGAAACTTCTGGCGTTTTATTCTCGCGCCAGCTTTGTGACCTTTGGCGGAGCCTATGCGGTGCTGTCCTATGTGTCGGACATGGCCTTGCGCCTGTCCTGGGTGACCCAGGACCAGTTGGTGCTGGGCCTGGGCCTGGCCGAGACCACGCCCGGGCCGCTGATCATGGTGACCCAGTTCGTGGGCTTCCTCACGGCCTGGAACCACCCTGGGACCCTGAGCCCGCTCCTGGCCGGGGTCCTGGGCGGTCTTGTCACCACCTATGGCATGTTCTTGCCGAGCTTTTTCCTTGTCTTCTGCGGCGCTCCCTACATCGAGGCGCTCACGGCCAACCCCAGGCTGCGCTCGGCCTTGACGGGCATCACCGCCGCTGTGGTGGGGGTCATTCTGAAGCTTGGCGTGGTCTTCGCCACGGCGGCCTTTTGGCCTTCCGGCCCCGCAGGGGGCGGCGGCTTCGACGCCTTCGCCCTGACCGTGGCCCTGGTCTCGGGCCTGGCCCTGTGGCGCTTCAACACCGGCGTGCATATTCTGGTGCTGGCGAGCGCTGCTGCGGGCGCTGCCTGGACATTTTTGGGGTAGAAGACTCGTTCAAATTGCAATCCCGCCGTCCTTGGAATAGGGTGCGCCCTGTTCGGGAATGGCCCCTGCGTTGCACGGGGGGGTGGATCAACCAGCGGAGAGACCCCATGCGCCTCATACCTAAAATCATCGGCCAGTCCCTGGGCATTCTCGCCCTTTCCGCAGCTCTGGCTGTGGGCGTCAACGCCCTGCGGCCAGACGGCCTGCCTTACGTCCAGGCCGCCCAGCAGAGTGCGGTCGCCCTCGACAAGACCGGCGGCGAGATCGCCATCAAGGACGCTGCGCTGTTGTTCATTTCCGGCCGCGCCGTGTTTCTCGACGCACGCTCGCAGTTCGAGTTCGAGCAGGGTCACATCCAGGGCGCCATCTCCCTCCCCCCGCGTGAATTCGCCGCGCAGTTTCAGGACATCAAGGCCCGGCTGATGGGCAAAGAAGCTGTCATCACCTATTGCGACGGCGAGCGCTGCCCCTTGAGCCACGCCCTGGCCCAGCACCTGCGGGGCGCTGGCGTGAAGAACGTCTACGTGCTCAAGAACGGCTGGAGCCTCTGGCTGGCCGAGAAGCTGCCTGTTTCCAAGGGTGCTGCAATGTCCAGCCAGCCAAAGGGACAGGAGGGTATATGCAGGGACTGCGACAACAAGTAGGCCCCGCGTCAAACGTCCCCTGGGAGGCCTTGGCCTGGCTGCTGCGCATGGCCGTGGCCTGCGTGCTCATCTACGCCAGCGCCGACAAGATCATCCGCCCCCATGACTTCGCCATCATCGTGAAGGACTACCGCCTGCTGCCGGATGCGCTGGTGAACCTAACGGCCATCTGGCTGCCGTGGTTCGAGCTGGTCCTTGGCGTGTGCCTGTTCACGGGCTTTTGGCGCCAGGGCGCGCTGTTTCTGGCTACAAGCCTCCTCGCTCTGTTCTGGGTGGCGCTCATCGTGAATTATTTCCGCGGCATCAATGTCGGCTGCGGGTGCTTCACCTCCACCCCTGGCGAGGCTGCGCCAATGCTCTGGTACATTGGCCGCGACGCATTGCTGCTGGCCCTGCCTCTGGCCGCCTGGGAAGCGGGCCGCCGGGCGGAGCATCCCGAAGTCTAAGCCGTTTTTTCGCTGCATGCACAAAGCCCCCGGTCGTCGCCATACGTCCGGGGGCTTTGCTGTTTCTGTGAATACGCATGCCTTTGCGCGTTGGCACCTGTATCCGGAAGTTTGCGTTTCCGGATGCACACTATTTTGCAGCATCCTTGAATTAAAGATGATTGCAGCGATGGGCATATGGAACGGATTGTGCTTTCCCCTCCAGTTCTTCGAAACACCATGGAACCGGCTGCGGCACAGCCGCAGCGTACACCATTTCTATAACGCACTTCTGGGAGGGGGCATGCATTCACTATCCTTGCGCGGAAAATTCATTCTTACGCTTTCTGTGGGCGGCTTGGCTCTGGCCTTGCTCTTCACCATGTCCATGCTGGGCATCAAGGACTTTGAGAGCGACTACAAGCGCATGCGCTCTGTCGATACGGTGGGCCGCCTTGCCGCGCTGGAAATAGCCAAGGATATAAATTATTTCAGCAGGCTCACCCGCAACATCATGCTTGGAAGCGACATCGACAAGGACCTGAAGCAGATTGAGCAGACCGTGGCGCGCATTGAGAAGAACTTCCAAGTGCTCGCGCAGCTTGATTTTTCCCAAGCCGAAAAGGAGCTCATCCAGAAGGCCCGCGACGCCTCCATCCCTTTCACCCGCGATGGCGTTGAGATCGTGGCCGGGCTCAAGTCCATGCACCAGGATGAGCGCCACAACGCCTATAAGGACTATGAGCGCAGGGCCACCCCCTTTGCCATGGCCTTCCGCGAGCACTATGGCAATTTCGAAAAGAGCATGAACGCCCGCTTCGACACCGGCATGGCCCGCATGCAGGACCGCCTGGCGGAGCACGAGCGGCTCATGTGGATCATCCTGGCTGGCGCTGTGGCGGCCATGTACGCCGTGGGCTATTTCATCTCCAACAAGGACCTTTCGGGCATGCGCCAGTGCATCGCCTTTGCTCAGGAATTGGGCCAGGAGAATCTCACCCGGCGTCTGGAGCCGGGCCGCATGTCCTCCATGCGCGACCTGGCCACGGCGCTGAACGAGACAGCCCAGAGCCTGAGCGACTTCCGGCTCCACGTGGCCCAGGCCACAGCCGAGGCCCGGCGCGAGGGCGACGAGGCCCGAAAGGCCCTGGCCGAGGCGGACGAGGCCAGGGGCCAGGCCGAGCGTGCGCGACGCGAGGGCATGCTCCAGGCGGCGGGAAAGCTACAGGACGTGGTGCGCGTTGTGGCTCAGGCTTCTGACGAACTGAGCACGCGGGTGGACCAGTCCACGCGCGGCACGGAGCACCAGTCGCGCCGGGTTGGCGAAACCGGGCTGGCCATGAGCCAGATGAACGATGCGGTGCTTGATGTGGCCAAGAACGCCTCCCAGGCTGCGGAGACCTCCGGCGGGGCCCGCAGAAAAGCCCAGGACGGCGCGGCAATCGTGGCCCAGGTCATGACGGGCATCGGGCAGGTGCAGCGGCAGTCCCTGGAGCTCAAAGGCGAAATGACGGCCCTGGGCCAGCAGGCCGAGGCCATTGGCAAGGTCATGAACGTCATCAACGACATTGCCGACCAGACCAACCTGCTGGCGCTCAATGCTGCCATTGAAGCAGCGCGCGCGGGCGATGCCGGGCGCGGTTTCGCCGTGGTGGCCGACGAGGTGCGCAAGTTGGCCGAAAAAACAATGGCCTCCACCAAGGAGGTGGGTGAGGCCATCAACGGCATTCAGCAAGGCACCCGCGTGAACATAGACAAGGTGGACCGCGCCGCCTCCACCATTGACCACACCACCGGGCTGGCGAGCAAGTCCAGCGAGGCTTTGGCCGAGATCGTGTCTCTGGTGGACCTGGCCACGGACCAGATACGCGCCATCGCCGCCGCAAGTGAGCAGCAGTCCACCTCCAGCGAGGAGATCAACGCGGCCATCGACGAGGTCAAGCGCATCTCGGCGGACACCGCCGAGGCCATGCGCCAGTCGTCTCGCGCCGTGGGCTCCCTGGCGAGCCAGGCCCAGGCCCTCAAGGGGCTCATCGAGGAGATGCAGGCCGAGGGCGTCCACGCATAAGGTTGAGGCAGGGCTAGGCCCCTTGAGCCACGAGAAAAGGCCCCAGACGTTGCGAGACGTCTGGGGCCTTGGTTGTGTTGTGCCCGCCGGAAACTAGTCCTTGGGCGGCTTTCCGCTTATCGGCGGATCCTCCTTGGTGGGGCTCAGGGGCACCCAGCCGCGCAGGGCGTCATCCGCAGCTTCCGCAGGCGGCAGGTCCTTGGTGCGGTAGATTGAAAGCCACATGGAGCCGCCGATGATGGCAGCGGTGGCCAAGAGCGCCCATTCCGTGGGGATCACCGACCCGAAGGCGGCGTTGATGACCATCTTTGCGCCGATGACCACAAGCACGATGGACAGGCCGTACTTGAGGTAGTGGAAACGGTGGATGATGCCGGCCAGGGCGAAAAACAGCGCCCGCAGGCCAAGAATGGCGAAGACGTTGGAGGTGTACACCAGGAACGGATCCTTGGTGATGGCGAAGATGGCTGGGATGGAGTCCAGGGCGAAGACCACGTCGGAAAGCTCCACCAGCACCAGCACGATGAACAGCGGGGTGATGTAGCGGGCGCCTTTTCTCATCACTGTGAAGCGCTCGCCCTCGTAGTCCTCGGTGACGCGGAAGTGCTTGCGCATGAATTGCGTCACCCGGTTGCCCGAGAGGTCCGGCACGTCGTTAATGGTCATGAGCATCTTGATGCCCGTGAGGATGAGGAACGCGCCGAACACATAAATGACCCAATGGAAGGCCGAGATCACCGCCGCGCCCGCCAGGATGAGGACCGCGCGCATGACGAGCGCCCCGAGCACGCCCCAGAACAGCACTGTGTGCTGCGCCTTTTTGGGTACCTGGAAGTGGGTGAAAATGAGCACGAAAACGAAGATGTTGTCGATGCTCAAACTTTTTTCAATGAGATAGCCGGTGAGAAATTCGAAGCCAGCTTGCCTGCCCTCGAAGTGGAAGATTACCCCGGAAAAGCCGAGGGCCAGAATGAAATAGCCGAGACTCAGCCAAAGTGACTCTTTGACGCCCACCTCGCGGTGGTTCTTGTGCAAAACGCCAAGGTCAAAGGCAAGCAGGAACAGGACCAGCAGGTTGAAGCCGACCCAGTGCCACAATGTCGTCATGAATCGCTCCTTAGCACCCCCTTAGGGGGTCGCAAACAGCATCATTAAGCGGTGCGGGTGCCGCTGGCAAGGGGCTTTCCGGGGGCTGGACGCCGCTGGTTGGGCTGAAAGCGAAAATTGTGGTTGCTGTGTGGTGTTGCCCTGAAGTTGGCCTTGGACAGGGCGCTACCACCAGTATTCGGGATAGCGTCGGCCGGTGGTCAGGGCGTTGGCAGCGAGGGCCACGCAGAGAAGGATTGCCGCGCCCGTGAGCGCCGGGCACAGCACGTAGAGGTAGCCCAGGGCGGCGATCTTGGGGCCGCCCGTGACGGCGATGTATGCCGTTGCGCCGCCGGGCGGGTGCAGGGTCTTGGTCATAAGCATCACCGCGATGGCCGTGGCCACGGCCAGGGCTGCGGCCAGCCAGGGCATCTCGGGCAGGGCCAGGCGGAAGCTGACGCCGATGATGGCCGAGAGCACATGCCCGCCCAGCAGGTTGCGCGGCTGGGCCAGGGGGCTTTTGGGCGCGGCGAAGAGCAGCACGGCTGAGGCCGCGAAGGAACCGATGATGAGCACCTGGTCCACAGGGTCGGCCACAGCGGCGTGCAGCCAGCCCAGGAGCGCAATGCCCGTCAGCGATCCCAGGAAGGAAGAGACGATCTCCGTGCGTCGGACGCGCGGCGGACTTTTGCCTGCTCCGCGCATCTTCGCGAAAAATTCCATCAAACTACTCCGCAATTATGAGGGATTGGGATGCGCGCACCACGTCGCCGCGCGTGATGATGCCCACCAGCCTCCCCGCCTCGGTGACGGGCAGGCGGTTGATGCCGCGCTCGTCCATGATTTTCGCCGCTTGGCCCACCGGGGTGGCGGGCGCGATGGTCAACGCCGGGGCGGTCATGAGTTCGCGCGCGGTTACGGCGGTGAAGTCGCTTGATCCGCACTGGTCGCCTGTGACCAGCAGGGCCACCAGGGCCATGGGCGTGGATTGCCTGGGCAGGCCGAGCCGGGGCAGGAAGTCCTTGATGCTCACCACGCCCGCCACCTCGCCGTTCTCCACCACCGGAGCGCCGGAGATGCCCGCATCGGCCAGCAGCCGGGCCACCTGGGCGGCGGTGGCGTCCGGGGCCACGCTGCGCACCTCGCGGGTCATGAGCTGGCCCGCGGTGAGGCTCAGGCGCACGCGCTCGGTGGCGTGGCGCAGGGCCAGCCGGTACAGGGCCAGGGCGTCCGCTGGGGTTATGTCCAGGTAGCCGTCGGCCTGACCCATGGCGGCCAGAATGTCGTCCACATCGACGCCAGCCAGGGACTGCTTGCTGCTCATGAGGTCCTCCCGCGCTTGGAAAATTCGCGCCCCGGCCTATGGCATGGTCGGGGCTGGGCTGGCAAGGGGCTTGGCCGCCGCCGTGCGCAGGGTGTCAGCTGGTCTCCGCAGCCGCGCCGCTGTCGTTCAGGAGCGTGAGCGTGCGCGTGTTCCAGTCCAGCACGGCGGCCTCTCGGAGCATCTTTGGGTGCAGGTCCGGCCATTCGCGCCGGATGACCTCGTCGGCGAATTCGGAAAGGAAGCGCGACTTGAGCTCGGCGCGCGCGCGGTCCATGCCCGCCTCGCGGTAGGGGGCCGAGGCGAGGAGCAGGAAGCCGTCATCCGGGATGCGCCCGCTTTCCATGTTGCTCTGGATGATGCCCGCAGCCCTGGCTATGGGGCCGGAAAGATCCGGGCTGTAGGGGCCGATGATGAGCGCCATGTTGGGCACGTGCAGGAAGTCGAAACCCCGGCCCACGCAGATGACCCACTCGCGGTGCTCCGTGGCGAGCTCCCGGCCCGAGGCGCGCACCTGGGCGATGTGCCGGATGTTGCCCTGCACCAGGGGCAGCAGGTCCGCCAGGATCCGGGCGGGCATGTCTGGATACAGGGCGCGCAGTTCGTAGGCCAGCCGCTGCTCGTCGGCATCCTCGGCCTGGGTCAGGTCGAGGACGCCTTCGGGCCCGTGCAGAATCAATGCGTCTTCGTCGGTTTCAAAGCCGAAGACCACGGGGTAAACGGTCTGGTGCGCCTGGCCGAAGGTGTATTCCATCTGGCGGCGTATCTCGTGCACGTGGCGCACGCTGGCGGCCTTGTCGTAGCCGAAGCCTGCGCAGCCGCGGTGTGGGTCGCCCTTGGAGAAGTGGTAGGTGATGATGACCAGCACGCGCCGTCCGGCGGCCACGGCTTCGGACACGGAGTTCGCCACCACCTCGCCCAGGAGCGGCCAGCCAAGGTGGAACATGCCGCCCAGGTTGCGCAGGGGCTCGATGATGCCGAGGGGCGTGCCGGTGACGAAGGGCAGATGGATGCGGCCGTCCATGCACTTGAGCACCATGACGTGGGTCGGATGCTGGGCCAGATAGTGCTTGCGGGCCAGTGCGGCCTCTGGCGTGCAGAACTCCCGCGCGTGCTCGCGACCCAGATTCCACAGCCAGTCTATGCGCTCGTGGATGCTCCGGTTGCTCATAGCCCCCCCCTATGCAAAGCGTATTTGTCTACGCATCACCTATGGCACGGACCGGGCCTGGCTGGCAACGGGCGGCGCATGGAGACGAGGGGGCCGAGCGCGGAGGCCAGGGCTTTGGAGCTGCGTGGACGATGGGGTTAGACTATCCGCTGCTCCACGCTGGCGCCGAGGCGCAGCTCCCACATTTCCTGGCGCTTCAGCCAGGCTATGACAAGGAAAAGGACCACATACACTGCGCTGAAGAGCTGGTGTAAACCGTCGGTGCCGTTGCCCCAGGGCAGTTCGGGCAGGTTCAGGCCCTCCACCACATAGGGGCTCAAAAGCTGGCCCGCGAAGAGGCCGAAGAGCAGCAGCGCCGCGCCGGGGCCAAGAGCCAGGGAGGCGAGCAGCGCCACAGCCATGAGCGATTGCGCAGCGGTGAGAAAGATCTCGTGCAGCTGGAACGGACCCAGTGGCAGCGGGTGCTCAAAGGTGCCGCTGGAGATGCCGTACACGGGGGGAATCATGCCCACGAGAAGGGTCCACTGGTTCAGCTTGCTCGAAAGCAGGCTGCCCATGGCCGTGGCCGCCTGGCCGCGCAGCACGAACATGATGGCCACGATGAACTCCGGGGCTTCGCTTGCGATGGGCGCGAGCCACTGCACCAGCAGGAATTCGTTGATGCCGAACACCTTGCCAGAGGCCACCAGGTTTTCGCTGAACAGCTCCGCGCTGGCGAGGATGACCCCGGCGGCGAAGAGGAACAGGGCCACGGTGGCTTGCCTGCGTCGGGTCTTGGGCAGCGCGCCGATGAGCTCCGCCGGTCCTTCCAACTCGCACTCCTGGCAGGGGCGCTGACTGGCCAGGCGGATGTACCAGGCGTACAGGGCCAGGAACACTATGCTGTCGTACCAGGCCAGGCTGCCCTTGATTGGGATGAGGAAGGCGTAAGCCGTGGCCAGGCCCAGGAACAGCACCTCGGTGCGCTGCTCCACGTCCAGGATCACGCGGCGGCGGGTCTTGAACCAGTGCAGGCCTGCGATGGCAGACCAGGCCACGCCGATGAGGAGTCGATTGGCGCCCGTCATGTTGGCGATGGCGTAGTGGGCGTAGTCCGATTCCGGGTGCTTGCCCGCCTGCCAGGTGAAGTACATGTCCACGGCGTACTCCGGCAGCACGGCGATGAGCGCCACCACGGCCAGGGCCAGGGTCTGCGGAATGTCCATCTGGGCCACGTCGCAGGCCCACAGGAGCAGGAACGAAGCGCCCAGGATGGCCAGACCGGAGATGAGCGCCGCCGGGGGAGGGGCCAGATGCGCGCCGGAGAGCTTGAGCCAGAGCCCTGGCAGAGTGATGAGGGCCGCCAGGATCAGCGGCACGATTTTTCGCATTACCCGCGTCGTCTACTCGTCGGCCAGCAGGCGTTCAGCAACGGCGAGGTCGTACAGTGTGGTGGGATCGCTCTCCTTGCCGGTGGCCTTGAACATGGCCGCAGCCTGCTCGATGACGGCGTAGGGCAGCCAGTTGTGCTTTTCCCAAACGTTTGCGTCATCGCGGTGCCACATGCGGAACTCAATGCGTCCGGCATAGCGGCGCACGTACATGCGGGCCTCCGGGTGCTGGGGGGCGGGGTAGTAGAAAACGCCAAGCTCGTCTTTCATCATAATCTCCAGAGTGTTGCGGATTGCTTAGTCCCGCCAGAGGGGATCGGGCTGAATGCGGCAGCCCAGGCGAGCGTCCGCGCGCAGGGCCAGCCCTGCGGCGGAGAACAGGGCTGTGGCCCCGCGCCCAAAAAAGAAATCGTGGTATTCCGAGCCGATGCCTGCGCGCTCTTCCAGGCTTTTGCGGAATGCGCGGTCGGCGCGGGCGATTTGCGAAAGTTCGGACTCAGCGTCAAGGGCCTCTTGCCCGCCGGCGCGCAGCAACTTGGCCAGGGGCGCGATGCGCGGCACAGGAACCAGCGCCTCGTGCTCGGCCAGCACCGCCAGCACGGCGTGTCCTTTGGGCAGCAGGTCGCGGCGGGTCAGGCGGTCCTGTTCGTACATGGCGGCCAAGGCGCTGGTGTCCTGGCAGGACAGGGTGCGGCATTCCTCCGGGCGGCGCTGGTACAGGCCGCAAGCGCGGGCCTCGGCGTCATAGAGGGCGCAGGTCCAGGAGCCGTCCCGGCCACGCAGCTTGAGCAACTCGGACTCGAGGGGCAGCACCTGGCCGCGCACCTGATCGAAGGCGGGCTCGCCCGCGCGGAGTGTGACCACAAGGGAAAGGTCCAGCGCATTGGGCCCGTCGAACAGCAAGGCATCGGCCCGGTGCAGGGCAGGGCCGCCCTTCAGGCAGCAGGCGCCGCAGCGGCGGCAGGCGGATTCGCTCGAAGGTGTTGTGTTCAAGATAGTGATTGCCTGGCAAGTCGAGTTTGGGATAGTCAGAACAAGCACGCAGGCCGAATTCGGCTTGCCAGCGTTCCGGGCAAGGCTGCTTACCCCGGAGCGGGCCGGAAAGCAACTATGCGCAACCACGCGCGGTGCTATGCAGTTATCGGCTGAGTAGTGTTGTTGAACCGGATTTATGTTGACAGAGACTGTGGAATTTCCGTAACAGATGAGGAATCATGCGCTGGAATTGGACGACTGGGCCGTGCCCGTGTTCGCCAATTCACAAGCGCCTCGCCAGATGGAGGAAAGACATCCGGCGACGGCCCGCGCGCCAGCGGGCGCATGCCGGATAGTTTAGGTGTGTGGCAACATTTTACTTCAAACAACGGAGGTTAAGGGAATGGCGAAACACAAAACCCCCTTGTTGGACCAGCTGGAAAGCGGCCCGTGGCCCAGCTTCGTGTCCGACATTAAGCAGGAGATTGAGCACAGATACGCGAATCCCAAGGGTATCGACTATCAGATTCCCGCTGAGTGCCCGGACGACCTGCTTGGCCTGCTCGAGCTTTCCTTCGTGGACGGCGAGACTCACTGGAAGCACGGCGGCATCGTGGGCGTGTTCGGTTACGGCGGCGGCGTCATTGGCCGCTACTGCGACCAGCCCGAAAAGTACCCCGGCGTGGCCCACTTCCACACCGTGCGCGTTGCCCAGCCCTCCGGCATGTTCTACAAGACCGAGTTCCTGCGTCAGCTTTGCGACCTTTGGGAACTGCGCGGCTCCGGTCTGACCAACATGCACGGCGCCACCGGCGACATCGTGCTTCTTGGCACCACCACCCCGCAGCTTGAGGAGATCTTCTTCGAGCTGACCCACAAGATGAACAACGACCTGGGCGGCTCGGGCTCCAACCTGCGCACCCCGGCTTGCTGCCTCGGCGAGAGCCGTTGCCAGTACGCCTGCTACGACAGCCAGGAGCTTTGCTACCAGCTGACCCAGGAGTACCAGGACGAGCTGCACCGCCCGGCCTTCCCGTACAAGTTCAAGTTCAAGTTCGACGGCTGCTCCCTGGGCTGCGTCGCTTCCATCGCCCGCTCCGACATGAGCTTCATCGGCACCTGGCGCGACGAGATCCGCGTTGACCAGAAGACCGTTGCCGCTTACGTGGGCGGCGAGATTGCTCCCAACGCCGGCGCTTACGCTGGTCGCGACTGGGGCAAGTTCGACATCCAGGCTGAAGTCGTTGATCGTTGCCCGAGCCAGTGCATCCGCTACGAGGGTGGCAAGCTTGAGATCAACAACAAAGAGTGCGTGCGCTGCATGCACTGCATCTGCGTCATGCCCCGCGCCCTGAAGATCGGCAACGATCGCGGCCTGTCCATCCTCGTCGGCGCCAAGGCCCCGATCCTTGATGGCCCGCAGATGGGCTCCTTGACCATTCCCTTCATCAAGGCTGAGGGCGACTTCTCCGAGATCAAGGAATTCGTCGAGTCCGTTTGGGATTGGTGGATGGAAGAGGGCAAGAACCGCGAGCGCATCGGTGAGACTCTGAAGCGTCTTGGCTTTGCCCGTCTGCTCGAGGTCACCGGTACCGCTCCGGATCCTCGCCACGTGAAGGAACCCCGCCACAATCCCTACATCTTCTGGAAGGAAGAGGAAGTGGAAGGCGGCTGGAATAAGTCCATCGCGGATTACCGCGCCAAGCACCAGCGCTAACCTGAAGGAGGACTAAAAAAATGGCCTTCATTTCTTCTGGGTACAATCCCGCTAAACCGATGGAGAACCGTATTACGGACATCGGTCCCCAGCACTTCTCCAAATTCCTGCCCCCGGTTCTTGCCAAGAACAAGGGCGCGTGGGACTACCATGAGATTCTTGAGCCCGGCATCCTGATGCACGTGGGCCTCTCCGGCGACAAGGTCTTCACCGTCCGCGCCGGCGCCGCCCGCCTTATGTCCGTGACCAACATCCGCGAGATCTGCGACATCGCCGACGAGTTCTGCGGCGGTCACCTGCGCTTCACCACCCGCAACAACGTGGAGTTCATGGTCACCACCCTTGAGGAAGCCAAAGCCCTCAGGGACAACCTGAACGCCCGCAAGTTCGCTGGTGGTTCCTTCAAGTTCCCCGTTGGCGGCACCGGCGCCGGCGTCACCAACATCGTGCACACCCAGGGCTGGGTCCACTGCCACACGCCCGCCACGGACGCCTCCGGCACCGTGAAGGCGACCATGGACGTGGTGTTCGAAGAGTTCACCAACATGCGTCTGCCCGCCCCCGTGCGCATCTCCATGGCTTGCTGCCTGAACATGTGCGGCGCGGTGCACTGCTCCGACATCGCCATCCTGGGCATTCACCGCAAGCCCCCGATCCTCGACCACGAGAATCTGGACAACGTGTGCGAAGTGCCCCTGGCCGTCGCCGCCTGTCCTACCGGCGCCATCCGCCCCACCAAGATCGAGTTCCAGGGCAAGCAGATCAACACCGTTGCCGTTAAGAACGAGCGCTGCATGTTCTGCGGCAACTGCTACACCATGTGCCCTGCCATGCCCCTTGCTGACAAGGAAGGCGACGGCATCGCCCTGATGGTTGGCGGCAAGATCAGCAACCGCATCACGACCCCCAAGTTCTCCAAGGTCGTTGTGCCCTTCATCCCCAACGAGCCGCCCCGCTGGCCGACCATGACCAAGGTCATCAAGCAGATCCTTGATGCCTACGCCAAGGACGCCCGCAAGTACGAGCGTCTGGGCGACTGGGCCAACCGCATTGGCTGGGAGCGTTTCTTCGAGAAGTGTGAGCTTGAGTTCTCCGCTCACCTTATCGACGACTTCCGTGATCCGGCGTACTACACCTGGCGCCAGACCACCCAGTTCAAGTTCTAAGCATTAGACCATCACGGGGCGCGGGGAAAATCTCCGCGCCCCTTTACCTCAAAAAGGGGCATCACTATGGCGCTCGTATACGAAGAAGCCAAAAAAACGATTGTTGACTTCATCAACTCCAAGGCCAAGAATAAGAGCAAGTTCTACTTCAACGACTTCACCGCCCTGTTCCCCGAAGAAAAGGGCCGCGACGTCAAGAAGATTCTGACCCAGATGATCAACGAGGAAGTCCTCGTGTTCTGGTCCAGCGGCAGCACCTCCATGTACGGCCTGCACGGCGCCGGCAAGCATGCCGACGGCGAGGACTAGACTCCTCTTGCCTCACGCTTAGTTCGAGAGGGCCTTGCCCAGGTGCTGGGCAAGGCTTTTCTTGTTCCGCACGCCGTACCCAGAACCGCCCAAGCGCAACACCATGACAGCGTTTCCCCGCATCATCCTGGCCGGCCTCTCCGGCGGCTCGGGCAAAACCTTCGTTTCCATCGGCCTGTGCCGGGCCTTGTCCCGCCGGGGCGTCATCGTGCGGCCTTTCAAAAAGGGTCCGGACTACATCGACGCCTCCTGGCTGACGCACGCCGCGCGCGCTACGGCCTGCAACCTCGACCCCTTCCTGCTCCCGCGTGAGACCATCGCCGCGCTGTTTCAGGAAAAGGCGGCCGAGGCGGATATTTCCCTCATTGAAGGCAACCGCGGCCTGTTCGACGGCAAGGACCGCGAGGGCACCTGCTCCACGGCGGAACTTGCACGCCAGCTCGACGCCCCGGTGATTCTGGTGCTCGACGCCACGAAGATGACGCGCACCGCCGCGGCCATCGTTGCCGGTTGCCGCTCCTTCGAGCCGGGGCTCAATCTGGCCGGGGTGATTCTGAACCGCACCGCAGGCGAGCGCCACCGCGCCATCCTCAAGCAGTGCATCGAGGAGTTGGCCGGAGTGCCTGTGCTGGGCTGCCTGCCGAAGATGCTCGACAATCCCATCCCGGAACGCCACATGGGCCTTGTTTCCGACCAGGAGCACATGAGCCGCGATGCGGCGCTCAACGCCATTGCCGACGTGGTGGAGCGCTGGGTGGATGTTGACCGGGTGGTTGACGCGGCCCGCCGGGCCGAAGCGCCCGCGCCAGCCCGGCCAGTGCCCTGGCCGGCGTCGGTGCTTGCTGATCCGAAGGCCGAAGGCCCGGTCATCGGTTACGTGCACGATGCCGCCCTGTGGTTTTACTACCCTGAGAATTTGGAGGCGCTGGAGCGCGCCGGGGCCACCTTGCGCAAGGTCAGCCTGCTTTCAAGTGAACCCTGGCCTGAGCTGCACGGCCTGTATCTGGGCGGCGGCTTTCCAGAGACCCAGGCCGCCGGGCTTGCGGCAAATATTGACGTGCGCGCGCGCGTGCGCTCCCTGGCTTTGGCGGGCCTGCCTATTTATGCGGAATGTGGCGGGTTCATGTATCTCTGCGAGGGGTTGCAGTTGGAAAGCGGCCTGCACGAACTGGCCGGGGTGTTCCCCTTGTCCACGCGGTTGTGCCCGCGGCCCCAGGGGCTTGGGTATGTGGAGGCGCTGGTGGAGACGGAGAATCCCTTCCACCCGCTCGGAGCGCACATCACGGGCCATGAATTTCACTACTCGGCCTGCACAGAGCCCAGCCGTCCGGCGGACATGCCCCCCCTGGCGCTTAAGATGCTGCGCGGCCATGGCATGCTGGCCGGGCGCGACGGCTTGCTCATGGGCCGCACCTTCGCCTCGTACACGCACATCCACGCCCTTGGCGCGCCTCATTGGGCGCCAAGCTTCGTGCGCGCAGCCCTGGCCTTTCAGCAAGGCCGCTAGCCCTTCACCGCTTCCGGCAGGTCCACGGTCAGGGCCTCCACCTCCTTGTCAAACCCCTTGAGCTTGAGCGCGCCCGCGCTGGTGAGCCGGAACTGGTCATGCACCAGGGCTGCCGTACGCGCGCTCAGCAGCACGCCGCCGTGCGGGGCTGCCCCTTCCAGGCGCTGGGCCAGATTCACGTTGCGCCCCAGCAGGGTGAAGTCCTTTCGGGTGCGCGAGCCCATGTCGCCCACAATGGCGTGGCCGGTGTTCAGCCCGATGCGTATAGTGATCATCTGCCGCCCCTGCGCCTGCCATGTGCGGTTCAGCCGGGATACGGCGGACTGCATCTCCACTGCTGCGCGCACGCCGCACAGTGCAGAGCGCCGGGCGTTCTCCACGGAGTCCACGCCTTCGACTTCCGGATAGCCGAAAAAAGCCATGAGCCCATGGCCCATGAACTTGTCCACTGCGCCCTGATTGCGGAAGATGCAGGCCGTCATCTCCTCAAGATACTCGCCGAGGAAGCGCTGCACCTCGGCGGGTTCCATGTGGTCGCTCATGGCAGTGAAACCAGCAATGTCCGCAAAGAGCACCGTGACGTCCACGCTGCGGCCAGCCATGATGTCCGAGCCGGACTCAAGTATCTGCCGGGCGATGCTGGGAGAAAAATAGGTTTCCAGCATGTGCCGCTGCCGGGCGGAGTCGCGGGCGACTCGAACCAGGCCGTGGGCCAGAAGCGTAAGCACGCAGAGCCCCACGGCGAGGCTGCTGGCCGTGAGGTTGAGCGCCAGCCCCGTGGTCAGGTAGAGTCCGATGTTCGATGCCGGGCAAAGGACCACGAGGCCCAGGCCCGATGGCAGAAAGGCGCGGATGGGCAGACGCAGGAACAGCAGCCCCGACAAGGCCAGGAACGCTGCGGCAAAGGCTGCTGAAGCCCAGGCTGGTGCCACAGGCAGGTGGGCGCCGGTGAGCAGTTGGCTTGTGAGGTTGGAGTGCAGGGTAATCAGCGGCTCCGCCGGGGAAAGGGCCGTGGCCTTGATGTCTGTTGTGCCCGAAGCCGTGAGGCCCACCAGGACGATCTTGCCTTTGAGACCCTGCCGCAAAAAAGCCAGGCGTGCCGGGTCGGCGGCGGCGTCCAGCACCTCGGCGTAGGACAGGTGCCAGAAACCGTGCCCCCAGGGTGCGGTGAGATTCACGGACAACATGCTCCGGGAGTCGGTGGGGACAAAGCTGCGTCCAGCCTGTCGGATGATGTCCACGCCTCCTTGTCGGATTACAGCCTTGGCGTCCAGGTGGTGTAGCGCCAGGGTCAGGGCCAGGGCTGGCAGGGGCTGTCCGTGGTACCCCACCAGCAGCGGCATGCGGCGGTATGCGCCATCCAGGTCCGGGGTGGCGGCGATGTGCCCCAGGCCCAGAGCGTTGCTGGAAAACAGGGCCGCAGGCAGCACAGTGCGTTGGGCCTGGAGCAGGTCTGGGACGTGCATGCCGCTGGCAGGCAGAAGCGATGCCAGGAGCGGCAGATCGTCGGTTTCGGGGGAAAGGCGGACCACATCGGACTCGTGCACCAAGCCCACGCCCACTGGGAACACGACGCGGCCACTGCGGGCAATGGCCGTTTCCAGGTCCGCGTCGTCGGTCTGGCCGTCTGCGCGTGCTGCGGAACCCCGAAACACAATGTCGAAACCCACAACAGACACGCCGCAATCCGTAAGCACGTTAAGCACGCGGGCGTGGATGGAGCGCGGCAGCGGCCAGGGGCCTAGGCGTCGAAGGGAGGCGTCGTCGATGTCCAGGAGCACGACGTCTGGGCTGGGCAGGGGGCGGGTGGCCAAGCGGAAGCGCAGGTCCGAGGCGGCGAGTTCAAGGCGCTCAAAGGGCGCAGGCAGCAAGAGCAGGGCGGGCAGGAAGCAGGCCAAAGCCAGGGCGGCCACCAACAGGCCGCGTGTTTCAGGCGAGAGGTTCCGCTTGGGCTCTGCCATGGCCCTACTCTCCTTGAGGTCTTAGGGCGCAGGCTTTGGGGGAACGGGCAGTCCGCCCTCGCGCCCGGCTGCGCCGGTCATGTTCACCGGGGGTTCGGAGCTTTTGAGGCGCATGGCACGCGCGCCGCCAATGGCAGGAGAAATGCGCTGTTCCACGCAGTCGGAAACCACGCCCTCCAGCTGCGAGGGCCGGGGCCGACCGGCGCGGGCCTTGGTGAAGGCCTCGTCCAGGCTGGCCGGGTTGGCTGGAATGGTGAGCCCGCCGGTGCAGGCCAGGACGGACAGGCTGGAAACTCCTGCGGGCAGCGTCTGCTTCACGCTCTTGCCGGGGGTGAGGCGAAAGACCTGCACCCCAGCTGGCAGGAACTCCGGATCAGCGCCCGTGGTTGGGGCATAGGCGGCAACTGCCTCGCAGGGGCGGTTGGCCTCCAGGGTCAGCACGCCGTCGAAGGCGCTGGCGCGAAGGGTCAGAAGCTTGGCGTCAGCAGGCAGGGAATCAGCATGGCCGCGAAGACGCAGCTCCATCAACACCACAGCTCGTGCAGCGCCAAAGCCCATGCCCGGAAAATGCTTGAGATTCACAACGCGCTGGCCTTCTGGAGCGGGCGCCAGGTCATGGGCTCCGCCAAGGCTGGCGAGGTGCTTGGCGGCCAGGCTTCGGGCGTTGTGCACCGCCTGGTCCTCTGCTTCATGCGTTGTGGCTCCCTGGCCCAGAGCCTTCACCAGCAGGTAGCGCACCGGGGCGGGCGACAGACCCCGTTCAGGCGCTGCAGATTCGGTGCTGCTTGCCGCGGACTCGGCCACAGCCTGAGAGGCGAGGGCCTGTGAAGGCAAAACGCATAAAAACAGGGCGACGAACAAAAACAGGGCCAAGGGTGCAAAGACAGCGGCGCGATGGGCGCGAGACGTGGGATTGAGCATGGTGTGCCTCCGGGTCTGAGGGGCTTCCTTTCATGTTAGCCCATCGTGGCGGGACTGACAACACGCAGTGCTGGGCGCAGGCTGTGGTGATTGCCCTGCGTGGGCTCGTCTGCTAAAGCCCTTGGCACCGTGCGGGCATGGTCCGCGTTCGGCCTGTGAACATCCGCTTCCAATCCGCGAAACAAGGAGACCTCACGATGCAGCGCTTTTTTCGTCTGATTCTGGCTCTGGGCCTCGTGCTGGCCCTGGCCGTGCCCGGTCTGGCCCAGAACGCGTCCTCCACTCCCGCGCAGGGCGGCAAAGTCCTGGTGAAGCTTGAGACCAGCAAGGGCGATATCGTCCTTCAGCTCAACAAAGACAAAGCGCCGCTTTCCGTGGCCAGCTTTTTGGCCCACGTGAAGAACGGCCATTACGACGGCACCATTTTTCATCGCGTCATCAATGGCTTCATGATCCAGGGCGGCGGCTTCGACGTTAACATGAAGGAAAAGCCCACTGGACGTCCCATCAAGAATGAGGCCGACAACGGGCTCAAGAATTCGCTGTACACCGTGGCCATGGCCCGCACATCGGACCCGAATTCCGCAGCCGCCCAGTTCTACATCAACGTGAAGGAAAACCGCTTCCTGGACCATCGCAACAAGAGCGACGAGGGCTGGGGTTACGCCGTGTTCGGCGAAGTGGTTGAAGGCAAGCGCGTGGTGGACGAGATCAAGGGCGTGCAGACCGGTCGCAAGGGCATGTTCGACGATGTGCCCACCCAGCCCGTAATCATCAAGAAGGCCACCATCATTTCGCAGTAGCCTGAATCGTTTCAGCCCGGTACGGGCGGCTTCCGCGCAGGCGGGGGCCGCCTTTTTTTGCGCCCGGCGGCGCACCAGGCTGAGCTTCAGGTCGTGCGGAAATAGCTTTTCAAGGCTTCGCGCAGGTGGCGGGTGGCCTCTTCATGGGACAGTCCATGCTTGTGCCGCAGTGCGGTGTACAGAAGCTTTGCCGGGGCGGCGTTCCCGGTCGCGGCGGGTTTCCGGCTGGGTGCGGGCGTGTTGGCGTGGGGTACACGAATCAAGGGCGTAACCTCCTGGGGCAGCGTCAGGCGCCGATGAGCTTTCTGCGGAAGCGCTGGCCTCGATGCGCACCCTGGCATATGGCGGTGACGCGGGCAGGGCGCTTGTGTGACAACTTGCGCACGGCTCAACAAATGGTAATGATGTTGAGCGCGAGCCAGACAGCCGCAGCAGAATTGTTGCGCGGCGTAATTATCCAATTTTTGCGGCAGGGGAAAGCGCCCCTTTTCTTCATGGGACCAAAAACAGCTCCAAAGCCGGAGGGCACATGCGTCTTTCAGCACACCGACCCCGCGCCAGCATTGGCGTCTTCAGCCTGCTTTTGCTCTTGTTCTTCTGCCAATCGGCCCTGGCTGCGGGCGCGGCGAAAAATGTCATTGTGCTCATCGCCGATGGCACTGGCGCGGAGCAGTATACCCTGGCGCGCTGGTTCAAGGGCGCGCCCCTGGCCCAGGACGCCATTCTGACCGGCATGGTGCGCACGCACATCAGCGATTCCGTCGTGGCTGACTCGGCCCCGTCCGGCTCGGCCTACGCCACGGGAACGCGCACCTCGGACAAGTTCATAAGCGTCGGCCCCAGGGCCAAGGTGTTGTCGAGCGAGCCTTCCCCTCCGGAGGAACTGCGCTACAGGCCGCTCGCCACCGTGCTTGAGGGCGCGCGCGTGCAGGGCCGGTCCACGGGCATCGTGGCCACTGCCGGGGTGTGGCACGCCACTCCGGCGGCGTTCTACGCCCACGTTCCCAGCCGCACCCTTGAATCCACCATAATGAAGCAGGGCGTGCATCAGGGCATCGACGTGGTTCTGGGCGGCGGGCGCGGATATCTCACCCCCAAGCACGCGGGCGGGCTGCGCGAGGACGGCCAGGACCTGGCCGCCGTGCTGCGGGAGCGGGGGTATGAATTGCCCACCACGGCCAAGGAGCTGGGCGCCGCCAAGGGACCAAAGATCTTCGGCCTGTTCGCGGGCGGGCACATGGCCCCGGATCTGGATCGCGCGGCCCTGGCCCCGCAGGAGCCAGCCCTGGCGGAGATGACCGCCAAGGCCATCGCCGTGCTGTCAAAGAATCCCAAGGGCTTTTTCCTGATGGTTGAGGGCAGCCAGGTGGACTGGGCCGATCACGCCAATGATCCGGCGCACCTGATTTCCGATCTTTTGGCCTTTGACCGTGCGGTGCAGACGGCCCTGGACTACGCCAAAAAGCGCAAGGACACCCTGGTGCTTGTGGTCTCTGACCACAACACCGGAGGCATGAGCATCGGCAACATGCGCACCAACAAGAGCTACACGCAGACTTCCGTGGAGGACCTGCTGGAGCCCCTGCGCAAGATGCGCGCCTCTGCCGCGGCATTGTGGGCGCGGCTGGGCAAGGACCAGACTCCGGAGCGGCTCCAGGCGGTTGTGCGCGAAGACTGGGGGCTCAGCATCACTGCCGAGGAAGCCAAGCTGGTTCTTGAAGCCGCCGCCGCGTATCCGGAGGAGCCTTACTACGCCCTGGGCCAGATACTCTGCCCCCGGTACACCGTGCTTGGCTGGACCACGCATGGCCACACCGGCGGCGATGTCCCCATGTTTGCCTACGGCCCAGGCGGCCCCAAGGGGCTCATCGCCGGATTTGAATTTGGGCAGGCCACGGCCAAGGCCCTGGGCATAGATCTGGCGGCGTTGAACCGCAGGCTCTTTGTGGATGCCGCTTTGGCATTCCCTCCGGGCAGCGTGCGGCTTGACGAGACGGACAAGAACGCGCCCGTGCTGCGTATCGAGCACCAGGGGCGCAGGGCCGAGCTCCCGGTGAACACGAACCTGCTGCGCATGGATGGTCGTGAGCTGCACCTGGAAGGGCTGGTGATCCACGCGCCGGACACGGGCAGGACATATGTTCCGGCTCAGGCCGTGCAGCGCATCCTGGGCAAGCGCGTCCCATAGGGGGGCGGCCCGGCAAAAAAGAAGGCCCCGTCTTGCGGCGGGGCCTTTTCTTTTGCATTGGGTTGGGCGGCTCAGGCGTCCGAGCTGGTGGTGTCCACCACGGGCGCGGCGCTGCAGGCCTTGGTGCGTTCGGCTTCTTCTGCGCGCAGGGCCCGGCGCAGCACCTTGCCGACCATGGTTTTGGGCAGGCTCTCGCGGAACTCCACATGGCGCGGCACTTTGTATGCAGCCAGCTTCTGGCGGCAGAAGGCGATGATCTCGGCCTTGGTGGGTTTTTCGCCGGGCTTTGCCACCACGAACACCTTGACCACCTCGCCGCGCGCGTCGCAGGGGATGCCAACGGCCACGGCCTCCTGCACCTTGGGGTGCGCGTGCAGAACCTCGTCGATTTCGCGCGGGTAGATGTTGTAACCAGCGCTGATGATGAGGTCTTTCTTGCGGTCTACGATGAAGAAGTAGCCGTCCTCGTCCATGTAGGCGATGTCGCCGGTGTAGAGCCAGCCGTTGCGCAGAACGTCGGCGGTTTCGTCAGGTTTGTTGAAGTACCCGGCCATGACCTGCGGGCCGCGAACGGCCAGTTCCCCCAGCTTGCCTGGAGGAAGCGGCGGGCCGCCCAGGTCCATGTCCACGATTTTGGCGTCGGTGCCAGGAACGGGCAGGCCGATGGACCCGTGCTTGGCCACGCCTTGCACAGGATTTATGTGCGTCACCGGGCTGGCCTCAGACAGGCCGTAGCCCTCGCAAATGCTCGCGCCTGTTGCGGTTTTGAACTGCTCGAACCACTCTACAGGCATGGGGGCCGAGCCCGACACGCAGAAGCGGATGGAGGACAGGTCGTAGCTGCCCACGTTTTTTTGCTGCAATAGCGAGATGTAGACTGAGGGCGCACCGGGGAACACCGTGGGGCGCTCCTTGTGGATGGTTTTGAGCACGTCTCCGGGCATATAGCGGGGGAAGGGGATCTGCGTGGCGCCCAGCGCCGTGCATAAATTCAGACACACGGTGAGGCCGTAAATGTGGAAGTAGGGCAGCACGCCCAGGAACAGTTCGCGGTTTTCGCCCATGCCCGGCAGCATCGCCGTGCATTGCAGGGCGTTTGCGCAGAGGCTGGCGTGGGTGATCATGCAGCCCTTGGCCAGGCCCGTGGTGCCGCCGGTGTACTGCAGGAGCGCCAGGTCCTTCCCGGGGATGATGCCCTCGACAGTATAGGTGGACATTCCGCCCAGAAGGGAACTCCAGGTGTGAACCGTCTCGGAGTCGAAGGGCACCTTGCTGTTTTGGCCCTCGCGCCAGGCGCGCAGCTTGTACAGCATGCTCAAGGGGAAACGCAGGGCGTCGGCAATGCTGGTGACAAAATACTTCTCTATGCCCAGCTGCGCGCGCAGCGGCTCGATCTTGTTCCACAGGATGTCTATGGTGATGAGGAAGCGCGCGCCGGAGTCCTTGAACTGGTGGACGATCTCCGTCTCCATGTAAAGCGGGTTGGTGAACACCACAGTGCCGCCCGCGCGCAGAACGCCCCAGTAGGCGATGACCGTCTGGGGGGTGTTGGGCAGCATGATGGCCACGCGGTCGCCGCGCTTGAGACCGTGCTTGCGCAGGTTTGCCGCCACTAACGAAGAGAGTTTTCGTAGTTTGGCATAGGTGATGCTGGTGTTTTGGAAAACAATGGCTGGACGGTCCGGCCAACGCGAAGCGGCCTCGTCGAGGAGCTCAAACACCGGCTTCACAGCAAGGTGCGGAGAACTCGGGACATTTTGATCGTAATGCGTGAGCCAGGGGCGGTCAATCTCGGGCATGGTCCAACCTCTTGGAGAGTCGTGGGGCTAAAAGCGCCGGTGGACTATAGTTGCGCGCCAACAAGGTGGCAAGGGAAATGAATAGGGGAGCCTGCTCGGCTTCCGCCGCCGTGGAGACGTTCTTTTGACGCAGATGGTTTGTTGTGTCTACGAATGATTCGGCCATTGGCGAGGCTCTTTCTCGTGGTTGTCGAATATTCCTTGAATATGGCTGGACCTTGACAGCTATTGGGCTGTTGAGCTATTCAGCGAATAATCAGGGCACAGCTTTTCAGAAAATATTATTGATCGAGTGAATGATTCGCAGGTTTTTTGCCCGAAATTTGCATTCCTCTAGGCGAGGCCACGGTGCGGAAGACCCTTCCGCCCGATATCGGCCCCGCAGGCCAGCAAATATTCAGGACGCATCAACCACCGAGTGAATGAACATGCTGCTTTCAGACGGAAAATACATCAAGCCCAGCAAAGAGACCAGGGTGCTGGCCATTCTGGACTCGCTGTCCCAGGACTCGGCGCTGTCCCAGTTTGAACTGGGCAGACGGCTCAAGCTCAGCGGAGCCATGGTCAACCAGTACCTGAAGCTCCTGCAGGAACAGAACCTCATAGAGTACCGGCCGGTGAACGGCAAAAGCTACCGCTACGTGCTTACCAGCGGCGGCGAGAAAAGCCGCAGGCAGATGTTCAGCGACTATTCGAGCGAAACCATCCGCCTTTACACCAACATCAAGGACTTCATCATCTCCAAGTTGAAGAGCCTGGAGGTTCGGGGGCGCAAGAAGATCGCCTTGTTCGGGGCCTCCGAAACCTGCGAAGTTGTGCTTTCCGCACTGCGCGACACCGGCTTCCATGTGGTGGCCGTGGTGGACAACGATGTGGAAAAGCACGGCGCGCTGTTCCACGGCTACGTTATTTCTTCGCCTCTGGTGCTTGAGCATGTGGATTGCCAAGCCGTGGTCATCACCTCTTTTGGCCGCCAGGACGAAATTCATCAGCAACTGCAGCCTGTCTCCGCCAAGAGAGGGCTCGAGACCGTGAGGTTGTGAGCATGGCGCACGTCACCTCCATTACGCTTTCCTCCGGCCAGAAGATTGGCCAAGGACAGCCCTGCTTCATTGTGGCCGAGGTGGGCAACAACCACCAGGGCGACATGGCGCAGGCCCGGCTCATGGTCCAAGAGGCCGCCAAGGCCGGGGTCCAGGCCGTGAAGTTTCAGAAACGGCACATGGAATCCCTGCTGACCCGCGCCGGGCGCGAGGCCCCGTACACCGGGGCCAACAGCTTCGGCCCCACCTACGGCGCGCATCGCATGGCGCTGGAGCTTTCCGCCGAGGAAATGGCCGAGCTCAAGACCCTGGCCGAATCCCTGGGCCTGGTGTTCTTTGCTTCGGCCTGGGATGAAGTGAGCCTTGAGGAGATGCTGGCCCTGGACATGCAGGTCATCAAGATCTGCTCCGCCGACGTGGTCAACGTGCCTCTGGTGCGCAAGGTGGCCGACAGCGGCCTGCCGGTGATCCTCTCCACGGGAATGAGCAGCCTGGAGGAAGTGGACACCGCAGTGAACATCATCCGCGCCCGCCACGACAATCTGGTGCTCCTGCATTGCAACAGCTCCTATCCCTGCGTGGAGGACCAGATCGGCCTGCCGGTGATGGATTCCCTGCGCGAGCGTTACAATCTTCCGGTGGGCTACTCCGGGCACGAGCGCGGCCTGGCCCCCAGCGTAGCCTCTGTGGCCCTGGGCGCCTGCGTTGTGGAACGCCACTTCACCTTGGATAAGAGCCAGGTTGGGACCGACCACAAGGCGTCTCTTGAGCCTGCGGAGCTGGCCCTGCTGGTGCGCATGATCCGCGAGGTGGAAGCCTGCATGATCCTGAAGGGCAAGAAGGTCTTCCCGGAAGAGCAGGCCGCGGCCAAGAAGCTGCGCAAGTGCATGGTCTTCTCGCGCGATCTGCCCGCCGGGCACGTTTTGACCCCGGCGGACCTGACCACCCGGAGTCCCCTGGACGGCATCTCCCCGGTGCACTGGGATGAAGTGCTGGGCGCGGCGCTTGTGCGCAGCGTGAAGCATGAAGAGCCCCTGCAATGGGAATACCTGGCCCTGCCAGGAAGCCAGAACAGTGCTGCCTCGCTTTCCACCTAGCGAACCGGGCGGACGCTGCGGCAACGGCCACACCTGGGACGGTGAAGCATGAATCAGACCAACATTCTGCTGGAAACCGGCACCAACGAGCTTGAGATCATCGAGCTCTTCATTACCGAGAGGGGCGCGGACGGAGCAAACGTCAACGCCTTTTTTGGCGTCAACGTGGCCAAGGTGCTGGAGATCATCGAAGCTCCAGAGTACCTGGAGCCCGCCACCTCGGCGGAGCATCCCAGCTATCTCGGCGTCATTCCCCTGCGCGACATGGTCCTGCCCGTGGTTGATCTTGCCGTGTGGCTGGGCGTGGATCGCGTTGAGAATCATCACGAGCCCATCCTGGTGACGGAGTTCAACGGCGTGCGCACCGGCTTCCTTGTGTCCGGCGTGACCATGATCCACCGCGTGAGCTGGAGCGACGTGGAGCCGCCCAGCCGCTACCTTTCCGATCTGCCCGGCAACTGCATCACCGGCACCGTGCGCCTGGGCGAGCACTTTGCGCTTCTGCTCGACCTGGAGCGCGCCCTGGTGGAGCTGAACGCCCTGGACACCACCGAGCCCGAGCACGCGCCAGTTCCCGCCACCGATTCGCCCCTGCGCGTGCTGCTGGTGGACGACTCCACTTCGGTGCGTTTTCTTTTGCGCCGCAACTTCGAGGGCGCCGGGTTCACCGTTGACGTGAAGAACAACGGCGAGGACGCCTGGAACCATCTGCTGGCCCTGAAGGCCGAGGCTGCCAAAACCAACACCCCCCTGACGCAGCTTCTGGACGCCGTTGTCTCCGATGTGGAGATGCCGCGCATGGACGGCTACACTCTGACCAAGAACATCAAGACCGACAAAGATTTGAGCGCGCTGCCTGTGATCCTCTTCTCCTCGCTCATCTCCCAGGGACTGCTGCACAAGGGCCAGAGCGTTGGGGCCGACGCCCAGATAACCAAGCCGGAATTCGGCGGCCTCACCAACCAGGTGCGCGAAATGATTCTGGAGCGCCGGGCGCGATAGTTTTTAAAGCCCTTGGGAGGGGCTTGACCTCCTGCGCGATTTGGGCGTAAGCAACAAAACAGTCAATAACCCCGCAACCTGCGAGCCCATACGAAATGAACCGAATCGCCGCCGCATCCGCCCTGGCCCTAGCCGCCCTGGCCTCCTGCGCCGACGTTCGCGTCGTCGTAGTAGTAGGCGTAGTAGGCGACAGCGCGTCGTAGCGGGCAGGATTCTTCTTACAGGAAACCCAAACCCCCGCCGGCGCGAGTCGGCGGGGGTTTTTCGTTCTCCCGGTCCACACGGGCCGCCCCAAGGGGAGAACCAAGCCAGCCGACCGCGCTCAGGGGCACCTTCAGGAGGTGTCTCATGCAGACCAAACCACAGGCGAAACCGATCACCATGTCGGGCGCGGAACTCACCATCCGCCTGCTTGAGCGGCAGGGCATCGACATCATCCCCGGCATCCCGGGCGGGGCCAACCTGCCCCTGTACGACGCGCTTTCCAAAAGCACGATCATCCGCCACGTGCTGGCCCGCCACGAGCAGGGCGCAGGTTTCATGGCCCAGGGCATGGCTCGCACCACGGGCAGTCCGGCAGTATTTTTCGCCACTTCCGGTCCGGGCGCCACCAACACCCTCACGGCCATCGCCGACGCCAAGCTCGATTCCGTGCCCATAATCTGCATCACCGGGCAGGTGCCCAGCAGCATGATCGGCACCGACGCCTTCCAGGAGGTGGACATCTACGGCATGTCCATCCCGGTGACCAAACACAATTTCCTGGTGCGCAGCGTGGAAGATCTGCTGCGCGTCATTCCGGAGGCCTTCCGCATCGCGTCCTCTGGTCGGCCCGGCCCGGTGCTGGTGGACATTCCCAAGGATGTGCAGACCGCGCGCATCGAGATCACCGAGCTCCCGGAGCCTGGCGGCCCGGACCCGGTAGAGGCCCCGGACCAGGAGTCCCTTGGCCTGGCCGCGCGAATGCTGGCCGAGAGCCGTCGGCCCATATTGATGCTGGGCGGCGGAGTGGCGGCATCGGGAGCGGCAAACGTGGCCCGCGCCTTTGCTGAGGCCGCCAGCCTGCCTGTGACCATGTCGCTGCTCGGCCTTGGCATATTGCCCGATGCCCACCCCCTGAATCTGGGCATGCTGGGCATGCACGGCACGCGGGCGGCCAATATCCTGATGCACGAGTGCGATCTGCTCATGGTTGCGGGCGCGCGACTGGACGACCGCGCCACGGGCCGCCTGGAGCAGTTCTGCCCGGGCGCCAAGCTGCTGCACCTGGACATCGACCAGAGCGAGCTGGACAAGCTCAAGGCCACGCATCTGGCCATCCGGGCGGATGTGGGCGCGGCGCTTGCGGCTCTCATGCCCTTGGTTGGCGTGCAGAAGAGCTGTGCAGACAGGGCGGGTTGGCTTGAGCGCGTGGCCTTTTGCAAGGTCGAGAATCCGCAGGAGCTGCCCGGCGCAGGAAATCCGCTGACGCCCTATGGGCTGGTGCGCTGCACTGGCGAGATTCTGGGCGACGGGGCCATTGTCGCCACGGACGTGGGCCAGCATCAGATGCGCGCGGCCCAGGCGTACCCGGACCTGAAGCCCCGGGCCTGGCTGACCTCCGGCGGGCTGGGCACCATGGGCTTCGGCCTGCCCACGGCCATCGGCGCGGCCCTGGCCAATCCGGGCAGGCGCGTGGTCTGCTTCACAGGCGACGGCTCCCTGCAGATGAACATTCAGGAACTGGCCACGGCGGCGGAAACCGGGGCCAATGTCACCATCGTGCTGGCGGACAACGGAGGCCTGGGACTGGTGCAGCAGCAGCAGGACCTGTTTTACGGGCGGCGCATCTTTGCCTCAACCTATCGGAACCACATAGACTTCATCAAGATTGCCGAGGGATTCGGCGTTCGCGCCGTGGAACTCTCCGAGAGCCGCGACCCGATGGCCGCCCTTGAGCGCGCCCTGAAGTGCGAGGGGCCGTGCCTGGTGCGCGTGCCTGTGCAGGCGGCGGAAAACGTGTATCCCATGGTGCCCCCGGGCGGCGCCAACACCGACATGATCTGCCAGGACGCCCCGGCGGCCTGCGAAGCCAGCAAAGGCGGCAATGCCAAAGATGGAGGACGGACACATGCCTAAGAATGAACAGAACCTCATGGCCCTGCGGCTCACCGTGAACAACCACCCTGGCGTCATGACCCACGTGTGCGGGCTGTTTGCGCGCCGGGCCTTCAACGTCGAGGGCATTCTGTGTACTCCACAGGAGGACGGCACCACCAGCCGCATCTGGCTGGTGGTCAAGCGCGACGAGCGGCTGGAGCAGATGATCCGCCAGGTGCGCAAGCTGTACGATGTGCTTGAGGTGCTGGCCTTCGAGGCCGATGCCACGGCCCTTGCGCGCATGGACGCCTGCATGGAGGGCTGGGAGGCCGCCGGTCCGTGCGCGGAGTCAGCGGCGTAGGGCGTTCACAGGCGCATGGGCGGCTGTGGCTGATGGCAGGGCTGGCTTGGCTTTGGCGGCGGGTCTGGCGTTGAGCCGGACGGGGATTCGCTCCTCGTCTGGCTCGGTCAGCTAGTAGCGCGGCAGCGCCGGCTGTCCTGCCTGATTGGGCTGGCCCAGGCGGCCCAGTGTGGCGCCCAGCTGCATGTGCACGGGCATGGTGAAGTCCTTGGCCCCGATGTTGGTGGCAGTCTTGCGGCGTGAGAGCACGGTGACGCTGGTGCCGGTTCCGGAAGGCGCAAGGTATACGCCCACGTTCTCGCCGTTGCTCATGGCGTTGACCCCGCGCTCGGCCAGGAGGTACTTGCCGCCAGCGTCGACCTCCACCACGTGCAGCCCGATTTGCGGCAGGCTTCGGATAGCCGCTTCAAGCACGGCTTCGGGTTTCTGGGGGTAGAGCATGGTCATGCCGCCTGAAGGGGGAGCGCCATCGGCTCCGGGCCGCAGTCCCTGGGCGCTGGCGCAGGCGGCCAGCAGAAGCAGCAGTGCGAGGGCGGTGAGGCGTCGCGGCATGCGGTCCTCCAGGCTGTTGTTGTCTAGAACCCGTGATCTTTGAGGAAATCCATGCTGAGCTTGGAGGAGGGTTTGCCCACGCCATTGCCCGAACCCATCCATGCGCCAAGCATGTTGCGCACGTATTTGCCGATGAGGTCCGTCTCCATGTTCACGCTTGTGCCAGGTGTCCAGCCGGAAATGGTGGTGTCGCGCTGGGTGCTGGGGATGATGTTCACCGAGAGGAAGTCCGGGCCGCAGTCGTTTACGGTCAGGCTGATGCCGTCGAGGGTCACCGAGCCTTTCTGGATGACGAACGCGCCGTGCTCCGCCGGAAAGTTCAGGGTGTACACGCGGCTTTCGCCCGCGGGCTTCACCTCGGCAACGGTGGCCAGGCAGTCCACGTGGCCGCTCACCAAGTGGCCTCCCAGGCGGTCGCCCAGGGCCAGGGCGCGCTCCAGGTTGACCACGCTGCCGCTTTTGAGTCCGCCCAGGTTGGTGTGGCGCAGGGTCTCTGCGCTGGCGTAGGCCGTGTACCAGCCGTCTCCTGCGGTCTCCACAGTCAGGCAGGTTCCGTTGACGGCGATGGATTCGCCGAGCACGATATTCTTCAAGTCGAACAGGGCGCGTATGCGCAGGCGCGTCTCCGCGCCGCGGGCCTCTACGGCTTCCACGCGGCCCATGCCCTGCACCAATCCAGTGAACATCAGCTTCCCCTCCTATTTGCGACGGGGCTTGTAGGTAAGTTTCAGGTCTTCCCCGCAGGAGACCGTGTGCGCCAAGCGGAAGGGCAGGGCCTGCTCCATGGTCTGCACCGCCTCGCCCGCGAACAGGCTCTTGCCTTCGGCGTCGCCCAGCACGCGCGGGGCCAGGTAAAGCACGAACTCGTCCACCAGCCCTTGCCTGCACAGGCTCAAGGCCAGGTGGCCGCCGCCTTCGCACAGGGTGATGTGGGCCGAAAGCTCTTGGCGCAGGCGCTCAAAGGCCGGGGCGAAGTTCAGCCCGTGGCCTGTGGAGCCGGAAAGCTCGGGAAGCCCCCAGATGTGCGTGCCGCGTTCACGCAGTTCATCGGCAAGGGGCGTCTTGGCCGAGTATTCGCTGGTCCAGAACACGGCCTGTTGTGGTCTCTGTCGTAAAATTGTGTAGTTAGAATAGGCCTTTGGCAGCTTGCTGGTGACGATGACCGCCAGGGGCTGGCAGACGCCTTGGGGCAGGCCGGGCGTCTCAGTCTCCAGGCGGCAGGTGAGCTGCGGGTTGTCGCCGTAGAAGGTGTTGCCGCCCACGATGACGGCCTGCACCTGGGAGCGCAGCCGGTGCACGTCCTGCTGCGACTGCGGCCCGCTGACGGACTGGGGCCTGCCGCCGCGCGCGGCGATCTTCCCGTCGATGGTGCTGGCCATCTTGAGAATGTTGTATGTGCGGCTGGTGGTCTTCCAGGTGATGAACTCGTCGATGAGGTCGCGGCAGAGCGCTTCCTCAACGCCCACCGTGACGTCCACTCCGGCGGCGCGCAGGGCTTCCACTCCGCCTCCGGTCACATCCTGGTTGGGGTCGCCGCAGCCGATCACAACGCGCTTCACCCCGGCCTTCAACACGGCCTGGGTGCAGGGCGGGGTCTTCCCCTGATGGTTGCAGGGCTCCAGGGTCACGAAAAGCGTGCAGGCGGCGGCGTCGATGCCCTTGGACGCCGCATCGGCCAGGCATTCGACTTCCGCGTGGGGGCCGCCGTGGGTCTTGTGCCAGCCCTCGGCCACCACGGCGCCGTCCTTGACCAGCACCGCGCCCACGCAGGGGTTGGGGGCCGTTGCTCCGCGCCCGCGCAGGGCCAGTTCAGCCGCGCGGCGCATGAACAAATCAAGTGGACTTGTAGTCTCCAGGCATGTGGGCATGTTCCACCCCCGCTTCCTTAAGCATGGCGTTGGCCAAGTCGTCGGGATACGACTCGGCGAAATAGATGGCCTTGACCTGGCAGTTGATGAGCATCTTGGTGCAGATGAGGCAGGGCTCGGTGGTGCAGTAGATCTCTGCACCGGCGAGGGAGAGCCCGTGCAGCGCGCACTGGATGATGACGTTCTGCTCCGCGTGCAGGCCCCGGCAAAGCTCGTGGCGCTGGCCCGAGGGGATGCCCAGGCGCTCGCGGATGCAGCCCACCTCGCGGCAGTGGGGCACGTTTGTGGGGGTGCCGTTGTAGCCTGTGGCGATCATGCGTTTGTCGCGCACGGCCACGGCGCCAACCATGCGGCGCAGGCAGGTGGAGCGTTCCGCCACAAGGTGGGCGATGCGCATGAAATAAATGGGCCAGGGGACGCGTTCGCTCATGTGGGCCTCCCGAAGCCTAGGGATACGCCGCCCGGACCTCGGCTTCAAGCTTGAGATCCGGGCGGCCTTAAGGGCGTTTTACCAGGCGTAGAGCGGGAACTCGCGGGCGAAGTCCTCCACCTCGAGGCGGATTTCCTCCAGCACGGAGTCGTTGTCCATGTTCTCCAGCGCGGCGGTGATGGCCTCGGCCACGGCCAGCATGTCTTCTTCGACCATGCCGCGTGTGGTGAGGGCCGGCGTGCCGATACGGATGCCCGAGGTGATGGTGGGCGGCGTGGTGTCGAACGGAATGCCGTTCTTGTTCACGGTGATGCCAGCCTTCTCCAGCGCGGCCTGGGCGTCCTTTCCGGTGATCTTCTTGCTGCGCAGGTCCACCAGCATGAGGTGGTTGTCCGTGCCGCCGGAGACCAGGTCGAATCCGGCGTCTTTCAGGAACCCGGCCAGGGCGCCGGCGTTCTGGACGACCTGCTCCTGGTACTGCTTGAATCCTGGCTGCAGCGCTTCGCCGAAGGCCACGGCCTTGGCGGCGATGATGTGCATCAGCGGTCCGCCCTGGATGCCGGGGAAGATGTTGGAATTGAGCGACTTGCCCATTTCCTCGCCAGCCAGGATCATGCCGCCGCGGGGGCCGCGCATGGTCTTGTGCGTGGTGGTGGTGGTGTAGTGCGCGTGTTCGATGCAGGAGGGGTGCAGCTCTGCGGCGATGAGGCCCGCGATGTGGGCCATGTCGACCATGAGCACCGCGCCCACTTCATCGGCGATTTTGCGGAAGCGCGCAAAGTCGATGATGCGGGGGTAGGCGCTGGCGCCGGCCACGATCATCTTGGGCTTGCACTCCTTGGCGGTCTTTTCCAGAGCCTCGTAGTCGATGGTCTGGGTGTCCTGGGACACGCCGTAGGAGACGATATTGTAGAGCTTGCCGGAGAAGTTCACCGGGCTGCCGTGGGTCAGGTGTCCGCCGTGGGCCAGGTTCATGCCCAGCACGGTGTCGCCGGGCTTGCAGGCGGCGAAGTACACGGCCATGTTGGCCTGGGAGCCGGAGTGCGGCTGCACGTTGGCGTAGCCCGCTCCGAAGATCTGCTTGGCGCGCTCGATGGCGAGCTCTTCAGCCTGGTCCACGAATTCGCAGCCGCCGTAATAACGCTTGCCGGGGTAGCCTTCGGCGTACTTGTTGGTCATCACGCTGCCTGCGGCCTGGCGCACGGCGGTGGAGACGAAGTTCTCCGAGGCGATGAGCTCAAGCCCGCCCACCTGGCGGTCAATTTCTCCGGCGATGGCGGCGGCGATTTCCGGGTCTTGGATGAAGAGTTCTTCCATGGTGCGTCCTCGTGTGGCTGATTATGCCTGATGGTTGCGTTGGCGTGAAAGTCCGCTAGTCTGTGAAGCGTTTGAAGAGCATGCAGCCGTTGGTGCAGCCGAAACCGAAGGAGTTGGACAGGGCGTATTCGGCCTGCTTCTTCCTTGGTCCGTCCGCGCAGTAGTCCAGGTCGCACTCGGGGTCCGGGCTGGTCTGGTTCACCGTGCCGGGGATGATGCCGGTTGCGAGCGTCATGACGCTGAACACTGCCTCGACCCCGCCGGCTGCGCCGAGCAGGTGGCCGATCTGACCCTTGTTGCCGCAGATGACTATGTTCTTGGCATGGGCGCCGAACACGCTCTTGATGGCCCGCGTTTCGCACAGGTCGTTCAAGTAGGTGGAGGTGCCGTGGGCGTTGATGTGGTCCACAGCGCTTGGGGCGATGCCCGCTTCCTCGATGGCCTTTTGCATGGCTATGGCCGCGCCGGAACCGTCTTCGGGCGGAGCGGTCATGTGGTAGGCGTCGCCGGAAGCGCCGCAGCCCACAACTTCCGCCAGGATCTTGGCGCCGCGCGCTCTCGCGTGGTCCAGGCTCTCCAGCAGCAGCAGGCCGCAGCCCTCGCCCATGACGAAGCCGTCGCGCTCCTTGTCAAAGGGGCGGGAGGCGTGCTCCGGGTCGTCGTTGCGGGTGGAAAGCGCCTTCATGGCGTTGAAACCGGCAAAGGCCAGGGGCGTGATGGTGGATTCCGAGCCGCCGCAGATCATGACGTCGTTGCGGCCCAGCTTGATTTCAGAGAAAGCGCTGCCGATGGCGTGGGTGCCGGAGGCGCAGGCCGTGGTGGTGCAGATGTTCGCGCCGCGAGCCCCGTGCTCAATGGACACCATTCCAGCCGCCATGTTGGCGATGATGGTGGGGATGAAGAACGGGGTGATGCGGCCTGGACCGGCATCGATGAGCTTTTGGTGCTGGTGCTCGATGCCGTCGAGTCCGCCCAGGCCGACGCCGATGATGACGCCAGCGCGGTGCGCTTCTTCTGCAGGGATCTTCCAGCCAGCCTGGTCCATGAGCATCTTGGAGGCGCTCACCGCATACTGGGTAAACTTCTCCATGCGTCGCGCGGCCTTGGCATTAATGTACTTGGTCGGATCAAAGCCCTTGACCTCGCCGGCGATGCTTGTGTCATGGCCGGTGGTGTCGAAGCTGGTGAGTTTGGCTATGCCGGATTTCCCGGCCAGCAGGTTCTCCCAGCTCGACTCGATATCGTTGCCAAGGGGGGTGATGGCGGCCACAGCCGTGACGACAACCCTGTTCATGCAGACATATCCGTTTTCGGGGGCAGCCCGTGCGAGGAAAATGACGGAGCGCCCCGCAGCCCAACGCAGGCAGGGCGCTCCGAGAAAGTCTTATGCAAGAAGAGCCGTGTGGCTCGTCTTAGGTGTGCTTCTCAATGTATTCGATGGCGTCCTTGACCTTGAGGATCTTCTGAGCCTCTTCGTCGTCGATCTCGATGTCAAAGGACTCTTCCATGGCCATGATCAGCTCGGTGAGGTCCAGGGAGTCGGCGCCCAGATCTTCAACAAAGGAGGCCTCGGGCTTCACTTCATCGGCGGACACGCCCAGCTGCTCAACGACAATGGCTTTGACTTTTTCGGCTACGGACATATTTCCTCCAAAAGGTGGTTTAACGTGACAATTTAGTTACATATACATTCCGCCGTTGACGGCAAGAACCTGTCCGGTGACATAGCCTGCGCCCGGACCAGCGAGGTACGAGACGGCGGCGGCAATGTCCTCGGGCACGCCCAGGCGGCCAAGGGGAATGCTTTCCAGCATCTTAGCGACAATGGCTTCAGACAAAACCGAGGTCATGTCGGTCTGGATGAAGCCCGGGGTGATGGCGTTGACGGTGACGCCGCGGCCCGAAAGTTCGCGCGCTGCGCTTTTGGTGAGCCCGATCAAGCCCGCCTTGGCGGCGACGTAGTTGGCCTGTCCGGCGTTGCCCATCTGCGCCACAACGGAAGAAATGTTGATTATGCGGCCCACGCGCTGCTTGGCCATGATTTTTGCGGCCTCGCGAAGGCAGGCGAAGGCTCCGGTAAGGTTCACCTGGATGACGCGGTCCCAGTCCTCATCCTTCATGCGGATGAGCAGGGCGTCTTTGGTGATGCCGGCGTTGTTGACCAGCACCTCAAGGCTCACCTTGTCTTTGATCTCCTCGGCGAAAAAGGCGCAAACAGCCTGCCGGTTCGAGGCGTCGAGGCAGAAGGCCTTGGCCTCTCCCCCAGCGTCAGTGATGGCAGAGACTGTCTTTTCGGCTTCTTCGGGCCGACTCACGTAGGTCAGGTAGACCTCGAAACCGTCTTTGGCGAGACGTTCTGCACAGGCGCGGCCAATGCCGCGCGATCCGCCTGTCACCAGTGCAACCCTGGACATGTCGCTCATTTGGTTTCCTCTCTTCCGGTCTGGTTTACAACCAGCATGGTTTCCGTGCAGTACCCGAATTTCCGCCAGACTGCAAACCCGCTCTTACCGTTCTAGAACCTGAGAAGGCTGGAGCCCCAGGTGAAGCCGCCGCCGAAAGTGCCCAGGAGCACGAGGTGGCCGGGCTTGACAACCCCGGCCGCCACGGCCTCGGAAAGAGCCAGCGGCACCGAAGCGGCAGAGGTGTTGCCGTACTTCTGAAGATTGGTGAACACCTTGGATTCGGGGATATCCAGCCGCTTGCCCACGGCCTCGACAATGCGCAGGTTGGCCTGGTGCGGGATGAACACGTCCACGTCGTCCTTGGTGTACCCGTGCTTCTCGAGAATCTCGCCGCAGACGGAGCTCATGGAGCGCACGGCGTGTTTGTAGACCTCGCGGCCATTCATCTCCACGAAGAAGTCCCGGCGGATGGCGTCGCCCAACTTGTATGGCGTGCCTGAACCGCCGCCCTTGACGGTCAAGAGGTCGCCCATGGCGCCATCGGAGGACACCAGCACGTCCAGTACCTGCGCGTCTGAGGCGCCCGGCGTTCCGCTCGACAGAACAACCGCGCCCGCGCCGTCTCCGAAAAGGATGCAGGTGCCGCGGTCGGTGTAGTCCACGCGGGAGGAGACGATGTCGCAGGCGGCCACGAGAACCTTGGCCTCTGGGTGCAGGGCCAGGATGCTCCGCGCGGTTTCCAGCGCGTAGAGAAAGCCGGAGCAGGCGGCGGAAACGTCCATGGCCATGCGGCCGCTTATGCCCAGGCGGTGCGAGAGCGTGCAGGCGGAGGAGGGGATGAAGGCATCGGGCGTGAAGGTGGCCACAATGATGTGGGTCAGTTCCTCGGCCTGCATTCCGGCCTTTTCCAGGGCGGCCTTGGCGGCGCTGAAACAGAGGTCGACGCAGGTTTCGCCATTCAGGGCTACGCGCCGCTCGCGGATTCCGGTGCGGCTGACGATCCATTCGTCGTTGGTCTCGACCATGCGTTCGAGATCGGCGTTGGTTATCACGCTGTCCGGCGCACAGTGACCCAGTCCGCGGATGATGCAGGATGTGTTCATGGGTATGCTCTGTTGAAGCTAGTGCCAGCGGTTGCCAGCGTGGTTTGCGTATTGGCCTGGCCGGGAGCGAGACGCTCCGGGCTCATGTCAAGCCCTATTCCTGCCGAACTGGGCCAGCTCGGCGTGGGCGGAAAGTTCGGCGGCCAAGTGCTCATGAGATTTCTTTTCCACAAAGGTCGCGGCCATGCGCGTGGCGTTGGCCACGGCTTTCACGTTGCTCGATCCGTGGCAGACGATGAGAATGCTCTTGAGGCCCAGAAGCGGCGCTCCGCCATACTCGGCGTAGTCCATCATCTTGGCAAAGTTCTTGAGGGAGCGCATGGACAGGGCGGCCCCCATGCGGGAAAGCATGTGGCGCTTGAGCTCGCGTTTGAGCACGCGGCCAAAGCTGCGGGCCAGCCCTTCGGAGAGCTTGAGGCAGATGTTGCCGACAAAGCCGTCGCACACGGCCACGTCAAGGTCGCCGGTGAAGATGTCGCGGCCTTCCACGTTGCCCACGAAGTTCAGCGAGGTCATTTTCAGGAGGTCGTAGGCCTCCTTGACCATGATGTTGCCCTTGCCCTCTTCTTCGCCAATGGACAGAAGCCCCACGCGCGGATGGTCCACGCCCAGCACGTCGCGGGCGAGGACATCGCCCATGATGCCGAACTGGGCCAGGTGGAAGGGCTTGGAGTCGACGTTGGCGCCGACGTCGAGAAGGACCACCGGCTCTTTCTCCGTGGGCATGATGGTGGCCAGGGCCGGGCGTTCGACGCCCTTGATGCGGCCAAGCACGAACATGCCGCAGGCCACGGAGGCCCCGGAGTTGCCCGCACTGACCACGCCGTCGGCAAGGCCATTCTTGACCAGCTGGCACGCCACCTGGATCGAGGAGTCCTTCTTGCGGCGCAGTACGTCAGCGGGCTTCTCCTTCATGTCCACCACCTGTGAGGCGTGGTGGATGGTGATGGGAAGCTCGGAGACGTCTTCAAGGCGCGCAAGCTCGCCGCGAAGGACTTCCTCATCGCCCACAAGGGTGATGTGGATGCCTTCGCGGGCGGCCTGCACGGCAGCAGGGACGTTGACCCTGGGGCCTATGTCGCCCCCCATCGCGTCAACGGCTATGCGGGGCGCCTTATCAAGCATTCGCGGGCGTCAGGGCCTGGCGGTCTTTGTAGTTCCCGCACGCATTGCACGCGCAATGGGAAAGCACGGGCTCGCCGCACTTGCACAGCACGACATTGGGAACAGCCACGTGGTCGTGGGAACGGCGCATGTTTCTGCGGGATCTGGAGGTCTTTTTCTTCGGTAAGGCCATGATGGCTCTCCTTTGTTCTTATGGAACGCGCCGGAGGGGGCTCCGGGGTGCGCTGGTGTTTATGATAACTTCAAGTTGCGCAGGACCGCAAGCCTTGGATCGCCCTCTTCGCGGGCGCAGGCGCAAGAGCCCTGATTCCTGTTGATGCCGCAATTGGGGCACAGGCCCTTGCAGTCCTCGGAGCACACGGGGTTCTCCGGCAGGGCCAGCAGGTACTGCTCCCAAAGAAAGCCAGCCGCGTCGAACTCGGGCTGTCCCGCAGTCATGCGCAGTCGGCATTCATCCTCCAGAACCTCGCCAGCCTTTGCGTGCTCCTCGAAGCTGTCGAACTCGCCTTCGACGGGCAGTTCGAATTCTTCGATGCAGCGGCCGCAGGGAAGCAGGATGGAGCCCTGGAAGCTTCCGCTCACCAAGTACCCGTCATCCTGGGGGATGATGAGCATGCTGGCCTCGAATTCGCGCCCCACCTTGGCGGGCACGCTGAATTCGTTCATCGGCCCGGTCCATAAGGACTGGTCCGTGAAATGAAATTCCCGGCCCTCGGCCGGGATGTCCTGTAGTGCAATCCATAGTTCGCTCATGCTGCCTCGCAGGCCGCATCTCTATACGGGCGGCTTTTTGTTTGTCAAGAAAAAAGCACTTGCGTTTTTTCTGGTCCGAGGCTAAAAGTCCTCTTCCTTGAGGCCGGGAGCCCGGTTTCAGCCATGATGCGGACTTTGCCGCATCCACCAGCACAGAGAATGTTTCAGGAGGATTCCAATATGTCCAAGACCTGCGATATCTGCGGCAAGCACCCCAGCTCCGGCAACAACGTGAGCCATGCCAACAACCGTACCCGGCGTCGTTTCCTGCCTAACCTGCAGCGCACCAAGGCCGTTCTTCCCTCTGGCGAAGTCAAGTACGTCCGCGCCTGCACCCGCTGCATCCGCAGCGGCTCGGTGGTGAAGCCAGCCGTTCGCCGCGTGCCCACCGAGGCCGCAGCCTAAAGCCCGCTCAACCAACGCCTTGCGAAACGAGAGAGCCCCGGCATGCCGGGGCTTTTTTCGTGCCATTTTTCCGGCCCGGCAGTCAAGGGAGGACATCCCTTGCGCCCTTGCCCTTCTTGGCTGCCCCCTGTTCTTCACGCCATAAGCAAAACGGAACATCGGCTTCAGACATTCCCATTAGACACTTTACCTTGGCATCTGGCACCTTGTGGTTTCGGGCCGGGACTCCTCCGGCTAAAGTCCGCAGACAGGAGGCCGCTTATGTCCAGTACGGATTATTTCGCCAAGGTGGCTGTGCAGTGGGACCAGCTGCGCTCTGGATTTTTCCCTGAGGCAGTACGTGTGAAGGCCCTGGCCCTGGCCGGGATACGCGGCAGGCAGGGCGCTGGCAAGACAGCCGCCGACCTTGGCGCAGGCACGGGCTTTGTGAGCCAGGCCCTGCTCGACGCGGGACTTGCGGTTTTCGCCGTGGACCAATCTGCCGCCATGCTGGCCGAACTGCGGGCCAAATTCGACCCGGAATGGCAGGCGGGCCGTTTGACGGCGCTGGAGGGCGGGGCCGAAAGGCTGCCGGTTCCCGACGCCTCCGTGGATTTTGTGTTCGCCAATATGTTCCTGCACCACGTGGACGATCCGTCCCGGGCCATCGCCGAAATGGCGCGTATTCTTCGTCCTGGCGGGCGGCTGGTGATCACCGACCTGGACGCGCATGCACACCAATTTCTTCTGGTTGAGCACCACGACCGCTGGCCCGGCTTCCAGCGCGAGGCAGTCATCGCCTGGCTTGAGGCCGCTGGCCTTGTCTCCGTCAGTGCGGACTGCTGCGGCGAGAGCTGCTGTGCGGATTCCTGCGACGCAAGGGACCACGCGGAGATCTCCATCTTTGCGGCCAGCGCCAAGCGGCCTGTGCTTTCCATTCGTCCGGCTGTCGCCGACCCGCTTGCCGTGGGCAGGCGCGCGCGCCAGCTTTTCAGCGAGGCTCCCAACCTGCTGTGCGCCGAGTCCGTGTTTCAGGCCGCAGCAGAGGGGCTGGGCGTGGATTCGCCCCTGGTGCCGCGCGTGGCCACAGGGTTTTGCAGCGGGCTTTCGCGCACCGACGGTCCCTGCGGGGCCTGGACCGGCGGGGTCATGGCCCTTGGGCTGGCCCTGGGCCGCGAGAACGGTTCGGACGACCTTGACGACACCTACGCGCCGGTTCAGGAATTCCGCGAGTTCTTTCTGGCGCGCTTCGGCGACCTTTCGTGCACGCGCATCTGCGGCTGCCATCTGGGCACGGACGAGGGCCGCAAGAACTTCGGCCTGAGCGGTGCCAAGGGGCATTGCCTGGATGTTGTCGAGCAGGCTGCGGCGCAGGCCATCCGCATTCTTCAAGTGAGCGAACGTTAGCGCCGGGACTTGCCCTGAGCCTCTCAGGGCGGTAGAGCGGGGCGCATGGAAGCAACGGATCTGACAGGCGTGACCGCCGAGTTTCTGGACGCATCTGCGGATGGCGGCGGCTGGGGCCGCAGGCTTTTCTTCGGCGCGCCCCTGGACAGCCGGCAGGCCTGGGGCTTGTCAGAGGTGGCGCAGGTTGTGGCCTGGGCCGAGGCGCAGGCCCGTGCGGGCCGCTGGGTTGTGCTCGCCCTGGCCTTTGAGGCTGCACCCGCCTTTGACGCCGCCCTTTGCGTCCACCCGCCCCAGGAGGGCCTGCCCCTGGCCTGGGCCTCCAGCCATGTCGAACCCCTGGCGACCGCGCCAGCCGCTCCGGCTTCCTCATGCCACCACGGGCCCTGGCGGGCTTTGGTTCCGCCCCGACAGTACGCCGAAGGCTTCGCCCGCCTCCAAGACTGGATCAGCGACGGCGAAACCTATCAGGCCAACTACACCGTTCCTTTCGAATGCGCCTGGGCCGGCGACGCGCGCGCCTGGTTCGCGGACCTTGCCAGCGCCCAGACTGCGGGCTTCTGCGCCTGGCTGGACCTGGGGCGGCACCAGGTTCTGTCCGTATCGCCGGAGCTGTTCTTTCGGTTGCAAGGGGACGGCGGGGTGCTGGCCCGGCCCATGAAGGGCACGGCCCCGCGCGGCGGCGATGCCTCGCAGGACCTGGAGCTGCGCGAGGAGCTTGCCCGCTGTCCCAAGAACCGCGCCGAGAACGTCATGATCGTGGACCTCCTGCGCAGCGACCTGGGCCGCGTGGCCCTGGCGGGCAGCGTGCGCGTGCCCCGGCTTTTCCACATCGAGGATTATCCCACGGTGTTCCAGATGACCTCGGATGTGCGCGCGCGCCTTCGGCCTGGAGTCACGCTCTTTGAGGTTCTGGCCGCGCTCTTTCCCTGCGGTTCCGTCACCGGAGCGCCCAAGGTGCGCACCATGCAGCTTATCCGCGAGCTTGAGCCCCACCCGCGCGGACTTTACTGCGGGGCCGTCGGGCTCCTTGAACCCAGCCAGGAGGGAGGCTTGCGCGGCGTCTTCAGCGTACCCATCCGCACACTGGCGCTGGATAGCGACACAGGACTGGCGCGCTTCGGCGTCGGCGGGGGCGTGACCCATGACTCCACCGCTGAGTCGGAGTACGCGGAAATTCAGACCAAGATGCGCTTCCTCGTGCCGCCGGAGCAGGACTTCGAGCTGCTGGAGTCGCTTTTGTTGTTGCGCGGGCGCTTTCCCCTGCTGGAAGGGCACCTGGACCGGCTCCGGCGTTCCGCCGCGCACTTCGGTTTTCCCTTGGATGAGGTCGAGGTTCGTCGTGTGCTGGAGGTGTTGGCCCAGACGCATGTTTCGGGGCGTCGCAAGGCCCGGCTGCTGCTGGCGCGCGACGGTTCGCTCAAGGCCGAGGCCGCGCCCATAGCTGGCGGCAGGGTCAAGGTGCGCGCCTGCTTCGCGACCGGGCGGGTGCAGTCCGCCAATGAACTGCTGGCGCACAAGACCACGCGCCGGGCCGTGTACGAAGACGCCTTGTCCGCGTGTCCAGGGTATGACGACGTGCTGCTGCTGAACGAGCGCGGCGAGGCGACGGAATCCACGCGGGCTTCGCTGGTGGTATTGCTGGATGGGGCGCTGGTGACGCCGCCGCTTTCGTGCGGGCTCCTGCCTGGAGTGTTTCGTGAGCGTTTGCTGGAGCGCGGAATCGTGCGCGAACGGGTGCTGCTCCCGGCGGATGTGCTCCGGGCCGAGCGCGCGTGGCTGGTGAATTCCGTGCGCTGGTGGATGGATTGCCAGGTTGCGGGGTAGGCTGGCCTAGGCCGTTTTCACGCAGTTCCGGCCCGCCTGCTTGGCCGCGTAAAGCGCAGTGTCGGCTCGGCCAACAAGGGTTTCCACACATTCGCCTGGAATGAGCTGCGTCACGCCGAAGCTGGCCGAGATGCCTCCGGGCACCAGGGCGGAAAGTTCCGGGTCGTCCACCAGGGCGGCGCGCAACTTTTCGGAAAGGGCCGCACCCGCGTCGGCATCGCAGTTTTTCAAGATCATCAGGAACTCCTCGCCGCCCCAGCGGCACACCGTGTCCGAGGAGCGGAGCTGCTGCCGCAGGCTGGCTGCCGTGAGTTTAAGCACCTGATCGCCCACCATGTGGCCGTACTTGTCGTTGACGGCCTTAAAGTGGTCCAGATCGGCCAGGATCACCACCAGGGGTTCGTTGGCGCGCAACGCCAGGCTGATGGCTTGCTGGAACAGCACGTCCAGGGTCTGCCGATTCAGAAGTCCCGTGAGCTTGTCCCTGGTGGCCATTTCCTCCATGCGCCTCTGATAGCGCGTAAGGGCCAGGCCGGTGATGCACACCACGAGGATTGTGACGGCGAAGCACACGGCGAGGTTCACGTACAGCGTGCGCCGAATGCCGACCAGAGCGCTGTCCTCCGTCTTCTCCACGAAGAGGAACCATTTCAGTTCCTGAATGTAGCGCACGTTCAGCAACCGCGTCTTGCCGTACAGCTCGTACTCGTAGGAGCCGGTCTTCTGGCTCAGGATGGTGGGCGCCAGTTCGCGCAGGCCCTCTATGAAATGGATGTTGTTTTCCTTCTGACCCGCGTCGTCGGCTGAGAGCAGGATGCGTCCTTGCAGGTCCACGAAGGAGATGCGGCGCCCGAAGCGCTCCTGGTGATGGCTGATTGCGGTTCGAACCGCGTCGACCGTGAGCCCGACGCCTGTTGCGCCGATGAAGTTTCCGTCAAAGTCGTTCACTCGGTAGTTGATGAAGATGGTCAGGAGGTCGCGGTTGGCCAGATCCGGGTCCACGTTGATCTCGTAGGGGTCGCGCATGGCGCGCACGCGGTAGTACCAGGCGTCGCGGTTCTCCAGCTGGTTGACCTGTTTGACCACGCCTGAGGGGTGGTAATAATTGCGTGATTTGTCAGATACGAAGAAGCTGGTGAAGGCACCGTATCTGACCATGACCTCGCTGAGGTAGCGCATGAGCTGGCTTTTGTCGCGCTCGCCTTCCAGAACCCAGTCGCGCAGGAAGGTGTTGCTGGCCATCATGGAGCCCACAAACAGCGGACGCACAAGATCCTTCAGAATCTCGGAGTAGACGTTGTCCGAGGTGAGGGGCAGTTCCTGGGTGAGGATGGACTCGCGGATGGCCTTGCGCGACACTTGGTAGCTCACCAGGGTGGTGCCCAAAAAGCCCAGCACCAGAAACAGCGTCACCAGCAGCAGTACCGGGCGTTTGCGGGGCAGGGCTCTTTTGGACATGGGGAACTCAGCTTTTCCGCCTGTCCCGGAGCGGTCGCAGGTGCGCGGCCGCTCCGGCGGCGGGGTTATTCAACGGTGACGCTTTTGGCGAGGTTGCGCGGTTGGTCCACGTCCTTGCCCAGATAATCGGCCATTTCATAGGCGAAAAGCTGCAACGCGGGCAGAATGACAAAGGCCGCCAGCGGTCCGGCTGCCCTGGGCAGGGTCCAGGGGTGCTCCACGGCCAGGTCCAGCCCCTCGTTGGTGAGGGCGATGATCTCGCCAGCGCGCGCCTGCACCTCCACCAGATTGGACTTC
>NZ_JAUYFU010000036.1 GCF_030689645.1 Humidesulfovibrio sp.
ACCCCGGCTCAAAGATTTATTAAAAAATGCTCTATGACTGAGTGTTAGGTGGTTATTGCATCGGTATAGCGCGTGAGACGATGGCTGTTGGCTCAAGTTGACGCAATGGAGCTACCTCAAGACCAATGATTCCCCTTTGAGTGTAGACCGGTATAGAAATATCACATTTAATTCAGGGCTATTGTCAACTTGCCATGTCGATAGTCCCTGCATGCGCGGGACACATATGATGGTTGAACAGCGACTTGAAGCAGTGCGAAACGGGTTTATTCAACCTTACACCAATGCCGCCCCCCTCCAAGGAAGTCACCACGCCCCATCCCCACAAGAGACGTCCACATGAGTGAACCAATCGTGGCGAGGCACGGGATGGCCACCCGGCCGCTTTCCTCTACACAATATGTCGACGGAACATGCCCACGCCTTTGACTTTTGCCAAGATGAGGGGCCGCGCCTGGGCCAGAGACATGGTGGGGTTCTTGTGGGTCACGCCGAAGGCGCGGCACATGACGTCAAAGAGTGCTGTGTTGTCCACCAGACGGTCCAGGCCGAGCTCCTTGGCTTGGTGGCCGTAAGCGAGGAGAAGCTGGTCTTCGGCAGTGTGGTTGCAGGAGGTGAAGCCCACGTTGCCCCGACGCAAAGACGGCGCGCCTTTGGACGGGTATGCGCTGTGGGCCAGGATTTTCCCGATAGTGGCGTCAGGCTGGTAGATGAAGTCGCCAGGGAATGGTTTGTAACCAGGTTGCATGGATTCGTGGATGAGCCGCGCCTCGTCCAAGTTGATGGGAAAGCCCGACATCTCGGCCACGAGTTGTTGTATCTCGCCCACGCTCTTGTCCTTCATGCGCTTGATGGTGGCCTCGAAGGAGGCCTTGCCGGCACGGTAGGAGCGCAGGGCGCTGGTGGCGTCGTTATACTCCGGCCCGGTTCCGTTGACGCCCCAGCCGGAGTTCCCGTGGTCCGAGGTGACGATGACCAGGGTTCGCGGGTTGACCTTGAGGAAGGCGTCGATGACGCCCAGGGTGTCATCCAACTCGATAGTGTCCATGATGGCTGACCAGGCATCGTTGGAGTGGCTGGCGTGGTCGATGCGCCCGGCCTCCACCTGAAGCAGGAAACCGTCGGGATTCTTGGCTAGGCGCTTCAGGGCCGCAGCAGTCATCTCTGGCAGGGAGGGCTGGGAGCTAAGCGCCGAGTCGTTCAGGCGGTCCACATGGTAGGCGATGTGCGAGGGAGAAAACAGACCCACCAGAGGCCTGGCGTGCGTTGGCGCGGCCAGAAGCGAAGCCCGGTCGGTAACGGTGTCATAACCAGCCTTGGCGAATCCAGCCAGCAAGTCGAGTCCGTCCTTGCGCTTCTTGGCGTCGAAGTGGGTGCTGCCGCCGCCCAGGAGCACATCGGGGTTGAAGGCCAGCATCTCACTTGCAATGGCGTCCTCACTGTCGCGGTCAGGCTGATGTGAGATCCAGGCTGCCGGGGTGGCGTGGGTCACGCGGGTGGTGGTGACCAGGCCTGTGGCCACGCCACGCGGCTTCACCAGCTCAAAGATGGTCGTAAGCGGGCGGCCGTCTGGCAGCACGGACAAGGAATGGTTGACCGTCTTGACCCCGGTGGCCCAAGCTGCCGAGGCCGGAGCCGAGTCCGTGACGATGCTCGACAGGCTGGCCGTGGCCATGTAGCCCACGGAGGACTTGGGATCGCGCAGGCGGGCATACAGATTGGAGTCCGCCCGGCCAAAGACCCCGGTGCGGATTTCGTGCATGGCGCGCACCACGCCCAGGGGCATCCCGTCGCCCACCACGAAGATGACGCCGGGCCCCGCCGCGCGCTCGAAGCCGTCTCCCGCCGTCTTGCCCGCGCCCTGGGCCTGCCCGAGCATCATGCCCGGCGCCAGCGCCGCAAGCACTCCTGTTCCCAAAAGCCGCAGCAACTCGCGTCTGCTCAGTCCGTCCTGCTGTGTGTCTTCACGCATATCCGGCTCCTCCGTGGTCTAGCGGTGTTCCGAAGCATGCTAGCCCCGCAACAGGGCGCCAGTGTGACGGGAGGGTGAAAAGTGCATGACGGTGAAGACCAGCCGCCCGTGCAGGGATAGCTGGCCTGTTCCTTCGGACCGACTTGGTCTTCAAACGTTCGCCAGCGGCGGAGCCACCGTCCACCTGCGGTCGGCACGTTTTCGTCACGGAAATGTTGCACAAAGACAGTAGACGCTCCGCGCGGTCGAGGCCTAATCCTTGAACGCCTTGGAACCGCCCGCTCCCCTTGGTGGAGATCCCAGGCCAGGCCCTGGACCGCCTAACCGGTCCCGTTTCCACGAGCCCCACCGACAAAGAATACTGGCGGCCAGGGGTGGCACATGGAGGTTCTCATGAACATCTTCACCAAGCTTTTCTACATGTTCCGCCGCAGTTGGAAGGCCCTGCGGCTCTTCCTCATACTCTCCGGTCCTGGCCTCGTGGTCATGATTGCCGACAACGACGCCGGCGGCATCACTACGTATGCCGCCACGGGCGCCAAGTACGGCTACAATTTCATCTGGTTTCTCATCGCGCTGGTGCCCGTCGCCTACTTCGTGCAGGAGATGACCGTACGTCTGGGTGCGGTGACCAAGCGCGGGCACGCCGAGGCCATCTTCGAGAACTTCGGTGCCTTCTGGGGCTGGTTCTCGCTCATCGACCTCGTCTTCTGCGACTGGCTGACGCTCATCACCGAATTCATCGGCATGACCGCAGCCATGGGCATCTTCGGGGTGCCCCCCTGGCTGACCATCCTCGGCGTCATCGGCATCATGGGCTTCATGGTGCTGAACGGTCGCTACTGGACCTGGGAAAAAATCACCATGGGCTTCTGCCTGCTGAACCTCATCTACATCCCGGCGGCCTTCTGGGTGCGGCCGGACACCTCCGCCGTGCTCGCAGGGGTCATTCCCAATCTTCCTGGCGGCAAGTTCGACAACCAGCTCTTCTTCTTCCTCATGGCCAACATAGGCACCACCATCGCGCCCTGGATGATCTTTTTCCAGCAGAGCGCCGTGGTGGACAAGGGCATGACGGAAAAGGATATCCCCTTCGGCAAGTTCGACACCCTGCTTGGTTCCATCCTGACCGTGGTGGTGGCGGCCTTCATCATCATTGTGGTGGGCACAGTGCTGCCGGGCATGGAGATTGACGACGCAGCCCAGGCCTCCAAAATGCTCATGGGAACCCACGGCTATGCCGGAACGTTCATGGCCATCGGGCTCTTCGACGCAGGGCTCCTCGGCGCCATCTGCATCTCCCTCGCGAGTTCCTGGGCGCTGGGCGAGATCTTCGGCTGGGCGCATTCGCTCAACAACAAGATCAAGGAAGCTCCCTGGTTCTATGCCGCCTACTTTCTGGCCCTTGTCACCGCCGGCGGCGTGGTGCTTATCCCCGGTGCCCCGCTGGTGCTCATCACGCTCTTCGTGCAGGTGGTGGCGGTGACGCTTCTGCCCGCCGCCCTGGTCTTCCTGATTCTGCTTTTGAACGACGAAAAGACCATGGGTGCATACAAGAACACGCTCTTTGAAAACATCGTCAACATCGGCATTGTCTCGGTCATCGTCGTGCTCTCCTCGCTCTATGCGGCCAGCGCGCTGTTTCCGAGCCTGTTCGGCTAGCCAGGGAGGCTGACCATGTTCAAGAACTTCATGCGCAAACACTTCCGGAAGATCAACGAGATCAACGAGAAATACGCCACGCCGAGCCTGGTCATGTCCCGCCCGGTCAAGGTCTGTCTGTTGCTCCTGCGCTGCTACCTGCTGCTGCTGGTGGGCCTGCTTCTGTACAAGTTCATCACTGTGCTGACGGCGTAGCCCAGCATTATAAGGGAGAACATCATGGTCCAGCAGAACAATTCTACCTGCACCGAGCAGGCCTATTCCCTTTCTGACCTCCTCGGCCTGAAGGTCGTATGGAACGGCAAGAAGATCGGCAAGCTCGACGATATGGTCATCCGTGAGACTGAGGTCTTGCCGGAAATCACCGACATCATCGTCCGCCGCTCCTTTGGCTACAAGTCGCTGTTGGTCCCGTGGTCCGACGTCGAGATCGGGGAGCGGGAGGTCGCGGTGAGCCTGGAAAGCATTGAAAGCCGCGAGAAGGACCACTTCGACGGCCTGGTGCTTTTGCAGGATCACATCCTGGATAAGAAAATCGTAGACCTTGAGGACCATGAGGTCGAGGTGGTCTACGACGTGCGCCTGTGCGGCCGCAGTGGCAAACTGTTTGTCAGCGGCGTGGACTGCTCGCGCCAGAGCTTCCTACGCCGCATCGGCCTCAGCCGCCTGGCCAGCTTCATCAGCGACCTGGCGGCCACCCTCAAGGATGAGCCCATTCCCTGGAAATTCGTGCAGCCGCTCTCACATGAGCTGGGCCGTTTCACTGGCAGCCTCAAGCTCAACATCCTAAAGGACAAGATCCATGAGATCCACCCTGTGGACCTGGCCGACATCCTGGAGGAGATGGAGCACGATCAGCGCCTAGCCATCTTCAACGCATTGGGTCTGGAAAAAGCTTCCGACACCCTGGAAGAGATCGAACCCCGCGTGCAACGCGAAATCATCGAAAGCATCGGCGACGAGATGGCCGCCGACCTTATTGACGAAATGACCCCGGCCCAGGCTGCGGATGTGCTTTCGGCCCTGCCGGCCTCCGATGCCGACGACATCCTGGCCCTGATGGACGAAAAGGACCATGTCGAAAAGATCGAGTCGCTCATGGACGACCACGACAAGGATATCGCCGACTTCGCCACGGACAGCATCATCACCTTTCCGCCCGAGACCAAGGTCGACGAGGTCTTTCAGCAATTCCGCGAGGTCGCCCGCGACAAGGACGTCATCTGGTACGTCTACGTCCTCTCCGGCGACAACCGTCTGCTCGGAGTGGTCAATTACCATTCGATTCTGCGCGCAGAGCCCTCCCAGCGGCTGGACGCCATCATGACCACCGGCGTCAAGAGCTTGGCCCTTGGGGACACCCTCAAGGACGCCGCAGCCATGTTCGAGCGCTATGGCTTTCGGGCCATTCCCGTCCTGGACGAAAAGGATGTGATCCAGGGCGTGGTTCCCTACCGAGACGTCATGAAGCTTAAGCATACCTATGTATAGCAAGCGGCCACGCGGTGCTGATGTAGCCCTCTCGCATTAGGTCAACTCCTACAGATCATCCCTCCCCAGGTATTCCTGGCCATGGGCGGGAGCAACCGGCACTACCGCTAGCCGCAAGCTTCGCGCTCCACCTACGCCCGGACGGACATGTTTCTCCGGGCGTTTTCCATATTTTCTGTACCCAATGCTTTCCAGGTTGTCACAAGGGCGTCACACAACCGTCGTCGGGACATACTATCTCCACGCGAGACATACACGTCACATACACCACACAGCCAGATCCCCCGAGGTCCGCAATGATCAAAACCGTTTTGCACCTGCTACGCAATGGCAAGCATGCGCCAGCAGCCGACACTGGCGCTCCTGACCTGCGCACAAACCGCCTGCGTGAACTCGTGCGCAATGGGCAGGACTTCGACATCCTGCTCATCAACGTGCGCGACTTCCCCCTGTTGCGCGAACTTTACGGCAACGACCTGGCTCAGGAGGTCGAGGCGCAGCTCACTGCCGTGCTCCGCCGGGCCGTCAGCGAACGCCTGCATGTGGTGCCATTTTGTATGACGCTTGAACCTGGCGAATACCTGCTGGGCTGGCCCAGCCAAGGAGATGATCCGCGCACTCAGCACGACACGGCTTACGAGATCCGACTCCTGGCTCAGCGCGAGGCCAACGCGCACCTATTGCGCTGGGCCGGGCGTGAGCTGGACCTGGGATTCGGCTGCGCTCGCCACACCGTAGCCAAAGGCCAGGACCGCGAGGCCCGGCTGTTCCAGGCCGTGAACGAGGCCCGGCTGCGCGCCAAAATGCGCCTGGATTTAAGCCAGCTCTCCCTGTCCACCGAATTCAATGCCATTTTGCACAACCGGGACGTGCGCGCGGTGTTCCAGCCCATCGCAGACTTCACCACCGGCACCATCCTGGCCTGGGAGGCCCTCGCGCGCGGCCCCGAGGGCACGGCCTTTCAGTCCCCGGCCATGCTCTTTGACTTTGCCGAGCAGTCCGGCAAGCTCTTCGCCCTGGAACGCCTGTGCCGCGAAAAGGCCATCAGCACCCTGGGACTCATAGCCCCTGGGCAAAAGCTCTTTCTGAACATCCATCCCAAGACCATGGCCGACCCGAATTTCACCCACGGCAAAACGCTGGAGCTGCTCGAAACCGTGGGGCTCGCCCCGGAGAACATTGTTTTTGAGATCACCGAGCGGCACAGCATCACAGAGTTCGCCCTCTTCCACCGCACGCTGGACCACTACCGCAGCCAGGGCTATCTGGTGGCCATCGACGACGCCGGGGCCGGGTATTCCGGGCTCACCTCCATCGCCCAGATCAGGCCGGATTTCATCAAGATCGACATGAGCCTCATCCAGGGCATCGACAAGGATCCGGTGAAGCGCGCGCTCATCGAAACCTTCGTCACCTTTGCCGACAAGATCGGCTCCAAGATCATCGCCGAGGGCATCGAGTCACAGGCCCAGGCCGCCTGCCTCATCGACATCGGCGTGCATTACGGTCAGGGCTACTACCTGGCCAAGCCAGCCACGCCCAAGCCCTCCCTGGCGCTCGACACCACCTATCTGCGGACCCGTCAGGAGCAGACGCGAATCAGCACCTCCTGCCTCATGCCTATCGGCAATCTTGTGGAGGCCGCGCAGGTGCGCCCGGCCGGGATGCTCGTGCCCGACGCCCAGCAGTGCTTCGAGTCCACACGCCAACATACCAGCATCGTGATTGTGGACGAGGAGAGGCCCATCGGCCTGGTCATGGAATACCAGCTCAATCGGCAGCTCTCCGGGCAGTTCGGTTCGGTTCGGCCCTGTATGCCAAACGGCCCGTGGAGGCCATCATGGACCGCAGCCCGCTCATCGTGGACGAGGCAACGCCCGTGGAGCAAACGGCCAAGGCCGCCATGCAGCGCGAGAAGATCAAGGCCTACGATGACATCATCGTCACCAGCCAGGGGCGGGTGTTGGGCATCGTCACCGTGCAGCGGCTTCTAAGCACCCTGGCGAGCGTCCAGGTGGAGATGGCCAAGGGCACCAACCCGCTCACGGGCCTGCCCGGCAACGTGACCCTGGAGCAGGAGGTCGAGGCCAGCGTGGCGGCCGGGAAATGCTTTTCCATCGCCTACGCCGACCTGGACAACTTCAAGGTCTACAACGACACCTATGGCTTCAAGAACGGCGACCGGGTCATCAAGCTGGCCGCAGACCTGCTGGACCACAGCGTGCGCCGCTATGGTGACGCCACGGCAAAGCTCTTTCACATCGGCGGGGACGACTTCGTTTTGATGAGCAAGCCAGAACACGTGGAGCGCATCTGCCAGGCCACTACGCGCAGCTTCAAGCGCCTCATCCGGGGCTGCTACTGTCTGGAGGACCGCACGCGCGGCGAGGTCATCGCCACGGGCCGCGACGGCGTGGAGCGAACCTATCCACTGGTGTCGCTCAGCATCGGCATCCTGGAGATCGGCGGACCCTGCAGTCTCCAGGAGATCGGCGAACGCGCCGCGTATGTGAAGAAATACGCCAAGTCCCTGCCCGGTAATGTGTACGCGAGGGATCGCAGGCAACCGCTGGGCACCGAACAACTGCCCGGAAACGGTCAGGGAGTCTGCGCCGAACCTGCCCCGCTCAAGGAAGACTCTGCAGCCTGATCCGGTGTTGCGGAACCTTTGCCCCGACGTAACGCCAAGGTAACAATGGGCGCCCCGGAGGGGTCTAAGGTGAACGCAATTGCAAGTAACGCTGCCTTTCATCTCATTCATAACGGGGAGCTTAGCTCATGGAACAGCGGCGAGTCATGGTGGTGGAGGATCATGCGGAAACGTGTGAGCTCTTGCGTTACAATCTCACCGCGGCAGGCTTTGAAGTGCGCACGGCGCTGGACGGAAAACAGGCTCTAAACGTCATGGACCGCTGGCGTCCTGACCTCGTGCTGCTCGACCTGATGCTGCCGGAAATGGACGGCTTTGAAGTTTGCCGCACGCTCAAGCAGATCCCTTCCTTAAGCGCGGTGCCGGTGATCTTTCTCACCGCGCGCACCGATGAGGTGGACCGCGTTGTGGGTCTGGAGCTTGGAGCCGAGGACTATGTGCTCAAGCCCTTCAGCACTCGCGAACTCCTTCTGCGTATCAAGATCGTGCTGCGCAGGACAAGTTCGGAACATGACGAAAACTCGGACACTTTCCAGCGCGAAGGGCTCATGGTGAACTTTGCTGCTCATGAAATGTTAGTGGACGGCGAAAAGCGCGTGTTGACTGCCACCGAGCAGAAGCTGTTCAAGGCCATCGTGCAGAGCCGGGGCCGCGTGCTCTCCAGAGACAGGCTCCTGGATATGGTCTGGAATACGGAATTCGAAGGGACTTCGCGCACCATTGACACGCACATGCGCCGCTTGCGGGTCAAGCTGGGCCACTATGCCGACTGGATCGAGACCTTGCGCGGCGTGGGATACCGGTTCAAAGACTGAAATGCATTCCCGCCAGCAACTATTGCGCCCTTCTCTCCTCCCTCGCCGTGCGCCATGAGTGGCTGGTACTCAAGATCAACGCTTGCGGGACCTTGCTCCCTGTGCTTCGTCACCGAATTGTCACATTCTCGTGTCCCTGATGTTGCGCCCAAAGAGTATCTTCACCCCGCAGGCAACGGCTTGGCGGGAAAGTGTCCCGCTTGGCCCTGACCGGCAGAGCACGGAGAGCCCATGCCCAACATAAAGATTGCTTCACAGTCCCTGGACTTCCACTACGGGGCCTTCCAGGCGCTGCACCAAGTGGACCTAAACTTTGAGGAGCACCAGGTCACGGCGCTCATCGGCCCCTCGGGCTGCGGCAAGAGCACCTACCTGCGCTGCATCAACCGCATGAACGACCTCATCCCCGGCGCGCGGGTCGACGGCCGGCTCACCCTGGATGGCGAGGACATTTACGCCCCCGGCGTGGACGTGGTGGAGTTGCGGCGGCGCATCGGCATGGTATTCCAGAAGCCCAACCCCTTCCCCAAGACCATCTACGAGAACGTGGCCTACGGCCTGCGCGTCAACGGCGTGAAGGACAAGCGCGTGCTCGACCAGAGCGTGGAGTCGTCCCTGCGCGGCGCGGCCCTTCGGGACGAGGTCAAGGACCGCCTGGAGTCCTCGGCGCTGGGCCTTTCCGGCGGCCAGCAGCAGCGCCTGTGCATCGCCCGCGCCCTGGCTGTGCGGCCCGAGGTCCTGCTCATGGACGAGCCCGCCAGCGCGCTCGACCCCATCGCCACCCAGAAGATCGAGGACCTGATCCACGAGCTCAAGCGCGACCTCACCATCATCATCGTCACCCACAGCATGCAGCAGGCCGCGCGCGTGTCCGACCGCACGGCCTTCTTCTATTTAGGCAAACTCATCGAAGAGGGCGACACTCGCACCATCTTCACCCGCCCGCGCAACAAGCAGACAGAAGACTACATCACCGGCCGCTTCGGCTAGGGGGACACATGCAGCAGCGCATCCATTTCACCCAGAAGCTCGACGAACTGCGCATGCAGCTCATCCGCATGGCCGCCCTCACCGAGAAGGCCGTGCACGACGCCACCCGCGCCTATCTGGAGAACGACACCGACCTGGCCGAGAGCGTGGTCATGAACGATGCGGCTGTCAACGACATGGAAGACGCCATCGACACCTTCAACTTGGAACTGCTGGCCTTGGACCAGCCCATGGCCAAAGACCTACGCCTCATCATCGGCTCCATGCGCCTCACCGTGAACCTGGAGCGCATCGGCGACGAATGCGTGAACCTGGCCCACCGCACCCTGTTTCTGTCCACTCGGCCGCCCCTGCCAGCCAATGCTCGCATGGAGCGGCTCTGCGCCCATGTGCAGGATATGCTGACCAAGGCCGTGCGTGCCTTTGTGGACGAAGACACGGTGCTGGCCGGGGAGATCTGCGCCATGGACCACACCGCCGACGAACTGTCCCTCAAGGTGCTCAAGGAGGCCATCAGCACCATGGTCGAGGAGACACGGATCGTGGAGCGCAGCGTGCATGTCATAATGGCCTCACGGCACCTGGAACGAATCGGTGACCTAGCCACCAACCTTGCCGAGGCCGTCATCTTCATCAAGGAAGGCCAGAACGTGAAACACAGGTGCAAGGGTTAGAGAAGTCCCTCCGGTCAAACTACATTCAAGCGGCCTGGCCTGGAGCGTCAACTCTGGGCCAGGCCGCTTGTCGTGCAGACTTGGTAGGGCATGGAGCATCTTGTTGCCCATGACGAGGAACAGGAGGCGCAGAGCTTCTTGCACCCGCACAAAGGCACATTGGTGGACAGTTTCGCACCTTGTGCGTGGTGGAGATGCTGGCCGCAGTTATGCCGAAGATGAGAGGGAGGCAGCTTGGACCAACCCGAGGATGCGCAGCTTGCAGGCAGAGAGCCTGTCAGCGAAGTGTCCGGGGGGGCATCTGCCCTGGCAGTGGGAAGCCTGATGGCTGTACGGCTGAAGCCTCTTTGTTTTGCCCGTTACCGCTCCCCCCGTCTCTGCAGCCAGGCGCGCAGGAAGATGGCGAAGAGGTTCATGCCCAGCACCAGGGCGATGAGCACCAGCGCCGTGCCATACTGGATGGGCCGGGTCTTCTCGATCTCCGTGCCCGCGGTGGCCAGCACGTAGATGTGGTAGGGCAGGGCCATGACGTCGGAGAACATGGAGGTCGGCATCTTCGGGGTGTAGAACACCGCCGCCGTGAACATGATGGCCGCGGTCTCGCCCGCGGCGCGGCTGATGCCCAATATGGAGCCGGTGAGGATGCCCGGCAGGGCGCTGGGCAGCACCACCCGCCAGATGGTCTGCCACTTGGTGCCGCCAAGGGCCAGGGAGGCCTCGCGGTAGGTGGCCGGGACGCTCTTCAGGGCCTCCTCCGTGGTGCCGATGATCACCGGCAGGCACAGCACGCCCAGCGTCAGCCAGCCAGCCAGGAGCGACACGCCGAGATCGAGCACCGTGACGAACAGTCCCAGGCCGAACAGGCCGAACACCACCGAGGGCACGCCCGCCAGGTTGTTCACCCCCAGGCGGATGACGCGCATGAACTTGCCCGGCTGGGCGTACTCGTGCAGGTAGATGGCGCTGGCCACGCCCAGGGGCAGGGCCACGGCCATGGCCCCCAGCGACAGCAGCACCGTGCCCACGATGCACGGCCAGATGCCGCCCTCGGTCATGTTGTTGCGCGGGACCTCGGTCAGGAAACTCCACGAAATGGACGACAGCCCGTTGACCAGCAGGAAGCCGATGATGACGGCCAGGGCTGCGGCCACGATGAGGATGGCGCCGCGCAGCATCAGGAAGGCCAGCCACTGCTTGGTCTTGCGCACGCGGTCGCGGCCCGTGGTCACGGACAGGGACCGGCGCGGGGGCGTGGGCAGGGAGACGGTCGCGTCAACGTTCATGTTCGCCTCGCTTTACAGGCTGGCCGAGCCGGTCTGGCTGTGCTTGTGGGAGATGTTGTCGGCCAGGATATTGAAGCAGAGCGTCACCAGGAAGAGCACCATGGCCGTGGCGAAGAGCGCATGGTAGTGGTGGCCGCGAAACGGCGCCTCGGCCATCTCCGCCGCGATGCTCGCGGGCATGGGCCGCACCGGGCTCCAGAGCGAGTCCGGAATCACCGCCGCGCCGCCCGCCACCATGAGCACCACCATGGTCTCGCCGATGGCCCGGCTCATGCCCAGGATGACGGCGGTGCCGATGCCGGAGAGCGAGGCCGGGATGGTGACGCGCGCAAGCGTCTCCAGGTGGGTAGCGCCTAGGGCGAAGCTGGCTTCCTTGAGTTCGCGCGGGACGGCGTAGATGGCGTCCTCGCTGACGCTGGCGATGGTGGGCACGCTCATGAAGGCCAGCATGAGCGCGGCGTTGGCCAGGTTCAGGCCCACGGGGATGTCGAGAAATTCCTGGAGGAACGGGGCCATGACCACCATGCCGAAGAAGCCGATGACCACCGAGGGCAGGCTCGCCAGCATCTCCACAATGGGCTTGACCACGGCGCGCACGCGTGGGGAGGCGATCTCCGCCAGGTACACGGCGGTCATGACGCCAAGGGGGATGGCCACCAGGGAAGAAAGGGCCGTCACCGCGCCGCTGGCCACGATGAGCGGCAGGATGCCGTAGGCCGGGTTGGCCTCGTCCGTGGGGTACCAGTCCATGCCCAGCAGGAAGCCCTTCACGCTGACGAAGCTGAAGGCGGGCAGGCCCTCCATGAACAAAAAGACCATGATCAGCGCCAGCACGGCCAGCGAGGTCACGGCCGTGGCCATGAAGGCCCGTTTGATGAGGATTTCCCTGGTGCTGCGGCGCATGGGCGAATCTCCGGTCTCTTGCGTTTCGACCCCTCCGCCCGAACCCGGTCCGGATGGGCCGGGCCGGGCTGGGAGGAGGGGTCCCAAAGGAGGAAGGTCGAAACGGTCTTGGCGCTCGGGGAAGCGTTGTTACTTCTTGGCCTTCTTGTCCGCCTTCGCGGCCTTGGCGGCCTTCAGGGGCACATAGTCCACCGAGGCAACGATCTTCTGGCCCTCGTCGGAGAGGATGTAGTTCACGAGCTTGGCCACGTCGCCGGTGGGCTCGCCGTTGGAGTAGAGGTACAGCCCGCGGGAGATGGGATAGGTGCCGTTGAGCGTGTTTTCCACGCTGCCGCCGACGCCTTCCACCGTTACGGCCTTGAGGCCCTTGTTCTGGGTGTAGGCCAGGCCCACGTAGCCGATGGCCGACTTCTGCTTGGACACGGTCTGGGCCACGGCGCCGTTGGAGGCCTGCATCTGGGCGCGGGCGTAGACGCGCTCCTTCTTCAAGACGTGCTCGTTCCAGTACTCGAAGGTGCCGGAGGAGGAGTCGCGGGAGACCACGGAGATGGGGCCGGCTGCGCCGCCCACGTCCTTCCAGTCAGTGATCTTGCCGGTGTAGATGTCCTTTAGCTGGTCCATGGTCAGGTTCTTCACCGGATTCGAGGGGTGCACGATGGGGGTCAGACAGTCGTAAGCGATGATGATCTGTTTGGGGTTCACACCCTTATCCTTGGCCTGCTTGATCTCGGACTCCTTCATCTCGCGGCTCATCATGGCCAGCGGGGTGCTGCCGTCGATGAGGGCCTTGGCGCCGTCGCCGGAGCCGGAGGCGGAGATGGAGATGGACACGCCCTTGTTCTTGGCCATGAAGGCCTCGACGGCCTTCTGCATGATGGGCTGGACAGTGGTGGAGCCCTTGACCGGGAGGTCGCCGGCGAAGGAGACGGCGGCGAGGCCGAGCACGGCCAGGGCGGCGAGTGCGGCGGAAAGAAGACGTTTCATGGATGAGCCTCCGAAGGGGTTGATGTTTACGCTTGCACGGAACATCATAAAGCCCCGCCATGTGACGGTTGTGTGACGGCCCGGCAAAAGGTGGGTGACGCAGGAAAGACGGCCGTATTATTCTTGTTGGCTCCTCTGAACAGGTCTGCTGCTATTGTCACATGCCTGTGACTCTGCCGTCATGACTCCTTGGAGTTCAGAAGCTAGGGTTCCTCCCATGCAAGGAGGGCTTCCATATGCTCACGATCCAAGGCCTCACCAAAATCTACCAGGCGCACACGGCGCTATATCCCACGGATCTTACCTTTGAAGCCAGCCGTTTCAGCGTTCTCCTCGGTCCCTCAGGGGCCGGAAAATCAACCCTGCTGCGGTGCCTGAATCAGCTCACCGTTCCGACTGGCGGAACGGTGGAGATTGAGGGGATAGGGTCTATCGACACCGCCTCCAAGCGTCACGCACTGCGCTGCATGACAGGGTTCGTTTTCCAGCAGCACCAACTCATCTTTCGCCAGACGGCCCTGGCCAACGTCCTTAACGGTCGCCTTGGCTGCACGCCGCTTTGGAGGAGCCTGCTCCCCTGGTCGCGCAAGGATGTCACCGACGCTCTTGGGTGCCTTGAGCGCGTAGGGCTACTGGATTTCGCCCTCACGCGCGCCGGCAGGCTCTCGGGCGGCCAGCAGCAACGCGTAGGCATCGCCCGCGCCCTGGCTCAGAAGCCGCGCATCATCCTGGCTGATGAACCTGTGGCCAGCCTGGATCCCGCCAAGTCAGAGGAGATTCTTGAACTGCTCCTGAAGATCTGCCGGGAGGATGGCATCTGCACGGTGGTGAGCCTGCATCAGGTGGACCTGGCCCGGAAGTTCGCCGACAGGGTCATTGCCCTCAAGGACGGGCGGGTTGTGTTCGATGCTCCGCCAAACGAGTTGAGCGAAAGCGCTCTTAAAGAGATCTACACTTCTGGCGGTGATGTCTCGTCACAGCCCGAGGAAGAGACCGGTGAGAACGAGCTTGCCGTCCTTGAGGCCAAGGCTGCCTGAACCACCATCCGAAACCTTCTAGCAAGCCATGAGGGAATCCATGAAACGCATCGCATCGCTTCTGCTTGTCGGCATGAGCCTCATCCTTGGCACCCATGCCTTTGCCGCCAACCCTGATCCGGGAACGCTCAAGGTAGCCCTGCTGCCGGACGAAAGCCCCAGCACCATCATCAAGAACAACCAGGCCCTCAAGGACTATCTGGAGAAGAGTCTGGGCAAGAAAGTGGAGTTGGTGGTCACCACCGACTACTCCTCCATGATCGAGGCCATGCGCCACGGCCGCCTCGACCTGGGCTTCTTCGGTCCCCTGTCTTATGTTCTGGCCAAATCCAAGAGTGACATCGAGCCCTTCGCGGCCATGCAGAAGAAAGGCAAGGCCACCTATCGCGGCGTGGTCATTGGCAGCATCGCTTCCGGGGTGAACAGCATCGAGGACATCAAGGGCAAGAAGATGGCCTACGGGGATACCGCGTCCACGTCCTCGCACCTGATCCCCAAGTCCATCCTCAAGGCCAAGGGACTGGAGCCCAAGCGCGACTATGAGGAGCACTTCCTGGGCAGCCATGATGCCGTGGCCCTGAACGTGCAAAACAACAACGCCCAGGCGGGCGGGCTCTCCGAGTCCATCTTCAACATGCTCGTGGAAAAGGGCACCATTTCCTTGAAGAAGGTCAAAGTGCTGGCCGTGTCCAAGGAGTTTCCCGAATACCCCTGGGTCATGCGCTCCAACCTTGCCCCCGCCCTCAAGGAAAAGATCAGGGCCGCCTTCACCGGCTTGAACGATCCGGCAGTGCTCAAGCCCTTCAAGGCTGACGGGTTCGTTGCCATCACGGACAAAGACTACGATGTGGTGCGTGACCTGGCCAAGATTCTCAACCTCGACCTGGCCAAGATGTAGCAATGTCCAAAACATATGAATTCACCATCGGTGAACTGAGGCGGGAATACCTGGCAAGCCTCGCCAAGGCCGGACTGGGCATGCTGGCGGTTGGGGCTTGCCTTGCGCATTCCGGTCTGTTCGACGCCCAAAGGCTCATGGAGGCTGGCCCGGCCTTGGCGGACCTCCTGGGCGAAATGATGCCCCCGGATTTCAGCAACTGGGCGAATTGGGGCATGCCGCTGCTGGACACACTGGCCATGAGCGTGGCCGGGACCTTCCTGGCCGTGTGTCTGTCGATTCCCCTGGGCTTTCTGGCGGCCGCAAACGCCTCGCCGCATCCCGTGGTCCACCGCCTCGCCAGGGGGGTGCTTAATTTCCTGCGTTCAGTGCCGGAGTTGATCATGGGCATCGTGTTCGTGGCGGCTGTGGGGTTCGGGGCGCTCCCGGGTGTGCTGGCACTGGGGCTACATTCCGTGGGCATGGTGGGCAAGTTCTTTGCCGAATCCGTGGAGCACTGCGACAAGCGTGCGGTGGAGGCCATCCGGGCCACAGGCGCCACTCCCATGCAGGTCATGCTCCACGGCATGCTTCCGCAGGTGCTGCCCCAAATGGCCGACATTGCCGTGTACCGCTGGGAATACAACTTTCGGGCGTCTACGGTCATGGGAATGGTCGGCGCAGGGGGCATAGGCTTCCAGCTCATGGGTTCGCTGCGCCTCATGCAGTACCAGGAGGTGGCCGCGCTCTTGCTTGTCATGCTTGTCATGGTGACACTTGTCGATGCGCTGGGCTCTTGGCTCAGGGGGAAATTCGCATGAAGGAAAAACCGCTCACCGTCATCACGCACTGGATACACCCCGAAGTGACCGAGTATCTGACGCAACACTGCCGCCTCCTGCTGAACGACACCCGCGAAAGCCTACCCAGAAAGGAATTGTTCTTGCGGTTGGCCCAAGCGGATGCAGCCATGATGTTCATGCCTGACTGGGTGGACCAGGAGCTCCTAAACCACGCCCCAAGACTCAAGGTCATCGGGGCGGCGCTCAAAGGCTTTGACAACTACGACGTGGAGGCCATCACCGAGCGCGGTGTATGGCTCACCAACGTGCCGGACCTGCTTACTGTGCCCACAGCGGAGCTGACCATCGGGCTCATGCTCTCGCTTGGACGCAATTTCCGTCAAGGGGACCAGATAGTCATGGGCGGGAACTTTCACGGTTGGCGGCCCACTCTCTACGGCACAGGGATACAGGGATCAACCGTCGGCCTCATTGGGATGGGCAGGCTCGGGCAGGCTGTGGCGGGGCGGCTCCAGGGCTGGGGTGCCCGGCTGCTGGGGCACGATGTCTGCCCTCTTGGGCCGGACCGGGCTGCGGAGCTCCACGTGGAGCAGACCGGGCTGGATGACTTGCTGCGCAGGTCGGACTTCGTCGTTCTGCTTACCCCGTTGGCCCCTGGTACGCGGCACCTGCTCGGCGCGGAAAAGCTTGCCCTTGTGCGGCCAGACTGTCTGCTCATCAACGCCGGACGAGGCTCCTGCGTGGACGAGGCCGCTGTGGCGGCGGCGCTACGCCAAGGCCGACTGGCGGGATACGCGGCGGACGTCTTTGAGTTCGAGGACTGGGCTCTGCCGGGACGTCCAAATGCAGTGAACTTGGCCCTACTTGATTCGGAATTGCGAACAGTGTTCACTCCGCACCTTGGCTCGGCCGTGGAGCATGTCCGCCTGGAAATCGCCATGGAGGCGGCTGAGAATATTGTGGAGGCCCTTCAAGGCCTCAGACCCCACGGCGCGGTCAATTCCCCCATACATGTGTCTGTCGGGGCTTAGAGCCTATCCGTGAATAGTTGTTACATTTCTCAACCAAACGATTGCTTCGGCCAGGTGAAGAAATGCCGGGGGCTTTTGGGAACTTGGCGCATTTTTCGCCACCTCCGTCATTTTCAGTGCGTACAATATGTTGCCTCGTCACATCGCATCAGGCACAGTGCGACAGTATTTATCTGAACCACCAACCCTGTATCGCGAGGGCAGCAGATGCGAAGCGTGGAATCAACTCTTTCGGGGTTGTGGATATTCGTAATGTTCAATTACCTCTATTGCGACGTTGTGATGCTTATGGACAATGACATCCTGAAGCAGTTTTTATCTGGCCGTGTTGACGGAACGCCAATCACCAGGGAATTCCTGTTCGGGGCAGCCATATTGATGGAGATCCCCATCGCCATGACCATCCTGACGAAAGTTATGCGGCACAAGATGAACCGCCTAGCCAACCTCTTCTCCGGGACGCTTATGACCGGCGTCCAGTCTGCGACGCTCTTTACTGGGACGACACCTTCTCTTTACTATATCTTCTTCAGCGCCATCGAAATCGCATGCACAGTATTCATCGTCTGGCTGGCGTGGTCGTGGCGCGAGCCCGACCAGTGCCAGACGGCGCAGACCTAGAACCTAACCGTAAATTGCTGTCACTTTTCCCCACCAAGTTTTTGCTGCGGCCAGGTGAAGCAAGGCCTCGAAGCTATCCGCTAACTATTTTCATCGAACCAGGAGCTTCCTGAACCGATTGAGCCAAGAGTGCGTCACCTCGAACACCCAACATCGATTCTTTCACGAACGCCCAGGCCATGTTTCTTCCAGAAGAAACATGGCATGAATCCCCTCTCAGCGATTGCTCTTTGCGCTGGATCTCAATCGTGGCCCTTGTCGGCATAGAGGCATACCATGCCTTTGCCTGCCGTAGTTAAAATTACCGTTACCATCAGTCGTGTAAGCTGGGTTACTTCATGCCTGTTCGCTCCGGTTACGATGATCGACAGTGGGGTTCCACTCTCGTCCACCAACACCTGCCGCTTGCTTCCATTTCTCCACCCGGTCCTTTGATTTCGCCCGACGGATTCTTGAGCCAAAAGAGCCTAACCATTGAGCCTTTGATGCTTTGCCACACCCTGGCGACACTTTCCATGTCGTCGTACTCTGCTAGCCCAACTTGCCAGAGCTGCAAGAATAATCCAGCGTTGAGCTACTTTCGGAAGTGTTTGCGCACCGAACTTGCGTTGCCAAACTGCTCCTTGGGAGGAGCTTTCTACTGGTAGCCTTCTGCGAAACACGAACACGATGCCCTCATGCCTTTTACGGGGGTCCATCGACTATTTCCCCGTCTTGCCTGCGATTGTCGCTTCCCTCGTCCAGACCCTTACGCGCAGGCATCAGCGGTCCAACATGCCCCCAGAACTCATCAGACACCTCGCCATGAACGGACTTTCCATGATGCACATCCGCTCTGAATTATAGGAAAAAAAGAATACAGTGCCATTTGATTACGGATAAGTTCTTGGCTCGGCAAACTTCATTTCAGCCGCCCCTCACTATTCGGTGCCCCCATAAAGAGGACAATTTGTTCCGCTGGCGTCACACAGAGGAAACCTGCCCGCGCAAACGTCATGCTAGACATTCTCTGCACACCGGAAAAGACCGGCTCAACCGCTACCTACGGAGGAGACCATGCTGGAGATGTTGCGCAAACGCCTGCTTGATGCCCTCGATGGCTGCCGCGTGCGGCCCTGCCCCGACGCCGAATTGGACGAGCAACCCCGGCTCGACGCCTGCGCCGATGAGAACGAATTTGCCTCGCGCGTGGTGGAGGTGGGCATGCAGATCGCCCTGCGGCGCAGGCTGGAGGAGCGCCGAGGCGAGATTGAGGCCGCCCTCAAGCGGATGGACACCGGTTGCTACGGCGACTGTGAGGAATGCGGCGAGGAGATCGGCCTTGCGCGGCTCATGGCCAACCCTACCGCCCAGCTTTGCGTGCATTGCCAGGCCGACAATGAACGCGGCCGGTTGCGCCGTTGCGCATGACCAGGAGGCTCTGTGATCCCAGACGCCTTTCGTATCGATCTGCACGTCCACTCCAAGTTTTCAACGCGTCCCTCCCAATGGATCCTGCAGCGCATGGGGTGCCCGGAAAGCTTCACCGAGCCCATGCGCATCTACGAGATCGCGCGTGCCCGGGGCATGGGCATGGTCACCATAACCGACCACAACACGATCAGCGGCTCGCTTGAGATCGCGCACCTGCCAGGGGCCTTCGTCAGCGAGGAGATCACCACATACTTTCCCGAGGACCGCTGCAAGCTGCACGTGCTGGCCTACGACATCACCGAGGCCCAGCACGCGGAGTTCCAGCGCCTGCGCGAGAACGTCTTCGACCTTGTGCCCTACCTGCGCGAGGAAGGCATCGTGCACGTGCTGGCGCATCCTCTGTTCGCGGTCAATGACCGTCTGACCCCGGCGCATTTCGAGCAGTGCCTGCTGCTGTTCAACATCTTCGAGCTGAACGGCTCGCGCGACGAGTCCCAGAACGCCTTCCTGCGCCAGGTGGTGGAGGCGCTGCGGCCTGCGGACATTGAGCGTCTTGCCGAAAGGCATGGCATCGAGCCCTCTGGTCCGGCGCCCTGGATCAAGAGCCTGGTGGGCGGCAGCGACGACCATTCGTCTCTGTCCATCGCCCGCAGGCACACCGAGTTCGACGGCCCGGCCACGCTGGCGAACCTGCTTGACGGCATCCGCGAAGGCCGGGGCCGGGTGCTGGGCGGCACGGCCACGCCCTGGGCCATGGCCCACAATCTTTACGGCATCGCCTACCAGTTCTACAAAAGCCGCGCCGGACGGCTGCCCCGCAGCCACGCCTGCATGCGCCTCGCGGACATTCTGCTCGACCCCGCCAGGGCCGGGCGCGAGGTCCGCGCCACACCTCTGGAGCGCCTCAAGGACCGGGTGCGCACCGCCCTGTACGAGCGCCTGGCCGACAAGGATTCGCCCCAGGCCATGCTGCTCTCCGAGGCCACGCGCACCATCCAGGCCGACCCGGAGCTGGCCGCCGCTGCGCGCGGCAGCGTGACCCGCAGCGTGCCGCCCGAGGAATTGTGGCGGCGCTTCGTGCGGCGCGTTTCGGACCGGCTCCTGTCGCGCTTCGCCGACAAGATGCTGGCCTCGGTGCGCAGCGCCAACATCTTTCAGCTGTTCCACGACGTGGCCTCGGCGGGCTCACTTTACGCGCTGCTCTCGCCCTATTTCCTCTCAAGCGAACTGTTCGCCAGGGAACGCAGCTTCACCGGCATGTGCATGGAGACCTTCGGCGTGCGTCGGCAGAATCGGAGCGGCGGCGAACTGCGGGTGGCGCATTTTACGGACACCTTCGCAGAGATCAACGGGGTGGCCCTGACCATCCAGCAGCAGATCGCCCTGGCCAAAAAATACGGCAAGGACATGACCTGCGTGACCTGCACCAGGGGCGCGCCGATGGAGGGGGCCAAGAACTTCGAGCCCGTGGGCTCCTTCGCCATGCCGGAATATCCGGAGCTGACCCTGGCCTATCCGCCGTTCCTGAAGATGCTGGCCTGGTGCTTCGAGCAGGACTTCGACTGCATCCTCACGGCCACGCCGGGCCCCATGGGCCTGGCCGGGCTGGCCATCGCCCGCATCCTGAAGATTCCCGTCTACGCCCTGGCGGAGATCGTGGAGCTGGCCTCCCGCGCCGCCGGGGAGGTGCGCGGCATCGCCCAGTCCGCGCGGGAGCAGGCCCAGTCCGGGCGCGAGGTGAGCCAGTCCATGGAGGACATGCGGCGCATCAGCGAGGAGACGAGCCAGGTCATGGAGGAGAGCGCCCGGGCCGTGAGCGAGCTGGCCCAGCAGGCGCGCAACCTCGCGGGCATCGTGGACGAGATCCGCGCGGATGCGGGCGAAGATCCGGGTGAGCATGCCCGCGGCGACAAGGATGTGGCTTCGCTCAAGCCCGCTGTGTTGCGCTCAGCTGCCTAGCCGTGTGTTCGTGTTTGATGCGTCTTCCGAAGGAGAGTTCCGTGCTGGGCACTGGCAAAGAGTGGGGACTGTTGTGAAGGCAAATGAGAAGGCCTTCTTGGCCGTCGCCAGACTTGCTCTGATCATTGATTGGCCCCTATGGTAACGAAGAGCCGAAGTGCCGCTGGGTTGATGATTTCCCGCATCTATCTCATGCCAAGACAAAGGAAGAAGGAACTCGCCGGTTAACATTTGCACCCGTCTCGGAGCAACGCTGCGGCGATGGCCATCGCGATGGCTGCGGCAGGAAAGAAAAGGACGAGGCAGAAGCGGTTCTGCCGCGCCTTCGCATCCTTGACAGCCGCCATCTGGATACGTTCAAGATAGCGAGCCCAGGCGTTCAGATCGAAAAACACGAACTTGTCGACTTCGCGAACAATCCCGAGCTATTGGAATCTAAGCGGTACTTATTGCGCCAAGCACGGAACGTGCGCAGAGGCAAGCCGATCTTCTCCACAGCAGCAGGGAGCCGCAGCTACCTGCCATCCTTGTAGATTGTAGTGTAAGTGGGCATGACAAGCATCTGTTTCTTCATCATGTTTTCCTCAAATTTGCTGAATGTGCCATCCGTTAGCTGAACCGTACCCACCAGACTTAGTAGCAGGTTAGTGGGATGCACTGTGAGTGGTTTTGCGTGTCCGCCCCTGTTGCTTTGCTTGTTGTTATGGCTCCGGTCCCCACACGGTTACGGGCGACAGGGCCTGAAAGGCTTTTCCGACGGCTATCTCAAGCCGGGCTGCGTCGAGCTGCGCGAGATATGTCTCCTCGGTCATGCGCCCGTCGACCATGCGCTGCATCTGCAGGTACAGCACTTTGTCCTTTTGCCGAACGGCGAACAGTACGCCATCCGCTTCCGTCCCCAGACATGGCTGCGGCTTGCCACGGGCGAGCTGGCCCCGACGGAAGCAGTCGAGACATGCCTTGAGCGTGGCCAGGCTCTCCAGATCAGAGCATGAATACCCCATGAAGTTGGCTGCCACCCTAGTCCAGCGTCGCTTGCCCTTCGCCTCGTCTGCGACACCGGCGGTGATGGAGAGCTTGAAGCCATCCTTGTCGTACGTGAGCGACATCTATACTCCTACCTTCCCGCTACCGGTGCGGGTTCCACAGGTTGATCCACTGCTCTTCGGACACGTCTTTATCCAGCAGATACGACTTCCTTTCGAAGTGCAGCCGCGTGTCCCAGGGGACGTGGCGCAGATTGAAGTACCGGCCGGTAAGCGGCGGCGTAGTCTGAACGATGTGCCGGTTCACGCGCCGCCATATCCAGGCCTCAAGCTCTTGCGCTTGTTGCCGAGCGTCAAACGCGTAGCGCGCGAAGTGGTAAAAGCTACGCGCCGCGGCGTTGATGCGCCGGAGTTTGTGCTCGGGAGAGGCGTCGGAGGCCAGCGCCGTGCGCACGCTCTCTTTCAGGCGCTGCACGGACACGTCATGCATCCTAGCGTACAGTAAGCCTTTGGCTACGTGCGCTTCCCAAGCGAGAACCTTCGCCGGCTGCTCGCGCAGGTCGGTCCACACCGCGCCGACACCTTCGAACGGCTTCGCCGACATGAGCCAACAGCCGTCTTCGTTCCACATCATGCCCGCACGGTACTCGCGGGCTACGGACAGAGTAGTCTCTGCCAGATGCCGCCAAGCAAGGCTGCCCAGGACGTACCGGGCGAAGCTGGCGCGCAGCGTACCCCCGGCCGCATGGTCAAGCAGACACTGCACGTGGGCGATGAACGCCTCGTCGGTGATTCGTGCCGCCGCCGCACCGGGCGCTATCTGCGTGGTTGTCCAGTCGTAGCCGACATGCCCGAGCCAGCAACGGTGAAAGCGATTCGCTTCGATACGCATCCAGCTTGTGAAGACGCCGGGGCACCACCACGGGCGCCAGTAGCCTTGTGCGCCATTGGCGATGGGCGCGAGCACGAACCAGACAGCGTAGAGCTCACCGAAGACCTCGGCTATCTCAAGCTGCTTCCGGCTGGAGCGCGGCATGTAGCGCTCGACAAGCGCCCCGGCGACATTCTGGAAACTGTCACGCTCGAGGTACCGCATCAGATCGTGATGTCGGCCAGCCAAGGCAAGGGAGCGTTGCGCTCGGCGCACGAGCGCAACGTCCCCCGGCCCGGGCCGCTGGTATTCCTTTATGATGCCCACGGCTACGCGCCGACACCGGTCTCGGTCGCCTGCTTCGCCAACGTCTTGTCGTGAGCGGCAAGCTCCTTTTCCGCACCGTCAAGCTGCGTGTTCAACCAAGACTCGAAGTCCGGCTGGAGAGTGAACACCCAGCTCTTCGCTAGGCAAGCCTTCTTGACCGCTTCATAGCGGGCATGAACCTGCACGGTAATCTTGATGTTGAGCTGCTTGTCGCACTTCGTCGCCTTTTTGATAATGGCCATGTATACCTCCGTATACGGGTTAAAGGTTGCGGAAAGGGGGGCCATCAAATCACGGCTGACTGCTTGAGGGAAATCCGTCAACGTGAAATCCGGGGTTGGTCGAAATTACTTTTTTCACAATCGCGGCCGGCATGCCGCGTCTAGCGCATTCGATGACACGCAATATTCTGAAACATAAAGTGTAAATGGCTTCATCATTGAGGTGGACTGACTTCGAGCCTTTCCTGCCCGCTGCCCTTGCGCATCGCCGGCACCGACGTGGTATGCTGTGCGCAGCCCCGCATTCTACCCCGTCGGCCCTCACACCGACACGGCCCGCAGTGGACGTCACTCACGTGCCGCAAGAAGGGATGCGCAAACCCGTACATGTAGGAGGAAGAGGATCAGGAGACGTGCGCTCCAAAACCAAGGCGCTCGTCTTTGCCATGCCAATCGGAATCGTTAACCCTGCCGTTTTGACCGAGAGCAAACTTCTGGTAGCCAACCAGTAGCCGTCGTCTAGCCAGCGACGGTCTCATCAAGTTTGCTCGCAACCGGAGAGCCGTATGCGACGGAAACGCGCCTGTACGGTTCGGGATCCAGCGGCACAAGCTACTTTTGCGTTAGCAGAAGGTGTGAAGTGTCGTTGAGATCATGGCTATCAACGAGTTGGTGCGCTTGGATACGTTGAATGCTGCAAACCTGGGAAACCCAGGTCACGGGACGACACCTACGCCCTCACGGGCTTGGATCGTGACGTGGAAGGGGCATGGCGGCTGCGCGTGACGAAACCGGCTGGCAACCGGAAATAAGCACGATGCGGCTAGAGCAGCCATGCTAAAGGGCGAAAGCCCGACCCGCACCGCTACGGCGACGAGAGGAACTATCGCTATAAAACTCATGTACTAGCCTTGGAGTACCGCCTCGCTGTGACACCTCGGGGGCCGAAAGAAGCAGATGCCAGGAAGAATGCCCTGGCGGTGAAATCATGAGCACAGATAGCGCCTAAGGCGGTTGATATCGGCATGTGGGGTAAAAGCCCACGGCGGCGTACTGACAAGATACTAGCTGGCTATCAACTGGCTTGGAAAGTGCCGTTTCAATGGAATCGAGGATGTACCCTGTACGCCGATTCGGCGTGCAGGGTACAGAGGTCTCATAGTAACCCCCTGCAAAGGCAACGTCTGCGCCCGACCACGGACAAACAATCCGTGGCAGGTATCGGTTGGCTACCGAGCTGTAAGCGAAGGGCAGACGGGACGAGGAAATGCGTCCGGGCAAAGGAGACTAGGTCGGTCAAGGCAGGATTCCGAATCATGGATCATCAAATGATAAGGGGGCCGCAAGGCCCCCTTTTGCTGTGCCGTCTCGGTACGGCAAGAGTCTCTGTCAGCTAGTCGTCGAAGCTGCTAGATGAGAAGGAATCGTCGAAGCTGCTACTTGAACAACTGTCATCGAAGCTACTCGATGAGAACGAGTCGTCAAAGGTGGATGAGTTGGTGAAGCTGTCGTCATGGTACGTCGGGTCAACGAGCGTACCGTGATAGATATTATCCAGCTCGTACGCATACGTCGGGTCAGTCCATCGGCTCGTATCCGACTCGTAGCCGAAGGATATGGTGCTGTCGTCCGTCGCGCTGTTTGTCGGCCAGTCGTCGTCGCTGAAGAGGAGCGAGCCCTCATGCGTCATGAGGCCGCTGCCGCAGATGACAGCAGCGGTGGCGGTGTCGTCCGGGGCCACGCGAACCGGCGCGTAAGCTAACGCGTCCGACTCCTGCCCACGCTGACGCAGGAGCACGATGGCGATGAGCAGCGCTGTGCAGATGAAGATTCCGTCCATATTTTCTCCTTGGTTTTGTGCGTTTTGGGAATCAATCTATAGCACAAACCGAGAGAAGAGCCCAGGAAAAAGTGATCGACTTCAGGTGTTTAATGAAAATCGTGTACAAGTTGGCTAGCCGTCCAGAACTGGGCGCAAGCGCGTAGGTACTCCGCTGCCTTTCAGCGCTCACAAACCTTGAGGAAGACGACCTCACCCTTTCAAAGCGGGCCGGTACGCCCTCCCTACAACATCTATGACCCGAGCCCCCCACCGGCGGCGAGACATCTTCGACCGTCGCCCCATAGCTGTGCGCTGCACGAGCAAGCGGCGTGGGGCAAGGCGCGGCGTAGCCGCCCCCGAATGGGGTCGCCTTGCCGCACGGCGCGCTCGTGCTAACGTGCGTGTAGCGATGGTCTAGCCGAAGGAATGAAGGAAATTTATTGCCTGGACCGCTGTGGCACGATGCTGAAGTCAAGACTTTGAAATCGTCATTTCGCAAATTTCTGATCTAGATTTTTCAGCGAGAATTCGAGAGATCGTGATCCCTTTCACCAAAACCAGGAGGGATCATGACCACGAGACTCACGCTCACAACACTGGCCCAAGCAATAGTGCTGCCTTGCTTGTCGCGGAGGACCGGCAAGCCGTGCCGTTCCTCCATCACCCGGCAGTTGCTGCTCGCCGAAGCGGCGGGCAACCCCCACTTGGTCGGCTGTTTGGACTCGCAGGGCCGTGTGCACCGCACGACGGTCCGAGACGTGCTCTCCGTGCAACGTCGACTCGTCCTTCACGCGGAAGCGCTGGGCGGCGCGGGCCGCGTCTGGCGCGAACTCGATGCGCTCCCGCCCGCTGCGTTCTCCCTTGACGGCTCCGGCTCACCCTACACCTTCGTTTCACTTGGCAGCAGGGATGCGGTGGAACTCATCGGCGCGTGGCCGTCGCCCAGCGGTGACATCACAGCCATGCTGCGTCCCATTTGTGGCATGCTCATCTCGGCGACGGACTCCGTCATTCCGCCGTTCCGCCAGATAGGCCATTTGTGGCCCCACGGCGATTTCGCGAGGCCAAGCGGCTCGCTCGTGCTGTCGTTTGCCCGCCGCCCCGGCGTGCTCTTCGCAGCAAAGTATCCGCTCGAGTTGGCCGCCAAGGTCATCGTCCGCAACAGAACGGCATGGGGCGAAGCATGGGAGCCCGAAGCACCAACAGACGCGAACCGTCGCTCCGCGGAACTTATGGCTGCGCAGTACAAGCCGCGGCCCCATGTGCCGCTTACGACCGAGCTTCTTCGCGAAGCCGCGCAGACGAAGCCCGTCGAAGACTTGGGCGAATGGTGGCACGACTGCGCCATCTGGCATCCCGCCGGATCGCCTCGCTGGCGCAATGGTCACAACCGCTCTGGAGTCTTGGTTTCGAACGACGACCCCGGCCTCCGGCACCTTTTCGTGACCAAGGACTGCGGGAACTCCGCGTCGCTGACGGTGCGATAGCAGGGAAATTGTGACGACCCGGACGGGGCGTTGCGAAGTGTTGCCGCCGGGCTTGTTGTCCGGCGGCTTACGTTTGGGAGCCTGACAATGCAAGGAAGCAAGGAATGGGGGCAAGAAAGAAGGAAGCGAAGGCAAAGGACGGGACAAGGAAATGGAGAAGGAAAGGAGGCTAGTGGCTACTTTGCCTCCTCGTCATCTTCGGTTCCAAGCTGCATGACGGCGCGGCCTGCGTAGCTTCGGGCAGTCAGGGTGCCCTTGGCGCCGATGCGCTTGCTCTTTTCGATGCGCGTCCATTCGCGCTTCACAAGCTCGTAGACGGTGCCAGCGCGTGTCTTGATGCGGATCATGTGATCCTCGTGGAACGCGACATCCTCGATGACAGCGCGCATCTGATCCGCGATGCGCACCCGGCGGGAGTAGACGGCCTCTTCAGACATGTCGATGCCTTCTGGCATCTTCTCGCCGTAGGCTTCCTCCACGAGGCGGAACAGACCCGCAGATTGGGCGGCCTCGCGAGCTTCAGCCGCGCCGGCGCGCGCCGTAGCAAGCTGCTCCTCCAGTTCTGTGCGCCGCTTGCGGTTCTTCGCTAGCGCCTGAATGAGTTCGGGCATGTCCCCGAGGTCGTCGTTCTCCAGCGTCTCGATCATGCGGCCAATGGTGGCCTTTACCCGGATGAGTTGCGCGTCCAGCTCCTTCACACGCTCCTGATTCTGCTTCTGCCGCTCGACGTGCATACCGGCGGCCTCGATGATGTCGATATCGGACAGGACGCCGGACAGGATGAAGTTTTCCATATGCAAGTAGCTGTAGTACTGTTTGTTCTTGCACCCGCTTTTCTTGAGAGAGCTTGAACATGCCAGATAGAGCGCCCAAGGCCGCAGACCACTTTTCCTCGTGACATCTTTTGTATGGTTAAGGTAGCGCATCCGCGCGCCGCATACATCGCAGCGGGTCATGCCTTGGAAAAGATTCGCGTATTTTTTGCCCTTCCTCCCGGCGTGGTTCTCACGCCGAAGCCGGGTTTTATCCTGGATCAACTCGAATGTGTCCCTATCGATTATAGCCGGGTAGTAGCCTTCGATGGTCTCGATGATTTTCCTGCCGCCCGCTGTGGTCACTTCTGGCAGGTATTCGCCGATGACAGCCCGGTTATGAAGCAACTTGAAGATGTAGCTTTGGTGCCAGACGGGCTTGCGTTTGTTCCAAGCCTGCACGCCATTCTCCGTCAGCAGGTCGGCGATCTTGCCCTGCCCCTTGCCCTCCGAGTACCAGGCGAATATCCGTTTGACGATCTCGACGCGCTCTGGGATCAGTTTGAACTTGCCGTTTTTGACTTTCATCCAGTGAGGACATTGTTTGGTGACAGGGATTCCCTTCTTGGCTTTCTCCCGCTTTGTCTTCCAATTTTCGAGGGATCGCACGGACTTCATGGCGCTCTCTTTGTTTGAGCGCGCCATGTCGTTGAGCAGTTGCAGGAAATCATCGAAGTTGATTTCGCTGAAGATTTTGTCCTCGGAGATGATGCCGAGCAAAAGGCCGTAGTCGAAAATGTTGAGTAAAAGCCGTATGGAGGGTTGAAGTTCGTCTCGCGACAGGCGGTCCACCGACTCGACAATCAGGAGCGTTCCCTTCTCGAGTGTACCTTTTTGCGCTATCTTGAGGAACTCGGCCAATTCGCCATGTAAGGCATTCGAACTGCGGAACGCGGACTTGCCGATGTCTTGCAGGTAGTCGACGATCTCGTACCCGTGCCGGGTCGAGAACTCCTGCGCTGTATCGCGCTGTCGGCGCTCGCCGTCGCCGGCGGCTTGCGCTTGCGAGGAGAGGCGGATGTAAGCATACGCCTTGGCCATGGGCCGAGGGACCGGAGCGGTCGCGGTGGGTTTCTTCATGCTTCCAATTATAGCGACCCGGGCGAAAGGCAGCCAGGAAATTTTTTAGGGTGCCAGAGTAAAACTGAAAGAGGCAAGGCTAGTCATGCCAGACCGTTGTGAACATGGCAGGATATCATTTTAATACATCCACAGTGCCCGCCAGAGGGCATGCGCCCTCTGGACTCCGCAGGCTCGCCGGGCGCAACGCCCGGCGAGGGCGCTGCCCAAGGGGGCGGGCAGGGCTGTCGTGGGCGGCTTTGCGGACTCCCCGTCAATCTCCGACTCGGCTTTGCGGCGCGTAGCACCGCAAAGCCGAGTCGGGCTGATTGAGGGGAAGCGCCCGGTTTTGGAGTGTTGGAGAGGGGCGGGAGAAGGCGCGGGAAACACCCCCATCCCGACACCTTTGCAAGCGAAAGGGCTTGGGTCGAGCGAAGCTCGTCCCAAGCCCTTTCGCTTGCCCTGAGGGGGGCCCGGGGGGGAATCATTCCCCCCCGGAAAAAAATCCTTCCCGTTCTCCTCTCCCTCCTCTTTCATTGACGGCCTTAGCTTGGCGCATCCTCGCTGGTCCTTGAGGCGTCAGCAGCCGTAGCCCTTCGCCAGCGCCCACCAGCAGGTACTGCGCGGCTTCGCAGACGTGGGAGAAGCGGTTTTTTTCGGGCGCGTCGGTGTAGCGGTCCTCGCCGCTGACGAGCAGCCTGCGGTAGCGCCAGGCCCCGGCCATGCCGCGAATGAGCGTGCGGCAGCGGGGCGAGAGCATGAGCCCCGGCGCGCCGTCGATGTTGCGGCTAAGGGCGGCGGCCATGGCTTCGCGCCGCAGCAGCGGGTCGTTGGTGGTTGTTGGCCGGGCGTGCAGGCCCTTTGCGCGCAGGATGTCGTAGGGCGTACGTTCGTCGGTTTGGGCGCGGGCCATGCCTGCCGGGTCGCCCCAGATGACCGGGGTGAGTTGTGCGTAGCGTTCGTGCAGCAGGTCGTTGAGCAGAGCGGCGAAGCGCACCATGCCCATATTTTGGGACACGAGCTCGTCGAGGAATAGCCACCGGCCATCAGGCAGGCGCTGGGCCAGCGCGGCGGCCGGGGTCAGGCCGAAGTCCAGCCCCACAAAGAGCGGCAGTCCGTCAACGGCGTCGAGGGGAGCCTGGGCGACGTGCCGGGCCTCGTCGAACTCCGGGTACACGGGCATGCCGTCCTGCACGAACCCGTATTTGCCGCAATAGTAGACACGCACGTGGCGCGGGTTTTTACCGGCCATGCGCCGCAGATAGAAATCCTTGGGCAGGTGGGGCAGGTTTTCGGCCTGGGGGTTGGGGTGGAAGGCACCGTCGATTTCCTGGAGCCCGCCAGGCTGGCGGAAGAAGTCCCAGCCCTCTGGCTTCTGTTCCTCGGCCAGGCGGTGCCACCAGTGGTCGGCATCGGGCGGGTTGGTGTCCATGATGACCCCGGCCCAGGAGCAGCCGCCCTCCCGCGCGGAGGGGAAGCGCTCCACGCGGTCGCCTAGGGCCTCGATGAGCGAGAGCGGCAGCTCGCGCGCCTCGTTGACCCAGGCTCCGGTGAGCTCCAGCGACAGCAGCTTCTTCAGGTCCTGCGGCTTGTCCAGGGCGCGGAACAGGAACTCGGCCTCTATGCTTGTTCCATCGTCCAGCGGCAGGTGCAGGTGGTGGGTCATTTCGGTGCGTGCAAAGGGGCCGAAGTCGTCCTCAGGGAACCAGGACAGCCAGGTCTTGAGAGTGGTGTCCTTGAGTTCGCGGTAGGTGTTGCGCACCACGGCAAAACGTGTGCGGCGCAGGCCGGTCGCGTCCGGGGCCTGGGCCTTGGCCTTGGCCATGAGCTCAATGGAGCAGGCCGAGGACTTGCCGGAGCCCACCGGGCCCATGAGGCCCCGGTACAGGGCGCGCGAGGCCATGAACCGGGCCACGGTCGGCGGCGGGGAGTAGTGGACGCGGAGGAGGTCGGGCTTTGTTTCGTTCATGGTCTGGCAGTGTAGCACGGCCTGCCCGGTGCGGACAAAAAACGCCATGATATGGCCGGTAAAAAGACAAAATAAGCCTGTTGACACCGTTGTTGTCCAGGGTGGTGGAAACTTGTTCGCGCCGGCTCGGCAACAGGCAAAGGGGCGCAGGGGCACGCGGCGCGCCGCGGCTGACAAGCGTGCCCGCATGCGTTATGCTGTTGAGGGTAAGGAGGCCACGCATGAGCACGGCGCTGAAACGATTGGCCATGAGCGTGCAGCCCTCGCTGCGCGGACGGGTGTTCGCGCTTCTGGCGGGGCTTACCATCTGCGCTTGCGCCGGGGCTACGGCCACGTACTGGCTGGCCCAGCACTACCTCGACGCCACAGACATTTTGCGCCAGGTGAACCTGAGCCAGCAGGTGGGGGCCTTGTCCCTGTCGGAGCAGCTTTACGGCCTGGAGGCTGACGCCCTGGCCGCCCGTATGGACCCGCAGCGCGCCAAGGATTTCAAGGACCGCAAGGCGTCGATCGCCATGTCGCTCCTGCAGGTGCGCGCCAGCGAGCCCCTTGAGGCCGGGCGCGAAATCGTCGACCGGGTCGACCAGGAGTATGAACTTCAGGCCAAGGCGCTGCAAGCTCTGGCGGACAGCCTGCCCGGCGAGGGCGCGCCCATGGCGGCCATGGCGGCCAAGCACCGCCAAGCCGCGCAGGAGGCCTCGCGCGAGCTGTTCAACCTGCACACCCGCGACGCGGACTTGGGCGTTTCGGCCATGCGCTCCCTGGCGCGAACGGCCACCACGGCTTCGCTGTTCGTCATTCCGGCGGGCGCGGTGCTGGGCTTGTTGCTGGGCTGGGTGCTATTGCGCCAAGTTTTGGGGCCGATCCGGCGGCTGGCCCTGGGCGCGGCACTGGACTCCAGTCAGGCGGCGGTCCTGGCCGTGCACGGATACGGCGGACCAGCGTTTGGGACGGACCAGGAGGGCCAGCCCATTGGCCAGCCCTCAGGACAGTCGGACGAGGTGCGGGCTGTGGGCGTGCTGGTGGCGAGCCTTTTGCGCGACGTGGACGAAACCCAAGCCCTGCTTAAGGCCTCGCGCGAGCACCTCATCCAGGCGGAAAAGCTGGCCCTTGTGGGCAAGCTGGCCGCAGGCGTGGCCCACAGCGTGCGCAATCCCCTCACCAGCGTGAAGATGCGCCTGTTCTCCCTTGAGCGCGGCCTGGACCTTTCGCCCGGCCAACGCGAGGACTTTGAAGTCATCAGCGAGGAGATCCGCCACCTGGACACCATCGTGAGGAACTTCCTCGAATTTTCCCGCCCGCCCAAGCCAAAGATGCAGTACGTGAGCCCGTCCGACGTGGTGGACATGACCCTGGTGCTTTTGAAACACAGGTTGGAGACTTACGGCGTGGACGTGCGCATTGGGCGCGAGCAGCCCCTGCCCCCGGTGAACGTTGACCCTGAGCAGTTGAAGGAAGTGCTGGTGAACCTCATTCTCAATGCGTGCGACGCCATGGGCGAGAATGGCCGCTTGGAAATATCCGAAGAGACCGGGTTCATGGGTCCGGTGGGCCGCGTGGCCATCATCCAGCTCACGGACTCCGGGCCGGGCATTCCCCCGGACGTGGCCGAGAACGTGTTTCAGCCCTTTTTCAGCACCAAGGAGGAGGGCACTGGCCTGGGCCTGGCCATCGCCAAGCGCATCATGGAGGAGCACGGCGGCTACATCCACCTGAAACCGTCGGACCGGGGCCAAGGCGCCTGCTTTATCCTGGTCCTGCCCATCCAGGAGAGGGTATGGCTCAGATCCTGATTGTGGACGACGACGCCCAGCTGCGCCAGAGCTTCGGCAAGATCCTGGAGGGCGAGGGCTTCGAGATCCGCGCTGCAAGCTCGGGCGAGGCCGGGGTGGCCGAGGTCAAGGCCGCGGCCCCGGACCTTGTGATCATGGACGTGCGCATGCCCGGCATCACAGGCATTCAGGCCATGCAGCAGATGCGTGCCGTCTGCCAGGGGCTGCCCGTCATCATCATGACCGCCTACGGCGGCACCGAGACGGCCATCGAGGCCACCAAGCTCGGGGCCTTCGACTACATTTTGAAGCCCTTCGACATTCCGGACATCCTGCGGCTCATCGGCCAGGCCCTCACCGCCGGGCGGCTGGCGCGGGCGCGGGTGTCCATCGCGCCCGAGGACAGCCACGACGCGGCCACCCAGGGCGACGCCCTGGTGGGCCAGAGCCGCGCCATGCAGGAGGTCTTCAAGGCCATTGGCCGCGCTGCGCCCACCGAGGCCCTGGTGCTCATCCGGGGCGAGTCGGGCACGGGCAAGGAGCTGGTGGCCCGCGCCCTCTGGCAGCACAGCTCTAGGGCCGACAAGCCCTTCGTGGTCATCAACTGCGTGGCCATTCCAGAGACGCTGCTGGAGAGCGAGCTCTTCGGCTATGAGAAGGGCGCCTTCACCGGAGCGGGTTCCAGGCGCGTTGGCAAGATTGAGCAGGCCCAGCGCGGCACCGTGTTTCTCGACGAGATCGGCGACATGCCCATGAACGTGCAGGCCAAGATCCTGCGCCTGTTGCAGGAGAAGCAGATCGAGCGCCTGGGCGGGCGCGAGACCATCCCGGTGGATGTGCGCATTCTGGCGGCCACAAACCGCGATCTTGAAGCTGCGGTGGCTGACGGACGCCTGCGCGAGGACCTCTACTACCGCCTCAAGGTCGTCACGGTGACTCTGCCCCCCCTGCGCGAGCGCGAAGGGGACGTGCCCCGCTTGGCAAACCACTTCCTGGCGCGGCTGGCGCGGGAAATGGACATGCAGAGCCCGGGGCTGACGCCCGAGGCCTTGGACCTGCTTTCCGCCCATCCCTGGCCGGGCAACGTGCGCGAATTGGGCAACGCGTTGCAGAAGGCGCTGATCTTTTCCCGCGGGTGTCCCATCGGGCCCGAGGAGATGCGCCAAGCCATCGGAGTCGGCGGCTCCGGGGTCCATGGCGGCCACGTTGGAGGGCAGCGCAACCAGCAGGAGCAGGCCCCGGCGGCCGGGGACGACCCCTTGCGCGCCTTCATCCGCCGCGCGCTCATGGATCATGCGGGCAACGCGGCCTTTGAGCATGTGCTGGACGCGGTGGCCAAGAGCACCATCGCCGAGGCCCTGGAGATAACCGGAGGCAACCGCACGCGCGCGGCCAAGCTGCTGGGCCTCTCGCGGCCCACGCTCATCGCCAAGATCGAGAAGTACGGCCTCAAGCTCATCACCCAGGTGCAGTAAGCTGGCTCCGGGTTGGGCGCATGGGATTGCTGCGCCGGAAACGCCGCCTGGCCGCGTAAACTAAGCCTGAGCCGTAAGCTGCGGCGGATGTTGCGCCGATATGCCCAGTGGGGCCAGCCAGACTGGCCGCACCAGCGCGACCCAGGCGGTCCCCTTTGGGCAGCCGAAGGCGTTGCGCGTAAAGGGTTTTGCACGTATTCAACCATCGCGTCGGCGCGCTTGCCCAAGGGACTTCCTTGGCTGCGCGGACGCATGAGGCGCAAATACACACCATGACGCGGAAGAAACTCCTGTTTTATGCCCTGGGCGCCCTGCTGCTGGCTGGCGGAGGCTATTATTTCGTCCAAAAGAGCCGGGCCGCCGCAGAGACCAAGGTGCTGGCCACGGCGCAGGTGCAGAAGGACACGGTGAGCCGCGTGCTTGAGGCCACGGGCATCATCAAGGCCCAGGTGGGCGCCAGCGTGAAGATCGGGGCGCGGGCCACGGGCACCATTTCCCGCGTGTACGTCCGCGTGGGCGATGCGGTGAAAAAAGGCCAGGTGGTGGCTGAGATCGACGCCCGCGAGCTTCTCGCCCAGCGCGAGGAGGCCGAGGCGCGGGTCAAGCTGGCTGAGGCCAAGGCTCAGTTCGCGGGCCTCACCCTGCCCCGGTACGAGACCCTGACCAAGCAGGGTCTGCAAGCTCAGAGCGTGCTGGACGAGGCCGTGCAGAACCACAAGGTGGCCAAGGCCGAGGGCGGAGCGGCCCGGGCCGTGCTGGCGACCCTCGACGTGCGCATTTCCTACACCAAGATCGTCAGCCCCATCGACGGCGTGGTCTCCCAGGTGACGGCCCAGGAGGGCGAAACCATCGTGGCCGGCCTGCAGGTGGCGAACCTCGTCACAGTGCTCGACCCCACGCGGCTTGAGATGTGGATCTACGTGGACGAGACCGACGTGGGCCGCGTGCGGCCGGGCCTGCCCGTGGAGTTCCGCGTGGACTCCCAGCCGGACAAGACTTTCAGCGGGCTGGTTGACCGCGTGTACCCGGACCCGGAGATCCGCGACAACATCGTGTACTACAAGGCGCTTGTCACCGTGGACCGCGACCAGGCCCTTTCCCTGCGGCCAGAAATGACCACCCAGTGCCGCATCGTGGTGGACACGCGCAAGGACGTGCTCTCAGTGCCCAATCAGGCCCTTAAGTGGGTGGCGGGCAAGCAGACCGTGTTCGTGGTGGACAAGTCGCAGCCGGACGGCGTGCGCCGCGTGGAGCCCAAGCTCGGTCTGCCGGGCCTGGAGCGCAGCGAGGTGCTGGAAGGCCTTGCCGAGGGCGACGAGGTGGCCACGCAGATAGTGCTGGCTGGGCAGCAAAAGCCTGCCGAGGCCAAGAAGGGTGAGGAAAAGCCCGCCGTGAAGCCTGCCGGGAGTAACGGCTCTGGCGGCTCGGGCGGCGGCAAGAAGGGCGGCTGATGACCTCGGCTTTGCAGCAAGGACTTCCGCTGGGCGAGCCCGTGGTGGAGCTGACCGGCATCCGCAAGGTCTTCCGCCAGGTGCTGGCCCCGAACCAGGGGCCGGGCATGCTGGCCCGGCTGTTCCGGCGCGGCGCAAAGGCCGATGCGGTCAAGGGCGTTCCGCAGGCGGCCCAGGCAGAAGGGGGTTCACACGGGGGTGGCAATGGCGCGGGGGATCACGGCGTAGACGGCGGCGTTGAAGTCCTTTCCGGCATCGACCTGACCATCCGCGCGGGGGAGTTCGTGGCCCTGCAGGGCACGTCCGGCTCCGGCAAGAGCACCCTGCTGCATCTCATGGGGCTCCTTGATTCGCCCACCAGCGGCGCCTACCGGCTGCTGGGGCGTGATGTCTCCGGCTTGCCGGACGACGAGCTTTCGCGCCTGCGCAACACGGTGCTGGGCTTCGTGTTCCAAAGCTTCTACCTGGTGCCCTACGCCACGGCCCTTGAGAACGTCATGCTGCCGGGCATGTATTCCGATCTTTCCCAGGCCGAGCTGCGCTCACGCGGGCTTGAGCTTTTGGGCAGAGTGGGCTTGGCCGACCGCGTGAATTTCAAGCCCGCCAACCTTTCCGGCGGACAGCAGCAGCGCGTGGCCATGGCCCGCGCTCTGCTGAACAAACCCCGGCTCATCCTGGCCGACGAGCCCACGGGCCAGCTGGACAGCGCCACCAGCGCGGAGATCATGCGCCTGTTCGCCCAGGTGAACCAGACAGGCACCAGCATCGTGCTGGTGACCCATGACGAGGCCGTGGCCGCGCAAGCAGGCCGCATCATCAAGATCGCCGACGGGCGGCTGGTTTCCGACACCTCGTCCGGTGCGGCCTCTCCTGCCGTATGAGCCGTTCCGTGACTCTCTCGCCCCCTCTGGGGCGCATCCTCCTGCGTTTTCCGCACCCGGAGCCGCCAAAGGTTCTGCGATTCCCCGTGCTGCCGGTGTTTCTGCCCTTTGCCGGGTGCCCGCGGCGCTGCATCTTCTGCGACCAGGCAGCGCAGACAGGCCAGGCCCAGGAACCCCTCGAAGCCATCTTCGCCCGGCTGGAGACCCAGCTTGAGGAGACTGCGGACGCACATCCCCAGGAGATAGCCTTTTACGGCGGCACCTTCACCGCCCTGCCGGAGCCCTGGCCCCGGCGATTCATCGAGCTGGCCGGGCGTTTTCTGGACTCGGGGCGAATAAGCCGCGTGCGCTGCTCAACCAGGCCGGACGCGGTGGATGCGATCCAACTGGCGGAGCTGAAAAGCCTGGGCCTGTCCCTGGTGGAGCTGGGCGTGCAGAGCTTTGACGACGCGGCGCTTTCGGCCAGCCTGCGCGGGTACAACGGCGCCACGGCGCGCCTGGGCTGCGAAACCGTGCTCGCGGCAGGCCTTGATCTGGGCATCCAGCTCATGCCCGGCCTGCCCGGCCAAACGCCGGATATGTTCCAGGCTGATGTTGCCTGCGCAGCAAGCCTGCGGCCCCAACTGGCGCGCCTGTATCCCTGCCTGGTGCTCGAGGGCACGCCCCTGGCCGAGCTTTGGCGCGCCGGAAGCTTCGAGCCCTGGTCTCTTGATGCTGCGGTGGCTGCACTGGCCCCGGCTCTGCTCACGCTATGGTCTGCCGGGGTGCCCCTGGCGCGCCTTGGCCTTGTGGAGCAGGAGGGGCTGGCCGTGCTGGCCGGGCCCAGGCATCCGGCTTTGGGACAGCTCGTTCGCAGCCGCGCCCTGCTTGATTTCATCCGCAGCAGACTGCCGGAGCTGCCGGAATCCGCCCAGGTGCTGAGCATCCCGCGGCGGTTGCAGGGCGAGGCCCTGGGGCAGAAGAACGTTCTGGAGCGCGAGTACAACGCCTTGGGCCTGGCCGTGCGCCTGTGGGACGAGCCCGACCTGGCCTTACGCGCGGCGGGCTGAGCGCAGCGCGAACAATCCCGCCTGCCGGGGCAGGAGATCGCCGTCGGCGTAGCTGCTGCCCAGCGGGAGCTGCGGCCCTGCGGGGCTTTGCTCCTGGCGGGAAATCTGGTAGGCAGATGCAGTTTTTTTGAAGGGGAACCCATGAAAGCCAAGCAATATTTTGAGGATGCCCTGCGGGCCGCACTGACCCGCCTGGACCTGTCCTGGCCTGAAAAGACGCTCATCGAGCCGCCACGCGAACGCAAATTCGGCGACTACTCCGCCAACGTGGCCATGCTGCTGGCCGGTGCGGCCAAGCAGAAGCCCCGCGATCTTGCCGAGGCCCTGGCGGCGGATCTGCGCGGCCAGTCCTCGCACTTCGAGCGCATTGAGGTGGCCGGCCCTGGCTTTCTCAACGTCACCTTTGCCCAGAGCTTCTGGCACACCATTTTGGACGACGTGAGCGTTGCGGGCGCGTCCTATGGCGCGTCCAGTCCGGGGCGCGGGCAAAAGGTCCAGGTGGAGTATGTTTCCGCCAATCCAACGGGCCCGCTGCATATCGGCCATGGGCGGGGCGCGGCCCTGGGCGACAGTCTGGCGCGCCTGCTGCGCAAGACCGGGCACGAGGTTTCCTGCGAGTACTACATCAACGACGCGGGCAGGCAGATGCGCATCCTGGGCGATTCCGTGTGGTTGCGCCTGCGCCAGCTTGCCGGGCAGGAAATTCCCGATCTAGAGGATTTCTATCGAGGCGATTACATCAAGGATATCGCGGGGCGTGTTCACACACAATATCCAGACATTCTCAGCATGCCGGAATCACAGGCAATCGACCTTTGTTTCACCGAGGCTGTGGACGAGATCCTTGCGGGCATCAAGAAGGACCTGACGGACTTTCGTGTGGGCCATGACGTGTGGTTTTCCGAGAAAAGCCTGGTGGACGCCGGGCGCATCAAGGAAACCTTCGACGATTTGACCGCGCGCGGGCTGGCCTTCGAGCAGGACGGGGCCCTGTGGTTCAAGACCACGGAATTCGGCGACGACAAGGACCGCGTGCTGCGCAAGTCTTCGGGGGAGCTCACGTACTTCGCCTCGGACATCGCCTACCACCACGACAAGTTCAAGCGCGGCTTTGACCGCGTCATCGACATCTGGGGCGCGGACCACCACGGCTATGTGCCGCGCATGCAGGGCGCGGTGACGGCGCTGGGCCGCCAAGGCGCGCTCACCGTGATCCTGGTGCAGTTGGTGAGCCTCTTGAAGGATGGCGAGCAGGTGGCCATGAGCACACGCGCTGGCAAGTTCGAGACCCTCTCCGACGTGGTTTCTTACGTCGGGGCCGATGCCGCGCGCTTCCTGTTCCTTTCACGCAAGAGTGATTCGCCCCTGGAGTTCGACCTGGAGCTGGTGCGCCGCAAGAGCATGGACAATCCTGTTTACTACGTGCAGTACGCCCACGCCCGGGTGCACTCCATGCTGGCCAAGGCGCGCGATGCGGGCATTCTCCCCGCTGCGCCGGGGTCGGCTGGCTGTGAGCATCTGAACACCCCGGAAGATCTGGAGCTGTGCCGTCTCATGGAGCGCTTCCCAGACATCGTGGCCGCAGCGGCGGAGACTCTGGCCCCGCATATGGTGAGCAACTACCTGTCTGAGCTTGCCGCAGCTTTACATAAATATTATTCGCAGCATCACGTGCTTTCCGCCGGGCCGGATGTGGCCTCGGCCCGCCTGCTGCTCCTGTCCTGCGTGGCCGTCACCCTGGCGGCCGGGCTGGAGCTCTTGGGCGTCAGCGCGCCGGAGCGCATGGACCAGGTGAGCGAGGACGCGGCGTTGGCCTCTTCCCCCGCGCAGGGTTGAATATGGGCCTGATTGCAGACGCAGCAGAACTTTCAAGGAGTCCCGGCAGATGAATGCGCCCATCAGGTTAAAAGACCCCAATAGCGCCAGCAGGCAGTACAGCTTTACCCTGGGATTTGGCGGCATGGCTGTGCTCATCACAGGCCTCACCTTGTCGCTTTGTCTGTTCTTTGTGCTTGGGGTGCTGGTTGGCCGCGGCCACAGGCCGGAAACCGCAGTGCCTGTGGTGGCGGGCATAATGCCCAGGGAGAGCCTGAACCGAGCCGCCCCGCCGCCGGAAGTGCTCAAGGCAGAGGAGCTGGGCTATAGTGAGCAGCTAGGCAAGAAGCACGAGGGGCCGTCCCCGACCCGCCCCATCGATTCGGACCACAAGGCCGTCCCGGCGAAAAAGGACGAAAAGAAAGACCCCAAGCCCAGCGACAAGCCCGCAGAGAAGAAGGACGCCAAGGCGGGCGACAAGGCTGCGGCGAAGCTCGCTGACAAGAAGGTTGCCAAGCTCGAGGAGAAGAAGCCCGAGCAGAAGCCCGACCCTGACACCCAGCGCTACGACTACGCCTACCAGGCGGCAACCTTCCCTGACGCCGAAGCCGCCAAGACGTATCTCAAGCGGGTGAAGAGCCTTGGGCTCAAGGGCGACATTGAGACCGGCGCTGCTGATGGCAAGGCCTGGCACCGCGTGGTGGTTTTTTTCCAGGGAACGCCCACAGACACCCGCGCTCTCAAGGAAAAGCTCGCAGGCATCGGAGCCCAGAAGCTGGTCATGCGTTCAAAAACGCCGGTGAACTAGCCCCCCCCACCAGACGCGGCTTGAGGCGGCCCGGATGTTCATCGTCCGGGCCGCCTCTGCGTTGGGAGGGGGAGTGTGGGCGGAAGGAGTGGAGGTGTGGGCGGAAAATTATGGCCCTCTGGCTGGCTCCCGGCTAGGTGCGAGTGGCCGGGCCCATGCACACTGCGGGGCAGGGGATGCCGTTTGTCGCAGCCAGTTGGCAGGGCTCGATTGTTGCGCTCTTCAGCAGGCTTTCCAGCGGCCCGCGAAGGGCCAGCAGGTCGCGCACCACGCAAGGGTCGAAATGTGTGCCCGCGCCGCGCTCGACTTCCTCAATGGCCTCCTCCACGGTCAGGCTCTTGCGGTAGGGCCGCTCCTCGGTCATTGCGGAGAGCGCGTCGGCCACGGCCAGGATGCGCGCGCCCAGAGGAATGTCCTTGCCGCGCAGGCCGTAAGGGTACCCTGACCCGTTCCAGCGCTCATGGTGCGCAAGAACCATCTCGCATACGCCGGGCCTGCCGCAGAAGACCTTCACCGGGCGCAAAATTTCCGCGCCCATTTGGGGGTGGCGGCGCATTATCTCCCATTCGGCAGGAGTGAGCGGACCGGGCTTCAACAGTATGGAGTCCGGAATGCCGATCTTGCCCACGTCATGCAGGTGCCCGGCCATGTGCACCAGGTCCGTCTGGCGCGGCGTGAGGCCATGGGCTTGGGCCAGCAGGCTTGCGAGGTCCGCGACCACTGCGGAGTGCTGGAACAGTCTCCTGTCCCGTGCGTCAACGGCCCGGCCCAGACTCTCGGCCATTTCGTGGGCGGTGTTCGTGGCGCAGGCTCCCAGCCCTCCGCACGCTCCGGAGCAGCCGCAGCCCCCAGGCTTCGCCGTTATTTTCGAAAGGTGCGGGTCCGCGCTGGCGGATAGTCCGCATGCCCCTGGGTTTTCCGTATACATTGACACTCTCCTTTGCCGCCTATGGGATCGTTCTGGCGCGCAGTCGTTGAATGCACTGATTGAAATTGAATGTCAACATCAAAGTGGCGGCGGTTTCATTCGCTTGCCGTCTGGCGAGTCGTGGGAAGAAGGTGCCGTCGGACATGGCGTGCCTCACCTCAGGCCGCTGTGATGGCGGTGGTTCTTCCGTGCAAGCCCGCGTCAAAGTTGTGGGGCATGCAGCTACACTGTTGGCGACACTCTTGTATTGTAAGAGTCCAAGGCACAGGGTGCGCACAAAAAAAGCCCCGCCAGGGGGTTCCGACGGGGCTTGCAGGCGTGGTTGGGGAAGAAGCGTCAGGTCATTTCGGCGATCCAGCGGGCCAGGGGGACCTCCACGAGGCTGCGAAGCTCTGCCAGGCGCTCCGCGCTTTCGGCTTCGAAACGCAGCACAAGCGCGGGCTGGGTGTTGGAGGCGCGCACAAGGGCCCAGCCATCCGGGAACACAAGGCGCGCGCCGTCGTCGCCCTCAAGGGTGTAGGCTTTGGCGAACTCGTCGCGGGCCTTGTCGGCAACTGCGAATTTGATGTGTTCCGGGCAGTCAACGCGTAGCTCCGGCGTGACGAAAGTGGCTGGCCAGTCTTCAAGGAATTGCGACACCGGACTGTCCGCGCCGGAGAGAATCTCCACCAAGCGCAGGGCTGCATAGGGCGCATCGTCAAAGCCGTAGTAGCGGTCGGCGAAGAACATGTGCCCGCTCATTTCTCCGGCCAGGGCCGCATTTTCGGTAAGCAGCCGGTCCTTTATGAGCGAGTGCCCGGTTGCGGACATGATGGGCCGCCCGCCGTGTCTGGCGATGTCCTGGAAGAGCAGGTGCGAGCATTTCACGTCGCCGATGATGGCCGACGCGGGCTTCTCCGCGAGCACCTGCCGGGCGAAGATGGCCAACAGCCTGTCGCCATGGATGACCTGGGCGTTCTGGTCCACCACGCCGATGCGGTCGCCATCGCCGTCCAGGCCGATGCCTGCTTCCGCGCCGGTTTCCAGAACCTTGGCCTTGAGCGCGCCCAGGTTATTCTCGTCCACGGGGTCTGGGTGATGGTTGGGGAAGCGGCCGTCCGGATCGCAATAGAGCTCTATCACTTCAGCCCCGGCAAGGGTCAGCAGGTCGCGGGCGATGAGCCCGGCTGCGCCGTTGCCGCCGTCGAGCACCACCTTCACCCGGCGCTTAAGCTTCACCAGGGCGGAAACAGTCTCCAGATAGGCCGGCGCGATGTCGTGGTAGGTGGCAAGGCCGTTGCCTGCGGGGAACTGGTTCTGCTGCATCAACGCCGCAAGCTTTTGTATTTCCCCGGAATGGATGGTGCTTTTGCCTGCCCAGACCTTGAAGCCGTTGTACTCTGAAGGGTTGTGGCTGGCTGTGATCATCACTCCGGCCTTGTACCCCAGGTGACGGATGGCGAAATAACAGACCGGCGTCGGCACCATGTCCAGAAACAGCACATCCACGCCGGTTGCGGCAAGGCCGCGCACCAGGCGCTCTTGGAACTCCGGAGAGGTGAGGCGGCAGTCGTGCCCTACGACTGCGCGGGTGTGGCCCAGGGAGAGGAAGTATGCGCCGCAGGCGCGTCCAAGACGCTCCACCCAATCAGCGTCGAAGTCGCGGCCAACGATGCCTCGGATGTCGTATGCCCTGAAGATGCTGGAGTCTTTTGTAACCATTTTAGCTCTCGCTGGTGCGTATGGCGCTGTTCACGAAGCTGTGGTCAGCGAATTATAGACCTGCTGTGCGCAGGTTCAAGGGTTCATTATCACGGCTGCTTACAGGAGGGAAGGCGGGAGGTTGGGCGTGTCTCTGGGATGCAATACGGATATTCTGTAATCTGTGGATGGCCGAACCGGCTGCTTAATGAGATCATCACCTACCCAGGTGTGGTATTGTATACGGATTCTACTTAATTTTGGTGACTGCATATTGACAGAAGCGCATCCTGATATAAAAGGAACGTCCTCAGTGTGCATACCATGTGTGTTAAGAATTATGAATACAACGCATTGCTGGGCTTGGCGCCTCTTCGCAGTGGTTGGTGTGTTTCCCCTTGACGGCAGCATTTCCGACCAACTATATTCAGTTCGTGAAAAGCACCAGCAGAACGTATGTTGTATAGTTGCTTTTCTTTACTCAGTTTACTGATACAGGATTTTCAATACGGAGGATTGCAGTGGCAAAGTTGAAGAAAAAGTGCGACGAGCGCCTTGAACGCTGGTTTGAGGAGGCCATGGAGCGCATTAAAAAGGCCACCGGCGCCCGGACCCAGGTGCAGTTGGCTGAGGTCCTTGAGGTGCGTCAGTCGAGCATCTCTGACGCCAAGCGGCGCTGCTCCGTTCCTTCCGATTGGTTTTTGAAGCTGTATCGCAGTCACGGGCTAAACCCCAACTGGCTTTCCGATGGGCAGGAGCCTGTCTACCTGAACGCCAGCCGCGGGGCTGTCGCTGCGGAGAATCTGCTGCGCGAGACTCCGGCCGCTTATGGACGCGCCAATGCTCGTGGCCGCGTGGTCCAGGTTTCGACAATGGCAGGCGGCAGCGCGGATCCCGCCGTTTGGGCCCCCCTGCCCACCGAGGACCTGTCCATCCCCGAGTCCTTTTACCGGCCTGAACTCGCCGTCCTTCGCGTTGATGCCGCCGGCATGGAGCCGCTCATCCTGCGCGGCGCCTTTGTGGGCGTGGACATGTCACAGCGCCAGCATCCTGACGGCGACCTCTGCGCCGTGCATTTTCCCCACCAGGGGCTGCTCATCCGCCGCGTGTTCTACCAGGACGGGCAGTTCGTCCTTCGCGCCGAGGAGAAGTCCCATGCCGACCTGCATGTGCCCGCCGCCGAGATGGCCGCCCGCACTCTTGGCCGCGTGATCTGGGTCATTCAGAGCCTGAGCCCCCAGGCTTAGCCTCGCAGTTGCGCATCACGGCCCCCTGCGCTTTGGCGCGGGGGGCTTTTTTGCGCCGAAAAGAGACGGTGAGTTCGCTTGGCTAGACCGAAACATCTTGTCGGCACGACGAAATTCTGACCCGGTGCGGTTTGTGCACGTGTCCAGACAGGAGGACGCCATGTCAAACGCGCATATCACTGAGCACCAAACCTCGCAGGTCGCCCTGCCCTTGGACCTGTTCCGCGTGTATGAGGCAACGGATCCCTTCAGCCCCGCTCCCTACCGCGTGACGCTGCGCCTCTCGCGTGAGAAGCGCCTGCTGGAGGATATCAGCTCCGGCCGCAGTCTGCTGCGCCTGGGGCGCTTGGTGCTGGAAACGCGCGAGCTCGCCCTGGCCAGGGCGCAGTCGCAGGCCTTCTACTTATAAAAATACGGCCAGCCCCTTGATTTCCACGCGCAGACGGGGGAGAGTCGCACAGGTGCAAACTTGCGCCCTGGAGGCTCCATGCGTTTTTTCCCGGCTTCGGCCCTGACCGCCCTCGTCCTGGCGGCCACTTGGTTCAGCGCACCGATGGGCCATGCGGCGCAGCCGGACTCCCCGCCGCTGCCCGCTTCACAGGTGCAGTCCAATGATTCAGGCGATGCTCCGCCGCCCTTCATTTCTCGTCCCAGGCGTTCTCCCCGGCCCGTGCGCCCGGATATGACCTACGCCACCCGTCCCGCCCCCACGGCTTTTCGCGATCTGCCTTGGGCCACGCCGCTGGACAAGGCCAAGGCCGATCTGGGGCTGGTGCCCGTGACCACGCCGCGCCCTCTTGCGAACACCTACCAGCGGCCTGACGAGCATCTGCGTCTCGGCCAGGCCGAGGTGCGCACCGTTGCCTATTACTTCCCCAGGGGCGTTTTTGCCGGCGCGGGCATCGTCTTTGAGGGCGAGGGCAACTTCTTTCTCATCAAGGACCACCTCATCGAGCTTTACGGCCCCGGCCGCCAAGTGTCTGACCGCTACGGCTGGACCTGGGACAGCGTCAATATCGACCTGCGCCTGAAGAATGGGGTGGGTGAACTGCGCTACACCTTCGAGCCGCCCGTGGCCAAGTAGGGCGGCTGTTGCCGGAAATTCGAAGGAGGGGACAGGCTATGCCGCAGGATGAAGACCTCTCGCTGGTCGGCGTTCCGCAGGCGCGGGGCGCGAGCCTCCTGTACGTTGGCAGTCTGGCCGTTTTGGCCGTTGCTCTGGTGGCCGAATTTCTTGTGGCCTACTCCCTGCTCCGTGACCACCCGGACCACGCAAAGATTCTGGCGGGCGAAAGCTACGCAGCCCTGGCCGTGGGTCTGCTGGTCCTGGCCGGGCAGGCCGTCCTGATCTTTACTGCCCTTATTCGACCCTACCGCGAGGCAGCCATCAGGGTGGAGCATCTGGCCCATGCCCTGGATCAGCACACCCACCGCGACGCCCTCACCGGGGTGCTGAACCGCACGGCCTTCGACCAGCTCATCGTGCGCGAGCTGGAATCCTTGCGCCGTTACGGCGTACGCTTTTGCGGCATTTTCCTCGACGTGGACGGATTTCGCCAGGTGAACGAGGCACAGGGCTACGAAACGGGTGACAAGGTTCTCTTTGACCTGGCCCAGGTTCTCAAGCAGCATGTGCGCCGGTCCGATTTCGTGTTCCGTTGGCGCAGCGGCCGGTTCCTCATCCTGGCCTCTGGCATCGACGTGGAGCAGGGGCGGCGGTTCGCCGACAAGCTCGCCGCCCTGGTCGCCACGCACCCCTTTCGCCAGGGCGTGGCGCTCACGGCCTGCCTCGGCGTGGCGCAGGCCCAGGTCGAGGACACGCCGGAGCTCTTTGTCGGGCGCACCAAAAGCGCTCTGGCCCTGGCCAAAGAACAGGGGCCAGGCAGCGTGGACGCCGTCGCAGGCTGAGGCGGGGGCCTCCCCTGCTGGGCCTTGACTTGACCTGACCGCTTATGTAACACACAATCTCTTTTTGCGCCGGGCCGTACCGTGCCGCGAAAGCGGCCCGGACGGCGCGAATTGTTTTTGCCTGGAGTAGTGCCCGTGTTCGACAGCCTTACTGACCGCTTGTCTGAAGCCTTCCGCAACCTGCGCGGACAGGCCCGCCTGGATGAAAAGAACATCCAGGATGGCCTGCGCGAAGTGCGCATGGCCTTGCTGGAAGCCGACGTCAATTTCAAGGTCGTGAAGGATTTTGTTGACCGTGTGCGTGACAAGGCCCTGGGCGCGGACGTGCTCAAGAGCCTGACGCCCGGCCAGCAGGTGGTCAAGATCGTCCACGACGAGCTGGTGGAGCTTTTGGGCGGCGACCAGACCGGCCTGAACCTGAAGCAGAAGCCCGTCATCATCATGATGGTGGGCCTGCAGGGCTCGGGCAAGACCACCACGGCCAGCAAGCTGGCCAACCTGCTGCGCGCCAAGCACAAGCTGAAGCCCTATCTCGTCCCGGCGGACGTCTACCGCCCGGCGGCCATCGAGCAGCTGCACGTGCTGGCCAAGCAGTTGGGCGTTCCCGCCTACCCCAGCACCACGGACATGAACCCCGTGGACATCTGCGCCGACGCCTTGAAGGCGGCCCAGGCAGCAGGCTGCGACGCCATTTTGTTCGACACCGCAGGCCGCCTGCACGTGGACGAAGTCCTCATGGAGGAGCTCTCGGCCATAAAGAGCCGCTGCAAGCCCACGGAAATTCTTTTTGTCGCCGACGCCATGACCGGCCAGGACGCCGTCACAGTGGCCGAGGCTTTTGACAAGCGTTTGGGCGTCACCGGCGTGGTGCTGACCAAGATGGACGGCGATGCCCGCGGCGGCGCCGCCCTGTCCATCAAGAGCGTCACCGGCAAACCGCTGAAGTTCGTCGGCATCGGCGAGAAGCTCTCGGACCTGGAGCCCTTCCACCCGGACCGCGCGGCCCAGCGCATCCTGGGAATGGGCGACGTCATGACGCTCATCGAAAAGGCCCAGGACACCATGGAGGTGGCCGAGGCTGAAAAACTTGCCGCCAAGATGCAGCAGGCCAAGTTCGACCTGGAGGATTTTCTTACCCAGATGCGCCGCATGCGCAAGATCGGGTCCCTGGAGAGCATCCTCAAGCTCATTCCTGGCATGGGCGGCATGGTCAAGAAGATGGGCGACATGCAGGTGCCGGAGAAGGAGATCGACAAGGCCGAGGCGATCATCAACTCCATGACCAAGAAGGAGCGCCGCGAGCCCGCCATCATCAATCCGAGCCGGCGCGCGCGCATCGCCAAGGGCTGCGGAATGACCGTGGGCGAGGTCAACGCGCTCATCAAGAATTTCGAGCAGATGAACAAGATGATGCAGCAGATGCTGGGTGGCGGGGGCAAAGCCCCGCAGATGCCGAAGATGCCCAGGATCCCGGGAATGCCGGCGGGTTACACCCCTCCGGGAACCAAGCCGCAGGGCAAGCTTCCCCAGAACATGATGCAGAACGGCATGGCCCAGGGCATGCCGGGCATGGGGGCCATTCCCGGAATGCCGGAGATGCCCGGCGGAATGCCTCCGGGCATGACCGGGGAAGGCAAGAAGCAGCTTTCGAAGAAGACCCTGGCGGAACGCAAGAAGAAGAAGCAGAACAAGCAGCGCAAAAAGCGCTGATTGACCGCGGCGCGTGGCGCGCCGGAACCGGCTTGCGGCGCAGCCGCTTGCCATTTGGACTGAAACCGAATAACAACCTATTTAGGGGGAAAGACAACATGGCTCTTACAATCCGACTGACCCGCATGGGCTCCAAGAAGCGTCCGTTTTACCGTTTGGTCGTGCTCGAGCGCGCCAGCCGCCGCGATGGCCGTCCCCTTGAGTTCCTGGGCCATTACAATCCCATGACCGATCCCGCCGAAGTCGTCATCGACCAGGTGAACTTCGACAAGTGGGTCAAGCTGGGTGCCATCCCGAGCGACACCGTCCGTTCGCTGCTGAACAAGAAGAGCGCCTAAGTCCGCACCTACGGCCAGTTTCGCGGCAGGGGTTAACGGCATATCTCCCGCGCACATTATTCACATGGGGGTTTCGCCATGCTCAGAGACATGATCGAGTACATCGCCAAGTCGCTTGTGGACAGCCCGGACGAGGTGAAGGTCACAGAGATCGAGGGCGAGCAGACCGCTGTGCTGGAACTCAAGGTCGCCAAAGAAGACCTGGGCAAGGTCATCGGCAAGCAGGGCCGCACGGCACGCGCCATGCGCACCCTCTTGGGCGCGGCCTCGGCCAAGGTCAAGCGGCGCGCTGTGCTCGAGATCATAGAATAACGCCATGTCGGGCACTGCGGGTACCGACCGGCGCGGACTGGTCGCCGTGGCCCGTGTGGCCAAGGCGCACGGCATCCGTGGGGAGTTGTGCATGGACATCCATGCCGACTCCCCGCTGCTTTTCGCGCCCGGCAGCACGTTGTTTCTGGTGCTGCCAGCTGCGCTCCCCAAGGGGCCGAGCAAGGGCGGGCCATCTGGCGCGGCCAAGCCGGTCAAGGCAATCGGCGCTGTCAGGCCTGGCGCAGGCAGGCCGCGTCCCTATGTGGTGCTTACCGCTCGCGACCACAACGGCAGGCTCATCCTGACCCTTGAAGGCGTGGTTGACCGCAACGCGGCCGAGGCCCTGCGCGGGGCCGAGGTGCTCATTTCCGAGGCCGACCTTCCGCCGCCGGATGAGGGGGAGGAGTACCTGCACCGGTTGCTGGGCTCCAGCGTGTTCTTGGCCGACGAGACCCTGGTCGGCGTGTTCGAGGCCATCCTCGACACTCCGGGCCAGCTCACCTGGGTCATCCGCGCCCCGCAAAGCCAGGGCGGCAAGGAAATTCTGTTCCCCGCCGTGCCAGAGTTCCTGCTGGGGCTGGACGCCGATGCGCAGGTCATCCACATCGATCCGCCGCCGGGACTGCTGGAATTGTATCTTGACGGCCCAGCCGCTGCCAAGGCGCCGGAATTTTCCGGCGGACCCGACGTTTCCGCTGTATTTGACGATGCCGACGACTCAGACGCGTCGGGGAAGTAACCATGCGCTTCACCATCCTCACGCTCTTCCCGGAGTTCTTCTCCGGCCCGCTCAACTGTGCGCAGATAGCCCGCGCGCGTGAGGCCGGGCTGGTGGACTTCGACCTGGTGAACCCGCGTGACTTCTCCACGAGCCGCCATCAGCATGTGGACGACCGCCCCTACGGCGGCGGGCCGGGCATGGTCATGTCGCCCGAGCCCCTGGCCGCGGCCTTGAAGAGCGTTGCGCAACCGAGCCGCCGGATAGTGCTCGCGCCCTCCGGGCGTCCGCTGACCCAGGCCCTGGCGCGGGAGCTTGCCAAGGAGAGCGCCCTGACCCTGGTTTGTGGCCGCTACGAAGGCATTGACGAACGCCTGCTTGAGAGCGAGGGCCTGGAGCCCATCTGCGTGGGCGAGGCCGTGCTGAACGGCGGCGAGGCCGCCGCCCTGTGCCTCATCGAGGCCGTGGCGCGCCTGCTGCCCGGCTTCATGGGCAAGGAGGAGTCCGGCGACGACGAGAGCTTCTCCGCCGGGCTTCTGGAATATCCGCATTACACCCGGCCCGAAGTCTACCAGGGACGCGAAGTGCCGGAAACTTTGCGGGGCGGTTCCCACGAGAAAATCAACCGCTGGCGCCGCGAGGCCTCCCTGAAGCGCACTCTGGCACGCAGGCCTGACATGCTGGAAGAGGCTCCGCTGGACGGATTGGACCTGAATTTTTTGCGCGGACTTGAACGCCCGGCAGCCCTTGGCCGCAGCCTGTTTCTCTGTCTGCTGCATCATCCTGTGCTCGACAAAGCGGGAAAAACGTCCACAGTCTCTTTGACAAACCTCGATATACACGATATGTGCCGCGTTTCCCGCACCTATGAATTGGGTGGAGTCCTTTTGGCCACTCCCCTCGACGATCAGCGGGAACTGGGGCAGCGCCTTCTGGACCATTGGACCGACGGCGCTGGCGGCCGGGCCAACCCGGACCGGGCTCAGGCCCTGCGGCTCGGGCGCATGGTCGCCGGGCTGGACGAGGCTCTGGACTGGGTGGCCAGTCAGACAGGCCTGGCTCCCAAGATTGTGGCCACCAGCGCACGCGCCGGGTATCGTCCGGCGCGGGGACGCAAGGAGCGTTTGATCGCCTTCACCCCGCCCTGCACCGTGCGCGGCTGGCTGAAGGAAACTCCGGTGCTTCTCGTGCTCGGCACGGGGCACGGCTTGGCGCCGGAGGTGCTTACGCGGGCCGACGCCATCGTCTCGCCCGTGCGTGGATTTTCGGCCTACAACCATTTGCCGGTGCGCGCCGCAGCCGCCATCCTGGTGGACAGGCTGCTGGGCGACGCAGGGCAATGCATAACGACAGTATTTCCAGAAAAGGAGTCATCATATGGACATCATGAAGAAAATCGAACTCGAACACGTGCGCATGGATCTCCCCGATTTCCGCGCGGGAGACACCGTCAAGGTTCACACCCGCATCATCGAGGGCGACAAAGAGCGCATCCAGATCTTCCAGGGCGTGGTCCTCCGCGTGAGCCGCGGCACCACCGACGCCACCTTCACCGTGCGCAAGGTTTCCGATGGAGTTGGCGTGGAGCGCATCTTCCCCCTGCACACCCCGTCCATCGACAAGGTCGAGATCGTGGCCAACGGCAAGGTCCGCCGCGCGCGCATCTACTACCTGCGCAACCTGGCCGGCAAGGCCGCCCGCGTTAAGTCCCGTCAGGCCTGGGACTAACACTCCCGGTCCCATAGCAGGACGCAATCGTCCCCGGCGGAGCCCCATGGCCCTGCCGGGGACGCTTCGCCTTTTCCAAAGGGGACGATGATGGCCAAACGCCCCGCTCCGGTTCTGCAAAGCGTTTTGTTCGACCTGCCCCCACATCTTCAGGCAGGTCTGCACGCCGGGGTGGATGAGGCCGGGCGCGGCTGTCTGGCCGGGCCTGTGGTCTCCGCAGCCTGCATCCTGCCCCAAGGCTTCGACCTGCCCGGACTCACCGACTCCAAGACCCTGACCGCCCAGCGGCGCGAAGCCCTTGCCCGCGCCATCCGCTCCCAGGCCTTGGCCTGGTCCTTGGGGCTTGCCTGGCCCCGCGAGATAGACCGCGTGAACATCCTGCAAGCCAGCCTGCGCAGCATGGAGCGCGCCGTGGCGCGCCTGCGCCTTGCGCCCGCCCTGCTGCTCATCGACGGCAACCAGGCCATTCAGGCCAGCCTGCCCCAGCGCACGGTCATCGGCGGCGATGCCCTGGTGCCCGCCATCTCCGCCGCTAGCATTCTCGCCAAGACCTTCCGCGACCACCTGCTGACAATACTCGACCGCCTGCACCCGGGCTACGAACTCGCCGTGCACAAAGGTTACGGCACCGCTGTACATCTTGCCGCCCTCAAGGCTCTCGGCCCCTCGCCCATCCACCGCATGACCTTCCGCGGCGTGCGGCCAGATGCCCCGGCCAGCCCTGCCGCCGCCAACCCCGCACAGGAGCGCCAGTCATGTCTGCCCGGAATCCCGACGACAGCCGTTTTGAAGCCCGGCACCTCGAAGTAGGGCGCCTGGGCGAAGACGCCGCCGCCACCCACCTGGAGGCCAAGGGGCTGCGCGTCCTGAAGCGCAACGTGGTTCTTGGACGTCTGGAGCTTGACCTCGTGTGCGAGGACGCGGACACTCTGGTATTCGTGGAAGTGAAGACGCGGGCTGAAGGCTCCCTGGCCAGCCCCGCAGACGGCCTGACAACGCAAAAACGCTCGCGCCTGCAACGTGCGGCCCAAAGCTACCTCTCGCGCTACGACCTCTGGCATCGGCCTTGCCGCTTCGACCTCGTGTCCGTGCTGTTCCGCGCCGGAAAGGTCGCGCTCATCGAACACTTCGAAAACGCTCTCACCGCCGATGAACCGCGTGCAGGCAAGACCAGTAACTGGCAGCCTTGGTGAGTGGGAAGCAGGGGCGCCGCCCCTTAACCCCGCCAAAGGGCATGCGCCCTTTGGAATCCGCAGGCTCGCCGGGCGGGACGCCCGTCGAGGGCGCTGCCCAAGGCAGCGGGCAGGGCTGGCGTGGGAGGCATCGCGGACTCCCCGTCAATCTCCGGCGCGGCTTCGCGGCGCTGCGCACCGCAAAACCGCGCCGGGCCGATTGAGGGGAAGCGCCCGTTTGGGGAGTGTAGAGATGGCGAGGGAAACGCTCCCATCCCGACACCTTTGCAAGCGAAAGGGCTTGGGTCGAGCATTGCTCGACCCAAGCCCTTTCGCTTGCCCTGAGGGGGGCCCGGGGGGGGGAATCATTCCCCCCCGGAAAAACTCTTCTCTCGCATTTACGCTTGTTCTTTCTCTTCCTGTCCCAGTTCAATGAGCTTGGCAGCGTAAGTCTGGCGCAGGGTCTCCATGAACTCGGTATCGATGGCTCCCTTCCAGGTAACGACTTCGCTGTAGCGCTTGGGTATTTTGGTCTGCATGGGCGCGTAGCCGGAGCGCATCCTGAGCCGCCAGCGCAGGCGCTGGATTGCGCCGCCAGCGGCATCCAGATCTGTTTCGGCATAGCCCAGGGAGCTGAGGGCCTGTTGCAGGCGCTCGGTGGAGTACACGCCGCGCGCGAACAGGCAGCCCACCATGCTGGTGAGCACGATGCGGCTGGCCTCGTCCTTCACAAACCCGGCCACGATCTTGGGCGCGTCCTTGTCCTGTGGCTTCTGGTCGGCGGAGTAGGCGCTGGAGTCCAGGTGCGAGTGCCGGAAGCTTAAGGACTCGGACACGAAGAAGCTCTCGCCCGTGGCGTAGCCTGCCATTTCCTGTCCCAGCACGCAGGCGTAGTCCTCGCCGCGATAGTGCAGGGCGGCCTTCATGGTGCCCTGGGCCAGGCGCTTGTAGAACTCGTTGGTGCCCACGCCCAGGTGGTGGATGGCGGTCTTGTAGCCTGCTGCGTCGCCGAACTTCAGAGGCGTCAGGGTCTCGGCCTCTGTGATGTGCCCTTTTTCAAGGGCCTCGGTGGCCCAGGCCAGGGCCACGCCGCCGCTCATGCAGTCCAGCCCTTCGCGCTCGACAGCGTCCATGAGTCCCAGCACGCCGAACCCGTCGGTCATGCCGAGCATGGACCCCAGGGAGAATATGGGCTCGTAGTCGTAGGCCACCTGCCGGTACAGGTAGCGGTTGTCTGCCATGAATTTCTCGCGCAGGTAGCCGATGTGGATGCAGCCCACAGGGCAGCCAGCGCAGGCGGTGTTCCTGAGCAGCATATCCTTGGCGAAACGCTCGCCGCTGATGCCGTCGATGCCGGGGTCGGTGGTGGCCTGGAGGTTGCGCCAGGGCAGGGACTTCAGCTCATTGAGCGCGGCCACGTTCCCGGCGGTGCCCAGGTCGTGGTACTTGCTCATCATTGTGGTTTCGGTGAGCTGCTCGTAGATCTCCTTGAAGACCTTGGCGTACTCCTTGCCTTCGGGCAGCGAGAATGAAGAATCGCCCTGGATGGCGATGGCCTTGAGGTTCTTTGCGCCCATGACCGCGCCAGCGCCCATGCGGCCGAAGTGGCGGTAGGTGTCCACGTTGATGCAGGCGTAGGCGCAGCCCGTCTCGCCCGCCGGGCCGATGCGCAGGATGCTGCGCATGCCGGAGCCGGGCAGCATGTTGCGCACCATCTTGCCCGTGGTGAACACATCCTTGCCCCACAGGAAGGGCGCGTCCTTGATGTCCATGTGTTTGGCGCCCACCGAGAGCACGCAGGGCCGACTGGCTTTGCCGGTGATGACCAGGGCGTCCATGTCGGCGAAGCGCAGGGCCAGGGCGCTGCGCCCGCCCGCGTGGCTCTCCGTGTACTGGCCGTGGTAGGGCGAAAGGAACGAGCACACGGTCTTGCTCATGAGCGGGAAATAGCCCGTCAGCGGGCCGATGGCGAAGATGAGCGGCTGCTTGGGATCGGTCCAGGCGGCGCTGGTGTCGCCGTACTTCTCGAACAAGAGCGCGCCCAGGCCGGAGCCGCCGAGCCAGACCTCGCGGCCTGGGACGTTCTCCACATGGGTCTTGCGGGTGGTGAGGTTGACGATGACGACGCGGAAATGCGGGCGGATCATTCGGCCACCTCCTGAACGAAGTTGGCTTCGCCTTTTTCGGCCAGCTCCAGGCAGTCATGGGGGCAATACGGCACGCAACGGCCGCAGTGCAGGCACATGTAGGGGCTGTCCAACTCGTCCTGCACGATGACTCCGATGGGGCAGGCCTTGACGCATTTGCCGCAGCGGATGCATAGCCCGCGGTCCTGCTTCACGCCGCCGTCGCTCTTGCGCGGCGAAAGGGAGCCCGTGGGGCATACCGCCGCGCACGGAGGCGGATCGCAGGCCAGGCAGACGCGGGCCTCAAAGCCGGTGGAGATGCCGCCGGAGGAGCCCACGCGGATGCCTGCGGTGTACCAGGACAGGCGCTTGTGCACCAGCCGTGCGCAGGCCAGCGAGCAGCTCTGGCATCCGATGCAGCGCTCCATGCGCGCCGCGAAAAGTGTTTTCATAACGTCTCCCGAGTTCCTTTCTGGCGGTTCATATTCCGTTCGGATCAGCCTGTTTGGTAAAATCCAACACCATGTCCACCAACTCCTCGTCGGGGTTCAGCTTGATCTCGAAGCCGAACTTGCGCGCCAAGCCCTGCATGGCCTTGTTGTCCACCAAGGTTTGTCCGGAGAGGTGGCGCGTGCCTCGCCCCCGTGTGTAATCAATCATCTTGCGGAACAGCAGGCTGCCGAGCCCGGTGCCCTTCTGGTCGGAGCGCACCACGATGGCGAACTCCGCGTCGGTGTTGTCCGGTTTGGTGGCCGTGCGCACCACGCCGAGCGTCTCGGGCAGGCCGCCCTCAGTCGTACCGCTGGCGATGAAGGCCATTTCTCGATCATAATCAATCTGGGTGAAGCGCGCCATATCCTTGTGGTCAAAATCCCGGCGCACCGAGCCGAAAAAGCGCATGCGCAGGTCTTCGTCGGAAAGCTGGCGGATGAAGGCGCGGTGGGCGGCCTCGTCCTCGGGCCGGATGGGCCGCAGGGAGACCTTGCGCCCGCCCTTGAGCGTGGCGGGCTCCTCCAGCTCCTTGGGATAAGGGCGGATGGCCAAGCGCTCGGCGCCCAGGCGCGACTCCTGGGCCACGCTCATGCGCGCCCCCAGCGACAGGACGCCCATTTCGTCGGCGTAGAGCGGGTTGATGTCCAGCCCGACGATCTGCGGCACGTCGATGACCAGCTGGGCGATCTGGATGATGGTCAGGCAGATGTCGTCCACATCGGCTGCGGAGTGCTGGGGCGTGCCGGACAACAGCCCGCTGATGCGCGTGCGCGAAACCAGCTCTCGCGCCAGGCTCATGTTCAGCGGGGGCAGGGTCACGGCGCGGTCGCGGATCATTTCGCGGGCGTCGCCGCCATGGCCGAAGGTGATGACCGGGCCGAACACCGGGTCCAGGTGCACGGAGACGAACAGCTCGTGGGCGCCGGCGCGGCGTCCCATCTTCTGCACAGTGAAGCCCTCGATGTAGGCGTCGGGCCTTTGGCGCGAAACGCGGGCCAGGATGCTGGCGCAGGCCTCCCAGACCTTGTCCGGGCCTTCCAGGTCCAGCACCACGCCGCCCACTTCCTGGGGCTGGCTTATCTGCGGGCTCTTGAGCTTCACGGCCACAGGGTAGCCCAGCTGGTCCGCGGCGATGACCGCCTCCCGCGCGCTGGTTACGTGGCGCGTCTCCACCACGGGGATGCCGTAAGCCGTGAGCACGTCCTTGGCCTCGGCGCTGGTGAGGGCGCTTCTGCCTTCGGCCAGCACGCGGGCGCACACGTCGCGCGCGGTCTGGGTGTCGGGGAAGAAATCGGAGGGCAGGGAGTCCGGGGTCTGGATGAGCAGCTCCTGGTTCTTCTGGAACTGCACCATGTACAGAAAGGCGCGCACGGCCTGTTCCGGCGTCTCGTAGGTGGGCACGCCGCCATCGGCGAAAACGGCGCGCGCCTTGAGGGCCGAGTCCGAGCCCATCCAGGAGGTGAGCACCATGCGCTTGGCCTTCTTGGCCTGCAGGGCAACGGCCTGGGCCACCTCAACCTCGGAAAGCCCGGCAAAGGGCACATGCAGCAAAAGGGCCGCGTCCACGCTTGGATCGGTGAGCAGAATTTTGAGGGCCTCCACCCAGTCCGCAGCCTTGGCGTCGAAGCGCAGCCCCACCGGGTTGCCGCCGTCCCAGGCGCCGCCCAGAAGTTTGTCCAGGGCGAGGGTGGTGTCATCGGTGAAGTGGGCCAGCCGCCCGCCGCCGGAGAGCAGGGCGTCTGCCGCCATGATGCCCGCCGAAGCGCCGTTGACCAGAATGGCCAGGCGGTCGCCGCGCACGGGCCGCCCGCCGGAAAGGGTCTGGGCCGCGTCGAACAGGCCGTCGATGCTGCCCACGCGCAGCATGCCTGCGCGACGGAAGGCCACATCGTAGACTTCGTCGGTGGAGGCGCTGGCGGCTATCTCCGCGCCGCCGCCCGTGGCTGCCGCCAGTTCGGCCAGGGCTGCATGCAGGGCCTGGCCGGGGCGCAGGGCAAGAACAGGCTTGTTGCGCGAGGCCGCGCGCGCTGCGGACACGAAGCCGCGAGCGTCGTGGATGGACTCCACGTAGAGCAGGATGGAGCGCACCAGCGGGTCTGCCCCAAGATAGTCCAGGATGTCGGCAAAGGTGACGTCCAGCTGCGCGCCCAGGGAAATCATGTGTGAAAAGCCGATGCCGTGGCTACCCGCCCAGTCTAGAACCGTGGTGAACAGGCTGTCGGATTGGGACAGGAAGGCGGTCTTGCCGGGCAGGCTGGTGGTGTGGGCTAGGCTGGCGTTCAGGTTGAGCGAGGGCACGATGATGCCCATGCTCTTGGGACCAAGGACGCGCAGATCTGGCGACTGGGCCGCTTCCAGAATCTCCGCGCGCAGCCGCTGGCGGCTTTTTTCGTCCAACCGGGCGAAGCCAGGGCCCATGAGGGCCACTGAGCGCGTGCCACGCACACGCAGGGCGTCGATGATGGCCGGAGCCTCGGTAAGGGGGCGGCAGACGATGGCCAGATCCGGGGTCTTGGGCAGGTCGGCCACAGAGGCGTAGGTCAGCACCCCGGCGATGGCTTCGGCCTCGCAGCTCACGGGCATCACCGGCCCGGTGAAGCCGCCGCCCATGAGGTTCTTCATCACCAGATGCCCGATGTTGGCCGGGTCGTTGGCCGCACCGATGACCGCCACTGACTTGGGATTGAACAGGGAATCAAGATTGGTCAGGCTCATGCGGACACCGTGTAGGAGTTCTGGCAGGGGTTCGCCGGGCCAAACGCCGGGCTTGTGCTGTGATAGCCTGAACAGGGCGCGCGTGGCAACAGGCAGAAAAGCGAGCCTGCGCCGTTCATTACGGGCAAGAAGCACAAGAACCGCCCGAACTCCGGAAAAGTGGTCGGGCGACCTTTTCTTTTCGTGAAAAATCGCACATATCCGGCCTTGCGGAAGGCTCCCTTGGCCCCACCCGCCCGAGGCCACCGTTCACTTCGACTTTTCCGCCGTTCACCGAAGAACGCGGGCCAAGGGCTTGATTCCTCCCGTAGGACCAGTGCAGGTCAATCACCACGTCGGCTTCGGCAGGGCGATCCGGCCCCGCGCAGACGCGGGCATACCTCAACGAAAGGCAGGAGCGAGGCAATGAGCGAAGAGCAGAAGATCGAGAGCATGCAGCAGGAAGGCCGCACCTTCGACCCGCCCAAAGGCGCGCAGCAGGCGGCCTATGTGAAGTCCATGGCCGAGTACGAGGCCCTGTACAAGCGCGCCGACGAGGATCCCGAGGGATACTGGGCAGAGCGCTCCCGCGAACTCATCACCTGGGACAAGCCCTTCACCAAGGTGCTTGAAGCCGACATGAAGACGCCTCTCATCAAGTGGTTCGGCGACGGCAAGCTGAACGTCTCGGCCAACTGCCTGGACCGCCACCTGACCGATGGCCGCCGCAACAAAGCCGCCATCATCTGGCAGGGCGAGCCCGAGGAAGACGTCAAGGTCTACACCTACCAGATGCTGCACTCCGAGGTTTGCCGTTGCGCCAACCTGCTCAAGAAGCTTGGCGTCAAGCGCGGCGACCGCGTGGCCTTGTACCTGCCCATGATTCCGGAGCTGGCCATCGCCATGCTGGCCTGCACGCGCATCGGCGCCACCCACTCCATCGTTTTCGCGGGCTTCTCCGCCGTCAGCCTGCAGAACCGCATCGACGACTGCCAGGCCAAGGTGCTGCTTACCGCCGACGCAGTGCTGCGCGGCGGCCGCGCCATCCCCCTCAAGGGCAATGTGGACGAGGCCCTCAAGACCTGCCCCAGCATCGAGCAGTGCGTGGTGGTCAACCGCGCGGGCCTCGACATCCGCATGGTCGAAGGCCGCGACGTTTGGTGGCACGAGGCCATGGCGGCCGAGGACATCACCACCGATTGCCCCTATGAGAAGATGGACGCCGAAGACCCGCTGTTCATCCTCTACACCTCCGGCTCCACCGGCAAGCCCAAGGGCGTTGTCCACACCACCGGCGGCTATCTGACCTACGCCGCGCACACCACCCAGCTGGTGTTCGACGTGAAGGACGATGACGTCTACATGTGCACCGCCGACGTGGGCTGGATCACCGGCCACAGCTACATCGTGTATGGTCCGCTGGCCCTTGGCGCCACCAGCATCATGTTCGAGGGGGTGCCCAGCTTCCCCAAGCCGGACCGCTTCTGGAAGATCGTGGAGAAGTTCAAGGTCAACATCTTCTACACCGCGCCTACGGCCATCCGCGCCCTGATGCGCGAGGGAACCGACTGGCCCAAGAAGCACGACCTCTCCAGCCTGCGCGTCCTGGGCAGCGTGGGCGAGCCCATCAATCCTGAAGCCTGGATGTGGTACTACGAGCACATCGGCGGCAGCCGCACGCCCATTGTGGACACCTGGTGGCAGACCGAGACCGGCGGCATCATGATCTCCGCTTTGCCTGGCGCAACGCCGCTGAAGCCGGGCTCGGCCACGCGCGCCCTGCCGGGCGTGGCTGCGGCCATCGTCAAGGCCGACGGCTCCGACGCCGGGCCGGACGAGGGCGGGCACCTGGTCATCAAGAAGCCCTGGCCCGGCATGCTTCGCGGCGTGTTCGGCGATCCCGAGCGCTACCGCAAAACCTACTTCGACCGCTTCCCCGGCTGGTACGAGGCGGGCGATGGTGCGCGGGTGGACAAGGACGGTTATTTCTGGATAATGGGACGCCTTGACGACGTCATCAACGTGAGCGGGCATCGCCTGGGCACGGCCGAGATCGAATCGGCGCTGGTGGCGCATCCCAACGTGGCCGAGGCTGCGGTGGTGGGCATGCCGCACCATATCAAGGGCCAGGGCATCTATGCCTATGTGACCCTCAAGAGCGGCATCGAGGAGACCGACGCCCTGCGCAAGGAGCTCGTGGGCCATGTGCGCAAGGAGATCGGCCCCATCGCCACCCCTGAAGTCATCCAGTTCACCGACGGGTTGCCGAAGACCCGCTCGGGCAAGATCATGCGGCGCATTCTGCGTAAGATCGCCGCAGGCGAGATCGAAGACTTCGGCGACACCTCCACGCTGGCGGATCCGACCGTGATCACCAGCCTGGTGGACGGAAAGAAGGACCTCCTGGGTCAGTAGCGCCGGCTCAGGAATCATCCGGGGTTGCGGGGGCGGATCGGCCGCCCCCGCTTTTTTTTGGCGAAATGACCGGGAAGCGTTCAGCGGCGGGCGGGCTGCGCCTCGCCCTGGCGCGGCGTCAGGTCAAGGCGTAAGCATCTGCCCGCGCCCCTTGCCTCCTTTTGCCCCATGCTTATTGTTGTGCCCATGAAACACCTCCTCTGCCCCTCTTGCACTGCAGTGAACCGCGTGGACGAGTCCCGCCTGGACAAGGCCGTGTGCGGCAAATGCGCCCGGCCTTTGGCCGACGGCGGCGTTCTGCACCTGGATGCAAAAAGGCTGGACGCCTTGCTGGCGCGAGACGAATTGCCGCTTCTGGTGGATTTCTGGGCCCCGTGGTGCGGGCCGTGCAAGATGATGGCTCCGGCCTTTGAGGCTGCTGCGCGCCAGCTTGCGCCGGGCGTGCGCCTGGGCAAGGTGGACACTGAGGCAGACCCGGCCCTGGGCGCGCGGTTCCGGGTGCAGTCCATCCCCACCCTGGTGCTGTTTCGAAACGGGGTCGAGGTGGACCGCCTTTCCGGGGCGCGTCCGGCGGCCGACATCGTCAACTGGACGCGCGGCAGACTGGGCTAGCTAGACCCCGGCGAAGTCGGCGGAGTCAAGCAGGATGGTGACCGGCCCCCAGTTGACGAAATCGAGGCGCATCTCTGCGCCGAACACGCCCTGGCCGAAGCGGGCCGGGCCAATGGCTTCCAGCGCGCCGGACAGGTCCACGGCCAGCCGGTCGTAAAGGGCGCGGGCCACGTCCGGGGGCGCGGCGTCGGTGAAGGAAGGCCTGCGGCCCCGGCGGGTGTCGGCGTAAAGGGTGAACTGCGACACCAGCAAAAGCCCGGCGTCCTGCCCCGATTGGACGAGATCCTTGAGGCTCAGGTTCAGCTTGCCCGCTTCGTCGGGAAAAATCCGCAGTTCAAGCACCTTGGCGCAGAGCGCCGTCCACACCCGCGTCTCTGGGAGGTCCGGGCCGTCGGCCTTGCCAAAGCCTGCCAGCAGCAAGAGTCCCTGGCCGATCTCGCCCACGCGCTCGCCGTCCACGTCAACTGCGGCGCGGCTCACGCGCTGAAGCAGCAGGCGCACGGGCTAGTCCTCGAAATACGTGGCGCGCGAGGTGCCCTTCTCAGACACGCTGACGCTTTTGAGGCTGGCGTGGGGGGCGAGGCCCGCCAGCCGCTCTTTCAGGTCCAGGTAGAGGTGCCGGGCGATGTTCTCGCTGGACGGATTGCGCTGGGCAAAGGCGGGCAGGTCGTTCAGGTGCGCGTGGTCCAGCTTGTCCACGGCTTCGCGCGTCAGACGCTTCAGTTCGCCGAAATCCACCAGGATCTCCACCGCCGGATCCAGCTCGCTGCCCTCCACCTCGACGCTGACGCCGAAATTATGGCCGTGCAGGTGCTCGCACTTGCCGTTGTAGTTGCGGAGCTGGTGCGAGGCGCAAAAGGCCTCGTCGATGTTGAGCCGCCATTTCCCGGCCATGGATTCTCCTTTCGCTTGTGTGGCCCAGAGGCGGGCGCTGCCAAGGATATTGGCCCTGGCTGGGGTTTTGTCAACCGTGGCTGCGGCAACTCCGCCCTGCATTCCGCTCCTTGCTGGCTGCCCTCGTTGACTTTCAGGCGCTGATGGCTACCTCTGCCGGAACAAGGAAGGCCCAATGAACCTCGACGCTTTTCCCGCCGCAACATTTGCAGGCGGCTGCTTCTGGTGCCTGGAGGCTGACCTGCTCCACCTGCCGGGCATCCTCTCCGCCACTTCCGGCTATACCGGCGGCGACACGGACACCCCAACCTACGACGAGGTCTGCCAGGGCGACACCGGCCATTTCGAGGCCGTGCAAGCGCGTTTCGACCCCGAGCTGGTGGATTACCGCGCACTGGTTGACTGGTTCTGGCGGCGCATCGACCCCACCAACGGGGACGGCCAGTTTTGCGACCACGGCCCGCAATACCGCCCGGCTGTCTTTTTCCACGATGCCGACCAGGAGCGCGAAGCGCTGGCCTCCAAGACCGCGCTGGAGTCCTTGCGCCTGCTGCCCCGCCCCGTTGCGGCGCAGATTCTGCCAGCCGAAGACTTTCATCCGGCGGAGTTCCAGCATCAGGAATACAGCTCCAAGAATCCCAGGCGCTACCAGCTGTACCGCATGGGCTGCGGCCGCGACTCCACCCTGGCGCGCCTGTGGGGACGCGAGGTGGCCGACCCCCTCTTCGCCTATGTGCCGCGCCTGCCCAAGGGCGCCCCGCCAGAGGCCGAACTGCGCAAGCTGCTCTCGCCCGAGGCTTACCGCGTTGCGCGGGAGGACGGCACCGAGCCCGCTTTCCAGAACGAGCATCACGCCGAGCACCGTCCCGGCCTGTACGTGGACCCCGTGAACGGCGCGCCGCTTTTCGCCAGCCTGCACAAGTACGACTCCGGCACGGGCTGGCCCAGCTTCACCCGGCCCCTCATGCCCGGCAACATCGTCACCCGCACGGACAGGAAGCTTTTGCTGCCGCGAACCGAGGTGCGAACCTGGCACTCCGGCATCCACCTGGGGCACGTGTTCGACGACGGCCCGCGAAGCGCTGGCGGACTGCGCTACTGCCTCAATTCCGCCGCCCTGCGCTTCATCCCGGCCACGGAACTGGCTGCCGCAGGGTATGGGCGCTACGCCGGACTTTTCTAAACCCCGCACGCATCCGCAGGCCAAACACCGCCGTTCACCTGCGGGCCGTGTCCGTTCCCCGGAATTGCATTGCGCCTGGACGCAGGCCAGTGCATTCCGATGACATGGACAGCCTCCTCCACACCAGCCAGACGGATCGAACCTGCGCCACGGCGCAGGCGCTCCTGTCCACTGGCTCGCTGTTCCACCTGCCCCTGCCGACAATCGCCCGCATCGCCCAGGCCGCAGGCTTCGCCGGGCTCGACCTGGTCATGGGCTCGCCCAAGATCGCGCCCGGCCCGGCGGTGGACGAAGCCCACGCCTTGTGCCCGGTGCGCGTGGTGCATGCGCCCTTCCGCAACTGGAGCGCCTGGGGCGGGCACATGGACGCCTGGCGCGCCGCCGTGCATCTCGCTTCCGGCCTTCGCTGCGACGCGAACGGCCAGGCCGTGCACGTGACCTTGCACCCGCCCGCGGGCACCCTGCGCGACGCCATCCAGACCCGCTGGTTCGCTCGCGCCGTGGACCTGCCGCGCCTGTTGGGCGCGCCCGCCGGGATCAGCCTGTCACTGGAGAATCTGCCCTGGGCAGGGAGCGCAGGGGCGTTTTTTGGGCGCGACAACCTGACCTCCCTGCTGGAGCAATGCCGCGAAAAGGACCTGGGGCTGACCCTGGACGTCTGCCATTTGGGGGTCTCTGGCCGGGATGTGCTGGAGGATCTGGAGCGCATACCCGCCGGACCCGGCGCAGAGCTTATCCGGCACGTGCATTTTTCAGACGCTTCCGGCTTCACCGAGCACCTGCCGCCCGGCGCGGGAGAACTGCCCCTGGGACCTTTCCTGGCGCGGCTTGGGGCCAGGGGCTATGCGGGCACGGTGAGCCTGGAGCTGGACCCGGCGCACCTGCCCGAGGAAGAGGCCGGGCAGGTGCGCAGTCTTGCGGCCTTGCGGCAGGCCATGGAGTGCGCCCTGGCCGGAGATCCTCCGCCTTCCTGGGCCGGGAGGCCGGGCGAGCGCCGCGCCCAGCAGGCCATGGCCGCCCTGGGCTAAAGTCAGGAAAAACCTGAAAAGCAATCAAGGCCGCGGCACAGCCCCAGGCCTTTGCATTGCATCGCCGGCCAAGCGTCCTGGGGATTTCATCGGACCGTGGCCACTCGCAGAGTCCTGGCACAGCCTTCGTGTTCCGACCTCCCTTCCGCCGACAGTTCCGCCCTTGCCCAGCGCAGGCAATGGGGCTACAGCATTGCAGATGCGAGCCCCCCTCACCCCATCGCCAAGGAGCGCCCCATGCGCCAGAACCAGCTCGGCGGCCTGACCCAGTTCCCCGGCTCTTCCTCCGGGTCCATGGCCGGGCGGCTGCCCGAAGCCGACCGCTACGCCCACGGCGGAAACATCTGGAAACTGGCCGAGCGCGCAGGCGTGCGGCCCGAGGACATGGTCGACTTCTCGGCCAACATCAATCCCCTGGGCCCGCCGCGCTGGCTGCCTGAGGCCGTATCCGACGCCCTTTCCCAGGTGGCGCACTATCCGGACCCCGAGGCCTCGGACCTGACACTGGCCGCCTGCGAGCTCTACAAGGTCTGGCCCACCCAGGCCGTGGCCGGGAACGGCGCGTCCGAACTGCTGCCCGCCATCTGCCTGTTGGCCGCGCGCCAGGGGCTCACCCGAGCCGTCATCCCGGTGCCCGCGTACGTGGACCAGGACCGTTGCTGTCGTTTGGCCGGGCTTGAGGTGGAAAATCTCCTTTGCACCGCACAGAAGGGCTTTGCCCCGGACCTGGAAGCCTTGGCCGCGCGCCTGGACCGCCCGGCGCTGGTGCTGCTCACCAGCCCCAACAACCCCACGGGAGTGTGCATACCGGCGCGCCACGTGCGCGACCTGGCCCGCGCCTTCCCGCAGAGCCTGTTCGTGGTGGACGAGAGCTTCGCAGACTTCGTGCCCAACATTGATGATGAAACGTCGGGCGGAGCGGGCCGCCTTGTGCGCCAGCGGCCAGACAACGTCATCGTTCTCGTCTCCATGACGAAATTTTACGCCGTGCCGGGCCTGCGCCTGGGCTTGTGCTTCGCCTCGCCAGACAACGCCCAGCGGCTGCGCCGCCGCCTGCCCGCCTGGAACGTGGGCACCCTGGCCCAGAAGGTGGGCGCGCGCTGCCTGCGCGACCTGGAGTACCGCTCCCGCACCATCCGCGAGGTGGCTTCCCTGCGCGAGGCGCTTACTGCTGAATTGCGCGATATTCCCGGCCTGAGAGTGTTCCCGGGCCAGGCCAACTATCTGCTCTGCCGACTGGACCGCGTGGGCATGAACGCCCAGCCTCTTTTTGAACGTCTGCTGTCCGAGGGGCTGGCCATCCGTCTGTGCATGAACTTCGACGGCCTGGATGATAGCTATTTCCGCATCGCCGTGCGCACAAAGGAGGAGAACTCCAAGCTGGTGGACGCCCTGGCGCGCTTCTCCGGCATCGTCAAGGCTCAGCCTCTTGTGAAGCCTCGCAGGGCTCCGGCCATCATGGTCCAGGGCACCTGCTCCAACGCGGGCAAAAGCGTGCTGGCCGCCGGACTGTGCCGCATCCTTCTGGAGGACGGCTTCGACGTCGCCCCCTTCAAGGCCCAGAACATGTCCAACAATTCCGCCGTTACGCCCGATGGCCGCGAAATCGGCCGGGCCCAGGCCACGCAGGCCCAGGCCTGCCGCCTGACGCCCGACGCGCGCATGAACCCGGTGCTTCTCAAGCCAACGGGCGACACCGGCTCCCAGGTGCTCATCCATGGCCGCGCCGTGGGCAACATGAACGTGCAGGAGTACCACGCCTACAAGCCGCAGGCCTGGGCTGCTGTCACCAGCGCTTACGACTCCCTGGCCGCAGAGCATCAGGTCATGGTGTTGGAGGGCGCTGGCTCGCCCGCCGAGGTGAACCTGAAAGACCAGGACATCGTGAACATGAAGATGGCCCTGCACGCCGGAGCCAAGGTGCTGTTGGTGGGCGACATCGACCGGGGCGGCGTGTTCGCCGCGCTCTCCGGCACCTTCGACATCCTGGACGAGGCAGAGCGCGCCCTGGTCGTCGGGCACGTGCTGAACAAGTTCCGTGGCGACGCCAGCATCCTCGGTCCCGCGCTGGACTTTCTGTACCGCCGCACAGGTCGGCCCGTGCTTGGCGTCATTCCCTGGCTGCCAGATCTCTCAAGCGGGGCTCTTCCCGAGGAGGATTCCCTGGGAATCCGCAACACTGTGACGGACCAGCCCACAAGGCGTCCTGATTCACTGGATATTGCTGTTGTGGTTCCGTTGCGGATATCCAACTTCAATGACCTGGACCCCCTGGCCGCAGAACCAGATGTGCGCTTGCGCCTGGTGCGTGACGTGCGCGATCTCGGAACCCCTGACGCCGTCATCTTGCCGGGCAGCAAGAACACCATCGACGACATGCGCGCTCTGCGCGGCGCAGGCCTAGCCGCCGCCCTGCGCGCTCTGCCTGCATCCACCAGCGTCATCGGCATCTGCGCGGGTCTGCAGATGCTCGGGCTGCGCGTGGACGACCCCCTGGGGCTGGAATCCGGACAGAAGTCTGCGGACGGTTTCGGCCTGCTCGCGCTCAGCACCGAACTCAAGCGCATCAAGACCCTCACCCGCGTAGCCCTGCGGCACCCGTTTTCCGGGCACGCCATCAGCGGCTACGAGATCCACCACGGCGAGACCACCCTCGACACCGTCGCACCAGACGCCCAGGCCGCGGCTCTCTTCACCGACGCTTCGGGCCGCGCCTTGGCCTACGGCCTCGCGGACGCCGACCTTGCCGCCACCGGGTTCCCGCGGGTGTGGGGCACCTACCTGCACGGCATCTTCGACGAGGATGCCTTCCGCCGACAGTTTCTGGACGCCCTGCGCGTACGGAAAGGACTTGCGCCCCTCAACACCCCGCAAACCCGTTTCGGCCTTGAGCCTGCCTTGGAGCGGCTGGCCGACTCCCTGCGCAAGCACCTGGACATGGGACGCGTGTACCAGGCCATGGGTCTGCAAAAGCCTGGCGGCCTGATGGGTTAGGCGGCGAGAAGAGGAATATTTTTTCGGGGGGAATGATTCCCCCCGGCGTGGCCCAGCTTTTTGCGTGGAATTATTTACTACTTCAGCTAGTTATGTCGGAGCTCGCCCTGGTCATTTCTGACATTTCGGGACACACACGGGACACGTGAAGCGTGTCCAAGCTGCCTCGAAATGGGATGAAATGGAAGAATCCCTGTGCGGACATCTTTGCTCCAAGACCCTTCTGAAGGCATTCTAGCCTATCCTTCAAAGGGAAGCAAAAGGTCAGGACGCCTGTCGGCTAAAGACGCGGTGGTCCCCTTTCTGCGTGGGGGGGGAAAGTGACTGGCGGTGCGGCCGGGACAAAAGCTTCCCACAAACGCGGGGATGGCTGGGTGACCGAGGATCCCAGGGCTGCCGTCCAAAACAATTTTTCACACCCCATGATTGTTTGGAAAGTGTGCTGTTCTGCGGCCTGGGCAGGACATCTTGGCAACTGCCGCTCCCCCGTGGTTTTAATCTGGAATTTCAAACAGCACCTCGTCGGCAGTGAACCACCCATTTGCGATGACATGCGCCTGGGCTGAAGAGGGATCAGCCGAAAAGGCCACGAGAGCCAAGCTGGATCGAGCGCGACTACAGGTCACATAGAATAGCCGCCGCGTGGGATCCACGGAAGTGTCTTTGCCCTCCTTGGCGTTTTTGAGGTCGGCGGCCGTGAGCGACTTGGCGCCGAGCAATTTGTCGTAACCAAATCGGAAGCCACGGGCCTCCCCATCGTCCATGAGAACCATGACGCGCTCAAACTCCAACCCCTTTACCCCCTGATGGGTGTCGAATGGAGCCTCGTGCCCCACATATGCGGCATACGGCGCTATTTCCGAGAATGAGCAATTGAGGAACGCAACAAGTGCCGCGATTTTTTCGCTGACAGGATCCGCGTCCTCATCATCAGGTGTTTTGGGCTGTGTGGCCTGCATCGCGGCCAAGGCGGCTTTGAGATTATCCGGCACCTCAAACAGGTTGGTTTCGACGATGCTCGCTGTGATTGCAGCACAGGTGGGTTGGCCACTGACCCAAAGGGCCATCACGCTGTCGACAGCGGCCTGGGTGACGCGAAGTTGAGCTATCGGATTGTCATGACTTTTCAAGACGTCCTTGCGGAGCAGTGGGGAGTTCTCTCGCACCAGTTTGGCCGTCGCAAACTTATCGCCCTTCTGCTGGGCCGTGACGAGCGGCAGGATGGAGTGGGTGAAGAGCCGAGTTGGTGCAAAACTGCCGCCGAGAAGTCCTGTCCGATATTCTTCTACCGAGGCCAGTGACTCGAACATTTTCAGGAAGCCCATCCGCCGGGCTGCCATGTGATGTTCCAGGGTTAGAATTTTACATTTGCTGGCATTGGTCCAATCCTGGTCGCCGGTCAACCCTGCCATGTAGTCTCGGACTTTCTGCTCCAAGGCAGGTTTGTTGGACACATCGACTGGAAACACAAATAGCCGTGCCCAGCCTTCCGGGCGGTCGTCGCGCGGCTCCTGCTTGTGATCGTCAGCGCCTCTACGAATTTGATTGATGAGCTGCACAATGCGCTGGGGGCACCGGTGATTGAGCTTCTTCTCCGGCCTTCCCCAGCCCGCTGGTATCTCCCTTTCAATCCGTTCCTTGCCATCCGCATAGATGCGTTGCATCGTGTCACCGATCAGGCCGAGGCAAAAGCGGTCGGCATGTGTCTTCTGTACCGCGAAAAGGGCGTCAATGAGCGTGCGGCTGGTGTCCTGGCTCTCGTCAATCAACAGGAACGGGAACTTTCCGACAAAAATGCGCTGCATGAGCGGCTTTATGAGCAGGAAGGCCGAGAAAATTTTAACGACCTCACTGTGGTTTAAAGAATTTCGCTCCCGGTTTTCACCGTTGGGGTTGTAAGTAAAGGTTTTGGTGTCAGCGAGTCGGTCCAGCCGTCGCTGCTTGGATTCAATCTGGGCTTGGCGGGCGATTGACGCCTTGGTGCCCGCTCGGCCCTTTGCCTCTTCGGCTTGAAGTTCGGCGATCTCGCGCTGGAGGTTGTCCTTCAGCCAGGCGCGGATGTCGGAGTTGAACCCCTGGATTTGCGACCACGCGAAGCTGTGGATGGTGCACACGACGAACAGCGGATCGTATTCGGTTCGGCGAGTGATTTCGTCGCAGGCGGCATTGGTGTAGGTGATGACGGCGACCTGTCGGCCGCGAAGGCGGAGAACATCCCGGTAGGTCTTCGCCAAATAGTTCAGTGCGTTCACCAGCGAACGTGTCTTGCCCGACCCGGCTCCGGCAAAGAGAAAAAAACTGGTGGGTTTCTCAAGGCTCAGGAAGCCAGCCAGTTCATCTTCAACGTGGTCGTCAAGCGTGACGTTCGAAGTTGTGGCAGGGGTATTCACGCTGTGCCCTCCGCAGGAGCTTCGTCTGCCGGCGGTGCATCCTCTTTTTCTGCGATCTGCGTGAGGCCAAGCTCGACCTGCTCTTGCTCAAGTTGGGCAGCCAGCCAAAGCAGCCCGTCTTTGATATAGACCGGTGGCTTCAGTGAAACGGAGTCTTCGATCTCGAGCAGATCCAACGCGAACTCGGCTTTATCCCCATCTTTGAGCGCCGCCTTTAGTGCGATGCCCAGAGCAGTCAGGTCGGCGCTATCGGCGATGGCCTTCCGAAATTTTGTAATGAGCCCGGTCCCCGGCAGAGTTTTGAACAGGTCGAGATTCGCCATCACTATCGCGTCTTCCAAGGTGTAGGACAGCGCCTCGGCGGTTACGCTATTGAACGTCGCCAGGATGGGCGACTGGTAGGCCACGCGGATCGAGAATTTCTCGTCGGTGTAGACTTTGACCTTTTCTCCTTCGGGCTTATCGAGCAGAGGGTCAAGGTTTGTGATAACGGGCCACCATGTCTGCAGGGTGGTATTGCGGGTTGTGCAGCCGGCACCCCGGGCCGGTGACGTGCTGGCACCGGCGGCATTGCACGAATCGATGTCGGTGATGACCAGCGTAGTGAGCCCGATTTTTTCGATCAAACTGCGCATCTTGTGGGCATGGCTGCCGCCGATCTCAAGCCAAGTGATGTAGCTCTCCTTGAGCTTTCCGAACTCCGGGTGGAAGTTCACAAAGTTCGGTACGAGGATGCGTTCGGCCGGCCCCTCAATCAGGATGGCCGCGTCGGCAAAGAACAGGTCGCAGTGGGTGACGCGCAGGTAGCGTGTCACAAAACGCTCGGTGTCCGGGGCGTCACCAAACGCATTTTCCAGATTGACAACACAGGAAGTCGGGATGGTTTTGCCGCTGCCTGGTAGACGCCGGAAATAGCGAAGCGAGCCAAATTCGCACTCGTGAGCGACGTGACTGGAATGGGTGCTGACCACCATCTGCGTCACAAAATTTGGGCTCATGCCGAGGTCGGGGTGGTTGCGTAAAATCTTGTGCGCCTGGCGGATGAAAACTTGCTGGACCTGGGTGTGAAGATGCACTTCGGGCTCTTCGATCAGCACTAAGTGCAAGGGTGGAATGATCGTGTCGTCGGCAGCCTTATGCTTTGCCTTGCCAACCCGCATCCAACTGTCGCGAAACGCCATGAGACGAAAAACCATGGAAATGAGGTTCTGGTAGCCCAACCCGTTGGAGTCCTCCGGAAGATACAGGTCGGTAAGTTTTTTCCCGTCATGGATTGGCACGACGAACTGCACAGCCGCATCGTGGTTCAATCCTTCAACGGGGCGTAACCGTGTCGAAATGTTCAGCCTCGGATCCGTGACACCCGGATAGCCGAGCTTGTGCATCTCCTTGAGCGGGCTCTTGAAACCGTCGTTCAGCCGTAAGTTGAAGGCTTGTTGAGCTTCTTCGATTGCCTTGAGCGCAAGGAGGTCTTCAGCGTCCGGGTTCTCGCAGGGATCGAGATGGCGAGTGTAGTACTGGCGGAGTTGGGCTGACAGCTTCCGCGATCCGCTGACGGTGACGGTGGCGTCCTCGGTGTTGTCCTCACCGGGCATGCCGAAACCGCGCTGGGCACTGATTTCATCAATGCGGATGAGCCCACGAAATGGGTTGCCGTCAATCGGATCGCTTCCTTTGATTGCCTGCGGTTTGGCTTTGCCATGCTCTGGTTCAACACAGGCGGCAGGGTCAAGCACATAAGCATTGACCGTAAAGAAAGCCGTCAACCGGCGTTGCAGGAACTCGACAAGGTTCTGCGGCCAGATGGCCACCTGAAAGTCCGCGGCGGCCTTGCCTTGCTCTGCGGCCAGAGCGGCACCGGCCGCCTGCAGCGCCAACGCTTGGGCGTGCGCGGTCACATATTCCTTCTGCAGTTGTGCAGTATCCTTTGGCTCAAAGCGCATCCGCACGCCTAGCCGGCCCCCATCCCAATCGAGGGTGGGAAGGATCTTCTGAACATAGTGCACTTCGTCCTCGGCAACTTGGAGCCAGACATCAAGGAATGGCACAAGGTTGTCCCATTCGGGAGCGGGTGGCTCTTCATTTGCGACATGCGCTGCTTCCCAAGAATCCCCCATCGCGTTGATTGCTGGCCAATGGGCAAGCGTAAAGTCGTTGAAGCAAAATCTGGGGCGCTCGCGGTCGGCGAGGAAATATCGCAATGCTGTAATTGCAGTAGTTTTACCGCTGTTATTTGCACCAACAAAGACGGTCTTTTCCGGTGACAGGCCAACCCTCGTTGAAAGCAGCTTTCGGAAGTTTGCAATTTCAACAAAATCAATTCGCACGCTTTCCTCCCTCTCAACACGGCGCACGCGGTACCACGGCAAGATACCTACGACAGCAAGTTCGGACGTGGGTGTCCCACGACACTGGCCGCAACGGTGTTGACCGTCCACCCGGCATGAAGTTCTCAAAAACAGTTCTGCCAAATTTTCGTTATCGTCAAGGACGTAAACGCGCGGGAGCTATCTGCTTGAGCGGTGTTGCATGCAGCCCCAAGCATCCCGGAGCCTGAGCGAAAGTCGACGCTCCCCCTCGCCGTCGCATGAACACACTCCGCGGCGCGCCAGGTCCGCGGTCACAGGAAGCGCAGGGCGCGACCTTTACCGCGTGACCTGGCGCGCGGTATCATCCCGCACGACGGCGAGGGGGAGCGCTCCGCGCTGCCTTCCCGTGTGCGCACCGGGCTGCGCACCATGACCGCGCACTGAAGCGCACACTCTTCACATCCGATCTGACGGGCGAAGCCACAGCTACTGGTCGGTTGTGTTGACGGCCCTGTGCGGCAACACAACCGGACAGGATTTCATTCCAGGCCCCATCGGCGTTTTCATCTAGCCCCCTCCGCAGTCATCTGCCTAAAATTTCTGACTGCTGAGCACAAAACCCCTCCCGCCTGCCCTTGCATATTTTTTGGGACATGGCGTGTCAGGCTGACTGCTTTCGGCGGCTCGGCCATGATCCCCTTTGTGTGCAAGGCCGCGATGGAGGGGCGGTGCTGGCTCAAGAAGGGGGACTTCCGTCTGGGTCTGTCCATCTGCCAGGCCATCCCCGGAGCCACGGTCCATGCAGTTGGCCGCCTTCACCGGCCTCAGTCTAAGCGGTATTCCCGGTGCCATCGCCGCCTACCTGGGCTTCGCCTTGCCAGCCTTCTGCCTTGTGACAGGCCTTTCCGCAGCATACTTCCAACTGCGCCACGCGGTCTTTGCTGTTTGAATAGCGCTTGTTGCTCGCGCTTGCGCTGTTTCATCTTCATGACAACCGCATCAATCGGCTAGACAGCCGTTTGCCATCCATCACAATGTTGATGGCCGCAACTCCCTGAAGACAGTTGCCCATCCTTCGCCGTCCTGCGCCGCTTGCTGCCTTGTTCATCCCCGCGTTGCTCAGCCGTCCCGTCTCGCCTTTGATGGTCGTTCTGGAATCGCCAGGAGTCGCAACCGCACAAGGGCCTCCACACGCATCCTCCTTTTCGACGATTGACGCTTCAGTATCTCTTCAATTTCGTGGTTGAACAACCCGTTTACCAACCGTGCCAAGAGATCAGCACCAGCGCAACCGAGATATTCGGCTGCTTCAGGGGGTCTCTTTTGCATCGGCGCCAAGACCTTTCCTCCTGGCAGCCCGTGCCTCCGACCTGGAAGAACTTTTCCTCTTTTCGGAGCTGACCTTCAGTATTTTGGAAATAATTGGGGCCGCGTTTTAGGCCCTGGAAGCCCCCCAGTGACCATACCATTCCCAAGCATGAGTGAGGCCCTGGGTGAAGTCGAGCGAGAGGCTTTCAGAGCATTCTAGCCCCCTTCATACCATCCATTTTATGAACTCCTGACCTCAATCGCTTGACACACTCAGCAGTTTATTGTTCAAAATCAAATATTTATTGACATAAAACGAGAGGGCGCGCTATGCGGCAGCCGCAACTCAGCGGAAGAAATCGGCAGCGGAATTTGGCCAATACATGGCAGGCAAGACAGACAGGAACACAAATTGGAGGACTGTGATGGAAGGGCCAAGATGGACATGGCCAAGCCGACCGCGTCGCATCATCAGGGGTAAGATGCAAGGAGTGGCAGAATGAATTGGTCTGTCAGCAAAGACCTGTTGGCGCTGGCCCAAGAGCAGTGCGCTTGATGTCCCTGACGGCCAGCTCTTCTTTGGTGAACGGCCAAGAATCAACAACATAGCACCTTAACATTGGTGCGCAAAGCGCGAAGGCAGACGTGGTGCTCGCCGGGCCAGCACGAAGGACGGACGGGCTATGGGAAAACGAACAAACACAACTTGGAGTTGGAAATGAGTGAA
>NZ_JAUYFU010000038.1 GCF_030689645.1 Humidesulfovibrio sp.
CAGCTACCGAACGGCACGCTCAACAAATTTCAAGGAAAATCATGATGAAAAAGCAGATGATCAACATGGCCGCCTCCGAAACCACTTACAAGGACGGCAGGTACCTGCTGCTCCCCGCCGCCGCAGAGAAGATTGGCATCCCCTTGCGCACGCTTCGCGCGTGGCGCGAGAAGTGCCGCTTCGATCCCGATACGGCGGGGCTCTATGCCAAGGTCGGAAAATTCGTGTTCTTCGACCTTGAGGAGTGGGCTCGGCTTCTTGCGAAAAAGCAACAGGACGCCCTCGAGGCCGCACGCGCATGGGAAAATCGCTTCCGCCTCGTCCTCTTCTTTCCTGCCGCCGCTATTGCCGTGGCCATCGCTCTCACGCTGTTCCGGGGCGGCGGCGGCAGATTCTAGCCGCAGCATTTCCTTTATCCCTTTGCGGCCCTACGGGGCCGCTTCCTCTTCGTTTTCCAAAGTGGGCTCGGCCTCCATTTCTAGCCAGCTTACGCGGCCTCTTTTCGCCACCCCCGGATGCGCTTCAGTAGCGTGACTCTGCCCGCGAAAGTATCTTTTATCTACCCATAAAAACTCAGGTTTTGGCCTTGATTCTTGTCTCTGCGAGTGCTTTCATTGATGTGCCGGCCCAGCAAACGACAAAGGAGGAAAGCACATGATTCGACGCTTGCTCGCAACTGCGACCCACTTCGAGGCGCAGCTTGCAAAACGATTGTTCGCGCGGAGACTCGTGTTTCGGCGCGAAATGACTCCTCTCCATATAGGCCTGGCCTATGCCAGGATCGACGATGGAAGGAGGTGCCGCGACCGGTGACCACCGGCAGCGCGGCACCGTGAGCCTCTTTAGGCTCTCTGGCAGGCGCAAGGCCCATCATCGCCTCGCCGACAATTCCAGCCCCTGCAACTGGATGCACGGCAAAACGTGGCGCAACTGCTGTCTCCCACCCCATTCAAAAGGCGGCCCTTCGGGCCGCCTTTCCAACGACCAAAGCAAGAAGCATGTAACACGCGGCACCCAGGGGCATCCGAGGTGGACCGATATGCGTGCGAGCAATTCCACCAGGCAACGTGTCGAGCGTGGGCGATGTATTTCATCCATGCGGAGGATGTGTCCGGTCATTATATGGGTAACGTGCTGCGCCAAAAGAAAAACTTGACATCCTGTTGGCGCAAGCGTATAGGTTTTTATGAGGCATGCACTTCTTCGCTCCGATTGGGGCGGCTGAAAAATGAAGATGGGCACAAAAGGACAGATGATTCAGCATCGGCCCGAGCCCGCAAGTCTCACTCCCGCCCCAACGGGCGGCTGAAAAAGAAGATGGGCACAAAAGGACGGATGATTCAGCATCGGCCCGAGCCCGCGAGTCTCACTTTCCCGCCCTAACGGGCGGCTGACAAAGGCCCCTTCGGGGG
>NZ_JAUYFU010000042.1 GCF_030689645.1 Humidesulfovibrio sp.
TTTCCTGCGCCAGGCCGAGGGTAACGTGAGCGAAGCCGCGCGGATCTCCGGCATCCCCCGCAGAACCTTGTACCGGAAAATGAAGCGCTTCGGCCTCTGAGTCCGCCGCGCGCCGATTCGGCCCGCAAAGATGCTCACCCCCTGTCCTTCAATCCTGCCAGGGGCACAAGGCCGCGTCGGCAGTGCTCCCCGGCCGACCATGCTGGCGCCGTTGCCCCTCGCCATGGCCGAAGGCCTCCGACCCTCTCACCCACCCATCTCTCCAGACCAGCTCATCCTGGCGACAGTGTGCCGGAGTTGGCACAGCACCGCCCACTTTCCTGGGCCACTGTGTCTCCGGCGGCACAGCCGCGCGCTCGCCGCTGGGCCGTGAAAACACACAACGGCTTGACATTGATGTCCTTTTGCATAGGCGATAGTCTTGGCATGTGGGTTGTATTGACACTGGCAGGATACACGCCACGCACCCACACGAAGGAGAACAGACATGACACGCAAGGTATCGACCCGACACCTGGCCGTTGAGCTGACCGCCATCACCGATGCCGCTGCCCTGGCCTCCTTTCGCTGGCTGGGCAAGGGCAGAAAGAAGATGGGCGATGGAGCAGCCGTGGACGCCATGCGCCGGGGCTTCATGCACATGGACATCGACGGGCTGGTGGTCATCGGCGAGGGCGAAAAGGACGAGGCCCCCATGCTTTACAACGGCGAGCGCGTGGGCAGCGGCAAAGGTCCGCAGGTCGACGTGGCCGTGGACCCAGTGGAGGGCACCAGGCTGCTGGCCTTGGGCAAGCCGAACTCCATCGCAGTGGTGGCCCTGTCTCCGCGCGGAACCATGTTCAACCCCGGCCCGGCCTTCTATATGAACAAGCTGGTGGTTTCGGCCCAGGCGCGCGGCCTGGTCAGCATCAACGACCCCATCGGGCGCACCCTTGAGACCGTGGCCCGGAGCCTGGGCAAGAAGGTCGAGGAGCTGATGGTCTTTGTGCTGGACAAGGACCGCCACAGTGATCTGATCCGCGACATCCGCGAGGCCGGGGCGCGCATCCAGCTGCACACCGACGGCGACGTGGCCGGGGCGCTCATGGCCGTCATGCCCGGCACCGGGGTTGACGTGATGATGGGCACCGGCGGAACCCCGGAAGGCGTGCTGGCCGCGGCTGCGGTGCGCGTGCTGGGCGGGGAGATGCAGGGCCTGCTGAACCCGCAGTCCACCGCCGAGGCGCGGGCCGTGCGCGAGGCCGGGTTCGACCTGTCGCGTGTGCTGCGTACCGAAGACTTGGTGGCCAGCGACGACATCCTCTTCGCGGCCACGGGCATCACCGATGGCACCTTTCTGGCCGGGGTGACCCAGACCGAGAGCGGGATCAAGACCAGTGCCATGGTCATGACCGGCTCCAGCGGCACAGTGCGCCGCATCGAATCCGTATACACCCCGCTGCGGCACAGCCAACTTGAAATGCAAGCCTTTGCTTAGACCGACAGAACACAATCGGAGGACATCATGTCACGCACCCGTCCCATCCTTCTCGGCATCGTCGGCGACTCGGCCTCGGGCAAAACCACCATCTCTGCCGGGATTGAGAAAATCCTCGGCCCGGAGCGGGTGACCAACCTCTGTTCCGACGACTACCACAAGTATAACCGTACCCAGCGCAAGGATCTGAACATCTCCGCGCTGCACCCGGACTGCAACCATATCGACATCATGGAGCACAACTTCTACCAGCTGCGCCGGGGCGAGGCCATCCTGAAGCCGGTTTACAACCACACCACCGGCGACTTCGACCCGCCAGTATACGTGAAGCCCAAGGAGTTCGTCATTGTCGAGGGTTTGCTCGGCTTCTACAACCAGAAGATGCGCGACGCCTTTGACGTGAAGATCTACCTCGACCCCCAGGAGGAACTGCGCGTGGACTGGAAGTACAAGCGCGACACGGTAAAGCGTGGC
>NZ_JAUYFU010000047.1 GCF_030689645.1 Humidesulfovibrio sp.
CGGGTCCCTGGGCCAGCAGGTGCCGGGCGAAGGCCTCGGCCTGGTCCTCCGTGCGGATGTTCTGCCCGCGCTGGTCCTTGACCTCGCCAAGCAGGAACGGGGTGCCGCCAAGCTGCACCGGTCCGCTGGAGTACATGTCCACGGCGCGTGGGTCGTAGGGCGTCAGCAGGGTGGTGATGATGGCCTCGCGCAGGCTCTTCACCGGTGCGTCCTGGTCCAGAGTCTCCACAAGAATACGGCCATTCTCAAAATCGACGCTGGCGCGGGAAAGATAGTTCTGCGTGTACTTCACGTACTGCTTGGGTTCGGGCTCGCGCGCGTCGTCCTTGCCCCAGTTTCCGCTGACCGCGCGCCGGAAGGTGTTGAGGATATTCTTGAAGCGCTTGTAGTCCGCTTCGATGGCGCTGGGGTTGGCGGCGTAGCGAACGGCCTTGCTGCGCGCCATGCCGATGGCCGCGCTGGTGTCGCCTGAAGCCACGCGGGCGATGCTCACGGCGTCGGAGGCGGAACAGGACCCCGCGCAGAAGCACAGGGCAAGCAGGGCTGCGCAAGCAGCGTGGGACGAGCGCTGAACGTGCTGTTTCATGGTCTTACCCGCGCGCGCCCAGCATTTTGGCTTCATTGAGGTAGCGCCCAGCCAAGGCTGCATCGCCGCAGTTTTCAGCCCAGTGCAGCCACAGCAGGCGCAAGGCCGCCTTGCGCGCCTGGTGTGGCGCTGCCAGGCGCTGGCCTGACTGATCGTCGTCAAATCCTTGGCGCAACAGCCTCGCAAAGGTCTCGGCACGTTGCCTTGGCCGATGCGAAGCGTTCACTTGCGCTAGGCCGGCCTGGGCCAACATCGTGCGCCGGGGGGCGTCGGCAAGCAGTTCAAAGACCTTGGCCGCACAGTCGGCTTCGTCATCGCCCGTGTAGGAAACAAAGTGCTCGCCGTCGTGGAACAACTCGTCCTGACCGTGGGCCAGCCCAGGGGTGAGCAGGCAGCTTCCGCAGCCCAGGGACTCGAAGACGCGAAAATTCAGGTCGCCGCGCTCGGCAATGTTCAGCACGACCTTGGCCCGTGGCATGAGTTCGCGAAAGTCGCCCTGGCGAACGGCGAGGCCGGGGCACAGAGCGCCCAGGCGGTTCAGGAAGTCGCAGCGCTGGGGCGTTGTCTCAGGATTCACCGTGCCGACAAAGAGCAGGTCGAAGTCCTTCTCCGCCTGTCGCGGCTGGTAGCGATCCTCTGCAAAAGGCGGCAGCCAGATGGCTCGGCGGGGCGAAAGCTCGCGCGCGAAGCGGTCCACATGGTCGCGCAGGCTCACGGCGCAGAGGTCAAAGGCCCCGGCGTACACCGGGTACCAGCTGTGGATGTGGGAATCGATGCAATAGAAGGCGGTGAGGCAGGGGAAGCGCTCCACCCCCAGAAGCGGCGGGGGCAGGCTGCGGTCGGTATAGACCACTGCGTCCGGAACGCAGCCGCAGCGCTCCGTGATGTCCTCAAAGGTCAGCGCCTCTGGCTTGATGAGGGGGATGCGGATGGGGCGCAGGCCATGGGCCTGCATGTGCTCCATGAAGAAGATTCCGCCTACCCAGGCGATGACTTTCTCGTTCGTGCTCATTTTGCTCCCCTAGGCCAGTTGCAGGTAGCCGATGAAGTCGTCGATGCCTGCCTTGCGGCAGCTCACGTAGGCTGCGGCATACTCGGCAAAGGTCCGCGTCCGGCCATAGACCGGGTAGCGTGCCGCAGGGCCACCATAGGCCAGGCCGTAAAACTCCGCCACCTGCGGATGGATGGGCAGGAAGAAGTCTTCATAGCCCGATTCGAGGGTGGACAGGGCTTGCGCGTCCGCCGGGGCCAGGTCCAGTTCGCGCAGGATTCCGCGTGCGGCATGCGCCAGAAGCTCTGGCGCGGGGTGGTTCACGGTGAGGAAAAGCGGACGCCGCCTGTAGTTCTCCAGCACGAAGTCGAGGTAGGAAACAGGTGTGCGGGCCTGGCGCGCGCGTTCAAGTCCGGTGGTTTCCTCAAGCAAGGCCGCGAGGTCGTACTTGGCAGCAAGCGGTGTGCGCAGGTACACGTGCAGGATGTCTTCGCCCGGCAGGCCCAGGTCCAGCAGATGATCCAGGAAAATGTCGCGGTAGTCGAAGCCCGTCGCGCCGGACCAGAGGGGCCACGCGCCCCGGAAGAACATGTTGGGGATGCACAGGGACGGGCAGCCAGGGGGCAGCCGCTTGAGCAGGGAATCGGAGGCCAGTTCGCCCCATTCTGGCCCCAGGTGCTGGTAGAGGAATAGCCCGCAGGCGTCCAGATCCGCCTGAGGAATCTCTTCCCGCGTGTAGTTCAGGTACACCCTTGGCGCATAGGCCCGGCGGAATTCCGGGCTGGCCTGAAGGGCGCGCGCCAGGGGGTCGCCCTGGCAATTGGCGTGCAGTATGGCGAGTTGCTTGTCCACACGACACGATTTGCAATCGCCGTGCCGCGTATTGCGCCAGCCGGTTTGCGGGCTAAGGAAATGGACCTTGAAAAACGGCCCGGCTTGGGCTAGCTTTCAGCTACCGGGCGGACATCCCGGAACACGGTGCGATTCCGTGGCGATCCCATCGCCGTAACCGGGGACTGGGGAGACGCGGGGCGTTCGGCGCCCAGCCACTGCTAGGGGTTCACCCCCCCTGCGGGAAGGCCGTCTTCTTCGGGTTGATCCGGAAGCCGGAAGACCTGTCCGCAGCGTGTAATCTCCTGGAACGTGATGGCAAAGGGTTCTGGCGGGCGTTATTGCGTCTGCCGGGCCTTTTTTTTGCGCCCAGGTCCAGGAGCAACCCTTCATATTTTCGCAAAGGAGCAGCCATGCGCGCAAAACTCGACGAAATTCTGTCGTCCATCGTCCCGGTGGATCAGTCGCTGGCCCCGGCTGGGCAGGCCCACCTGGACAATCTCACCAAACCCCGCGGCAGCCTGGGCCGTCTGGAGGAGCTGGCCTTGCAGCTGTCTCTGGTCCAGGGCGGCCGCCCGCCCAAGGCCGACCCGGCCCGCGTGTACACTGTGGCCGGCGACCATGGCGTGGTGGAGGAAGGCGTGAGCCTGTTCCCGCAGGATGTCTCGCGGCAGATGGTGCTGAATTTCCTGAACGGCGGAGCGGGCATAAACGTGTTGGCCAAAACAGCCGGTGCGCAGCTCTTTGTGGTGGACGCGGGTTGCCTGGGACCGGACTTCGATGCACACCCGCAGCTCATCCGGGGCAAGGTGGCGCAAGGCACGGCCAACCTGGCCAAGGGGCCGGCCATGAGCGCGGACACGTGCCTGAAGGCGCTGCTGCTGGGAGTGGACCTGGCGGACCGCGCCCTGGCCGACGGCGTGCGCGTGCTGGGCACCGGCGAGATGGGCATAGGCAACACCACGCCTTCCACGGCGCTCTACTGCGCCTATCTGGGCCTGGAGCCGGAGTCCATGACCGGACCTGGCACCGGGTTGGGCAAAGAGGCCGTGAGCCGCAAGGTGGAGATCATCAAGAGGGGGCTGGCGGTGAACGCGGGCGCCGTGGTTGGCGGCGACCCGCTGGAAATCCTTGCCGCCCTCGGCGGGCTTGAGATCGCCTGCCTGACCGGGCTCATCCTGGGCGGCGCAAAGAACAGGCAGTTCGTCTGCGTGGACGGGTTCATCTCCACCGCCGCCTGCGTGGCGGCCTGGAAGCTCTGCCCAGCTGTGCTGGACTACGTCGTGCTTTCCCACGCCTCTGCCGAGCCGGGCCACAGGTACGCGGTGGAGAAAATGGGCAAGAAGCCCCTGCTGGATCTGGGCCTGCGCCTGGGCGAGGGCACGGGCGCGGCTGTGGCCATGTTCCTGGTGCGCTCCGCCGCAGCCATCTACAACGACATGGCTTCTTTCGCCTCTGCGGGCGTGGACCCTGGCGCCTGATCCGGCTGGATGCGAAAAAACGCGCCGGGCAGCCGACGCGGTAGGAATGATGAGACGGAAGGGGTCGCCTGCGGGCGGCCCTTTTTTTGGGCTAGAGGTTCAGCAGGTAGTGGTCCACGGGCGCGAATTCATCCGTGAGCACAGGGGGATCGCCGGGCCGGGCGGGGGCGGGCGTGTAGCGCATGGCGAGCATGGCCGCATATTCGGGGTCCTTGCTGGAGAGGTTCGGCGCTTCCGCGGACTTGAACGCAGCCAGGATGATGTTCTGGGTGGAGGTGGGGTCTTCCGGCTCCAGCAGGAAGCTTTCCACATGCGGGAAAACCGAGCGGTAGGTGGCCAGGAGCGCGCGGTAGAAGCGGCTTTTTGGGCCTTCGGCGGCGCTGATGCAGTTCACCAGCACCACGCCGTCGGCGTCCAGGGAGCGGGAAAGGGCCTTGGCGGTCTCTCGCGTGGCCAGATGGAAGGGCACGGAAAGGTGGCTGGTGAACACGTCTACCAGGGCCACCTGATAGCTTCCGGGCGCGGCGTCGCGGTTCAGGAAGCGCCGGGCGTCGTCGTGGTGCAGGGTCAGGCCGTTCATGGGAGTGAGGCCGAAAAATTTTGTCGCGATGTCCGTAACGCCGGGGTCGATTTCCACAACGTCCATGTGCGGGCTTCCGCCGAACTCGTCCGGGCGGCTCATGGCGTATTTGGGGAAGGAATAGCCCCCCCCGCCAAGCATGAGAACGTTTTTGATGTCCTGCCGGAAATGCGCGGCCAGGCGATAGTAGCGCGTGTACGGAAGGGCCAGGCGCGTGGGGTCGGAGAGGTCAACGGCGGACTGGTTGCCCTCCGGCCCAGTGGAAAGCACCCGCATGTTCATGCCGGTGCGGGTGTTGCGGGCGTTGAACACCAGCACCCGTTGGTAGGGCGTGTCCAGGTCGTGGATTTCGGCTGCCTGGAGCTGACTGTCGAAGATGCTCAGGCCCAGAGTAACCAAAGCCGTGAGCACGAGCGCAGCCAGCTTGGCGGGCAGGTCGCCCCGGTGCACGCAGAAGGCCGCCATGATGAGCACGCCTGCCATGGACAGCACGATGTTGGTGGAGCCGATGGTGGCCGTGAGCCAGAAACCGGCGGCAAAGGTGCCCGCTATGCTGCCCAGCGTCGAGAGGGCATAGAGGTTTCCGGCTGTGCGGCCGGAATGCTTGGCGTCATGCATGCGCAGGCGCACGGCAAAGGGCGAAACCATGCCCAGGAGCACCGACACGGGCACGAAGAGCGCCACGGTTGACGCCAGGGTGGCGACGGTGAGCCCGGCCCGGTTTTGCAGGAAGGCGAGCAGGAAGCCTTTGAGCCCGGCGATGAGCAGGGTCGCCACAGCGGCCAGCAGGATGATGCGCGAGAGCAGCTTGGGATCCGGGCGTTTGTCGGCCACGCGGCCGCCCCACCAGCAGCCGATGCTGAGCGAACCGAGCACCACGCCGATGAGGCTGGTCCAGACGATGATGGAGGTGCCCAGGAACGGGGCCAGCACGCGCGACCCGGTCAGTTCCAGGACCATGACCACGGCCCCGCAGAGGAATACAGCGATTTCGAGCATGTGGCATCTTTGCATGGGGCGGGAGGAAAAGTCCAGATGTGGGGCCGGGCGTTCCCGCTGCCGGACGAAAAAAAGGCCCGGAATCCATGTGGGTTCCGGGCCTTTGCCGTTTATGGAGCTACTTGACGGGCTTCAAGCGCACCGCCGTGCCGTAGCAGGAGTAGTAGCGGTCTCCCTCCGGGTGGAAGGCGACGCTCTCGTGGTAGCCCAGTATGGCGTCGGCGTTGACTTCGAGGGCCTGGGCGATGAGGCCGTAGAAGGCGCTGTCGAAGTTGTAGCTGCGGCAGACGATGAGGCCGAAGGTGCCCAGCACCTCGCGCGCGGGAATGGCGTCCAGGGTGACGATCTTGAAGCGCCCGCCCATGTAGACGTCCTTGGCCTGTCCCAGGCGCGGGTCGGACTTGGCGTCATCCTCAATGGGCTTGGTCTTGGAGGCCTTGAATATGGCCATGGGATCTCCTTCTCGTCTCGTGTTCGCGCCTGACTGCGTCAGGCCTGCGCGCGGGATGGACGTTTTTCAGCCAGCCGCCCTTGTAGCCCATCCTCGTACCGGCAGGCAAGGCTTTGCCATCCGCTCCTGCGGCCTGCTTTGCAGCGGTTCGTTACGAGGCTACGGCGTCACCTCAAGGACAAAGGCCTCGTCCCACTTGAGCACCGCCGCCGCCGCCTGGCGCACGTCTTCGGCAGTCAGGGCCTGGGACGCCTCCACCAGCTTGAGCTCGGCTTCGCGCTCAAAGCCCTGCACCAGCGCGCCTGCGGCCTCGCGGCTGCGTGACATGAGGGACTGCCGATCCTGGTAGTAGTCGCCGGAGAGGATGTTCTTGGCCCGTGTGAGTTCGGCCTGGGGCAGGGGCTTGGCCGCCAGATCGGCTGCGGCCTTGCGGAAGCCCTCCATGGCCTGGGGCAGCTTGTCCGGGTCGGAGCCGATGTAGAAGGCCATGAATCCTGCCTCCTTGTATTGCGACAAGAATGCCGTGACGGTGTAGCCCAGGCCCTGCTTGTCGCGCATATCGCGGAAGAGCAGGCCGCTCTGGCCGGCCAGCGCCGCGCGCAACACCTGCAGGCGTGCGCTCATGGCCTGGTCCGCACGGCCCGGAGCCTTGAAGATGACGAAGAGGTGCGACTGGTTGCGTTCCGGCAAATGCAGCGTGGCCTTGGCCTTGGGCTTCCACTGGGGAGCCTGGGCCTGGGCTGGCGTTGCGCCTTGCGGGTTCAGCTCCCGCGCCAGGGCCGTTGCAAAGGCGGTCATCTGCGCTTCGTCGAACTGGCCGCACACGGAGAGCACAAAGGGCTGGGCCGCCTGACGTTTCCAGAAGGCTTCGGCCTGGCTGCGGGTGAATCCCGCCACCTGTGCGGGATCGCCCAGGCGCAGGTACGCGTGCGGGGCCGAGGTGAAGAGCAGGCCGGGCAGCTTGCGGAAGGCCAGGCCGATGGGCTGGTCCTCGCCGCGCTTGATGGCGTTTTGCTGGTCCTCCTTGGCGCGGGCCAGTTCGGCCTCTGCCAGGGCGGGGCTTGCCAGGGTCTCGCGCACCAGGCCAAGCATGTCTGTGGTGAAGCGGCTGGGGAACTTGGCGCCCAGACTGAAGGTCTCGCTGCTGGTGCTGGCGGCGAAGGACGCGGCGCGGTCGGCCAAAAAGTCCTCCACCTGGTTGGCCGAACGGGTCTTGGTGCCCCGCGCCAGCAGGGAGGCCGTGAGCGCCCCCAGGCCCTGCTCGTTGGCGGAAAGCAGGCCGTCGCCGCCTGGCCAGGCCATGGACAGGGCCGTGTAGGGCAGGGTGGCGTCGGGCTGGAGCACGAGGGTGCCGCCGCCGGGCAGGCTGATCTGTCGCACGGCGCTGGCGGAGGCGTCGGCCTTGGCCGCTGTTTTGGCCTTGGATGCAGGCCAGCGGCGCTTCAGGGTGTCCAACAGCGGGGCCTCGGCGATGGTCACGCCCTTGGGCGCCAGGATGACGGCGCGCACGGCCTCGGGCCGGAAGAATTCACGGTACAGGGAGGCCAGCTGCGGGCGGCCCGCGGCGGCGATGGTGGCGAGGTAATTGGCCTCGCCCTGCTGGCCGCCCTCAAAGGCGTACTGGTGCGTCAGCTTGCTTGCCAGGCCGCTGATGGTCTCGCGCGTCAGGAACAGCCCGGCCTCGATGTTGGTGCGGGCGCGCAGAAGCTCCTGGTCTGTGATGCTCAGGGCGTCGAAGGAGGCCAGTTCGCTGGTCAGCGCGTCCCAGAAGGCGGGCAGCTTGTCGGCGTCAAGCACTGCGCCGATCACGAGAATGCCGCTGCGCTCCAGGTTGGACACGCCCACGCTGACGGAGTCCACCAGGCGCAGCTCGTACTTGAATTTGCGGTACAGGCGCGAGGTTTCGTCGCCGCCCAGGATCTGGGCCAGCATGTCCAGGCCGCCCATCTTGGAGGAGAGGAAGTCCGGGGCCGGCAAGGCCAGGCCCAGATGGACCTTGTTCCACATGCCGGGCACGATGGTGAGTTGCGGTCCGGTGGCGGCCTGGATCGGGAAAGGCTGCGGCGGCGTGATGCGCGAGGTGTTCTGGATGCCGCCAAGAAGCCTTTCGGCCTCAGCCAGCACTTCCGTGGCCTTGACCTTGCCCACCACGCACAGGACCATGTTTTGCGGCTGGTACAGGGGCGCGATGTAGGCGCGCATGGACTGGCTGGTGGTGGCGCGCACGGTTTCGCGGAAGCCGATGATGGGCCATTCGTAGCTGGTGCCCTTCCAGAGCATGGCCTGCAAGGTCTGGAAGAGCAGGTTCTCTGGGGTATCCTCGCCGCGTTTGAGTTCGGCCAGCACGACGTCCTTCTCGCTTTCAAGCTCGGCTGGAGCCAGGGTGGGCTTGAAGGTCATGTCCGCCACCACCGAGAGTCCGAGCTTCCAGGCGCTGTCCGGCACCTCCACGTGATAGGCGGTGTTGTCGAAGCTGGTGGAGGCGTTCAGGCTGCCGCCTGCGGCCTCGATGCGCCGGGCCACCTCGCCAGGCTTCATGCTGCCCGCGCCCTTGAACACCATGTGCTCCAGCACGTGGCTGATGCCAGCCTGGGCCGGGGTCTCATAGGCGCTGCCCGCATGCACCAGCATGCGGATGTGCGCCAGGGGGAAGCGGTCGTCTTCCTTCACCAGCACGGAGAGGCCGTTCTTCAGGCGCAGGAATGTCACGCCGTCGATGTGGTTCGAAGGCGCGCCCGCCATCAGCGCTGGGTTCAGGACCGGGGCCAGGGCCGGAGCTGCGGGCGCTGGGCGTTTGGCCTTTGCAGCCGGATATTTTTTGGCCGCCTGGGCGCTGGCGGCGGTGAGGACCAGCAAGGCGGCGAGGAACCAGGACAGGGTGCGGCGCATGGAAACTCCTTGACGTTGATGCACGTGGGGGGGGGTGACCGGTAGTGTTGTCGCGGGCTGCGCTGCCGAAAGCGGGGCGCAGATCCCGGCTGCATAGATAAGCCTGCTTTGGCCTGGGAGCAAGGGGCGGGCAAAGTGGCAAGGTTGACCAGCCTGTGCTCCTGGGCTATGCTTTAACGATGAACCATCTAATTTCTCAGCGTATTCTTTACGCCCTGCGCGTGCGCAAGGTGAAACGGCACTGGGCGCGGCTGCTTGGCCTTACGGCTTTGACGCTTTGGGTTTTCGCAGGCAGCGCCGAAGCCCTTAATTCGGCTCAGAACGCCCAGTATCTTGCCGACAAGGATCTGTCCGCAGAGGCGGCCCTGGACTTGGCCGTGCTGCGCGCCGCCTATCCTGAGGTTGTCGCAGGCATGAGCCGCGGCGCCTCCGGGCATTTGGAGCTGGTGCTGGCCGATGGCGCGCGCCTGGTCTACGACGACGGCAAGCCGCGCACCTCCAAGGAGGCCGAGGAGAGCCCGGACATCCGCACCATGCTGGCCCAGGTATATCCCCTTGGTCCGGTGACGGAGCAGAGCGCTCATCCTCCACGCGGCTTCGACCCTGGCCGCCACCGGGTGCAGGCGTTTTTTCTTGCGCTTTACGGCCACAGCGAGGCCGAGGTCCGCAAGAGCTGCGAGACCGTGCGCTTTGACGGTCACGGCGCGCTGTTTTCCCGCCGTCATGGCGCGGCGGCGGCCCTTTCGCGGGTGGAATCGCGGCTGGCGCCGCTTACGCCACAGCACCCGGAGTGGAACATAATCCTTCGCCCCTTCGGCGGAACGCTGATCTGGCGGAACATCGCGGCCACCAGCCGCTTGAGCGTGCATAGTTTCGGCGCGGCCCTCGACCTGAATCCAGATCTGGCCTACTGGCTCACCGAGCGGCACCCGGAGAAGATCCCGGCGCAGGTGCTGGCCTTTCCCCGTGAGATTCTTGAGGCCTTCGAGGCTGAGGGCTTCATTTGGGGCGGCAAGTGGGCGGCCTTTGATCTCATGCACTTCGAGTACCGGCCCGAGCTCATCCTCAAGGCCCGCGTGCTGCGCGGCGACGTGAAACTGCCTCGTTAGGGGACTTGGAACAGGGAGAGGTGGGTCTGGCGGGTCTGGACCTTTTGGGCCAGCACCGTGCGCCGCAGCAGGTGCGTGGGCAGGTCCGCCAGGAAATCTGAAGCTTTTTGCGCCAGGGTCTTGCCGTACAGGGTGCGGCTGTGCGCAAAGGACAGGCAGAGCCTGCTTTTGGCGCGGGTCATGCCCACGTAGAGCAGGCGGCGTTCCTCGGCCAGGGCTGCGGGCGTAAGGGCTTCTCCGCCAAAGCCGGATAAGGGCATGATGCCTTGCTCCAGGGCGGGCAGAAACACGGCCTCGAATTCCAGGCCCTTGGCCGCGTGCAGGGTCAAAATGCGAACCTTCTGAGCCGCCTGCCGGATGCTGGCGAAGTCCGTCTCCAGCCGCACCCAGTCAAGCAAACCCACCCAGCCGCCGTGCTCGTCAAAGGCGTGGCACAGGTCGCGGAAGGCCGGGCCGTCCCAGAAGAACCGGTCAAAGGGCGAAGTATCGCGCAGGGCGGCTGGCAGCACGCGCGGTCCCTGCAAGAGCAGGAATTCCGGCAGATCCGCGTGAATCGGCGCTTCCGACGCGTCGAGTCCGGCGCTTCCCGCGCCCTCTGGCGCAGGCAGGCCGAAGAGCCGCTCAGCCACGCGCAGAATGGCCGCCACGCGCGGCTCCTCCCAGAACACCTCGGCCTCCGGCGCGGAGCAAGGCAGCCCTGCCAACTCCAGGGCGGCCTTGAGGGGCGGAATCAGCGCCCGGAAGCGCACCAGCACCGCCACGTCGCCCGGAGCAAGGCTGGGGCCTGCGACAGCGTCCATGAGGGTCAGGCTGGCGCCGCCGATAAGCCTGCCGATGCGCGCAGCGATGAGGCTGGCCTCGTGCCGGGCGTCCGGCGCCTCCACAAGCTCCAGATCCCATTCCCGGCCCGGCAGGGCATCCAGGCGCGGATGCGCGGGCAGAAGGGCCCCGGCTGCGTCCAGGATGCCCTGACCGCTGCGGTAGTTCTCAGCCAGGCTCACCACCTGCAGAACCGGCCAGCGGGCGGCCAGGCGCTTGCGCACATCTCCGGTCGCGCCACGGAACGAATAGATGCTCTGTTCCGGGTCGCCGATGGCGAAGAAGCCAGTGCCAGTGCAGGGCTTCAGGCTGCTCGACACGCCGGTATCCCCGCAATCCTCGTCAAAACTCTCAGGCGCTGCGGCAACGGGTCCGGCCAGGCCAAGCACTGCCTCCAGCTGCAGCGCCGAGAGATCCTGCACCTCGTCCACCAGCAGGTGTGCGAAGGGCGCGTTGAATTCCGGATCGCGCACGACATCCAAGAGGTATTCCAGCAGATCCGTGAAGTCCGCCTGATTGCGCAGGGCCTTGGTTTCAGCCACCAGCGCCGCCGCCTTGGCGGCAAGGGCTGCGTCCGGTCCGGACAGGGGCGTCAGGGTCTCCCGCGCAAGGCTGTGACGGCGGAACAGGGCCAGGCGTTCGGATTTCGGCAGATCCTCTGCCCCCACGTCGCCAAGAGCATCCAGAAACATGCGGCGGGCCGCGTCCTCGGACAAGAGCACCGGAGGCTGGCCCTTGCGCGCGGTCCAGAGGTCCAGGGCAAGGGCGTGCAGGGTGTCGGCCAGGGGAAGAAGGGCATTCGGGCCGAAGTGCGCGGCCAGGCGCTCGTGCAGTTCGTCCGCCGCGCGGCGGGTGAAGGTCACGATGGCCAGGGATTCTGGCGTTGCGCCGGATTCCAGCAGGCGCAGCACCCGGGCCAGCAGGGTATGGGTCTTGCCCGTGCCCGGACCGGCAAGCACCAGGACTGGGCCGGGTTGCGGTCCCATGCCAGCGGCGACAGCGGCCTCCTGGGCCGGGTTCAATCCTGTGCGGGGAGGAAGCGCGTCTGCTGCCGGGACGGGGTCGCCTTCAGATTCTGTCTCCGGTTCGGAGGGCGTGGCCACGGCTGCCCTGCGGACCCGGCGGGCGGGCAACCCTGCCAGGATTCGTCCCTGGCGCATCTGGGCGCGCTCTTCCGGCGTAAACACGGTGATGACCCCGAATTCGCCATCATAGCCGGAACTGCGCAGGACCTTGCCCGCGTGCATGCGCTCCACGGCCTCGGCCAGCACGGGTGCGGCGCGGCCGATGTCGGCCAGGGGCGCCTCGCGCAGGATGAACAGCTCCGGGCCAAGGCGCTCCAGCAGGCGGTAGTATTCCGCAGTCACGGCCTTGCTGCCTGCGCCCACGTCCAGCACTTCGGAGAGCACCTCGCGCAGGGGAATGAGGGAGTGGTAGCCGGGCTGATTCTGCGGCTGGGCAGGTTCAGGACGGTCGGCCAGGGCCAGCACGCGATGCAGCACGCCCAGGGTGGCGGGCCTGCCGCACACAGGGCACAGGCCCTTGTGGGCCAGGGTCTCGCCGGGCTCCATGCTCCAGTTGCACTTGCGGTGGCCGTCCAGATGGTACTTGCCCTCTTCGGGGAAGAACTCCACGGTGCCCATGAATTCGCAACCGCCGTTCTCTTTGGTCAGGTGGGCGCGCAGCGCGCCACGGATGCCGCCAAAGGACGCCTCGCCCGAGAACAGATTGGCCTCGCGTCCCAGCTTTTCGCCGGAATGGGCGTCGGAGTTGGATATCATGCGAAAGCGGTCCAGGGCGGAGAGGGTCCAGTTCATGCCTGGGTCCGAGGACAGCCCCGTCTCCATGGCGAAGATGTGGCTTGCGAGGTCGCCGTAGCACTCCTCCACGGAGTCGAAGCCGCTCATGGACCCGAAGAGCGAGAACCAGGGCGTCCAGATGTGGGCAGGCACCAGAAAGGCTTGCGGGTGGGTTTCCAGCACCATCTCCAGCAGGTTTCGGCTGTCTAGCCCCAGAATGGGCCGCCCGTCCGAGACCAGATTTCCCACCTGGGCCAGCCTGGCGTTGAGGCGCTTGGCCGATTCGAGGCTGGGCAGGTACACGAGGTTGTGGACCTTGCGAACCTTGCCGCCGCGTTTGTAGATGGAGCTGATTTCGCCTTGGAGCATGAAGCGCGCGGAGCCTGCAAGATGCATGGGCAGGCCGGGGATCTGTCCCGCAAGGCTTGAAGGGTCGCGCAGGGAGAGCAGGCCGGAGCCGTCCTCTTTCAATTCGCGCTCTACTTCCTGAAGCCAGCCGGGGTGGGTGCAGTCGCCCGTGCCAAGAACGGTAAGCCCTTTGACCTCGGCCCAGGCGGCAAGGTTGCGGACGGTCAGTCCCTTGCTGGTGGCGCGCGAGAAGCGCGAATGGATATGCAGGTCTGCCGCGAAGTTGCTCATGCAGGTCCTTGAATGGCCGGGATATATGGGCTGTACGTCACCTGGGGCGCTGTTGGCAACCCTGAGCCGGGCAGACGCCTTGGGCGCAGGGCCGGAGCGGGCCAGGGGACCCTTGGCCTGTTACTGCGCGGGCACGCCGGAGTAGAACTGGCGGAACTCCGCGGCGGCCTTGGCCTGCGCTGCGCAGCGGCGGATGTCGAGTTCGTCGAGGTTGTCGCGCACCAGGGATACAAGGTCCGGGTCCAGGGCTGCGCGCGCGGCCATGCCATCCAGGATGCCCAGGGTCTGCATATTGTCCAGCCCGGCGCGGTAGGGCCGGTCCTCGCGCAGGGCGGTGAACACGTCGGCCAGGCTCATGATGCGCGAGCCCAGGGTGATGGCCGAGCCGGACAGGCCGTTGGGGTAGCCCAGGCCGCCCAGCTGCTCATGGTGCTGGGAGGCCCAGGCCGTGACCTTCTCAAGGCCGGGCACGCTGGACAGGATGGCCTCGCCCAGCTCCGGGTGGCGGTGCATCACGGCCCGTTCGTCCGGGCTGAGGGGGCCGGGTTTGTCGATGATTTCCGAGGGCACGGCCAGCTTGCCCAGGTCGTGCAGGTCTCCGGCCAGACGCATGGACATCAGGTCCGCAGCGGACATGCCGGCCTTTTCAGCCAGACATACGGCGGTTTCCGCCACCCCGCGCGAATGCGTGGCCGTGAAGCGGCTCCGGAAGTCGATGATCTGCGAGAAGGCTGTGGACGCCTGCATGAGCTGCCCGTGGGAGAAGCCGCGCTCCTCGAACATGTCCGGGTCGTTGCCGATGGCCAGCGTGGGGTCTGCCGTGGCCAGGGGAGCCCAGAAGCCGGGATCGCCCGACAGATCGCCCAGGGCCTCCACGGCCAGGGGATCGAACTGGTAGCCCGCGCGCGGGCGGATGTGCCCCATTACCTCTGAAAAATCTACGATCTTGTTGCGCAGGGTCAGCACGTCCACGCGGTCGGCCAGGTTCAGCACCCCGGCCAGAAACAGCTTGCGCGCGGGTTCGTCGAGCACGGCGTGGCGAGAGTGCGGGGTATGGTGGTGGCGCACGATGAGGGCCGCGTCGTCCAGCAGCGGATTGGTGCGCAGGAGGCGGTAGCCCAACTCTGCGTGGAGAACTCCGTCGGACTCGAAGGACAGGGCGGCCAGGCGGCTTTGCCGGGTGAAGCCGCCCACGTCGTGCAGGATGGCGGCCATGAACAGCTCGGTGCGCTCCTCGCGGGTTGCGCCCAGGGTTTTGGCCAGCCGTGCGGCCAGGTAGGCCACGCGCTTGTGATGCCCAACAACCTCGGAGCTCATGAGGTCGAGGGCGGCAGACAGGCCGGAAAGGAAGTCGAGGAGGCGAACGGTCACGGGGTTCCGGGCTCTGTTAGAATTTCAGGATGTCCACTTGGACCTCGGCCTTGCCGCCCACCTTGTCCAGGGCTCCCTTGAGGTCCATGTTCTTGAGGCTTTCCTTGGCCGCAGTTGGGTCGGGCTTGGACGTCACATCCTTTCTGTTCAGCGGGTCCACCACTTCCTCTCGCCCGAAGCGGAAGTTCACGGGCGAGGGCTCCTTGGGCTTGGCAAAGGGTCTGGCCTTGGGCGCAGGGTCGTAGTCCCAGCGCGTGGCGTTGTCTTCTTCCGGCGGGGCCGGGGGCTTTGGCGGGCCAAAGGCCGAGCCCGCAGAATAGGGCTTGCTCAAATCCTCCCGCGTCAGCCGGGGTTGGTTCGATTTGCTCAATAGATCTTTAGCCCGGGCTGATCTGATCGTGTCAGCCTGCTTTTTTCCCGTCTTGGTTTTTTTTGTCTTTTGCGCAGGCCGGTCAGTGGGCCTTTGCGCTGCGCCAGCGTCTAGGGCGCACACATCCCCAAGGCTGGCGAAAGCCAGCAGCAGAGCGCACAGAGTAAGCAAAAATAACCGTTTCATGGCAGCACAGCGGGCAGGAGCCGCTCCTCATGTGGCTCTTTTACGCGTGCGCCGCGTACTTCTCAAGCCTGCGCATGGCCTCTGCGATATTTTCCAGTGAATTTGCGTAGGAGAAGCGCAGGAAACCCTCGGCCCCCTGGCCGAAGTCGATGCCCGGCGTGACGCCAACATGGCATTTCTCCAAGATATCATAGGCCAGCTTGAGGGAGCTGCCGCCGAATCTTTCTGCCCAGTGGCGGGCGTTGGCCAGTACGTAGAAGGCCCCGGTGGGGTCGTTGGCCACGCCCAGGCCCAGCGCCTTGAGGCGCGGCAGCAGGAAGCGGCGGCGCTCGTCGTAGATTGCCTTCATGCGCGCCACGTCCGGGGCGGACTCCTTCAGGGCTGCGATGCCCGCGTGCTGGGCCACGGAGTGGGCGCTGATGAAGAAGTTCTGCCAGAGCTTCTGCATGGGCCGGATGAATTCTTTGGGTGCGATGAGGTAGCCCAGCCGCCAGCCGGTCATGGCGT
>NZ_JAUYFU010000056.1 GCF_030689645.1 Humidesulfovibrio sp.
CCAGCGTGGAGCCGGGCAAGCTGCGCTTCCAGGTCGAGCCCGGCAGCTATGCGCCGCGCGCCCTGCACGTGGAAGGCGACTGGAGCAACGCCTCGTATTTCCTGGCCGCCGGGGCCGTGGGCAAACGCCCCGTGCGGATAAGCGGCCTGCGCCGCGATTCCTTGCAGGGCGACCGCGCCATTCTGGACATTCTGGCCGCCATGGGCGCGCAAGTGGATTGGGACGCGGACGGCGTCACGGTTTCGCCGCGCCAGCTCAAGGGCGTGAACGTGGACATGGGCGCCTGTCCAGACCTCGTGCCCACGGTCGCCGTGGCCGCCTGCTTCGCCAGTTCGCCCACCACCATCACCAACGTGGCCCACCTGCGCATCAAGGAAAGCGACCGTCTGGAGGCCCTGGCGATGGAGATCGTCAAGACCGGCTGCCAGACGGAGATGTTCGAGGACGGGCTCACCATCAGGCCCGCGCCGCTCAAGCCCGGCCAGGCCGTGGAGTTCGCCACCCGCTCGGACCACCGGCTGGTCATGGGGCCGTCGTTGTTCGCCCTGGCGGGGTTGGATGTGAGCTTCGACAATCCCGGCTGCGTGGCCAAGAGTTTTCCCGGCTTCTGGGCGTCCTTCGACCCCATTCTGAAAGGGCAGGAGGGCTAGGGCGTGGGGTTTTCCGCTATCAAGCACATCGCCATAGTGGGCGCGCGCGGCCAGATGGGGGCGCTCTTCGTGCGCGCCTTCCGCAAAGCCGGGTATGCGGTGACCACCCTGGACCGCCCGTATGGGGACGAAACCATCGGCTGCGCCCTCGAAGCCGCTGAGCTCGTCATCATTTCCGTGCCTGTCACCGCCACCCGCGCCGTGGCCGAGCGGCTGGCCCCCTTCATGCCCGCCGGGTGCATCCTCTGCGATGTGTGCTCCGTGAAGGTGAACCCCCTGCGCCAGATGCTTGAAGCCTACGCCGGGCCTGTGGTTGGCACGCATCCGCTCTTCGGGCCGGTTATTCCAGAGGGCTTCGACCCGCGCGTGGCCGTGACGCCGGGGCGTGGAGAGAGAGCGCCCGAGGCCGTGCGCGACGTGTTCGCCCGCGCCGGCTTTTCGCCCTTCGCCAGCACGGCGGAGGAGCACGACCGCGCCATGGCCGTGGTGCAGGGGCTCAACTTCATCACCACCACCGCCTACCTGGCCGCAGCCCGGCAGACGCCCGGCATTGAGAATTTCCGCACGCCATCCTTTGAGCGCAGGCTTGAGGCGGCGCGCAAAATGCTGACCCAGGACCGCGAACTGTTTCAGCTCATTTCCGAGGACAACCCCTTCATGCAGGAGACCGTGCGCCAGTTCGCGGCCTACCTGGACCTCGCCGCCGGGGGCGATCTCGATCTGCTTTCCGCCAGGGCCTCCTGGTGGTGGCGCGACACGGCATAGGGACGCGGTTTTCGCCAGAAGGCGGAAAGTGACTAGGAGTGTAGGCCGCGTCCCCAGTCGGGGTCGCGGCTTTTTTTTCTTACGAAACGGAGGGGTTATGGATATTCGCCTGAAACACTACGGAAAGTGGCTCCCGGCCGATGTGCAGACGCCCATCAGCCTGTACCTGGGCTTGGTGGGAGACGCTCCCGGCATCCTGCTTGAAAGCGCGGAAGTTGATGGACGCCTGGGCCGCTTCAGCCTCATCGCCTGGGACTTCCGGCTCCTGGCCGGGCCGGTGGACGGCAAGCTCAAACTGGACATCCGCGACGAGCGCCTGGAGGGCCTGCGCGAGCTGGAAGGCCTGGAGTACATGGAAGGCGTGCGCCAGCTCTTAAAGAGCATCGAGATTGACCAGCCCGGCCTGAAGGAGCCCCTGCCCGCGCTCACCCGCGCGCTTCTGGGCTACCTGGGCTACAGCGTGGGCGGCATGCTGGAGCCCAAGCTTGCGCCCTGCATGCCCCCGGAAAAGGCCGAGGCGACCCTGGTGCTGCCCGGCCAGGTTGTGCTGTACGACCACCTGCGCCACCGCTGCTGCTACCTGTCGCTGGACGAGAACGGCGGCGATGGCCGGGGCGGCCCCAAGCCCGCCAAGCTGGGCAAGGCTGGCGGCTTCGAGCTGACCACCCAGGAGCCCACGGCCACGCCAGGGCGCGAGGAGTACATGGAGCAGGTGCGCGAGGCCAAGGCCCTCATCACAGAAGGAGAGGGCATCCAGCTGGTGTTTTCGGTGCGCTTCGCCACTCCCTTTGCCGGGGAGCCGTTCGGGGTGTACAGAAGACTGCGCCAGGCCAATCCTTCGCCCTTCATGTTCTTCATGCGCTTCGACAACGAGACCCTGCTGGGGAGCTCGCCGGAGATGATGGTCAAGTGCGAGGCCGGCAGGCTTGAGGTGCGGCCCATCGCGGGCACCCGGCCCCGCGGCGTCACCGAGGTCCAGGACATGGACTTTGAGAAGGAGCTTCTGGCCGATCCCAAGGAGCGCGCCGAGCATGTGATGCTGGTGGACCTGGGCCGCAACGACCTGGGGCGCATCGCCACTCCTGGCAGCGTGGAGGTGGCCAAGTTCATGCGCGTGGAGCGCTTCAGCCATGTGATGCACCTGACCAGCTATGTGGAGGCCGATCTGAAGGATGGGCTCGACGTCATCGACGTGCTGCAATCCACCTTCCCGGCGGGCACCGTGGCGGGCGCGCCCAAGATCTGGGCCATGGAGACCATCGCCCGGGTGGAGAGCCTGCCGCGCGGGCCCTACGCCGGGGCCATGGGCTGGCTGGGCCTGGGCAAAGGCAAGGTCAACCTGGGCACGGGCATCACCATCCGCAGCATGTGGCTGCGCGACGGCGTGATGAACTGGCAGGCCGGGGCGGGTCTGGTGTATGACTCTGACCCTGAAAAGGAATGGCTGGAATGCAACAACAAGGCCCGCATCATCCGCGAGATTCTTTCCTCCAAGGGGGTTGGCGATGTTTTTGCTGATCGATAACTTTGACTCCTTCACCTTCAACCTGGTGCAGGCCTTCCAGCAGCTCGGGGCCGACCCCGTGGTGCTGCGCAACGACCGGGATGAGCTCCTTGATCCGGCCTTTGTGTCCGGGCTTTCGCGGGTGGTGCTCTCCCCCGGCCCCAGCAGGCCCGAAAACGCGGGCAACTGCCTGAAGTTTCTAGCCCTGCTAGAGAAAACTGGCCTGAACGTGCCGGTGCTGGGCGTGTGCCTGGGCCACCAGACCCTGGGGCACTTCGCCGGGGCGTCCGTTGTCCGGGCGGACCGCATCATGCACGGCAAGACCAGCCCGGTGGAGCACGATGGCGCCGACGTGTTCGCCGGGCTTCCCAACCCCTTTGAGGTCTGCCGCTACCATTCGCTCATCGTGCTGGCCCATGAGGCCCCGGAGAGACTGCGGGTGACGGCCAGGACAGCCGAAGGCGAGGTCATGGGCATGGTCTACGCAGACCGGCCCTGGAGCGGCGTCCAGTTCCACCCGGAATCCATTCTGACGCCGGACGGACCCAGGCTCCTGGCCAACTTCCTGGCGAAACCCAAGGCGTAAGGGGAACCGTATGACCATCGACATGCGCGACATTCTGGACACCTTGGGCAACCGGGGCGACCTGACCGAAGAGCAGGCGGCCTACGCATTCGGCCAGCTCTTCGAGGGACTGCTGACGCCTGCCCAGGCCGGAGCTTTGCTCATGGGCCTGCGCGCCAAGGGCGAAACCCCGGTGGAGCTGGCCTGCGCCGCCCGCGCTGGCCTGGCCAAAGCCAGGCTCGTCACCGGCCTGCCCACGGACCGGCCCGTTCTCGACATCGTCGGCACCGGCGGCGACCGCACCTCCAGCTTCAATTGCTCCACGGCGGTGTCGCTATACCTTGCCGCCTTGGGCCACCGGGTAGTGAAGCATGGCAACCGCGCCGTGTCGTCCTCAAGCGGCAGCGCCGACGCCCTGGAGGGCCTGGGCCTGCCGCTCTCCACCGGGCCTGACAACGTGGCGGCGGAGCTGGCGAAAACTGGCTTCGTGTTCCTGTTCGCACCCAACTACCACCCGGCTTTTGCGCACATCGCGCCCGTGCGCCGGGAGCTTGGCGTGCGCACCCTGTTCAACCTCATGGGGCCGCTGCTGAACCCGGCGCGCCCCAGCCACCAGCTCCTGGGCGTGGGTCAGCCTGCGGCCCTGCCGCTCATGGCCGAAACCCTGGCCCTCACCGCGCCGGGCGTGCGCGCCCTGGTCATCCACGGCGCTGGAGGGAGCGCGGGCGGCTTCGACGAACTGACGCCCTTTGGCCCCGCAACGGGCTTCGAGGTGGCGGCAGGCAAGGCCGTGCCCTTCCGCCTGGACCCTGCGGAATTCAGCCTGTCCGGCTTCTCGCCGGAGGACGTGCGCGTGGCCGACAAGCCCGCAGCGCTCAAGGCCATCAAGGCGGTGCTCACGGGCCGGGCCAATGCGGCCATGCAGGCCATGACGGCGCTCAACCTGGGCGCGGCCCTCATGCTGGCCTCGGGCAAGAGCCTGCAGTCCTGCATGACCGAGGCCAGGGACGCTGTCGCCGACGGCGCGGCCAGGGGGTTTGCCGGTGAATAAGATGCTTGCGCGTTTTCGCGAGGCGCAGTTGCCGGGCATAAACCGGCTGCGCAGACTGTCTGCGGCGGGCGAGCTGCCCGCGCCCATGGTCTTCCCCGGCAGGGAGGGCCGCCCGTCCTTCGCCCGCGCCCTGCGCGCGGCCGGAACCCCGGCGGTCATCGCCGAGTACAAGCGGGCCTCGCCCTCATGCGGGGTCATCAACCTGGACCTGACCCCGGCGGACGTGGCCCGCATGTACGCCGAAAACGGCGCCGCGGCCTTTTCCGTGCTGACGGAGGAGGCGCACTTCCAGGGCAGCCTCGACTACCTCAAGGACATGGCCTTTGCGGGCAAGCCCATGCTGCGCAAAGACTTCATCCTGGACCAGCTTCAAGTGCTGGAGACTGCGGCCACCCCGGCCTCTGCGCTTCTGCTCATCATGCGCATGTTCGACGGCGCGGATCAGGTGCGCAAGATGCTCGACCTTTCGCGCGAGCATGGCCTGGAGGCCGTGTGCGAGGTCTTCGACGAGGCCGACCTGGACATGGCCCGCTGGGCGGGCGCGTCGATCATCCAGGTCAACAACCGGGACCTGGACCTGCTTGTCACGGACCTCGGCGTATCGCGACGCCTGGTGCGTACTCGGGGACAGGGCGAGCTGTGGATCAGCGCCAGCGGCCTCACGGCTCCGGCCCAGCTGGAGGAGATGGCCGACCTAGGCTTTGACGCCGTGCTCATCGGCACCTCCCTCATGAGCCGCCCGGACCCCGGCGCGGCCCTGAAGGAGCTGGCAGCCGTGGGCCTGGAGCGCAAAGCCCGGCGCGTGGCCGAACGGGCGGCGGAACGGGAGGCGGCGCGGTGAGTCGTCTTCAGGTGAAAATCTGCGGCCAGACCAGCGAGGCCGGGGCAAGGCTTTGCGCCGAACTCGGCGCGGACATGCTGGGGTTCATCTTCCACCCCACGAGCCCGCGCTGCGTGCAGCCAGGCCTGCCTGCGTCCCTCGAACTGCCAGGAGTCCTGAAGGTGGGCGTGTTTGTGGCCCAGGCCCCGGACGACGTGCTGGCCCTGACGCACACGGCGCGGCTCGACGTGGCCCAGCTGCACGGCGGCCAAGACGTGGCCTTTTGCCGCGCCCTGGCCGAGGCCCTGGGGCCGGAACGCGTCATGAAGGTGGTCTGGCCGGAGAAGGCCGTGAGCCTGGAGGGCTTCCAGGCCGAGCTGGATGCATTCGCGCCCTTTTGCGGTCGTTTTCTGGCCGATGCGGGCAAGGGCGGCGGCGGCCATGGCCGGGGCATTGCGGACCCGGCGGCGGAGATCCTGGCCCAGGCGCGTTTTCCCAGGCCCTGGCTGCTGGCTGGCGGCCTCAGCCCGGACACCCTCGGCCCCAGTCTTTCCCGGTTCAGCGCCGGCGGACACGGTCCGGCTGGCCTGGACCTCAATTCCGGCGTGGAATCCGCGCCGGGCGTCAAGGACGAAAACCTGCTGCGTGCGGCGTTTTCAGCAATCAACGCCCTCAACGCGGCGTAAAATAAACGAGGTGTTCCTGTGAAGAAAGGCTATTTCGGCGATTTCGGCGGGCAGTTCGTGCCCGAGCTGCTCATGCCGCCGCTGCTTGAGCTTGAAGAGGCCATGGAGCGCATCCTGCCCTCCAAGGAGTTTCAGGACGAGCTCAAGAGCGAGCTGACCCATTTCGTGGGACGGCCCACGGCGCTCACCTTCTGCCCCAACCTCTCGGCCAAGCTGGGCGTGAAGCTCTGGCTCAAACGCGAGGATCTGGCCCACGGCGGCGCGCACAAGGTCAACAACACCATCGGCCAGGCGCTCTTGGCCAAGAAGCTCGGCAAGAAGCGCCTGCTGGCCGAAACCGGCGCGGGCCAGCATGGCGTGGCCTCGGCCCTGGCCGCCGCACGCCTGGGGTTGGAGTGCACCATTTACATGGGCGCCACCGACGTGGAGCGTCAGAGCCTCAACGTGCGCCGCATGCGCCTCTTCGGGGCCGAGGTGGTGCCTGTCGAGTCCGGCACCAAGACGCTCAAGGACGCCATCAACGCCGCCCTGCGCGCCTGGATTGCCGAGCAGCAGACCACCCACTACTGCTTCGGCACCGCAGCCGGGCCGCACCCGTTCCCGCTCCTGGTGCGCGAGCTGCAAGCCGTCATCAGCCGCGAGGCGCGCGCCCAGATGCTCGACCAGGCGGGATGCCTGCCCGATTACGTGGTGGCCTGCGTGGGCGGCGGCAGCAACGCCATCGGAGCGTTCAACGAGTTCGTGCCCGACGCCAAGGTCAAGCTCGTGGGCGTGGAGGCCGCGGGTTCCGGCAAGCCGGGCGACTGGCACTCGGCTCCCCTGTCCAAGGAGGGCAGCCCAGGCGTGCTGCACGGCATGCGCACCCAGCTCATCCAGACCATTGAAGGCCAGATCCAGCCCTCGCACTCAATCGCGCCGGGCCTGGACTACCCCGGGGTGGGGCCGGAGCACGCGGCCTACCAGGCCAGTGGCCGGGCCACCTACGTCAGCGTCACCGATGACGTGGCCCTGGACGCCTTCGTGGACCTGTCGCGCCACGAGGGCATCATGCCCGCGCTGGAATCCTCCCACGCCCTCGGCTGGGTGATCAAGAACGCCGCCAGCCTGGAGCCCGGCGCTCACGTTGTCGTCTGCCTCTCGGGCCGCGGCGACAAGGATCTGGACATCGTCAACGACTATCTTGCCCGCAAGGCCTAGGGGGCGCACATGAGCAACAATATCCTCACCAAACGCATCGAGGCCGCGCGCGCAGCCGGACGACTTGCCCTGATCCCCTTCCTGCCCGCAGGCTACCCCAACAAGGACCGCTTCTGGGACGAGATCGACGGCCTGGACGCCTCCGGCGCGGATGTCATTGAAATCGGCATGCCCTTCTCCGACCCTGTGGCCGACGGTCCGGTGGTGGAGCACGCGTCCCTCAAGTGCCTGGACGTCGGCGTGAATCTCAAATGGATCATCAGCGGGCTGGCCGCGCGCAAGGGCCGCTACAAGGCGGGGCTCGTGCTCATGGGCTACCTGAACCCGGTCCTGCAGTATGGCCTGGAGGCCTTCGCCCGCGACGCGGCTTCAGCTGGAGTGCATGGAGTCATCCTGGCCGACGTGCCCCATGAAGAGGCCGATGTGGTGCGCGCCGCCTTCGATCCGCACGGCCTGGCGCTCATCCCCCTGGTGGGGCTGAACACCACGCCCAGCCGCATGGCGCTGTACGGCAACAACGCCCAGGGCTTCGCCTACTTCGTGTCCGTCCTGGGCACCACCGGCGTGCGCTCGCAGTTCGACACCGGCCTGCCGCCCCAGGTGCGCGAGGGATTGACCCACGCCAAGGCCGCGTTCCCCGTGCCCGTGGCACTGGGCTTCGGCCTCAAGCACCCGGACCAACTCAAGGATCTTGCAGGACTTGTGGACGCAGCGGTGTTCGGCAGCGCGCTCATCAAGCACATCGACCAGGGCGGCGACGCCAAAGGATTCATGAAGGTCTGGAAGTAGAGGCGAAGGGCGGGGAGCAGGGGCTCTGCCCCTTAACCCCGCCAGAGGGCATGCGCCCTCTGGACTCCGCAGGCTCGCCGGGCGGGACGCCCGTCGAGGGCGCTGCCCATGGGCGCGGACAGGGCTGGCGTGGCAGGCCTCGCGGACTTCCCGTCAATCTCCGGCGCGGCTTCGCGGCGCTGCGCGCCGCAAAGCCGCGCCGGGCCGATTGAGGGGAAAGGCCCCCATTCCGACACCTCCGCAAGTGAAAGGGCCGGTTCCGAGCGTCTGCTCGGAAC
>NZ_JAUYFU010000057.1 GCF_030689645.1 Humidesulfovibrio sp.
ACGTCCTAGTCGGAACTTAACCTGGACGAGGCAGTCTAGCCCTTAAGCGCATTGCACAAATCCGACACGGACCTGGTCACGGTCAAGCAAGCCCCTTCGATCATGGCGTTCACAATGGAATGGGTCGTGTCTCCGGCCTGACGAAAGTCAGTACGGATACCGTGAATGGGTTTGCCCTTTGCATAGGCGTAACCGATTTCCCAAGCAGTGCCGTCATCCACCTGAGTCCCATCAATCCAGGCCACGATGTGGCTGCACTTATCCAAGGCGTCCCTGCAGCGTTCCATGATTCAACGTGGGGCAACTGGTCCCCATTCGGAAATCTGGCCATCTTTGAAGAGTTCAAAGGGCCAGCAGACTTCGTTCCCCTGTTCGACCAGGGTGGCTTTGAAGCTACGGAGCCAAGCTTGTTCGGCGGAGGTGAAGAGTGGTCCAGCGAGGTAGATCATGGGGGGAAGAATAGCAGGGTACCAACGGCATTGGAACCATGATGTTAGGCTGTTCATCCCGTGCAAATGCCCTGTGTAAAACCGGCAATGGTTCCGCTAATGGTTCCGCTAAATCAAAAAGGCTCCGAGACAAAAACCTCGGAGCCTTACTGATTACTGGTCGGGGCGACATGATTTGAACATGCGACATCCTGCTCCCAAAGAAGGCGTGCAGGCTGGGAACCGTTGGTATCACTCAATCAGGTGGTTTCAGTAGGGCCATTTTGCGGCATTTTCTGCCATCAAAAGACACCAATGGCCCTACTAGTGGCCCTACTTGATTTTGACGAGCTTTCCGGCCTTGGGAGCGGCCACGGCGGGCATGAGCGCAACGGCTCTGGCCTTCTCTCCCTTCATGAGCTGGTAGTAGTGCTTTTGGGTTGTGGCGATGCTGCTGTGCCCCAGGAGCGCGGACACGGCGGCAAGGTCCGCCCCTTCGTTCAGGAGGATCGTGGCGAAGAGGTGGCGCACGTCGTAAGGCGTAACATGGTAGGGAATGCCAGCACGCTTGATTGCCGTCTGAAGGCTGCGCCGGACTTGCTTCACGGGCTTGCCCTTGTACTCCACAAGGTATTCGCTCTTCGCCTCCTGGCGCATGATGAGCAGCCGGGCGCGAAAATCGGGCGTGATTGGGATGACGCGGCTTGCGCCTTCGGTCTTGGTGCCTCGCACATGGATCAGCAGGCCGTCAAAGTCCACGTCAGCCCACTTGAGGCTGAATAGCTCTGTGGGACCGGGGCGCGTGCCTATGTTGGCCTCAAGTTCCATAGCCCAGGCAAGGTGTGGGTCAGCAGCGGCGATGATCCGGCGCAGGCCGTCCAGCGTCAGGTGCATTTCCTTCTTGCGCTCTGGCGTCTTCTTCCACTCGGACAGGGGGCTTGCGGCGGTGATCTTTTTGGATATGCCGAACCGGAACACGGAGCGCAGATAGCCCATGTAACGGTTGACCGTGGGCGTGGTCTTCTCGGACCAGACGCCGCCCGGCTCCACCAACTTAAGGATGTCCTGATACTCCAACTGATCGACGGGCCGCTTGCAGAGCACGGGCAGAATGTCGTTGTTCAGCAGGGCCGCAAACTCTGTGCGGAACTGCTCACCAACGCCGCGCATCTTGGCGTCGTGAAGATAGAGCTGGGAAAGCTGGTCGAGGTAAACGCCGGATGAATTGCGGGGCACTTCGCCCTTGGCCTTCATAAGCGCAATCTCGGCAAGCCTGATTCCGGCCTGGCGCTGCGCCGCTGGCCCGAGGCCGAAATACTCCTTGTGGTTCTTTCGGCTCCCCGGCATCCGGTAGCAGATGTAGTAGCCGCCCGTTTTGTGAAAAAGCACCTTGCCCATGCCTGCCGCCATATACTACGCCGTCACCCTCGTAAAGCTCCCGCCCCTGTGGCGCGGCATGTGGACCTTGGCCGCAAGGAACACGTCGGGATTATCCATGAAGGCGTCAAGGTCTGCCTTGGAGAACTGATTGCGGTATGGCCCCTTGCGCGGGATCTGGTATTTCTCGACCCAGCGAGACAGTGTGCGCAGGCTCTTGCCAACGTGCGCAGCCGCCTCTTCTACGGTCAAGTATGCTGCCGGGATCTCGCGCATGGCCTTTCCTTACTCTCCCTTATCTCTCTTCCACGGCGACGATGTTGCGGACGGTGGGGCTAGGCATGGGGGGAATCCTCAACTGGCTTGTAGAACACGACCCAATACGTCTTGAGGTTGTGCGTCGTGGTGTGCCCGAACATTGGCTTTTGCGGGAAGCAGTCCAGCACGTCCCTTAGCTTTATCTGCGTTTCATTCCACTTGAATATCAGCGTCCCGCCCTTGTTGAGCACGCGCCAGCATTCGCTAAAACCAGCGGACAAGTCTTCTTTCCATGTTGCCTTGTTCAGCTTCCCGTACTTCTTGGCCATCCACGATCCAGGGCCAGCAACCTCAAGGTGCGGCGGGTCGAACACGATCAAATTGAACGACCTGTCCCTGTATGGCATGTTTCGGAAATCAACCACCTCATCCGGGCGCACAAAGAGTTCACGTCCATCGCACAAGATGTGATCCTCTTCGCGGATGTCGGCGAATAGGGCCACGGGGTTCTGTCGGTCGAACCAAAACATGCGGCTACCGCAGCAAGGATCGAGGACTTCTTTCACGGCCCCACCCCCAGCAGCGGCAACCCGCTTGCCTTCGTTTCATAGAGGTCTTTGTGGTACTTCCCCCCGGTGTACCTTCTGCACCCTAAGCAAGTGATGGCGTACACGCCTTCAGCGTTGCGATTCGCGCACCTGGAGCAGAGGTCAACGATGATGGGCTGTTCGGCTGCGGTCATTCGGAGGCCTCCGTGCGCTTGCGCGCATAGAAGCTGTCCGTAGTCCACTCGCCCTCGTACGGCTCGATGATGTAGATGGTGTTCTTGTCACCGTGGCCCCAGCGCGTTGGCTTGCCT
>NZ_JAUYFU010000065.1 GCF_030689645.1 Humidesulfovibrio sp.
GACGGTTCTGGAGAGCGCCCAGGTTGGCGCGGATATTGTCCTTGGAGATGATGGCCTTGTCCAGAGCGGCCAAAGCCTTCTGCGCCAACTGCTGTGTGGAGATGGACTTGCCGTCGGCGCCCGTAGCAGCCAAGCCAACGCCCAGGGCGGAAGCAGTGGAGTTGTTGATGGACACGTAGTAGTAGTCTTCAGAAGAGTCGTTGCTGGAGCCGAAGTGGACCTTCATGGGGCCGGTGGCCTTGAGGCCGGCGCCGTTGTGGCTGCTGCTGGTGCCGGAGATGTTGCCGTTCAGCAGGTGAATGCCGTTGAAGTCCGTGGCGTTGGCGATTCGGGTAATTTCCGAAGCCATGGCCTGGTACTCAGAGTCGATGATCAGGCGCTGGTCGGACGAGTAGGTGCCCGTCGAGGCCTGCATGGCCAGTTCCTTCATGCGGATGAGCTTTTCGTCGATGACGCCCAGCGCTCCGTCAGCAGTCTGAATCATGGAGATGGCGTCGTTGGCGTTACGAACGCCCTGGTTCAGGGACGCGATCTCTGCGCGCATGATCTCGCGGACGGCCAGACCGGCTGCGTCGTCGGCAGCGGAGTTCACGCGCAGACCGGAAGACAGGCGCTCGGTGGAGGTGGACAGCGCACCGTACGAAGACGAAAGGTTCCGAGCCACGTTGGCGGAAAGCAAGTTGTGGTTAATAGTGAGCGACATAACCATTTCCTCCTTGAAAGTTTTTTGGCGTCCTTGCCATTCGGTGGTCCTCGTCCTGGCGACATCGCCTGCGGGGCCAATCCGATTGTTGTTACGACTCCCTCATCGGCCTTCCACAACAAAACTTTAGACGATCTGAGATTATTCTCGCCCCTTCGCCTTTTTCTTCAGCGCCTCCGCCCAACCGCAATCACCCCGCAACCAGCTTGCACAAGAAGGCATCAAAAAACCGCTCATCCATCCCAGCGCCAAGGAGGCGCAGGACCGGCAAAATTCATGCAAAAATGGTAGTTGCCGAGAACAACCCCGCCGCTGGCCTCCGCCATATGAGTGATGCGCCAAACTTCGCGCTCCTCGTCTGCTCCGGGCATTGCCAGGTCCGGCGCTCCCATGGCATTGTCAGTGCCTTAGCCCATGGAGGAGCAATGATCCCAGGCCTCACGTCCGTTCTGACCAAGCGCCGCTTTTGGCCGCTGTTCATCGCCCAGTTCACGGGCGCGGCCAACGACAACATCTTCAAGAACGCGATGGCCATCCTCATCATCTACCGTCTGGGCGAGCAGTCCTCCCTGGCGCCCACCGTGCTGGTGAACCTTGCCGCAGGGCTGTTCATCTTGCCTTTTTTCCTGTTCTCGGCCACAGGCGGCATCATGGCCGACCGCTACGAGAAAAGCAGGCTGGTGCGTCTGCTGGCCATTCTTGAGCTGATAACCGTCGCTCTTGGGGGCTGGGCGCTGCTTGCCCACAGCATTGCCGGCATGATGGGGGCGCTGTTTTTGCTGGGCGTGCTGGCGGCCTTTTTCGGACCCGTCAAATACGCCATCCTGCCAGAACTGCTGGACGTGGACGAGCTGGTGGTGGGCAACGCCCTGGTGGAAGCTGGAACATTCCTGGCCATCTTGGCCGGAACCATAGCGGGCGGGGTGTTCATCCTGCGCGAGGACGGCGCGGCCATTGTGGCCATCCTGCTCATGGGCCTCACAACCCTCAGACTCCTGGCAAGCCTGCTGCTGCCGCCCGGTCGGCCAGGGAGCCCGCACGCTACCATCCGGGCGAATTTCCTCAAGGACACCTGCGAGGTGCTGGCCCTGCTGCGCGGTCGGCGGGTCATCGCCCTCTCGGCCCTGGGCGTGTCCTGGTTCTGGCTGGTTGGGGCCACGTATCTGGCCCAGTTCCCGGCCTTTGCCAAGGATGTGCTGCGCGGCGATGAACAGGCCGTCACCCTCATGCTTACCTTGTTCTCGGTGGGCATCGGCCTCGGCTCTGCGCTCTGCTCACGCCTTCTCAAGGGCGAGATATCGGCCCGGCACGTGCCTGCAGCCGCCCTCGCCATGTCGCTGTTCGCCTTTGATCTGTGGCTGGCCGGGACTTCCGTGGCCGCAAGCCACGCCGGCTCGGCCATCATGCCCCTGGCAGAACTGCTGCAAAGGCCGCAGGTGTGGCGCGTGCTGGCCGACCTGCTCCTCTTGGCCGTGGCGGGCGGCGTCTACATTGTGCCCCTGTACACCCTGCTCCAGGCCCGCAGCGACCCGGACATGCGCGCGCGCACCATCGCGGCCAACAACATCCTGAACGCGGCCTTCATGGTGTTTTCTGCCGCAGGCAGCGCCGCCCTGCTGGCGGCTGGCGCCACCATCAACGGACTGTTCCTCGCTGTGGCCGTGACTACGCTGGTCGTTGCCGCGGCAAGCTGCACCCTCCTGCCCGACACTGTGCTCAAGCGTTGCTTCGCCCTGATTCTGCGGATGCTCTTCCGGGTCGAGGTCCGGGGCCTGGAACATCTGGCCGCCGCTGGCCCCCGTGCCGTGGTGGTGGCCAACCACGTGTCGTTTCTGGACGCCCCGCTGGTGGCCGTATTCCTGCCCTCGAAACCCATCTTCGCGGTGCACACCCTTGTGGCCAAACTGTGGTGGGTGCGGCCCTTTCTCCGGCTGGTCAACGCCTACCCCATGGACCCGGCCAACCCGCTGGCGATAAAGAAGCTCATCCGCGCCGTGCAAGAGGGCGACGTCTGCGCCATCTTCCCAGAGGGCCGCATCACCGTCACCGGCGCGCTTATGAAGATCTACGCCGGGCCGGGGGTCATAGCCGACAAGGCCGACGCGCCCATAGTGCCCCTGCGCATAGACGGCGCGCAGTTCTCCAGAGCCTCGCGCATGAAGGGCAAGCTGCGCCTGCGCTGGCTGCCCAAGATCACCCTGACCCTGCTGCCGCCGCAACGCCTGGCCGTCCCGGACGAGCTCAAAGGACGCGCGCGGCGCAAGGCCATTGGCCTGGCCCTCTACGACATCATGTCCCGCATGATGTTCGAGACCTCCCTGCACTCGCGCACGCTCTTCGAGGCCCTTCTGGACGCGGCGCGCATTCACGGGGCAGATGCCCAAGCCGTTGAGGACGCCACCCGCGTGCCTGTTACTTACGGACGGCTGGTGCTGGGCGCGCTGATCCTGGGCAGGCGCATCACTCAGGGGACCAAACCCGGCGAGGCCCTGGGCCTGCTGCTGCCCAACGCCAACGCCTCGGCTGTGAGCTTCTTTGGCGCGCAGGCTTATGGCCGGGTTCCGGCCATGCTGAATTTCACAGCCGGGCCGCGCAACGTGCTGGCCGCCTGCGACGCGGCGCAGATCAGCACCGTTATCACCTCCCGCACCTTCATAGAAAAGGCCCGGCTCGAACCCCTGGCCGCCGCCCTGGAAGGCAAGGTCCGGGTGGTCTACCTGGAGGACGTGCGCGAACAGCTCTGCTTGGCCGACAAGCTCCGCGGCCTGGCCGCGCGCCTGTTTGCGGAACGGCTCTCCAGCAGCTTTGGCCGCAGGCCGGACGACCCGGCGGTGATCCTGTTCACCTCCGGCTCGGAAGGCCCGCCCAAGGGAGTGGTGCTGTCCCACGCCAACATCATGGCCAACTGCCAGCAGCTGGCCTCCCGCGTGGCCTTCAGCCCTGCGGACCTCATCTTCAACGCCATGCCCATCTTCCATTCCTTCGGGCTCACGGGGGGGCTGTTGCTGCCTGTCCTTTCCGGCATCAAAACCTTCCTGTACCCCTCGCCCCTGCACTACCGCGTCGTTCCGGAAACCGTGTACGACATCAACGCCACCATCATGTTCGGCACGGACACCTTCCTCTCAGGCTACGCCCGCATGGCCTCGCCCTACGATTTCTTCCAGCTCCGGCACATCTTCGCGGGGGCGGAGAAAGTGCGCGACGAGACCCGGCGCGTGTGGATGGAGACTTTCGGAGTGCGCATCATGGAAGGCTACGGCACCACCGAGACCTCGCCCGTGCTGGCTTTGAACACGCCCATGCACTATCAGGCCGGAACCGTTGGCCGCCTGTTGCCCGGCGTCGAGCACCGCATGGAGCCCGTACCGGGCATCGATGAGGGCGGGCGGTTGTGGGTCAAGGGGCCGAACGTCATGCTGGGCTACCTGCGGGGCCAGCGCCCCGGCGTGCTGGAGCCGCCCGAGGACGGCTGGCACGACACCGGCGACATCGTGCACATTGACGAGCTGGGCTACCTGCGCATTCTGGACCGGGCCAAACGCTTCGCCAAGGTCGCGGGCGAGATGGTCTCTCTGACCAACGTGGAGAATGAGCTCTCCAGCCTGTGGCCGGGCCGCCGCCATGCAGTGGTCGCCCTGCCCGACGAGCAGAAGGGGCAGCAACTCCTTCTGGCAACCAACCAGCCCGGAGCCGCGCGCGCGGCCATACTCGCGCATTTCCGCGCCCAGGGGCTGGCCGAGCTTATGGTGCCGCGCGCGGTGCTGGTGCTGGACAACATTCCGGTGCTGGGCACAGGCAAAACCGATTACGTGGCCTTGCAGGCCCTCGCCGAGGAGCACATGCGCGCAAAGGCTGCGGCGGGCGCGGCGCGCTAGCCCGACAACCGGCGTCAAAGCAGCCCTTGAGGCCGGGCCGACCTTGGGCTATGGTCTGACTATCCGTGAGCGGCAGCCGCTGGCGACAGGGAGGAAGAATGACAGATTTCATCCACCACGAATTTCTGGTGAAAGACCCGGACAAAACCGCCACCATCAGTCACAACGGACCGGCGCAGAAACCCGCCATGCCCGGAGGCGGCGTCCTTTATATCATAGGCCTGCCCGGCAGCGGCAAGACCACGGTGGCCGCGCATCTGGCCCAGGCTCTGGGCTGTGCGGCGCATCTGCTGCCGCTGGAGGGAGCGGACGAGGCCCTGAGCGCCATACTGGCCCAAGCTCCTGCCGTGGTGGAGGTGCCGCACAAGCTGCTCACCAGCGAGGCCCTGCGCCAGCGCCTAAGCCAGACGGGACGCGTGCTGTACCTCATGGCCGGAGTCGAGGCCATTGCGGCGCGCCAGGCTCAAACGCCCGAAGAAGAAGCCCTGCTTCGCGAACGCCTGGGCCGCCAGCGCACCGCTTATGAGCCCTGGTTCATGCAGATGCTGCACCTGCTGGCACCGGCGGACGGCCCTCTCGACCAGGTGCTGGCCGACGCAGTGGAGCGCGTGCGCATGTAGCGCTCGCCTGGCACACACAAAACATCACCGGAGCGCACATGCCCGTCTCGCCCCTTTCCGTGGAACTTCTGGCCGTAACGCCCAACGCCCTGTCCCTCATCTATTCCGCCTTCCGGCAGTGCTACCATGCCGGTTTCGTGGCCGACATGTGGCCCAGGCTGCTTTCCGGAGCGGTAGACCGCGAGGTCCAGGCGGACTTTGTGCGCAAGGTGCTGGAGAGCGGCCACGACAGCCCGGTGGAGCACGCCAGCTTCACATTCGCCGTGGCGGGCATCTCGCGGGCCTGCTCGCACCAGATCGTGCGCCACCGCATCGCCTCTTACTCTCAACAGAGCCAGCGCTACGTCGACGCCTCGGACATGGACTACGTGCTGCCCCCGGCCATCGCCAGGATTCCTGAAGCCAAGGCGCGCTTCGAGGCCTTCATGTCCGAGGTGGGCAACGCCTACCGCGACCTGAAGGACATCCTTGAAGCCCACGGGCGCAAGGACAAGGCCAAGGAGGACGCGCGCTTCGTGCTGCCCCAGGCGGCGGAGACCAAGATCGTCATCACCATGAACTGCCGCGCGCTTCTGCACTTCTTCCACCTGCGCTGCTGCATGCGCGCCCAGTGGGAAATCCGCGCCCTGGCCGACGCCATGCTGACCCACTGCAAGCAGGAGCTGCCAGCCATCTTCGCCACAGCCGGAGCCAAATGCGAGTCGCTGGGCTACTGCCCGGAGTCCACACGCTTCGCCTGCGGCCGCTATCCCACCCGCGAACAGCTGTTCCAGCCCGGCGACGGGGAAGCCTGACCAGCAGCGCATTGACTGCGCCCGTTCGCGCCTTACTTTTGCGGGATACAATTCGCCCGCAACCGGGAGGACTTCCATGACAAGCCAACTGAAGACACTCTTTCTGCTGGCCCTGCTCACGGGCATCATCCTGCTCCTGGGCCAGGCCCTGGGCGGACGCGGCGGTCTCGTCATCGCCCTGGTGCTGGCCCTGGTCATGAACTTCGTCAGCTACTGGTGGTCGGACAAAATCGTGCTGTCCATGTACCGCGCGCAGGAGCTTTCGCCCACGGACGGCCCCTGGCTGCACTCCATGGTGGAGGAGCTGGCCAGAAACGCGGGCATCCCCAAGCCGCGCATCTGCCTCATCCCCCAGGACGCGCCCAACGCCTTCGCTACGGGCCGCAACCCGGACAACGCCGTGGTGGCCGTGACCCAGGGCATCATGCAAGTCCTCTCGCCCGAGGAACTGCGCGGCGTGCTGGCCCACGAGATCGCTCACATCGCCAACCGCGACATACTGATCCAGAGCGTCGCCGCCGTGCTGGGCGCGGCCATCATGAGCATCGCCCATATGCTCCAGTGGGGGGCCATCTTCGGCATGGGGCGCAGGGATGATGAGGAAGGCGGCGGCGGGGCGCTGGGCGCCATCGCCCTGGCCATCATCGCGCCCATGGCGGCCATGCTCATCCAGATGGCCATATCCCGCTCGCGCGAGTACCTGGCCGACGAGACCGGCGCACGCATCTCCGGCCGCCCTCTGGACCTCGCCAGCGCCTTGGGCAGGCTGGACGCAGCCTCGCGCCAGATCCCCCTGCACGGCAACCCCGTGGCCGAGAACCTGTTCATCGTAAACCCATTCACCGGGGCCGACGTGGCCAACCTCTTCAGCACCCACCCGCCCATCCCGGAGCGCATCGCGCGGCTGCGGGAGCTTTCGCGGCAGCGGGGCTCTTAGCATGCGGCGAAGCGCACCAATTCTTCTTGCGGCGCTGCTGGCCGCCTGCATGCTTTGGCCCGCGCCCGGCATGGCCCAGCGCCGCGCAGCCGCCCCGGTTCAGCCCATGGCGAGCCCCCACGACTTCGCAGACGCTTCTGCCGCCGCAGATCCGCGACGCACCCCGGTGGTGCGCGTGGTGCAGGAGACCAGCCCGGCGGTGGTCAGCATCATCAGCGCCCGCGAGGTGAAGGCCCCGTTTGCGGGCGAGTCGCTGCTGCAGCGCTTCTTCGGCGAAGCCCAGGCCCCGGGCCAGGCTCCGCCCCCCAAGTCAAAAACCGCCCAGAACCTCGGCTCCGGCGTCATCATCGATGGCCGCAAGGGCTATGTCCTCACCAACGCCCACGTCATCACCGGGGCCACGCAGATCACCGCCCGGCTGCAGGATGGCCGCGAGTTCACGGCGATGCTCCAGGGCGCGGATCAGGACATGGACCTGGCCGTGCTGCGCCTCGACGTGCCGAAGGACGGCCCGCCCCTGCCCCAGGTGCGCATGGGAGATTCCGCCGAGCTCATGATTGGCGAGCCGGTCATCGCCATCGGCAACCCCTACGGCCTTTCGCACACTGTGACCACAGGCGTCGTTTCAGCCCTGGACCGATCCATGAATACGGGCCAGCAGACCATCGCTGGCCTCATCCAGACGGACGCAGCCATCAACCCCGGCAACTCCGGCGGGCCGCTTCTGAACATTCTGGGCCAGGTGGTTGGCATCAACGCCGCGGTCTACGCCAAGGGCGGCGGCCTGGGCTTCGCCATCCCCATCAACAAGGCCAAGAGCGTGCTGGATGAGCTCATCACCACGGGCCGCGTTGCGCACATCTGGCTGGGCCTGCTCGGCGAGAACATGACCCCGGACCAGGCGGCCTTCTACGGCCTGCCCCGGCCCGGCGGCATGGTGGTGACGGACGTATTCCCAGACACCCCGGCAGAAAAGGCCGGCATCCGGCCCGGCGACGCCCTGCTGGCCATGGGCGGGCAGAAGGTGCAGAGCAAAGGGCAGTTCTTGGGGCTGCTCTTGAGTTATTCCCGCGGCGACACCCTGGCCGTGCTTTTAAGCCGCGCCGGCCAGCAGTTCCAGGTGCAGATGCGCCCACAAGTGCTGGAGCGCGATGCAGGGCTGGGGCTCATCAGCTGGCGCTGGGGCTTCACCCCGACCTTCGCTGGTTCGCGGCCGCCCGGCCAGGCGCAGCCCTCGCCGCCGCCAGGGGTGGGCGTGGCCGCAGTGCGAGCCGAAGGCCCGGCCACGCGGCTGGGCATCAAACCAGGCGACGTCATTCTGCAGATCGGCAGCCTGCGCACGGCCACCGAGGCGGACCTGCTTACGGCCTTCTACCGCTATCAGATGCACAACCAGCTGATTTTGAGCGTGCAGCGCGGCGCGCATGTATACACCGTGCGCATGAAAATCTGACCCGCGCACTTGAGCGCCCTTTCGCTGAGCTGACCGCACAACGCCAAAAAGCCGACCGCCCCGCAATCGCAGGATGGTCGGCTTTTCTGTCTGCGCGGCGCTTGCGCCGCTTCGGCTCAGGTTTCCGGCGCAGGCTGGGCGGGCACACCTGGGGCGATGGGCGTCAAGGGCATGTCCTGCGGGGCCGGGGTGCCAGGAGGAGCAGGCGTGGTGGACTTCACCACAGGCGGCGCGGCAGGCGGCGGAGTAGCCGGGGCCGTAAGCTCCGGGCCGGGAGAGCTGACGCCAGCCTGCTGGGATTTAAGTTTGGCCTCTTCGATCTTGCGCAAGCGGCGCTCCTTGGCCTTGGCCTTCTTGTCCTCACGCCGCTCCAGCAGCTTTTTCTTGGCGATGCGAGACTCCTCGCTGGAGATGACGCCGTCATGGTTCAGATCCATCTCCGCAAATTTATTCTCGCGCCGGGCCAGATATTCCTTCTGGGTCACGCGGCCGTCTTTGTTTTTGTCAAAGGTGGAGAGGTGAGGCTTGGACGGCTTGTCGCTCTTCTTCTTGGCCTTCACCGGCTTGCCTTCGGCCCGGCGCTTGGCGTCGCGCTTGGCCTCCTTCTCCTGAATCTTAGCCTTGGCAGCCTTGGCCTCCTGCGGGGAAACAACCCCGTCGCGGTTTGTGTCGGCCTGGGCGAAGCGCTTCTTGGACCCGCCAACATACTCATCACGAGTGATGCGGCCGTCGTGGTTCTTGTCCAGGGAGCGCAGATAGGGCTTGCCGTCGTTCTTGACCGCCGGGCCTTTCTTTTTTCCGGCAGGCGTCGACGCCGGGGCGGCCTTCTTCTGCGAAACAGCGGGAGCGTTGACGCGAGGCTTGGCGGCAGCGGGAGCCACGGCCTTAGGCGCCTGGCGGCGGGGGCCTTCGCCCTCATGAGGCGGCGCGTCCTGGGCCAGGGCCGGCAAGCCAGCCAGACTGGTGACGCTCAACGCCAGGATCAAAGCAAACCAGACAGTGCGGAGGGTCACCGGCATCAGTCTCCTCCCTTCGTACGCAGCAAGGTCTGAGTCCATTCGATGGCTTCGGCGTAATTTGTGGCCGAGGCCTGCTGGTCCAGTTCGCGACCATCCAGAAACCGGAACACGTCTTCCCAACTGCCAACCTCGATGTCCTCAACCAGGGAAAGCCATGCCCAGTAGGGCGAAGGTTTGGACAAGAGCGCGCCTTCCACGTCCTTGTCGAGGGGGATGTTCTGCAACAGCTTGTCCATGGGCTGCGCCAGCAGGACATCAAGCTTGGAGAACAACCCGAGCATGAAGAGGGTTTCTGAAGGAAACAGGCGCGACTTATACAGCTTGCCCATGTTTTCCAGGTAGCGCGCGCGCTGCAGGGAATTGTAGGCAGCCTCCTGCACCTTGGCCGAGGAATCGAAATCGGAAATGATGACCGCAAGGAACCACTGCTTTATCTGCTGCTTACCGAGAAGCGTCAGGGCCTGGCCAATGGACTGGATGTTGGCCCGAAGGGAGAAGGCGGCGGAATTGATGAAGTTCAGCAGGCGATAGCTCACGCTGGGATCGGTGGAGATGATCCGCGCAAGCTCGCGCACATCGTAATCGTCGCCGGAAAGGGCTCGCAGAAGCCGCATCTTGGCCATCACCGGAGTGGGAATCTTGCTGCCGCTCATGGTTTCCGGGCGGCTGAAGAAGAAGCCCTGGAACAGGGAGAAGCCCAGTTGCTTGGTCAATTCGTAAGTGGCGCGGTCCTCAACCTTCTCGGCCAGAAGGCGACAACCATACTTGCGCAGACCGGCGCTCACCTCGCGCAGGCGCGCGGGATCCATGCCCAGCACGTCCACCTTCACGATGTCCGCAAGCTGGAGGACCTCCTCGTATCCGGGCTGGCCCACGAAGTCATCCAGGGCCAAAATGTAGCCATGATTCTTGATATTGTTCAGCGCGGCGATCATTCCGGGCGTCGGCACGATGGTCTCCAACACCTCCACCACGCAAATCTCCCGCGGCAGGGCGTAGACAGTGTCGTCCAAAAGCAGGCGCTGAGGGAAATTGATGAAGGCCTTGCGGCTCTTGTCCATGCCGTTGAAGGCAAGGGCGAAGCCGTCGGCAATGACCGAGGCAGTGGCGAGGTCGTCCTCGGCCAGGGAAACATCTGCGGTCTTGGCCTGCCCGCTGCTGCGGAAAAGCAGCTCGTAGGCCCAAATCCTCTCCTTGACGTCGAAGATGGGCTGCCTGGCCACGAAGATGGCCTTGCTGGTCCGGGGCTCCTGGCCTGGCTGCGCAGATTCGATCATACCCCAAGTATCCTTGATTTCATGCTTCCATGCAACCCCAAAGGCGCGTGGGCGCCAACGAGTGCAAAACAAGAGCGCAACGAAACCGGCGCGCCTATTTTTCGCCGCCTTCCGCCGGAGGCGGCGGGGCCGTGGCATTCTGCTGCTCGCGCCCGCTCATGGCCTTGTACTCCTCCTCAAGTATCTTCGGAACGGGCCGGACCCAGAAGGTTTCCTTGACCTGCTCCTTGGCGTCCTGGGGTCCCTTGGCCGGGCAGGCCTTGATGAGTCCCTTGTTCGGGCACTCCGGCGAGGAGTAATTGGCCACCAGGCAACGGCCCTCGGAATCCGGCTCGTAGGGCACCACGCGGCGCATGGCCCGCCAGGTGCGGTCCTGCAAGATGACCTGACCATCGCTCGTGACGGCGCAGAGCATCTCCGAGTTTTTGGAGGCGTAGAACACGCTGATGACGTAGACGCCCTCATCCAGCTTGCCCACATAACCGAACTCGCTTACTTTTTTACAAAGCATGCGCGAGAGCACCTGTTTGCACAGATTGAGCTTCAGGTCATCGCCAGCGGCAAAACCCGCAGCAGGCAAAACCAGGACAAGGCACAAAGCCAGGGCGAAGCGCCGCAGGCGGGCGGGGGCGCGCAAAGGGTCAGGCATTGCGTTGATCCGGGGTGAGAAAGGTTTGGAAGCCATCGGGGCTGTCGGTCTCGCACTGGGCCTTGCAGCCAGCGCACTGAAAACTGCCGGGCTTGAAGTACCATGCGGCGCGGCCCGGATTCTCGCATCGAAAGTAGGCATACACGGCAGCCGAAACCGTTCCGGTATACCGATGATATCCCTGCTGCCGCACATAATCGAGAAACCGCATCCTTCCGCCCCCAATGTATTTACGTACTGTAGCCCGAAAGACAAAAAATGCAAAGCCGCCAACAAGACACTGTCCACCAAGCCCAGGACGAAACCACTGGGCTGAATCTGCTGGCGGCGCAGACCTCCAGCCGCAGTCTGCCGGACAGCCCAACACAAAAAGCGCCCGCCATTCGCCGACAAACGACAAGACAATACAGCACCCCGCAATCCTTGCCTTTCCTGCTGCCGCGTGGCATCAACAAGGATTCGCATCACTATACATACTCAAAAAGGACAGACGCACTCGATACAGCGTGGCGCGCTTGGCGAGAAGAGGATGAACCTCCAGCAATCGCCTCTGCGCAACAAATGGACGGCCCCGGCCCGGTGTGGGGTTTTACAGTGTCGGGGCTTGATTTTTCCTGCAAACAGGCCGAAATGGTGATGATTCAGGCAGCGTAGAAATACGCAGCCTCGGAGGTGGCGCTCCAGCCCAAAACAGCGCCCAGGAGCATACGTGGACGAAACCCTCGCCGCACAGGAAGCACCCAAAGGCCCCGCCTCCGTACCATCCGCCGTCGATGCACGGCCGCAATGGCCCGCGCGCCTGGAGGCCTATCTGTCCGTGCTGCGCCCCCTTAAGGAAAAAAGCGCCCTGCGCGAGGTGCTTGAGCGCGAGATGCTGCTCTGCTTCATCGAGGTCAACAGCGGGGGCATCAGCGAATACCCCATGCTGGCCACACAGCAGCAAAGCATCGTGAATCTCCTGTGCCGCCGCTCCGACCACCCCGCCGACTCCGTGCTGCGCAAGCTGGCCGCCAACTTTCCCGTGCTTCTGAACCGCCTGGACAAGGAGACCGCCTCCGGGGATCAGGCCGCAATGGAGCAGACCACGGCGCTCCTGCGCAATACCGAATCGCTGCTGGTGAAAAGCGTGCAGGGCATGGTTTTCGCCATGGGCCTCACCACGGACAATTTCGAGGAGCTCATCATGCGCCACTTCGGCGCGCCGGGCTTGTCCCAGTTCGCGGAGATCCTCAAGGCCAACGAATTCGACCAGGGCTTCTGGCGGGAATTTGTGGAGCGCTTCATCGCCCAGCACGTGGCCGAAGGCTACGAGCACCTGACCAGCGAAGGCAAGTTCCACCTGTCCAAAGACGGGCAGCTTGTGGTGGTGCGCTACCTGTTCGACGACGTGCTCGCCACCCTGCACGACAGCCCTGGCCACATCGACCAGACCCGCGTGCAGAAAAGCTTCGCCCTGGCCAGCGCCGAAACGCCCGAACGCCTGTCCATGCGCAAGGTGGTGCAGGCCTGCCTGCTCAAAGGCTTGGGATTCCTTCCCGGAGACATGCTCATCGAGCACCTGGAAAGCGCCGCGCTCATCGTGTGCATGGACCCAGTGGCCGAAAGCCTCTTCCGGGCCATGCAGGCGCGCGCAGCCGGGCAAGAGGCCCAGGGAAAGCACCCCCTGCCCTTTTTGATGGAGCAGGCCGTAGCCCTGGCCCTGGGCGCGGTGCTTGTGCTCAGCAAGTCGCGCGAGCATTTCCTCACCGCCCTGGGCAGCCTGCGCTCCGACGAGTTGGACGCCGTGCGCGCCCTGGCCCAAGGGCTGTCCATCGACTCCCTGGAGCGCGTGCTGTTCTTCCTGTTGGAAAGCTCCTTCGTGGGGCTCCTGCGCGAGAAGGCGCGGGACGAGGGCGCAAAAGTCACCATCAAGACCGCCGCATTGCGCCGCAGTCCGTTGCCCGCCGTTGAAGCCCTGGCCTCGCGCGGGCTCACGCGCATCCGCAAAAGCCAGTTGTGGATGCAGGACTCCACCCGGCCGGACATGCTGCTCTTCAAAACCCGCACCCCGCAGCAACTGGCGTCCATCATGCAAGTGCTGCAAATGGAGGAGCCGCTCCAGGCGCAGGTGCGCGCCCTGTGGGACCACGCGCCCTTCCGGCGCGACTTCCTGGTGGCCATCGACCTTGGCCAGGTGGCGCGAACCACCCAAAACGTCAAGGCCAAGCTTTCAGAGTTGTTGCTGAAATTTGGCGCGATCCAGGCGCCGCCTCCGCCCGTGCCCGGCGCGGCAGATACCACCCAGGCCTAGCCCCGCCCTGTCTCGCAGTCCGGCTGCGCCTACACCAGAAACGAAATGTAGGAGTAGCCGGAAATCTCCAGGTGCTTCACATCTCTCGCGTACTGCGAAAACAGCACAAGCCCCAACTGGTCCAGCTCGGCTGGCGTGGCCTGCAGGAGGGATTCCGGCAGGGCGAAGTTGTTGATGTCGTCCATCATATGGCCGCAGACCATCTCGGTGAAGTAGCCGTCCTCGGCCTTGGACATCCGCAAAGTCAGGCTGTAATTCTGACCCTTCCCGCCCTCCGCCGCCATGTGGCAAAAGACCTCTTCACAGCACAGAGACAGGACGTTGTACTCCATGTCCGTAAGCCCGAGCCTGGCCCGACCGCTAGTCAGAAGGCGTTGCAGGGCTGGAAGCTCCGCCACGTCCAACCGGAACACGCCCTCTATGCCTTTCTTCGGGGCCAGATAGGCCAGGGTGCTCAGGATGAAGGCGGTGAAACCGCCCATGGCCACGCTGTTCTGGAGGAGCGGGCTCAGGCTTGCAGGCACCACGCCAGGAAAGAACGACTTGCCCCCGGCCACCAGCCCGACCACAAGAGACAGACCCAGGATCAGTCCATGCTGATTGTTCAGCTTAGTCATGGCCACCAAGCCGAAACCGGCGTGGAACAGCATGCCGGCGATGACGATGAGAAACCCGCCGATGACCGGGCCGGGCATGTCCAGAATGATGCCGCTGACCTTGGGCATGAAGGCGAGCAAAAGCAGCAGGCAGGCGCCGATGGTGCCGATGCGCCGGGAGGCCACGCCGGTCATCTCGATGAGCGGCAGGTTGTCGCAGTAGACGGAGGGGACAGTGGTGCCAAGCGCCCCGGCCGCAACCTTGCTCAGCCCGTCGCAGTAAAGGCCGCTCTGCACCTGGTCGTAGGACACGCGGCGGAAGTTGCGCGTGGAGATCTGCTGCACCAGCATGATGTTGCCGGTGCTCTCGATCATGCTGGCCACCATGCCCATGCCGAAGGCGAAGAGCAGCGGCAGGTGCATGGCCTGGATGTTCAACTCCAAGCCGGGCCAGGCGGACAATTCCGGCAGGCCTATCCAGGCGGCGCTCGCCGTGTTGTCGAAATTGAGCTCCCCGGTCAGAAACGCCAGGCCGTAGCCGCTGGCCATGGCGATGAGCGGGCTCCACAGGCGCAGGGCCGTGGAGCCGAAGAGCATGAGCAGCGTGAGGGTGAGAACAGTGACCGCCCCAATGGCCAGACGCGCGAAGGAGACCGTAGAGGCCGCCGCCTCCGGAACGGAGGACCCGGCCCAGAGGCCAAGGCCGATGGGCACCATGGCGGTGGCGATGAGCAAAATGACCACGCCGCCCACAGCCGGGGTGATGATGTGCCGGAAGAAGCGGATGAAAAAGGTATACAGGAACACCAGGGGCACGGTGAGCAGCGTCATGGATGCGAGGAGCGGCAGGCCGCCCATCTTCACCGCATCCACCGAGCACAACAGGAACGCGCTGTATGAACCGGTGAAGAGCACAAAACCGGCCCCGATGCCGAAGCGCGTCCTGCTTTGCAGAAAGGTGAACACCGCTGACACGAGAATCGACCCGAAGGTGATGAAGGCCAGGGACTGGGGAGCGATGCCCGCCGTCTTGCCCAGCACGTTGGGGATGAAGATGATGGCGTCGAACACAAGCAGCACATGCATGAAGGCGAGGCTGATGGTGGTGAACAGCGGCGGCGACTCGCTCGCGTCGAATTTCAGCTTGTCGCGTATCATAATACCGCAGCCCCCTCTATATGTTTACTGCTTCCGACAGATGCACACTCCCAAGGGGCGCGCAGCTAGGGAACATTCCAAATCTGGAACGTTTAAGCAAGACATAGCTGACCGTTGCCAGCCAAAACCAGTGGCAGGGGCCAGCCCGGATGAAGGCAGGTCTGTCGCACAGGGCAGCGCCCCTACGCGAACACGATAGTCTTGTTGCCGTCCACCAGCACGCGATCCTCCAGGTGCCAGCGCACGGCGCGCGAGAGCACCTGGCGCTCGATGTCGCGGCCCAGGATCTTGAGCTCGTCGAGCCGGTGCCGGTGCGACACGCGGATGACGTCCTGCTCGATGATGGGGCCCTTGTCGAGGCGCCCGGTGACGTAGTGGGCCGTGGCCCCGATGAGCTTGACCCCGCGTTCCGCCGCGCGGCGGTACGGGTCCGCGCCCTCGAAGGCGGGCAGAAAGGAATGGTGAATGTTGATGATCCGCTGCGGAAAGCGCTTCACGAAGGCCGGTGAGAGAATGCGCATATAGCGCGCCAGGACCAGAAACTCCACCGGCCCGCCGGGCGCGCCGCTCAAGAGCTCCAGCATGCGCTCCTCGGGCAGGGAGAGCCCGCGGCCGCGCGGGGCGTCTGTGGCCTCCGGCACATGCACATGGTGAAAGGCCACGCCGAAAGACTCCACGGCGTGCTTGAGATCTGGATGATTGCTGATGACGAGGGGGATCTCCGCTGGCAGTTCGCCCCGGCCCACGCGCCACAAAAGATCCATCAGGGCGTGGTCCAGGCGCGAGACGAGCACGGCCATGCGCTTCTTGCGCCGGGCCAGCAGCACGCGCCAGTTCATATTGAACTGTGCGGCCACCTCGGACTCGAAGTCGCCCATGAGCTCGTCCAGGCAGCCTTCAAGGCCGGGGAAGTAGAACTCCTGGCGCATGAAGAACCGTCCGCCCTGGGGATCGGTGGAGTGCTGGTCGGAGTGGATGATGTTCACCCCGCGCTTGTGCAAATAGCCGCTCACGGCGGCGACTATGCCAGAGCGGTCCGGGCAGGTGACGAGAAGGCGCGCTGTTCCGGCCTGCCCGGCCGGGGCAGGCTTGCAGAGAGGCATGGCGGCTGTCATTGGGCTAATAATCCTCGATGGGCTTTTGGTCATCATCGGCCCCGCTCATGGCTGCGGCGATAAAGACCGGACCGGCTGCTCCGCAATAGCCTTCCGCGTCCTCGCCGGTTTTGGCCTCGTCGGCCCAGCGCCAAAGCATGCACATGGAGCCCAGGCAGAACTTCAGCTTGTCATCCCGCGTTTTGAGCATCGGGCAATACTTGAACTTGGCGTCAGACTCGCAAAGCTGCATGGGGCCTCCTTACAACGGTGCGCGCGTTAGCTGGCCTTGTTCCGGGTCGCGGCCACAGGCGTGGCGGGGAAATCAACCAGGGGACGCTTGCCCAGGCGGCTCTTCAGGTATTCCACCAGGATGGCTCCCACGCGCTCTTCGCGGTTCAGGATCTTGGCGTACTTGCCATCGGCGACGACCTTCTGGAACTCGCTCTTCTTCATGTCCGGCGAGGACTTGGCCATATTCTCAATGGCCACGGCATAGGCCGCGATCTTGCGGTCCAGGTCCACGTCGCTCATGGAGGAAAGCTCGCGCACGCGGGCGGCAAGCTCATCCGGGGAGGGCAGGCGGTCAGACTCGACGATCTTCTTGAAGGCGTTGGCGTAGCGCGTGGAGCCGTCGTTGATGTGGTCCTTCTGCACCACGTTCAGGCCGGACCAGCCCGCGCGCAACCACTTGAAGAGCGTGAAGGTGGTCTGGTTGGGACCATCCTCCACAAAAACCTGCACCGAGGCGGAGTCGTACATGTAGGTGTCGGCCCAGCCGATGAGACCCTTGTTCAGCCCGTTGATGCCGGAGTAGAAATAGCTCCACTCGCCCTCATCCAAAATGACGGCCTTCTTGCCCACGCTAGACTTGTCCTTCTGCTTGCTGACAGAGATGAGCACGTTCTTGCCGTTGTGCTTGGCGAGGATGAGCAGCCGGTTCAGATCGTAGCGGTAGTAGCCGCCGCCGAAGGAGTCGGGCGCATTGACCTCGTACTCCTGGCCCCACAGACCCACCGGGGCGTCCAGCTTGCCCAGGTGCGTCCAAGGCTTGGAGTCCTTCAGGATGTCGCTCCCTGCGTACCAGCCGCCCAGGCGCAGCACGCTGGGAAACAGCAGGTAGGTGGGAATGGACGGATTGTAGCAGTAGTTCATGAGCCGCGAGAGCCCGGTCTTCATGGAAACGCGCAGCACGGAGCCGTTACTGTCGTAGCGGCGGGCTGGCACCACATCGCGGGCGTCGCCCTTCATTTGCATAACATATTCCAGCAGGTCGTTGTAATCCTGCGGATTGATGGCGCTGCCCCGTTTCTGGGATATATCGAGAAGAGCGCCCAAGTCTTTCTCCACACCCTGGGGCATGGCGGCCTGAGCGAGCACGGGCAGCAGCAGGGACAGAAGCGCTCCGGCGAAAACCTGACCGATACGGCTGCGGGTAAAGGCACGAAAGGACATCAGAAAACCTCATGCGGGTTGTACGGGTCGACACGGCGCCTCCCGCCTGAACACAATATAATAGGCATGATTGCCCCGATTGACAAGACTTCCGAGCCGGTTCCAATCCGCAGGGAAAAAAGGTAGAGGAGCACAAGCCGCGCCTGCACAGGCAGTTTCGGCCAGTCTGCAAAAGGGAGCGCCTTCATGCCCATGCCTCTTGCCGTGCTCGTTTCCGGCGGCGGTTCCAACCTCCAGTCCGTTCTGGACAAGATCGACGCCGGGTGCATTGACGCCGAAGTGCGCGTCGTGCTCTCCAACAAAGCCGACGCCTTTGGCCTCGAACGGGCTAAAAAGCGCGGCATCGCCACATGGAGCCGCCCGCACACGGAATTTTCCTCGCGCCAGGCCTTCGACGCAGAGATGGTCCGGGTCATCGGCGACCACGGCATATGCAGCGGCACGGGTGCGGTTCTCCTGGCCGGGTTCATGCGCATGCTCACCCCGGAATTCCTGCGCGCCTTCCCAGAGGCCGTGCTGAACATCCACCCGGCCCTGCTGCCCAGCTTTCCCGGCACCCACGGCGCGGCAGACGCCGCCGCCTACGGCGTGCGCCTGGCCGGATGCAGCGTGCATTTCGTGGACGAGATCATGGACCACGGCCCGGTGGTCATCCAGGCCGCCGTGCCCGCCCAGCCCGGCGAGGGGGCGGACGCCCTGGCAGCGCGCATCCTGAAGCTCGAGCATTGCATCTACCCACAGGCCGTGGCCTGGCTGGCTGCTGGCAGGCTCAAAATCGAGGGCCGGCACGTCATGGTGCGGCGCTCCCATCCAGCCACCTGCGGCAACGCCGACCTGCCCTGCCTGGTCAGCCCTGCCCTGGAGCCAGGCTTCCTGCCCGAGCCCTGAGCGCACAAGCCCGCCCGCAAAAGGCTTGAAGGAGACTTTATGGACAACTTCCGCCTTTCCCCCACCGACGAGGACAAGCTGTACCTCAAGGATCTGGTGCTCCTGTCCATCAACGCCAGACTTTCCGGCCAAGACCCGGCTGCCCCGCCTGATCCTCCCTCCTCCCTGCTGCGCCAGGAGCTGGGCGCATTCGTCACCCTCAAGCGCAACGGGCAGCTGCGCGGCTGCATCGGCAACATCATCGGCCAGGGGCCGCTTTTCCGCACAGTGTGGAGCATGGCCCAGGCCGCGGCCTTTGAGGATCCGCGCTTCCCGAGCCTCACCCAGCCGGAGCTCGCGGATCTGGAAGTCGAAATATCCATCCTTGGCCCGGTGCTGCCCTGCCCGGACCCGGAGCAAGTTGAGGTGGGCCGCCACGGGCTCATCATGCGCCAGGGCAGCCGCCAGGGCCTGCTGCTGCCGCAGGTTCCCCTGGAATGGGGCTGGGACCGCCACCAGTTCTTGGCCCAGACCTGCCGCAAGGCCGGGCTTCCGGCCCAGGCCTGGCGCGACGCCACGACGCAGATCTACTGGTTTGAGGCCGTCGTCTTCTGATAGCGCATTGAATTGCCGCCCCCCGTTGATTTTCCTCCCCCCCAGGCATACAGGTTAGCATCCGGACAAAGTGGGCGCACCCTCGCGTCTGCTCTCATGCCGTGCCAGGAGGAACTTCGTGAAACGAATGACCATCAAGGCTCTGCTTGTCGTTCTAGGCGGCGTCACTTTGGCCGGCTTCGCCGCCACGCTCCTGCTCTTCGCCCTGCAATCCCAGCGGACCAGCAAAACTTTCGAGAACATGATCAATGTCGAAGAGGCCTTGCTGGGCCAGCTTCAGGAGATGTACGCGCAGGGGCTGCAAACCGAACAGGCCACGCGCAATGTGGTGCTGAATCCTGCGGACAAGAAGGCGCGAGAGAACTACGAAGCGGCGGACGCGAAATTCAAGAAGGCCTTGCAGACGGCCCAGGGCCTCGCCACCGGCGAGATGGCCAAAGACCTCGCCACGCTGCCCGCGCACTGGACAGAGGCCGGAGCGCTCAAGACCGAGGTCATGGCCCTTGCTGGCGCGGGCAAGAACGATGACGCCACCAGCCTCCTGAACACCAAGGAGACCAAGAAGTGGCGCGAGGTCAAAGACATAGTCCAAAAAGCCATCGTCGAGCAGAGCAAGAAGTCCAAAGCCGCCTACGAAGCATACAAGGAGCAGGAGAAGAACTCTTTCCGTGCCGTCCTGGGCCTGGTCCTGGCGCTGATCCTGGGCATGTCCGTGCTGCTGGTGCTGGGCGCGCGGATGATCCTTGGCCCCCTGCGCACCATCCGGGCCTTTGCCCTGTGCCAGGCCGAGGGCCGCTTCGACCAGTGTCTGCTGGGCGACTTCAGCGGCGAACTGAAAGAGGTCGCCACGGCCCTGGAGGCCATGGCCGCGAAGGTTCAGGAAACTCTGGGCTACACCCAGGGCGTGCTCAAAGGCATAGCCACGCCGTTCGTGGTGGTGAACCAGGACGGCGCGCTGCGCCAGACCAACCAGACGCTCCTGAACATCCTTCAGCACGACGGCAAGCCCGCGGACTACATCGGCCAGAACGTGGCCGAGTTCTTTTACGGCGACTCCACCCGCAAGACGGTCCTTAGCCAGGCCATGACGGAAAACAAGAGCATCACCCGCGAGGTGGACCTGGTGGGCCGCAAGGGCGGCACGCGCCGCATCCTCATCTCGGCCTCGCCGCTCTTCAACGACATCACCGGCGCGCCCATGGGCGCAATGTGCCTGTACACCGACCTGACCGAACTGCGCGAGCAGGAGTCCCGCGTCATGGCCCAGAATCAGGTGGTCACCGAGGCCGCCAAACGGGCGGAGGATGTGATGCGCTCACTGCTCGACTGCTCCAAGCGCCTCGCAGGCCAGATCGCCCAGGCCGAGGACGGCGCAGCCCAGCAGCGCGACCGCGCAGGCGCGACAACCCAGGCCATGGGCGACATGAGCGAGTCCATCCGGGGCGCAGCAGAGAGCGCCGAGAGAGCGACCAAAGGCGCGGAGGGCGCTGGGGGCAAGGCCAGGGAAGGCGCCGAAGTCGTGCGGCAGGTGGTGGCCTCTGTGGATGAGGTGCGCACCCAGTCCATGGCCCTCAAGGAGAACATGGGCACTCTGGGTCAGCAGGCCGAGGCCATCGGCCAGATAATGAGCGTCATCCGCGACATTGCCGACCAGACCAACCTGCTGGCTCTGAACGCCGCCATCGAGGCCGCGCGCGCGGGTGAGGCGGGACGCGGTTTCGCGGTGGTGGCCGACGAGGTGCGCAAGCTGGCCGAAAAGACCATGATCGCCACCAAGGAAGTTGGCGACGCCATCGGGAACATTCAGCAAGGCACGCGCACCAACGTGGCCCAGGTGGAGCTGTCAGCCAAGGCCATTGAGCGCACCAACGAGCTGGCCGGACGCTCTGGCGAGGCACTGCAAGAAATCGTAGGCATGGTCAACGACACCACCCTGCGCGTGCGCGGCATCACCACTGCGGTGGAGATGCAGGCCGAGGCCAGCGCCCAGGTGGACTCCGCCGTGGCCGAGATCAACGACATCGCGCTGAGCACCTCCGCCGGAATGGACGAGGCCGCCCGCGACGTTGAGGAACTAGGCCGCCTGGCCGACCAGCTGCGCGAAGTCATTGAGGGCATGGCCAAGGCTTAAGCCCGGGATACGACAAAAAAAGGCCCGTCGGCCCAGGCGTTTCCTGGACCGGCGGGCCTTATCGCATGACTTGTGGAACGCTGAAAGCCTATGCCTCCACCCGGCGCACGGTGACGTAGTTCTCCTGCATGGCCACAGCGCCGCCGGCCTTGTCCCAGCGGTCAAGCCCGCCGGGCATAAGCTCGTTGTCCGAAACGCCCCGGCCCTTGGCCCGGCTTTCCACAGGCAGGGTGTGCCCGAAGCCGTGGATGGTGAACACGCATTCGGGGTGGATGAACTCTGTGACGTAGGCGCGCAACTGGCCGCTGGTGCCGCCCTTGGCCGCAGGGGCTATCTCCACCATGTCCATGTGCTGGATGCCCAGAGCCTTGGCGCGGGTCTTGTTGATCCACAACACGTTCTCCGGCATAAGCTCGAAGAGCAGCGGATTGTTCACGGTGTGCCCCTGGGTGTGCAGTCCGCAGCGGCCAAAGGTGATGCGGAAGGCGTCCTTGGGGGGCTTGGCCGGGGAGACATACGGCGGCAGAGACTCCAGCCCGTCCTTGGCCAGCTTGGCCGAGAGCACCTCAACCTTGCCGGACGGGGTTTTGAAGGTCACGGGTTTGTAGGTGGGCTTGTCCGCAAGCTCCACAAAGCCCTTGGCGTCAAAGTCGGCAACGCTCACGCCCGTGCCTTCCAACTGGCGCTCCCAAAGCTCCTCGGGCCGGGTGACGGCCAGGGGCTCGATGCCAAGGCGCTTGGACAGCCCGGCGTAAATCTCCCAGTCGGCGCGGGTGTCGAAGCGCGGAGCAATGGCGCGGCGGCGCAGGAAAAACTGGGGTTTGAGTCCGCCCTTGCTGGCGATGATGCTCTCGCGCTCCAGATACGTGCTCATGGGCAGCACCACGTCTGCGTTCCAGGCCGTGTCGGACCAGGTGAAGGTGACGGCCACCAGCAGCTCCAGCTTCTCCCACAGCTTCTTCACGGCCTCCTGGTCGGGGAAGGCCATCAGCGGATCGTGCCTGTGGGCGATGTACGCCCGGATGGGATAGGGCTTGCCGGTCTCAATGGCCTCAAAGGCCAGATTTACGAGGCCCGGGCCGCCGTCGAAATGGGTGCGGCCCTCGGCCCAGCCTGCGCCGTCGGCGCGGGGCTTCTCAGGTTTGGAAAAAAGCTCCTGAAGCTGCTTCAGGCCTTTACGGCCCACATCGCTGGCCTTGCAGCCGATGGGCAGACCGCCCTTGGCGCCGATGGCCCCCATGAGGGCGTTGATGAGGTAGGCCGTGCGGCTCACATAGAACGAATCCCCATAGCGCGCGGTCATCCAGCCGGGATGCCAGATGACGTGCGGGGCGGCCTTAGCGAAGGCGTGCACGAAATTCCGCAGGGCCTGGGCGCTGGCCCCGGTCTCCCGCTCCACGAATTCCGGCGTGTAGGGCTGGACGAACTCCTTGAGGGTCTCGAAGTCCTCCACAAATTCCTTTACAAATTTCCTGTCATACAGCTTTTCGGTGATGATGACGTTCAAAACTCCCAGATTGAAGGCGTAGTCCGTGCCGGGTCGGATGAGAAAGAAATGGTCGGCCTTGGCAGCCGGCACGTTGGCGCGGATGTCGATGACCGTGAGCTTGCAGCCTGCGTCGCGCGCGTCCAGAAGGTCGTTGACCTCCTTCACGTTGATGGCCTCCAGCAGGTTGCGGCTTTGCAGCACCACATGGCGGGCGTTCTTCAGGTCGTAGACCAGATCCTTGCGGCCGAAGCCGAACACGGAAAGGGCCGCGTGCTGCACGTTGCGCGCGCAGGCTGTGTCGTGGTTGCAATAGTTCGGCGAGCCGAAGCCGCGCACAAAGGCCCGGCTGAGGTCCATGTACGGCCCGCCACGGTCGGAGAACAGCAGCGATTCCGGGCCGTATTTCAAACGTATGTCGCCCAGCTTTTCCGCCACGTAGTCAAGGGCCTCGTCCCAGGAAACAGCGCGCCACTTGCCCTCGCCGCGCGCACCGGCGCGAATCATCGGCCCCTGGGGGCGCTCGTCGTCGTACAAGAGCGCTGGCCCAGCGGCTCCGCGAGCGCACAGGGAACCCTTGAGGCCCGCAGCGTGAGGGTTGCCGAACACAGAGACGACCTTGCCGTCCTCAACGTCCACCGCTGCAGGACAGCGGACGCTGCACATTCCACAAACGCTATATACGACTTTCCGGTCCATGGACGCCTCCTGGTGAAACTCGAAATTCAGTACATACCCCCATACCCCAAAGCGTAATCTCTGGCTAGTGGGAGGCAACTGTTATTCGAACGCCAGAGCGAGTTCTCAGCCAACGCGATTCATGGGCGACACCGGGACATTCCCCCAGGGTATGGGAAAAAAAGAACGCGAGCCCTTCCCTTGACAAAATTACCAACGCTATGGTTATCAATGATGAGGTGGACATACCTCACCGGGGTGTCCGCAAGAGAACGACGCGGATCACAGCACGTAGAAACACAGAAAGCCGTTGTCAACACAAGCAAAAAGGCAGAACAACCATGAGCCTGTACAGAATCGCGCTGAACCCGAACCGCTGCATCGGCTGCAAGTCCTGCCTTGTGCACTGCAACGTCAAAAACAAGCTCCCTCCCGGCATCTCCCTCAACCGCATCCGCGCCCTCGGCCCCTTCACCGGCCCGGACGGCCGCCCGCGCATGGAGTTCGTTTACCAGAACTGCATGCAGTGCGACGACCCTTTCTGCGTCAAGGTCTGCCCTTCCGGCGCGCTGACCAAACGTCCCGAGGACGGCCTGGTCTGGCTCGACATGGACACCTGCATAGGCTGCAACCGCTGCACCGAGGCCTGCCCCTGGGACGTGCCTGTGGCCATTGAAGCCTGGGGCAAGACCAAGAAATGCGACTATTGCAAAGACCGCGTGGATCGCGGGCTGGACCCGGCCTGCGTCACCGGCTGCACCGCAAAGGCGTTGACCTTCGTACGCCCGGCGACATAAGGGGTCTTCCGCCTTGCGCGTGCGGCGCAAGGCACATGATACACGGACACATCACCCAAACAGGAGCAAGGTTCCATGAAGAAGCACAAACTCGTCGCCCTCACTCTCGCCACACTGGCCCTTAGCCTGTGGCTGGGAGTGGCCATGGCCCAGCAGGCGGCCCCATCGCCCGCCGCCCCCGTCGCCGAAGCTGGCAAGGCGGCCGACGCCGTCAAACCCGACAACGCCACCAAGCCCGCAGAAGGCGACGCCAAGAAGAGCAAGCTGGCCGCGGCCATTGAGAAGGCTCCGCGGGGCACAGAGCCGGGCATGATTGACGAGACCAAGCCCACGGGCTTCCTGGGCATCCCTGGCGCGCCCAACGTCAACCCCATCCTGGCCTTCTGCTGGGCCGTGTGGGTAGGCTGGATCTTCTCCACCGTGGGCGCCTTCGGCGGCGTCATGGCTGGCGTGGGCCACATGAGCGTCTTCGGCTTCGGCGCGTATGCCGGCGCCTTCAAGAAGACCGCGCCGGATCTTGGCAAGGTCATCACCGACTCCATCAAGGCCTCGAACCAGTTCCTGGTGGGCACCTCCGCCGCCATCAGCTCCTTCAACTATCTCAAGATGAAGCGTCTGGTGCTGCCGCTGGCCATAAGCCTGGGCCTCGGCTCGCTTATCGGCGCCTGGGCCGCCCAGGAGCTCTCCGCCGGCAAGCTCGACTTCAAGTCCTACCAGGGATACTTCGGCCTCTTCGTCCTGGTGCTTGGCTGCTGGCTCTTCTACGAAACCACCCCGGCTGGCCAGGCCAAGAAAAAGACCGCCAAGGAGGCCGCCAAGGCCTTTGAGGACTCCGTCAAAAAGCAGAAGTGCGGCGACAGCATGGAAGGCTGCGACATCGGCCTGAAGATCCAGAAGTTCAACTTCTCCACCTGCGCCTTCACCTTCTATGGCGTGCCCTTCAAGTTCAACCCGCTGCTGCCCTTCCTGGGCGGCGTGGTGATTTCCGCTGCGGCGGCCTTCCTGGGCGTTGGCGGCGGCTTCCTGCTGGTGCCCTTCCTGACCAGCGTGACCCAGCTTCCCATGTACTTGGCCGCTGGCACCAGCGCCCTGGCCGTGCTTGTGGGCATGGTCACCAGCATCATCACCCTCATGAGCAAGGGCACCCCCATCGAGTGGAGCCTCATCGGCCTTGAGCTGGTGGGCATCACCCTCGGCTCCATCGTGGGCCCCATGACCTCCAAGTACCTGTCCGACTCGCTCATGAAGCGCATCTTCATCGTGCTCTCGCTGTACATCGGCACCGGCTACCTGCTGGCCGGCTTCTTCGGCATCAAGATTCCCGGCGTCTAAACGCCCCTTCCGCATCCAATGAGGCCCCTCCCCCTTGCGGGGGAGGGGCCTTTGCGGCACTCTGAGCCCATGACGCCATTCCAAATCCTCGACGCCCTGCTCATCACCCCTTTCCGTCTACTGCCCAACCCCGAGGCGGCCTTCCTTTTCGGCATAATCGTCCTGGCCTTGGGCAGCGCCGCCATCGGCAAAGCCGGCGCAGCACTGGTTTCCCGCGCACAGCGCACCCGCTGGAACACCGAGAGCGCGGAATCAACGAAGCGCCAGGATCTTTCCGTTCAGGCCCTGCGCCAGGGCGACAAGAAAGCCTACCAGGCCCAGAACATGCTGGCTCAGGAGGCATACACCAACACCCTGGCCCTCTCCGCCGGGCGCGCCGCCGCCCTGATCTGGCCCGCATGCGCCGTGCTGACTTGGCTTTACTGGCGTTTCGACGGGGTGCCCATGCCCTTTCTCTGGTCCGATGCAGGGCCAGCCACGTATTTCCTGCCCGCCTTCATCGCCGCCCTTTGGGGATCCTCGCGCCTCATGGGCGCAAAAAAGGCCGCGCCCCCCGCAGATGCAGGAAGCGCGACCAAAAACAGTCCATCCTAGGGACTACAGCCCCAGAGGCTCCCGGCAAGGCTCCACCAGGCGGGAAATGCCCACCATCTCGAACACCTTGCGGAAGTTGTCCGACAAGCCCTGGATGCACACGCGCTCGCCGCGCTCCCGCGAATCCATGAGAAGCCGCGTCAAAAGCGACAACCCAGCCCCGTTGGTGGAGGCGTTGTCGGCGAAGTGCAGCACGATGAGCGGCTTGCCGCACTCGCGGGCACGGGCCATGGCCCGGTCCAGAAAGGGCTCGGAGCGGGCGGTGACGCTGCCCTGGATGCGCAGGATCGCCGCCTCGTCCGTCTCCTCCACCACAAGTTCCTCGGCCTGACTCTTGGCGATGGCGATGCGCTCCTCGGCGCGGGACAAGGCCTCGCTCAAGGCTTGGCGTTGCACGGGCTTGTTGATGAAGTCCGTCGCGTCCAGGTTCAGCGCGCGAATGGCCAGATCCATGTCCCCGTGGCCGGTGATGACAATGACCTCCGCGTGGGGGTCGATGTCCTTGATTCGCCTGAGCACCTCGATGCCGTCCATGACGGGCATCTTGATGTCGGTGAGCACGATGCCAGGCCGTTCGCGCTCGAATGCCTCAACCCCCTCGGCCCCGTTGGCCGCGGTCAGGGTCTCGTACCCGTAGGCCGCCAGCAGCAGGCGAAACATGTTCAGGGTGGGCTGCTCGTCGTCGATGACCAGGATTTTCTTTTCCATGAGTTCTCCCATGCCTTAGACCGCCTGCGGAAAGTGCAGGCTTATGGTGGCGCCCTGTCCGGGCGCGCTGTCGATGCGGATATGCCCGCCATAGTCGCGCACGATGCCGTAGGTGATGGCCAGGCCCAGGCCCATGCCTTGGCCCGTCTCCTTGGTGGTGAAGAAGGGCTCAAAAATTTTGTCGCGAACCTCAGCCGACATGCCGATGCCCGTGTCTCGCACCTCGGCCACGACTCCCCCGGCCTCTGCGCGGGTGGTTATGCGGATGCTGCGTCTGGCGCCCATGTCCGAGGGCTGGCTGGCCTCGTTAATGGCGTCGCGGGCGTTGGTGAAGAGGTTAAAGAAGACCTGCTGCAGGCGATTGTCGTGCGCCAGCACGGGCGGCAAGCCTTCGCCCAGCTCAAGGTTGAAGCGAATGTTGTCCAGCTCAAACTGGCGGCGAACGATGGTCAGCACGCTTTTGATGGGCTTGTTCACATCCACGGGCTCCTTCAGCATCTCGGCCTTGCGGCCAAAGGCCCGCAGGGTGTTGATGATCTCAGCCGCGCGGTCCACCTGGCCGCTTATCTCGCGCACCACTTGGCGGAAGGCCTCGGGCGGGGCTGTCTGGCCCTTTTCGTCCAGAATTGCCAGGAACTCGCTGCCCATCTTGATGGCGTTGAGCGGCTGATTCAGCTCATGGGCTATGCCCGCGCTCATCTCGCCCAGGGACTTCATCTTGCCCGCCTGGATGAGTTGGGCGTCCTTCTCGATCATCTCGGTGATGTCCGTGACGGCAGTGATGATGGCGTGGCGGCCCCGATAGGAGATGGGGCAGGCGTGCACATTGACGTAGAAGGGCCGCATGCCTTTTTTATAGTGCAGCACCTTAGGATGATACAGACAGCCGGTGCCGCCCGCAGACCCCTCGAACTCTATGCCCTCGGAGGAAATGAGGCAGTCCTTGCGGTTCTCTGGGCCAAGGGCCAGGTAGCTCATGCCGATGAGCTCGTCTTTTTCGTAACCATAAAGCTCAAGAGCCCGCGGGTTCACGTCGACGATGCGGAAGTCCTCGCAATCCACCACGAACACCGGGTCCGGGCCGGAGTCGAAAAGCGAGCGGTACTTCTCCTCGCTCTCGCGCAGGCGGCGGCGGTACAGCTTGATGCTCCACACCATGTTGCGGAAGCTGTCGCCCATCTGCGCCACCTCGTCGCCCCCGCGCTTGCGGTAGAACACGCAGTTGCCGCAGGTGCGGTGGGCCGCAGCCAGCCTGGCGGACTGGTCGAAGTGCCAGCAGGGCATCTCCGTGTTCTCATAGGCCGGGCAGTCCATGGGCTTCCACTGCTCGTCCTCTTCCTGGAGGTCCATGGTGATGTCGAAGTTGCCGCGCGAAAGTTCGTCGGAAATGCGTGTGAGCTTGGACAGGGGCCGGGTGATATACTTGGTGATGCGGTTTGAAATGAAGAAGATGATCAGAATGATGGCCGAGATGAAGCCCAGGAAGGTCAGCCGCAGGGTGGCGATGAGGCTGTCGATATGGCTTTTTGACAGGCCCACGTGCACGGTGCCGATGCGGTACAGACCCTCCTTGATGGGCACGGCGATATCATGAATGGACTCCTGATCCACCGTGACGAGGCGCAGGCTGCGGGTCTGGCCCGGAGGCAAGGCGTTGGCCTGGCGCAATTCCGCCGGAAAGGCGCGGGTCATGGTGTGGGCCAGCACCTCCTCGCTCTGGTCGGTGACGAAGATGTAGGAGATGAGGTGCTTGCGTTCGTGCAGCCGGGCCTCGTCAAAGATCAGGGACAAAAGCAGCGGCGAATTCTTGTCCAGCACCAGGCCGCTGCCGCGCTCGGCTATGGAGTGGGCGATGGCGCTTCCGCGCATCTCAAGCTCAGCGGTGAGCGAGGACACCAGGATGTAGCGCGCCAGAAAGGCGATGGCCACGCTGATGAGCAACACCACGCCCAGAATGGACACGAAGATCTTGTTCTTCAGGCTCAGCCGTCCATACCGTCCCAGCGCCTTGTGCCAGAGCCTCATGGCGCGCCTCCCGCCCTGACGCGCATGAAGTCGGACTGCACCTCGGGCCACGACTCCACCAGGGTGAAGCGCCCGCCCTTCAGCCGAGTGAAGTACACCCGCTCCATTCCCTGATGGTTCTCCGGACCGAAGTTCACGGTCTGCCCTGGCCCCAGTTCGTAGTCGCGAACGGACTCTATGGCGGTGATGAAGCCTTCCCGGGTGAGGTTGCGCCCGGCGCGCCGGAGCCCCTCCACCAGAATACGGGCGTTGTAGTAGCCTTCCAGGCCCACGGAGTTGGGCTTCTCGTCCGGAAAGTACTTGGCCAAAAGCTCCACGTATTCCTGGGCTCCGCCGGAGAATTTTCGTGCGTCCGCGCCCTCGGTGGGGGGCACAACCTGGGACATGACCACCACCGGGCCTGACTCAGGCCCCAGCCTGCGGGCCAGCTCCTCCGCGCCCACGAAGGACACCGTGTAAAAAATGGGCGAAAAGCCGTTGTTCTGAGCCAATTGGATGAAGCGGGCGCAGGGGTCGTAGGTGCCGATCATGACCACGGCCTCAGCGCGGGAGTCCTCAATCTTGGTCAGCCCCTCCTCCACGTCCAGGGTGCCGCGCACATACGAGCCGCGCGCCACGGGGGCGAGGTTGAACTCCTTCAGGGCCAGCTCGGTGCCGGTGAGTCCGTCGAATCCATAGGCGTCGTACTGGTAGAACACGGCGATGCGCTTGAGGCCCAGATCGTTCACAAGGTGGCGCACCGCAGCGGCGGTCTCCTGGTAGTACGAGGCGCGGATGTTGATGATGTAGCGGCTGAAAGGCTCGCGCAGGGCGTTGGCCCCGGTGAACATGCCCAGAAGCGGGATGCGCGCGTCCTCCAGCAGGGGCAGTATCTTCACGGTGGTGGGCGTGCCCACATAGCAGAACAGGGCGAACACCTGGTCCTCGATGATCAGGCGCTGAGTGTTCGCCAGGCAACGGGGCGGATCGTAGGAGTCGTCATAGGACACCAGCTTGAGCTTGCGGCCATGCACCCCGCCCTGGTCATTGACGTGGTTCAGGTAGCACAAGGCCCCGCGCAGGGTTTGAGTGCCCAGGTAGCTGGCGTGGCCGGAAAGGGCCAAGGACGACCCAAGGGTGATGAGGTCGTCGGTGACGCCGAAGGAGCCCTGCTCCACAGCGGTCTCCAGCCCCTGGCGGCTGCAGCCAGGAGATGTCGAAAAAAAGAGAAGGGCGATGCCCAAAAAGGCTGAAACCACAGCCAACGCGAGCCAGGTCCGTGTTCGCGAAAGCCAGATGCAGCCCATATATACTCCCTCCCAGGCAGTCAGTGCGGCCCAAAGAAGCCACAGAAAATCTTCAGCACCCTACGACAGTTGAGGTGCTGCTTCAATAGCAAATGCGAGTAACCGCCCCCTGACCGCCTGAGCTGTCGATGGCCTGCTACCCATGTGCTGGAACAACAAATTATCCGGCCCAAGCCTTGGCACCGGCACTCGGACATGCTATAGGGCTTGGGAGAGGAATCACGCCGACATGCTGTATGAAGATCCCCCCATCGCGCCGCAGGCCGGTTCGGCTTCACAAAACGAGGAAGACGCCCGCAAGGAACTGCTTTCCCGGTGCTGGCCCGATGGCCGCAAATTCTGCCCGCGCTGCCGCTCCCAGGCCCCCTACCAATTGGCTGGCGGGCGGCTGCGCTGCGGAGGTTGCCGCTACACCTTTCACGACTTCACCGGGCGCTGGCTGAACGAAACCGGACTTTCGGCCCTCAAGTGGACCGCTCTGGCCCAGGCCTTCGCGGCAGAGCAAAGCACGCGCGAGGCTGCCGCCAGCGTCGGCATCTCCTACAACACGGCCTTCAAGGCCTTCACTGTGCTGCGCCTGGCCTTATTGGCCCTAGGGGCAGACGCCTCACAGCTTCTGGCCCCGGGTGCGCCGCTCCACCCTCTTCTCGACGCCAGCCACACCGAGGAACGGGACCACTTTCCCGGCACCGGGCTGCCGGTATATGGCCTGCTCAGCCGCAGCCAGCATATCTTCGTGGACCTTCTGCCAGAGCTTACGGCAGAGAGCGTCCTGCACTTCAACCATAACTTCCACCTGCGCGTCATCCGCCACGGCAGCATTCTCATCACCGACCGCTACAAGACCTACGACGCCCTCATCCTCTGCGGCGACGAGAACCTGCCCTACCACTACCTGCTGCGCCATCCGGGCCAGATCTTCGCCGAAAGCGGCGGCTGCCCCTTCTGGGACTTCTCGCGCCCGCGGCTGCGGCAGTTCAAGGGGCTCTCGTGGCGTCGCTTCCCCCTCTACCTCAAGGAACTGGCCCTGCGCTTCAACCTGCGCGACCAGGACCTCACGCCCACGCTCCTGGCAGCCCTCTGCGCCCCTGTGCCAAAGTTTGCGTAATCCCCCCTCACTTTGACTCCTACTCGTTTTTTGCGAATACCGTAGTCCTCATACTGTGGAGGTTTACATGGTTTCGCATCCTCCCAAACACGACAGCAGTCCGGACCTGACGCAGCTCCCCTTCGGGGGCCTAGGCCTGGACCTGGCAGAGGTCCGGCGCAAAGTCTCCGGTCTAGTGCTCGCGCCCTTCCCCACACAGGAAGCGCCCGAGCAGGAGCCGCACTTTGACGCGCCCACCGCACTTTCCGGCTACAGCCTGCTTGTGAGGCTTTGCCGCGAAACGCTCGGCAGCTGAAGCTAACACCCTAACCCAGGAGGCACCATGTCGCTTACACGCAGAGGGTTTCTGAAACTCTCCGCCGCGGCCGCCCTCACCAGCGCCTTTGGAGGCATAGGCCTTGCGGCCAAGCCCCAGGCGGCCAAGGTCGCAGTCGACCGCATAGCCCAACTCAAGCCTGAATGGAGCAAGCAGACCACTACCGTGTGCTGCTACTGCGCAGTGGGCTGCGGACTCATCGTCAACACCGCGCTTTCTGGCACCAAACGCGCCATCAACATCGAAGGCGACCCAGATCATCCGATCAATGAAGGCGCCCTGTGCGCCAAGGGCGCGGCCATCTTCCAGCTCACCGAGGGCAACCCCGGCGAAAAGAACCCCCGCCTCACCAAGGTCATGTACCGCAAGCCCTACGGCACCAAGTGGGAAGAGAAGCCTTGGGACTGGGCTCTTGAGCGCATCGCCAAGAACATCAAGAAAGACCGCGACGCCAGCTTCGTCGAGAAGAACGCCAAGGGGCAGATGGTCAACCGCTGCGAGAACATCGCCTCGGTCGGCTCCGCCGCCATGGATAACGAAGAGTGCTGGGCCTACCAGGCCTTCCTGCGCTCCCTGGGACTTACATACATAGAACATCAGGCCCGTATCTGACACAGCGCAACAGTAGCGGCTCTGGCAGAGTCGTTCGGACGCGGCGCGATGACCAATCACTGGATCGACCTCAAGAACAGTGATTGCATTCTTATCATGGGCAGCAACGCTGCCGAAAACCATCCCATCTCCTTCAAGTGGGTCACCCGCGCGCAGGAAAAGGGCGCCACGCTCATTCACGTGGACCCGCGCTTCACGCGCACCAGCGCCAAATCCGACATCTACGCGCCCCTGCGCTCCGGATCGGACCTGGCGTTCCTGGGCGGCCTGGTTAATTACATCCTTGAAAACAACCTGATGTTCAAGGAGTACGTTCTCAACTACACCAACGCCTCCTTCCTGGTGGGCAAAGACTACGACTTCAACGACGGCATGTTCAGCGGCTTCAACGCCGAGACCCGCAAGTACGACAAGACCAAGTGGGCCTTTGACAAGGACGCCGACGGCAACATCAAGCGCGACACCACCCTCGCCAACCCGCGCTGCGTGTACCAGCTCATGAAGAAGCACTACAGCCGCTATACGCTGGACCGTATCGTGGAGATGTGCGGCACGCCGAAAGAGAAGGTGCTTGAGGTCTTCAAAGCCTACACGGCCACCGGCAAGCCGGACAAGTCCGGCACGGTCATGTACGCCATGGGCTGGACCCAGCACACGGTAGGCGTGCAGAACATCCGCTGCATGAGCTTGGTGCAGATGCTGCTGGGCAACATGGGCGTGGCAGGCGGCGGCGTGAATGCGCTGCGCGGCGAATCCAACGTCCAGGGCTCCACCGACCAGGCCCTGCTCTTCCACATCATCCCCGGCTATCTGCCCACGCCCAACGCAGCGGACAAGACCCTGGCCGACTACCTGAAGAAGATCACGCCGGTGACCAAAGATCCCAAGAGCATGAACTGGAAGAAGAACCAGCCCAAGTACGCTGTCAGCCTGTTCAAGAGCTTCTACAAGAACGCCGAGCCGGCCCAGGGCTACGACTGGCTGCCCAAGCTCGACGTGGGCCAGGACTACTCGTGGCTGACCCTGTTCGACCAGATGTCCAAGGGCGCCTTCAAGGGCTTCTTCGCCTGGGGCATGAACCCTGCGGTGTCCGGGGCGAACTCCAACAAGACCCGCGAGGCCCTGACCAAGCTGGACTGGATGGTCAACGTCAACATCTACGACAACGAGACCGGAAGCTTCTGGCAGGGTCCGGGCATGGATCCCAAGAAGATCAAGACCGAGTGCTTCATGCTGCCCTGCGCAGTCTCCGTTGAGAAAGAAGGCTCCATCTCCAACTCCGGCCGCTGGATGCAGTGGCGCCAAGTGGGCCCCAAGCCCCTGGGCGAATCCAAGCCCGACGGCGACATCATCTACGACCTGGCCAAGAAGATCCGGGAACTCTACAAGAAGGACGGCGGCGTCCTGCCCGGACCCGTGCTCGGCCTGAACCTGGAGGACATGGGCGCCGGCCACTTCGACCCGCACAAGACCGCCCGGCTGATCAACGGCTACTACCTGAAGGACGTCATCGAGAAGAAGGAAGTCACCGAGAAGAAGGACAACAAGGACGTGGTCGTGGTGAAGGACGTGGTCGTGGGCAAGGCCGG
>NZ_JAUYFU010000068.1 GCF_030689645.1 Humidesulfovibrio sp.
CTCTCAAAACCATCGCGCACCTGCTGCACGAAGTCCGTGTCGCGGCGCGAGGGATCGAAGTAGCGCGGATCACGCATCATCTCTCGCAGGCGCGCTGGGGTCAGGCTCTGGGCTGGGGCGGCATCACGCCCACGCAGACCGGATTCACTCACCAGGGGGGCGACGCGCGCAAAGGCCTGGACCACGCGGGCGTCATCCGCCGCGCCGCTGGCCTCCAAACGCTCCATGAGTTCCTTGCCGCCCAGGGCCAGCACGGCCTTGCGGGCGGCCTCCAGCACGCCTTGCGCCGCTCCGCCATGAACTTGGCGCAGGGCCACAAGCTCGCGGTCGCGGACTTGCTTCCGCTCGTTCCGGGTCTGCTGATGCTGGTCCAGCAAGGCCTGGACGTTCATGGGCAGGAACCAGGCATACAGCCCGCCCACCTGAGCATCGGACAAGCCGAGCTCGTGGGCCTTGTCAAGGAAGGCAGCCCGCAGGACCTCGTCCACGCTGAATTCCTCGGGCAGCTCCAGTTCGGGCAGGTGGTAGTCGGCAGGGCTGGCCGGGCACACTTGCCCTTCCGGACAAAGGCCCAGCGAAAGCAGGGAGCCGGACTGATCGGACGCGGCCTCGCCCTTTTTCCCCAACAAACGCTGGGCGTGCACCAGGGCCTTGATGGCCTCGTCCTTGGAGGCGTACTTGGCCAGAGCCGGGTGCTGGCGCAGGGGAATTTGGGCCTCGTTGCCTGCGGCGTCGCGGCCTGGCGCTGTCCAGTCCTCGGGCAGGGTTGCGCGCCAATCGGCTTGAATCTGCCCAGGGGCTGCGGATTCAAAACCTTTTGCGTCGCGTGTGCGGGCATCAAGCATGATGGTCTCCTTGTCTTCAGGTGGTGCGGTTACGCCCAAAGCGCGGCCCAGCGCCGGTTCCGGGCAATCTGCGCCAGTATAGCGCCGCGTTTTGGGGCCGGACAAAAATGACCTGTTATTGGCCGCAAAAAGGACAAGAATTCCGTCTTGACAGGGTTCAGCCGAGATGCAGTTCGGCGGCCTGAAACACGTGCTGGCCAGTAAATCCGAAGAGCCGGGTGAACTTGGGCCAACGGGGGTCGGGAACTTGCCCGTCCTCAATGCGCAGGCCGACGATGCGCGTCTTTCCCCGGCCCCTGGCCATGCGCTTCAGCTCCTCCATGTCGGCACGCATGGCGCGCACAGTGCTTGGCCCGAAGCGCAGCACCTCCAGGTGCAGTTCCAGGCAGTCCTGGTGTTCGCCCAAAGCGCCAACCGCGTAAGGTTCGCGCCCGTCTGAGAGCTCGAAGAACCGAAATCTCGGCTGCGCTGCGAGGCCGCCCAGCGCAGGATGTGCAGACTCAACCATTTGAAGTGCCATAACTGTTCTGCCTCCTTCTGTTCACTTGCTCTTGGATGTAGGTGCGACAGCGGTTCGCAGCATTTTGCGAACTACAAAAAAGCTGGCTTTTTTCTGTTGCCAACCGCAAACAACGGGTATATTGAGGGGCGCGTGAGGGTAATGAACATGCCTGTGCGCGGACGTTCCGTGTACGGGTTACGTTCGTGCCCCTGCTCCCGGACCTGCGGCTCGTTGCTCCAAGCATCAAGCCGAGGGCAAAGGTTCCCCTGGTGGGACCTCCCGGGGTACGGAATTTCTGTTTAGTGTTGTACCACCACAAATAGAGAGGAAGAATCCCATGAAAAAGCTGTTCGCTGTCATGATCGTTGCTGCCCTGGCCCTTGGCGTTTCTGCTTGCGGCGAGAAGAAGGCCGAAGAGAAGAAGGCTGAGCCCGCTGCTGCCGCCCCGGCCCCCGCTGCTCCGGCTGCCCCCGCTGAGGCCAAGCCCGCTGACGCCGCTGCCAAGCCCGCTGACGCCGCTGCCGCTCCGGCCGCCCCCGCCGAAGCCAAGAAGCCCTAAGGCTTACGTAGAGTTCATTCAAGAGGGGGGCCTTCGGGTCCCCCTCTTTTTTTATGCCCCGCCCGGCCCCCTGGCCTCGCCCTGGGCAAAGGCCTCGCCGTCCAGCATGCGCCGGATGTGCAGCATCAGACTTCGGCGGCCCTCATTGAACGCCGCGCGCTGCGGATCCGGTGAAAAGCTGGTGCCGCGCACATAGGCGCGGGCCTCCAGGTCATCCAAAACGGCCCGGCCAGCCTCGTCCTCAAAACATCTCAGGTAGCATTGATGCAAGGTCGTGTTGTCGTGCATGGGTGATCCTCCTGCGCGGCAGCATAGCACGGCAAAATCGGCGCAGACAAAAATCACCTGTTATCGGCCCGCAAAAAGACATTTTTCCCCTGTTGACAGGGCGCTGCGGACAACGCAAAACGGCCCGACCCCCATCCACGGGTGCCGGGCCGCATACGCGCCATGAGCGCATTCGCCCTTTTCTACTTCTTCTTCAGCACCACATGCACCGCAACGGCCTTTTTGCCCGTGTGCCCGTATTGCAGCTCCATCCCCCCATCCTTGGTGATGTCGCCAATCATATAACCGTCCTCATGGTCGGCAATAAAAATCTGTCCTCCAGAACTGATGGTGCCGCTGAAGCCCTCGGTTCGTTCTTTCCGCTGCGACACCATCTGGTATGTTTTGCTCCCGTGGAACGCGTTGCCCTTCTGCTCGGTGATGTTCAGCACAAGCTTGCCGGTGTAGTAACCGCCCTTGCTGTCGTGTACCGTTGGCGCCCCCTCCCAAGTGCCGATAAGATTGGGGAGATCCGCAGCCGTGGCGACGGCGGCAAAACAGACTACAGCCAACAGGACAATAAGGCTCAGCATACGTTTCATCGTCCCCTCCGCGTTGTGTATGGACTGCTCCTGGAATATCCAGCTCTATTGGCTAACACGCCACACCGTCCTCTGCAATAAATCCTGCTGCGCAGCCGCCTCAAACCTTGCCTTTAACCCTGCAATGCCCACAGAACTTCTTGCTGACGCTTGACTTCTTCCCGACACATGACGATTGTGAATTCCGTCACGTTCGTCTGGGTTCCCTCACGCCCCCGCACGGACGGAGCACGCAAGGGAAGGACATGGGCGACAGCACGACCACATGTGGCCAGCCTGGCTACGGATTTGATCAGGCCAGGCCAAGCCGCGCCTACTTTGACCGCAAGGACTACGACCTCCTGCGCATCGTCTGCGATGTGGTGGATCGAGATGACGCGCCCAGCCACAAAAAGCTCCTCGCCCCGTACATGCACCCCCACGGCATCAAGGAGATGGCCGCCTCGCGCGGCCTGCGCATCGCCTACGCCGTCGTCCACCTGCTGGGCTCCCTTGAGACCGGCAAGGCCGAGGACCGCCTTTCGGCCCTGCGCTCGCTCCACTCAGAGGTGCTGACCACGGCCCAGAGCGGCATGCGCCGCAACACCGCCCGCGTGCTGGTCCAGCTCATGAAGGACATGGTGCGGGCGCACGGCGACGTCCTGACCCAGCTCATGTTCGCCCGCGACTTCCGGGAGGCCTGCTCTGGCAAGCCTCGGGTCATCCGTCGGCACTTGGCCAGGTACCACCTGCTCGAAATGCCAGAGGACCAGAGCCAGATAGCCTTTGACGACCATGTGCATGACGCCAACACCAAGGGCCGCAAGTCTTCCACACATCTGGTGCTCGACGCCTGGATCAAGGGCATCAAGTCGTTAACCGTTGTGTATTACAATCACGTTCCGCGCGAAGCGGCAGCCGAAATACTCGAAGCCGCGCGCATCCTGGAAATCAAGGTTCGCATCGGCATCGAGTTCTGCCCGCGCTTTCGCGGACGGTTCCTGAAGCTCATCTGGGTGCCTGGCGGCTTCGCCTCTCCCTCGGAATTTCTCGATTTTCTGGCCCAACCCGGCACCACGGCCTTCATGGACGAGGCCCGTGAGGTCTCGCTGTACCACCAGCAATACGTGGCCGATGTTTTTTCCATGTTCAACAGCGTGCACCGCCAGATCCTGAACCGCGACTACAATCTTGAGCTTGAGCCTCTGCTCATGGACAAGTTTCGGCGCTTTGTGGGTGCGGGGCAGGCCTCCCTGCAGCACCTCGGCAAGTTCATCCACGACCGGCTTTTGCCCCAGATGCAGAAGCAGGCGGCCTTCCTGCGCCACGAAATGCTCTCCGCCGCCGGAACGGAGCGCGACGAGATCCGCCAGCAGTTGAGCCGTTTGGGCAAGCTGGACACGGACGAGATCATCGACCGCTATTTGAGTCCCTTGCGCAACCCCACGCTACACAACCCGGACATTCCCACCGACGACCCTGGGGCTCCGGCGCTGCTCCGCCTCTCGCCCCAAGAGCTGACGCAGCGCCTGCAGGACATCCATCCCATCGGGCGCATCACCTTGAGCCTAGGAAACCTGCGCGTGGAGGAGGTGCTGGAGATCCTTTACGACTGTCGGGGATCCATCACCCACCTTGAAATCGTGAACATGAAGGACCGCGCACTAGGGCGCGAGATCGATCGCGAGCGCATCACCATCCTCCAAGAAGCGCTGAACACCAGCAACGTCATCAAGCTCAAGAAGCTCATCCGCGAGATCATCGAGTCAGTCCCTTCGACCAGCATCCGCGACAAGCTGAACGACATTCTTTACGATATCTCCACCCTGCACAGCTGCTACCGCAAAACGCCGCTGGCCTCATGCATCGGCACAGACTCCACGGGCCAGTCCAGCCGCCTGTTCGGCATGGGCATGGTGGTCAACGACACCCTGCCGTCCAGAGCCCGGCGCGCTCTGCGCAACCTCCCGGATTCGCTTTCCAAGCGCCTGGACGTACAGGCCGGAGCGCGCAAACGCGTCACCGATCTGCCCGACGATGACCGCGAACCTGAGCGTGGGGTGCTGCATGCCCTGTCTACCGCCATACCCCGGTTGCGAAACTTCGTGCGTCCGCGCAGCGTCGAGTGGCTTGCCGAGACCTTCCGCCTCACCCCCGGCCAGCCGGGCAACGTGACTCTTCTGGGCGGCATCCAGCGCGAGCACGGGCCGGAGACCGGCCTGGGCCTTGAGGAGCCGCAACCACGAGAAAAGCCTCGCAGGCTGCACCCGCGCTACATGAACTCCAGCCTCAAGATCGGGCTTAAAGTCTTGACCGGGTTCATCCCAGCCGCCTTGACCTTCGGCCTGACCAAGGACTGGTGGGTGCTGGCGTACATGGGCGCCTTCATCTGGTTCGCCATCACCGGGGTGCGCAACATAATCCAGATGGTGCTCGCCACCGGCGGCATAGGGCGCTCTTCGCTCTTACGCTGGAACGATCTGGTGAGTTGGAACCGGCTGGCGGATTCGCTGCTGTATACGGGCTTTTCAGTGCCGCTGCTGGACTATCTCATCAAAACCCAGCTTTTGAACCGCGGTCTGGACATCACCCTCACCACAGCCCCGCTTCTGCTGTACACTGTGATGGCCTTGGCCAACGGCCTGTACATAATGACCCACAACATCCTGCGCGGCCTGCCAACCGGCGCGGCGGTGGGAAACCTGTTCCGTTCGGTTCTGTCCATCCCTCTGGCGCTGCTCTTCAGCGATATCATCGTGCTTCTTCTGCGCGCGAACGGCCACGAAAACGCCGTGCAGATGGTGGAGCCCTGGGCCGCTGTGGTTTCCAAATTCGCCAGCGACTGCGCTGCCGGTCTCATTGAAGGCCTGGTGGACCGTGCTCAGGCGGCGCGCCTTCGCGCATTGGACTACAAGAGCAAGCTCAACCAGCTCTTCGACACCTTCCAGCAACTGGAACTGCTCTTTCCCCAAGAGGATGTGCTGGCCCTGCTTGAGTCTCCCAAGCAGTTCATGCTGACCATGAGCTACGAACACAGGGGCCTTGAAAACATCATAATCGTCAACGCACTAGATTTACAATATTTCTGGATGTACCAACCCCGCGCGCGCATGGTGCTGGCAACTCACCTGCAAGAGATGAGCGTGGAGGAGCGCAAGGTCTTCCTGCTGTCCCAGTATGTTCTCCTGCGTGAACGCGAGATCAGCCAGTTGTTCTTGGACGGACTGGTTGGGAAGAACTTCGCCCGGGCGCTGGCCTTCTACCTCGACACCAGCCGCGAATACCTTGAGGACATCCAGAGCCTGGCCGCCAAACTTGAGATGAAGATGCCCGCCACCGTGCACGCGCCTGATCACGCCTGAGTTACGCCAGCGTTACCTGGTCGGCCCCATTCAGACTAGCCAGTAATCTCCTTGCCTCCCCATGCACCATGCATGTATGAAACCGCACGTCACCATGGCGAGGAGGTACGGCTGTGTCGATTCCCGGACTTGACTGCGCGAGGGAATATCCCTTGCTGGGCTTCGGTGCTTCCAGCTTCGCGGTGCTCATAGTCCTTTGTGCTGTGCCGCGCTTCCGGTGCTGGCTGGGCACGCGCCTGGAGATGCCTCTGCCAAGCACTCGGCAGCACCTCCTGCCTTTGGACGCCTTCCGCGGCATTGCCGCCATGTGGGTAGCTCTCTTCCACGCGTGGCAGTGGACCATGCCCGTGTTCCGACAGACTAGCGAGATCCTACCCATCATCAGCGTTGGTCACTACGGTGTACAGATTTTCGTTGTACTGAGCGGCATGCTCATTTTCCGGTCCTTGCGCTCCCTGCGCGACCTGGACCATTTGCGCGCCTACTTCTGGCGCCGCCTCCTGCGCATCTGCCCGTTATACGTGGCCGTTTCCGCAGTCTTTCTTGTCTTGTATCCGCCGGGCTTAAGCGCCAGCATTTCTGAAATATTCATGCTGCGCAGCCTCGGATATCCGGCCTTCATGAATCCGCCCGCCTGGAGCGTGTACGTGGAGGTGCTATTCTACCTCGTCATGCCCGCTTTTGTACTCCTGGCCGCCCGTCGCCCCAGCCTTGCGGCTGGGACCATCGTGATTCTGCTAACCCTGGGTGACCGCTCTGGTGTACGTGAACTGGCCTTATGGAAGTTCTTCTTTTTGGGGGTCCTCTGCTCCGAGGCCATCGAACGCGCCATGACTTGGCGCTCCGGCTTCGCCCGCGCGCTGCCTTTTTTCCTCGGCACCGGGCTCGTTTCCCTAGCCGTAGTCTCGTCCCTGCGACCCGGCCTCCTTGGCTACAACGAGCGAGAGTTGACCGTTGGCATCGGCGTTGCGCTTATGCTCCTTGGCACCGTTGCCACTCCCTGGCTGCGCGCCGCTTTCTCCATTCGACCCTTACGCATCCTGGGTACAATCTCGTACAGCATATACCTCATTCATCCCCTAATCCTGGTGCCAAGCTTTGGTCTCAAATTTTCCCACACCACCTCGGAGATTCTGACACGGGGCTATGCACCTGTGCAGCTTCCAGCAGCGGACCTCTTCCTTGTATATGTTCCCGCCCTGGTATTTTTCTCCTGCTGCACCTTCCTGGCCATCGAGCGCCCCATGCTCCGCCTGCGGCCCACCAGCGAATCGCCTACACTGCTCAAGACCAGTTGACCTTACGACTCCACAGGCCACACATATAAAGTATAAAGGGCGGTTGCCGAAGCAGCCGCCCTTTTGTCTCGTGTGATGCGAAGGCGCTTTACGCGCCAGTCAAGGCCATGTCGGCCATAAGCAGCTGCCGGGCTCGCTTCTCGTCCAGGCGCTTGCCAGTCCACAGCTCGAACTGGGCCAGCCCTTGGTGCAGGAACATGCTCTGCCCGGATACGCAAGGCACCCCGGCCTCCTGGGCCTCGCAAATGAGCTTGGTGCGCACCGGGTTGTAGACCATGTCGAACACCAGGGACACGTCCGCAAATCCGCCTGACGGCCAGGGCGATTCGTTCACGTGCTCGCCCACAGTGCCCAGGGGCGTGGCGTTAATGACCAGCGCCCAGGGTGTGTTGGCGCGCTCTTCCCAGGGCACGGCGCGAATACTGAAGTCTCGCGCCAGGCCGAGAGCCTTTCCGGGCGTGTGGTTGGCCACGGCCACGTCAGCCACGCCGAGGGCCTTCAAGGCGGCGCAGGCGGCGCGCGCGGCTCCGCCAGCCCCAAGCACCAGGGCGGAGGTTATCTTGTCTTTATGGGGCAACAGCGGGGCCACAATGCCGTCCACATCGGTGTTGTCGCCCATAAGCTTGCCATCACGCCAGAACAGGGTGTTCACCGCGCCCACGGCCTTGGCCCGGTCAGTGAGGCCGTCCAGAAAGGGCAGCACTGTCTGCTTGTGCGGAATGGTCACGCTGACGCCCTTGATGCGGCGCACGCGAACCTCGGCCATGAAGGCCTTGAGCTTATTCCCGGGCTCGGTGGGCCAGGCCACATAGAGGCCGGGCAGGCCGGACTCCTTGAGGCCCCAATTGTGCAGCAGCGGGCTCTTGGTGTGCCCCAGGGGCCAGCCGATGATGCCATACTGGCCCAGCGGCTTCTTGTTGGGAATAGCCTTCACGGGCTACTTCTTGGCTGCGGTTTTCTTTGCCGCGGGCTTTTTCTTGGCAACGGGCTTGGCGGCGGCCTTCTTGGCCGAAACCTTGGCTGGAGTCTGGCCCTTGAGCTGCTCCAGGGCATAGGCGGCGCCAGCGCGCAGGGCCGCGATGTTCACCGGCACGATCTTGGGCGGCATGACCGCGGACAGGCAATCCTCCACCGTGGACAACTTCACCATGCCGGTTGCGGCCACGTAAGCGCCCAGCATGATGGTGTTCACGGCGCGGGCGTTGCCCACCTTCTCGGCCAGCTCGTTGGCCGGAACCAGCACAGTGCGGATGCGCCCGCCCTGCTCCACCAGCACGGGGTCCACCAGGGACGAGTTGACGATCTGGAGGCCGCCGTCGGCCAGCTTGGGCTGGAACTTGTCCAGGCTGGGGCGGTTCATGACGATGAGGCTTTTCGGCTTGTTGATGATGGGCGAGCCGATTTCGTCCTCGCTCAACACAACCGTGCAGTTGGCCGTGCCGCCGCGCATCTCCACCCCGTAGACCGGGATGAAGGTGACGTTCAGCTTCTCGCGCATGCCCGCGTAGGCCAGCAGATTGCCGATGAGCAGCACGCCCTGGCCGCCGAATCCGGCCATGATGACGTCGATGTAGCGCTTCATTATTCGCCTCCCTGAATCAGGGACCCGCAGGTGCCGTCGGCTTCGATGTCCTTGTAAACACCCAGCGGGAAGTAGGGGATCATCTCGTCGGTTATGCGCTTGTTGGCTGCAATGGCCGATACGCGCCAGTTTGTGGGGCAGCCGGCCAGGAGCTCGACAAAACCGAAACCCTGCCCCTTGGTCTGCACCTCAAAGGCCTGGCGCATGTACTTCTTGGCTTGGCGGATATTCTTCACCGAGTCCAGGCTGCCGCGTGCGCAGAAGGCCACGCCGCCCAGCTGGGCGATGATCTCGCTCATGCGGATGGGCGAACCCTCTGTGTCCTTGCAGCGCCCGCCGGGGCAGGTGGTGGTCTTCTGGCCGATGAGCGTGGTTGGGGCCATCTGACCGCCGGTCATGCCGTAGACGGTGTTGTTGACGAAGATGACGCTCATGCGCTCGCCCCGGTTGGCGGCGTGCATGATTTCGGCCATGCCGATGGAGGCCAGATCGCCGTCTCCCTGGTAGGTGAACACGAACTTGTCGGGCCGGGCGCGCTTCACGCCCGTGGCCACAGCCGGGGCCCGGCCATGCGGAGCCTCGACGGCGTCCACGTCAATGTAGTTGTACAGGAACACGGAGCAGCCGATGGAGCTCACCGCGATGGTTCTTTCCTTGAGCCCCAGCTCGTCGATCAGCTCGGCCACCATGCGGTGGGCGATGCCATGGTGGCAGCCGGGACAATAGTGGGTGGCGCGATCCACCATGGAGGCGGGGCGGGAGAAAACCAGCTCCTCGCCTGCAACGGGTGCGGCCTGTTGTGCCTTGGTCATGCTATTTCCTCCCCAGGGCGCGCAGAATGGGCGCTTCGAAATCGTCCGGGCTCGGCATGTTGCCGGGATAGACGCAGAACAGGTCCGAGTCGCCATACTTGCGCACGGAGAGGCGCACGTCCTCCACCATCTGCCCCAGGTTGTGCTCGATGGTCAGGAAGCGTTTGCCTTCCTTCGCCAGCTTCTCCAGCGCCTTTTCCGGGAAGGGGTACAGGGTCTTGGGCCGGAACAGGCCGACCTTCTTGCCCTTGGCCCGCAGGGCGCGCACGGCGTTTTTGGCGATGCGACCGATGGACCCGTAAGCCACCACCACAAGCTCGGCATCCTTGACCTCAAAGGTCTCGAAATCCACCATTTTCTTCCAGGCGTCGTACTTTGCCTGAAGCTTCCTGTTCTGCCCGGCCAGTTCGCCGTCCATGAGAAAGAGCGACTTGATGATCCGGTGTTCGCGCGAGTTGGGCGCGCCGATGAGCCGCCAGTCGGCGCCCTCCTCCGGGTCCACCTGCTTGGGCTCGCGCGGGGTGATGGGCTCCTTCATCTGGCCGATGATGGCGTCACCCAGGATGAGCACCGGGTTGCGCGAGGCAAAGGCCAGGTCAAAGGCGTCGTAGGTCATGTCGTAGGCTTCCTGCGCGCTGGAGGGCGCAAGGACCAGCAGGCGGTAGTCGCCGTGGCCGCCGCCGCGCGTGGACTGGAAGTAGTCGCCCTGGCTGGGGCCGATGTCGCCCAGGCCTGGGCCGCCGCGGTTCATGTTCACGATGACCGCCGGGATCTCGCTGCCGGCCATGTAGCTGATGGCCTCCTGCTTGAGGCTCATGCCTGGGCTGGACGAGCTGGTCATGGCGCGGATGCCGCAGGCGCCTGCGCCCAGCAGCATGTTGGCCGCAGCCACTTCGCTCTCCGCCTGGACGAACTCGCCGCCGGCATCGACCATGGCCTTGCTCATGAACTCAGGGATGTCGTTCTGCGGGGTGATGGGATAACCAAAAAAACATTTGCAGCCCGCGGCCAGCGCGCCCATGGCGATGGCCTCGTTGCCCTTGACGAAAAGACGTTCTTTCTTGCCTGCCATACGCCCCCCTATGCAGCCTTTTTAGGCTTTTTGCTGCGCCAGACTTCGATGGCGACGTCTGGGCAAATGGTGGCGCAGGAAGCGCAGCCGGTGCACTTGGCCATATCTTCGGCCAGGACCTCGGCGACCTTGTAGCCGTTCTGATTGATTCGATCGCTCTGCCGGATGATCTCCACCGGACAAACCAGGGTGCACAGGAGACACCCTTTGCAGCGCTCTTCCGATACGGTGATGCGGGACATTGAACTCCCCTTCGCCGCGCGGCCCGAAAGCCCTCACGGCCTTGTCAGATACTTTATTTTCAAACGATGAGCATGGCGTCGCCGTAGGAGAAGAAACGGAAGCCCTGGGCGAGCGCCAAAGCATAGGCGGCCATGATGCGCTCCCGGCCCGCCAGAGCTGAAACCATAATCAGGAGACTGGATTCTGGCAAATGGAAATTCGTCAGGAGCGCGTCCACCACCCTGAATTTGCTTCCAGGATTCTCACCTGGAAAAATGTAGATGCTCGTCTCGCCCGCAAAGGACGCGACATCCCCTTGGGCGGCGTGCATGCCCTCCAGGCTTCGGGCGCTCGTGGTGCCCACGGCGATGACCGGCAACCCGGCGGCCTTGGCTTCGCTGATGGCCTGCGCAGTGGCCTTGGGCACCTCCACGTACTCGGCGTGCATCTGATGTTCGCGGATGTCGGCCGCACGCACCGGGCTGAAGGTGCCGTAGCCCACATAGAGCGTCACCTCGGCCCAACGGAAGCCCTTATCCGTGAGCGCCTCCCGCACCTCCGGCGTGAAGTGCAGGCCCGCAGTGGGCGCGGCCACGCTGCCAGCCTTGCTCGCGTCGGCATACACGGTCTGATAGCGTTCGCGGTCGCCAGCGTCATCCTCGCGCTCCAGATATGGCGGCAAGGGCATGTGCCCTATTTCGTTCAGGATAGCCCCAAGATCGCCCCGCCACTCCAGTCGAAGGCGGCAACGCCCGTACTCGCCGCGCTCAAGCAGCACCACGGCCAAGCTTGTGGACGCCGACGTGTCAAACTGCGCTGCCTCTCCCTCCTTCATGCGCTTGGCCGTGCGCACCAGGCCCTCGGCTTCGGCGGAAAGCCTGCCATCAGGCAGCGGTTTCACGTGAAGCAAGGGCAAGGGGGTAAGCAGAAGCAGCTCCACGCGCCCCCCCGTGGGGCGGCGTCCAAAGATTCGCGCTGGGAATACACGGGAATTATTGGCTATGAGCAGTCCGCCTTGAGGATATTTTGCGGCCAGCAGCTCCGGCAAATTGGCGAAGACCTCGGGCCTGGGCGCAGCGGCGGCGCGATCCAAATATAAAAGCCGTGAGGCATCACGCTTTTCCGTGGGCCGTCGGGCGATGCGCTCTTCCGGCAATTCGTAAACATAGCTGCTGAGCCGGAACTCTACGGGAATGCCCGCCTCGTCCTGAAGTTTGGTGGTGTGGTGCATGGTCATTGGATATTATCCGATCCTGCGCCAATGACAACCCCGGCCAGGCCGTGCATACCCGCTGCGCAAGGTGACGATCAACTGGCCGCAGTGTGATCGCAGCCGCAAACCCCCGGTTGACGCTAGTTTTCCCTTGATCTTCGGCCTGATCCTGGTATGCACGGGACATGGAACTCTTGGCACTGAGCGATATCGCCAAACTTACCGGCATACCTGCGCCCACTGCCCGGCGTTATGCGGCCCTGTTCAAGGACTATCTCTCCGGTCGCCGCCTGGGTCGCATGACGCGCTACCCCGAAGAGTCCCTTGGCGTGTTTCAACGCATCGGCGAGCTCTACGCCGAAGGCCGCATCACTGCGGAAATAGAAGATATTTTACGACGGGACTACCCGAGAACCATCGAAGTCGGTCCAGCCAGCGAACCCATAGCCCTGCCCGCCGTAATACAAGACCTGCCCGGCAATCTGGCCGAGGTGTTGTCTGATGCCCTTTCCGATGCGCTGGCAAATTCCATCTCACACTTCTCCGACGCGCTGGACAAACTGGCTGAACAGAAATCCAGCCTCGACACGCACCAAAACGACATCAATAAGCTGAAAAACGGCTTTGTGCTCCTGGCCCGCAACCTCAAAAGAGTGGCCAAACGCGAGCAGGCCGATGTCACATCACAGGTGGAGCGCCTTTCGGAACGCCTGCGGGGCATCGAACCCAAGCTCGCGGTCATTGAGGAGATCAGCCTGACTTTAACCAGTGACAACGCTGATCTTAAGGCGAGAGTCTCGGCCCAGGAGGTTGAACTTCGCCGCCTACGCGAGGACCGCGACCGCATGGAAGCCCTGCTCAAGCGCTCCGGCGCGCTTTAGCTTCATCCCACCTTCCGCAAAGCCTTCCCCAGGCATGCGTTGAGATTTTTTACCATTCCGTATATGCATACTCAGTAATTGTCCTGCTCACGGACACCTATTTCTTGCACAACCATGAGGAATTACGCCATGAAGTCTAAACATCTCAAGATCTTCCTCTGCCTTACCCTTGTTTTGTCATTGAGCGCCTGCGCTGGCATGAACAACCGTGCAACTGCGGAAAGTGGTCCAGCTGCCCCCGGCACCCAGGCTGAAACGTATGACAACCCCAACTATTACTACTTGTTCGATGATATCCTGGTGCCAAACGGCATGGAGCACACCGCAGACGAAGACTTCTCGTTCGACACGCAGCTCTTCAAGGCCGGCATACAGATTTTCCAGGGACGCGTGGTGTATGACGATCTCGTCAACTTCTTCCAGAACAACATGGTCAAGGATGGCTGGCGCAAGGTTTCCGCAGTGCGCTCCAAGAAAAGCATCCTGATCTTTGAAAAGGCCAACAAGGCCGCCATCATCGAACTCACAGACGGTTTCAAAGCCAAGGCCACCATCTTCGCCCTGGAATACAAACCCGGAACGCCTGCGGCTGCGCGCAACGGCGCCGCCAGAAGCAGCACCTCGCGCGGGGTGCCTGGCCCGTCCGCTCCGTCCAAGGGCAGCTTCTCTGAAAAGGACATCAGCAATTGAACACAGCCCACCTGCGCTTTCCCTGCTTCCTGGGCAGGCGCGTGCACCTGGGGGTGACGGGCAGCGTCGCCGCGTATAAGAGCTTGGAGCTGCTGCGCCTCCTGGTTGACGCTCATATCAGCGTCGGCGTGACTCTGACCCCCTCTGCTCAACGTTTTGTCGGGGCTGAGAGCTTCCGCGCGCTTGGGGCGGAGACTGTGGACACAGCTATGTTCACTGACCACCAGGCTGATGACCCCTTCGCCCACCTGACCCCAGGCCGCTCGGCCAAGGCCCTGGTCATCGCCCCGGCTACGGCCAACATCATCGCCAAGATGGCCCACGGCATCGCCGACGACATGCTCTCCACCCAGGCCCTGGCCTTCCGCGGTCCCGTGGTCATCGCCCCGGCCATGAACCCGGCCATGTGGTCGGCACCGGCCACTAAGGCCAACTGGCGTACGCTGCTTGAGCGCGGCGCTGTGGGCGTTGGGCCTGCGCCTGGACCCGTTGCCTGCGGCGACACCGGCGAGGGCCGCCTGGCCCCTGTGGAGGACATTTTCGCGCAGGTTCTGCGGGCGCTCTCCCCCAAGGATCTGGCTGGCAAGACCGTGCTGGTGACCCTCGGCCCCACCCGTGAAGCCTGGGATGCGGTACGGTTTCTCTCGAACCCTTCCAGCGGGCTCATGGGTGCCTGCCTTGCCGTTTCCGCATGGATGCGCGGAGCCGAAGTACATGTCGTGGCCGGCCCCACTGCCCTTGAGTTTCCTCCCGGCGTCAGCGTCACTCGCGTCACCACGGCGCGAGAGATGCTCGCAGCCGCCACCGAGCTGTGGCCTGCCGCAGACATGGCCTGCTGCACCGCCGCCGTGTGCGACTTCCGTCCGTTGCCTCCCGCCACAGGCACGGAGCGCAAGCTCAAAAAGCGCGATCTGGACGGTGAACTGGTCATCCGCCTTGAGCCCAATCCAGACATCCTCCGCACGCTTGGCGAGTCCAAACGCGAGGGGCAAATTCTCATCGGATTTGCAGCCGAGACCGACGACCTGCTCGCACAGGCACGGCTCAAACTTGCCGAAAAACGTCTGGACCTCATTGTGGCCAACCGCGTGGGCGTGCCCGGCAGCGGCTTCGACTCTTCCACCAACACAGTCACTGTGCTTGACCGCACGGGCCGCGTTGAACAGTGGCCAGAACTGCCCAAAACTGAAGTGGCCTGGCGAATATGGGATCTTTTGCAGCATCTTTAGATTTGGCCGAGAGCCTTCGCCCTTGGGCCCTAGCCGGCCTTTCGCACCTGTACCTGCCAGAAGGGGTGGAAATCGTTGCGGCTGATCCAGTGGCCGAGGCCCACTCCACAATCAATACACCTCCACAAACCACAACAGCCGTCGAGATGGTTGACGAGACCATCTCGCCCAGCGCTTGGCCTGCGCCCTGGAGCACCCTGGCGTCCCGCGTACGCACCCCTCCCCGTGTGATCATCACCTACTCATCACTGGCGGACGATGTGGCTGGGGCCGCTGATCCTGCGCGCCGGAAGCTGTTCCAATCCATCCTCTCATTCCTCGGATGGCCCGCCGGAACCACGCTATTCTGGCCAATCTCCTTTCCTACCGGCGTCGATCCGGGTCCACACTTCGCATCGGACCTGTTCGCAGCAGGTGTGCGGCACTTCGAGATCCGCCATCTTCTGTGCTTTGGGTCCGGCCCGGCAGACCGTGCGCGCACGCTCTTCCCCCAGGAGGACAAAATCGTGCTGGTTCACGCCGCGCCCGCGCCCGAAGCGCTCACACCGTTGCTTCCGCATGAGCTGCACCAGGCTCTGGCCCACCTCAAGGGTCTCGCCCTCTCCTAAGCTTGCCAATGCCCACAAGGGCAGGTAAACCTGCCAACTTCACATTCACCCGCAACAAAGGATTCCGCCATGAAGGTACTTGTCACTGGAGCTGCCGGCTTCATCGGGTTTCACCTGTCTCGCCGCCTGCTTTCCATGGGCCATGAGGTTGTCGGCCTGGACAACCTGAATGACTACTACTCTGTCGAGGTTAAACTCTCCCGTCTGGAGATCTTAAAGCCCGAGCCCAGGTTTACGTTCGTTCGCCTGGACCTGGCCGACAACGAAGGCATGGCCAAACTCTTCGCCGAACAGGGCTTCACCCATGTGGTGAACCTGGCCGCCCAGGCCGGTGTCCGCTACAGCATAGAGAACCCGCGCGCCTACATCGACTCAAACGTTGTCGGCTTTCTGAACATCCTTGAGGGCTGCCGCCACAACAATGTCGGGCACCTGGCATATGCCTCTTCCAGCTCCGTATACGGCCTGAACACCACCATGCCCCTCAGCGTTCACGATAACGTGGACCACCCCATGAGCCTTTACGCCGCCACCAAGAAGTCCAATGAGCTCATGGCCCACACTTACAGCCACCTGTACAACCTGCCCACCACCGGCCTGCGCTTTTTCACGGTTTACGGCCCCTGGGGGCGCCCGGACATGGCGCTGTTCCTGTTCACCAAGGCCATCATTGCCGGCGAGCCGATCAAGGTGTTCAACCACGGCAAGATGCGTCGCGACTTCACCTACATTGACGACATCGTGGAAGGCGTTGTGCGAGTCACCCAGCACACGGCCGAGCCCAACCCCGAATGGTCCGGCGCGAACCCAGACCCCGCCACCAGCCCTGGCCCTTACCGTTTGTACAACATCGGCAACAACAAGGTTGTGGAGCTCTCCCGCTATATTGAGGTCCTGGAAGAATGCCTGGGCAAGAAAGCTATCAAACAATATCTCCCCATGCAGATGGGAGACGTTCCTGCCACCGAGGCCAACGTTGATGACCTTGTCCGGGACGTCGGCTTCAAGCCTGCCACAAGCATTGAGGTTGGAATTGCCCGTTTTGTCTCATGGTACCGCGACTACTTCAAGGTTTAGACTCTTTTTTCCACTCCAGCCACGTCAACACCTTGATTTTGTGTCGGCCAGGACTTAGTCTCACAACCTACCCGGCACGTTTCACGTGAAACACACAGAGATTGGCAATGTTTCACGTGAAACGCCGGGAGTCTGAATGACCTGGAGGCTCCGTGGCACGCAGAATCGTCGTTGCGAACCAAAAGGGCGGGGTGGGCAAAACCACCACCGCCGTGAACCTTGGCGCGTCCCTAGCCGTTATGGAAAAACGTGTATTACTGGTGGACTGCGATCCGCAGGGCAACGCGTCAAGCGGGCTGGGGTTCTACCCCGGCGATGACCGCGACAACATCTATACGGCGTTATTCGACCCGGACAATGTCCGCAAATGCATCGTGGAGACGGCCATACCGTACCTCTCGCTGCTCCCTGGCACGCAAGACCTGGTGGGAGCCGAGATCGAGCTGGCGGACAAGCTTGGCCGCGAATACTATGTTCGCGACCTGCTGGGAGCGGTTGAAGACGAGTACGACTTCATCCTCATCGACTGCCCGCCGTCACTTGGCATCCTGACTGTGAACGCGCTCTGCGCCGCAAGGGAGCTCCTGGTCCCCTTGCAGTGCGAGTACTATGCGCTGGAAGGTCTATCGCAGCTGCTCATGACCTATGAGCTGGTGAAAAAGCGCCTGAACCCGGAGCTCAAGGTGCTGGGCGTGGTGCTTACCATGTACGACCAGCGCAACAAGCTCTCCTGGCAGGTCAAGAATGAGGTGCGCAAGGCCCTGCCGCAACACCTGTTCGAAGTCATCATCCCGCGAAACGTGCGGCTCTCCGAAGCGCCGAGCTTTGGCAAGCCAGTCATAACCTATGACATTCGCTCCAGCGGGGCCGAAGCATACATGGCGTTGGCCCAGGAAGTTGTGCGCAGCAAGGTGCGTGATTAGGCTAGCCCGTAAAGGCCGGAGCTAGATGCCCCGGCCAAGGTTGCGAACGGATTTTTCTTTGAGGTAAGGCTTGGTTTCGACCTTGATCACATCCTTGAAGTGGCGTTTCAAGATCTTGGATTGGCAGGCGACACAGCGGAAGGTAACCAGTCCGCCTAGGTTGGCGACCGTGAGTATGAACTTCCGCGGCTCATCAAGCTCCCAGGCGTCCGTGGTGTTGCCGCAATGGCCACAGCAAACATCATGGTCTACAGGGTATTTAAAGTCCCAGTACTGGACCAGGTCGCGCCAATCCTGCATCGGCTCCTCGACATCGATGGTTGTTCTTTCAGTTGGAGCGAAGCGTGATAGAACCGTCTCGCGAACAAAGGCCCAGGCCTCGGGACCAAGCAGCGCGCCGACAGGTTGCCCCTTGGCGTCGAACAACTCCTGAAACTCAGGCAAATTAGAAATCATGTGCTGCTCCGATATTGAAGTGATGGCGTCTTATAAGTCCCAGGACCGACCCTGGCAAGGGCGCACGTGGATATCGCGGCTGAATCGATTTGGAGGGTATCAATGGCCATAGGTCAACGCGGATTGGGGCGAGGATTGGACGCGCTGCTTGGCAGCATTAAGCCGGAATCGGTGAACACAGCAGAAGTGAAGCATCTGCCCATCGCCTCCATCAGGCCGAACCCGCACCAACCGCGCAAAGAGTTCGACCCAGAGGCGCTTCAGGATCTCTGTAACTCCATCAAGAGCCAGGGGGTGCTTCAGCCCATCCTTGTGCGGCCACTCACGGGAGAAGCAACCCCTTACGAACTGGTAGCGGGTGAGCGCCGTATGCGCGCTTCCAAGATGGCTGGCCTGACCGAGATTCCGGCCCTGGTCCGTGTGCTTACTGACATGGAAACCCTGGCTATCGCGCTCATTGAGAACCTGCAGCGCGCCGACCTGAACGCCATCGAGGAAGCGCGCGGCTTTCAGCAGCTTTTAAAGGACTTCGGCCTCAGCCAAGAGGAGCTTGCCCGCCAAGTTGGCAAAAGCCGCTCTGCCTTAGCGAACTCGCTTCGGCTGTTGAACCTGCCCGAGGCAATTCAGGCTGATATTCAAACCGGCGTGCTCACAGCCGGCCATGGACGCGCCATAATGTCGGTGGACCCTGACGCCGGGCACGGCCTTTACGAACGCATCAAGGGATTCAACCTTTCGGTTCGCCAGGCAGAGGCAGAAGCTAGTTTTTACAAGGAAAACGGGAGAATGGCTGAGCCAGAAGAGCTATATGGCAGCGAAAAGCCTCGTGGCAAGGCCCCCCGAGGCGCGCGCAGCGCCAAGGTGATTGACGAAACCCTGGCGCAGTTCCAGAACGAATTGGCCCAAATATTAGGTGACACGGTGAAAATTACTGGAAGCATGGAGCGCGGGGTGCTTTCCGTTCAGTACCAGTCCTCGGCGCAACTCACGGCGCTGGCGCAAAAGCTTGGGCTGAACGTCACCTGATCACGACAATCATCAGATCATCACCACAGACAACACCCCGCCAGAACATGCATAAACAGTGTTTTTGCGTGAGCGGCTGAGGAATTTTGAGGACATATGATCACACCTGAAGTTGATAAACTGCTCACAGATCTCGCAGGCAAGCGCGTGATGATCGTCGGCGATGTCATGCTCGATCACTACACGTTCGGGGCAGTCACGCGGATCTCGCCTGAGGCGCCAGTGCCGGTGGTTGAGGTGATCAGCGAGGACTATGTGCTAGGCGGGGCCGGGAACGTGGCCCGAAACATCACCGCTCTGGGTGGCCGGGCAACAATGCTCGGCGTGATCGGTGATGATCGCGATGGCGAAACCCTGAAAGCGCTGTTGGACGAACATGCTGTAGACACCATCCTTGTTCACGATGATCGCCGCCGCACAACAAGGAAAACCCGCATTATCGCCCACAATCAGCAAATCGTCAGGGTTGATCGCGAAAACGCAGACCCTCTGTCGGATGCAGTGGTTGGAGAGTTGCTGGAGTACATCGCGAAGCACGGACAAGGCCATGATATTGTTATTGTTTCTGACTACGGCAAAGGCGTGGTCACCAGGCCGATCATGGACGCTCTGCGGGCGCTCAAGGGACCAGATGGACGCCGTCCGCGCATCCTTGTGGACCCCAAACCGCAAAACTACGACTTGTACCACAATGTGGACATCTTGACCCCCAACGCCAAAGAGGCGGGAGAAGGCGCCGGACTTGCCTGCGCTTGGCCAAACGGGCCTGCCACGGTGGGCCAGGCGCTATTCGACCGGCTCGACTGCCGGGATCTGCTTATCACCCTCGGGCCACAGGGCATGGCGCTGTTTGAAGGCCGAGAAAACGCCAGACATATCCCGACCTTTGCCCGAAAAGTGTTCGACGTCACCGGTGCGGGAGACACGGTCATCGCGACCCTGGCCTTGGCCCTGGCCGCAGGGGCCTCGCTCCTGGATGCCGCAGTTCTGGCCAACCATGCCGCAGGCATAGTTGTGGCGCAGGTTGGCGCAGCGACCCCCACGCCGGAAAGTCTACGACAGGCCGTTGAAGCTCGCCCTGCCCCGCCCATTGCGCCTCTGCCGGGATAGAAATCCGCAGAAACGCGCACCAGCGCACAGGATCAGTTTACGCGGACTTAGGAATTGGTTAGTGGTATGTGTCAATCACCGGTATTGAACGGAGGAAACGCCATGCCCAAGACCCCGACAGTCAAAAAAATCGACCTGGACACGACCATCCAGACCCTGGGCGTGGCCAAAATCCCATCGCCCTTGAACTACTGCCGGTTCATAGGGCAGGAGGAAACACTGGAGCTCCGGCTCACAGAGGAAGAGGCCGACCTCTCCATGGGCTCCGGGCTGCCCATGCATTTTGAGAAAGCCGGTCCGCGCGGGAAACTGTACTTCGACTCTTCCAAGGTCAAATGCGCCATCGTCACATGCGGAGGCCTGTGCCCCGGCATCAACGATGTTATCCGCGCCATCGTCATGGACGCCTACCACCACTACCACGTGGCCTCGGTCATCGGAATTCGCTACGGGCTGCAGGGCTTCATTCCTAAATACGGGCACGACATCATTGAGCTGACGCCAAACAACGTTAGCAACTTCCATGTGTTCGGCGGGACAGAGTTGGGTTCGTCGCGCGGGCCTCAGGCGCCCGACGAGATCGTGGACGCGCTGGAGCGAATGAATGTGGGCGTGTTGTTCATGATCGGCGGCGACGGCACCATGAAAGCCGCAGCCAACATAGTGAAAGAAATTCGCAGCCGCAATTCGCGGATAAGCGTCATCGGCATCCCCAAGACCATCGACAACGACATCAATTTCGTCGGCAAATCCTTCGGATTCGATACAGCCGTGGAAAAAGCCACCGAGGCCATCGCCTGCGCCCACGTCGAGGCTGTTGGCGCATACAACGGCATCGGCATTGTGAAACTCATGGGCCGGGAATCCGGATTCATTGCAGCGCAGGCAACCCTGGCCCTTAAGGAAGTGAACTTCGTCCTTGTGCCGGAAAGCCCCTTCACCATGGAAGGACCCGACGGCCTGCTGGCTCAGTTGGAAAAGCGGCTGAGGGCGCGGCACCATGCGGTCATCGTGGTGGCCGAGGGCGCCGGACAGCATCTCTGCGAAGCCAGCGGCCGCACCGACGCCTCAGGAAATCCTGTGCTGTGCGACATCAGCTCCCTGCTCATCAGCGGCATCAAGGACCACTTCAAAAACCGGAACATGGAAGCCACGGTCAAGTTCATCGACCCGAGCTACATCATCCGTTCAGTTTCGGCCAACGCCAACGACCGTGTGTACTGCGGCTTTTTAGGCCAGAATGCCGTCCACGCGGCCATGGCGGGCAAAACTGGAATGGTTGTAAGCCGACTTCAGTCCCGCTTCGTTCACGTGCCCCTGGAGCTGGTCACAATGAAGCGTAAGAAGCTGAACATCGAAGCCGACTATTGGCGCGCCGTCATCGAATCCACGGGCCAGGAATCCATGACCGTGCATGCCCTGCCCGGCTCGCCCTGCCCGATCAGAAAAGACTGAGCAAAGCTCACCGCGCAATAAAAAAGACGCCTGGTTCGCCAGGCGTCTTCATTTTTGGGCAGAATAACGTAGGTAGCTAGTCTTCGTTCACGGCCGGACGAATAAGCGCATGCTCGCCGATGGTCTTTCGGGCGTCTTCAGCCTGCAGGGCCATGGCCAGGAGTTCAAACATGTCGTTCACAGGGAACTCGACAACAAAGCTGCCGTTGTCAGCAAGAACCGTGTCGCCCTGCTCATCGAGCATGTAAGCGCGGCGCTCGCGGCTCTCACCTGATGCGGCGATGATGCCGTAAGCGATCTTACCTTCGGGGGTTTTGTATATTTTCTCCACGGTGAGAAGGCCCGTGCTGGTGCTGAAGTGAATGTCCTCGGCCACCAGGGTGCCTGTGAGGGCGATGGGGTTGCCGAAGTCGTTCGGCAAAGAGATGGGCCGTGGCTCAATATCCTGATCCATGTTCTGCGGCGTGCGGTTCATGCGCTCTCCTGGGTCCTGAACGTCAGAGGGGCAGCTTGCACTGCCGGGGCCGATTGCGGGCCGGTTCGGGCTTCCAATGCCTCCAGCCGCGCGCCACATAATCGTGCAGGGCGTCTTCCGTGACCCGCCACTGCGTACCAACGCGGATGGCTTGTATGTTGCCATCCTTCACCAGCCGATAGGCGGTGCGTGCGTGGATGCGCAAGATGTCGGCCACTTCCCGTATGGTCAGCAGCCTGGGAAGGATCCCTCCCCCATCCGGCGCAAGCACATCAATGTCTATCATAGATCACCGATGTACATACGTATGCACCCGTTGTCAAAGAATGTCAACGAATGTCATTCCTGTACATCGATTAACCCAGAAATGCAGGACTGGCGCGGCCAAGCGCGGCGTCTTCCTACACTGGGTTTTACGGCACGATAAGCAGGTTTAGAAGGCGCCAGTATCCCGGCGAGGCCAATAGCCGTTGTAGCCCGTACAGAGATAATAATAGAACGGACGGACCGGTTCTCCCCGGAAAGTAGCCACATAGCGGTATGGTCCCGCTACACGGTCGAACATTTCTGGCGCAACAGGGGGGACACCAGAGGCGTCTCCGCGCAGAACGAGCACCGCGTCCCAACCGAGCTTGTCCTTGGGACCACCCCAAAGGTCATACTGGTTCATACGCCGTCCGTCCCACCAGAGGCAATAGGCTTGGGGTTGACCTGGAACGTAAAAAGCAAGCTCGGCTGTGATGTCGTACACATCGCTCATAAAAAAAACGCGAGAAGGGTCGGCGAAGCGTGTGGCTGCGACATTGGCCATGTGGCGGCCAAGGTCGTCCCAGCCCTTAAGCCGGTGGGCTGGATTCAAAGAGGGCGGAATGGGCAACAACTGCTGAAGGTGCAGAAAAAGCATGAACCCGAGGCTGGCCCAGGCGCCAGTCTTGAGCCAGAACCAGCCGCGGCGGCTTACGCCGGACAGCAGCAGGCGCTCCACCTCAGCTCCGCAGAGAAGAGCACCAGCCACAAAACTAACAGTGTTCCAGTTTGCCAGAACCTTGGCGTGGAAGCTCCAGGCGAAGAAGAATAAGGTCATGGGCCAAAAGAATACGGCCAGCAGTGCTGCCTGCGGCAAGGTAAGAGCGGAGGGGTTGTTGGGTTGTGTTGCGGATGGCTTCCAGCACTGCCAAGCAGCCCGCCAACCGGCAACGAGCATGAACCAGAACCACCAAGGCAAGGCAAAGCCCACCTGCGCTCCCAGATACTCTGGCACGCGAGAAATGCGGAACATCGTCATAGAGCCTTCGCCGGAAACGCCGATGAGGTGCAGCACGTGCTTGTAGCCCACAAACCCGTTCTGCATGTTCCAAATGAGCGTGGGCAGGAAACCAAGGCACGCGCCCAGGCCCAAGGCAAGAATGAGCCGGGGCCAGAAGCGGGCCGGCAAGCCTCCCTGGCGCTGCAACACCAGGCCATACATGACTGCAAGCCCGGCGAAACCAAGCATGGTGTACTTTGCCAGAATCCCAACGCCATAAGTCAGGGCCAGCAGGGCAAAAGGCCACAGACCGCGGTCGCACCCGTCGTCGTCTGTTGTAGATGCGGCGTAGAGCGCCAGCATGGCCAAAGTCCAGCACACAACAAAGGGGTTGTCTGTGGTCATGAGGATGCCAAGAGCCTGGAAAAGCGGCGAGATGGTCAGGATAAACACGGCCAGAACGGCCAGAACGGGACGCTTCCAGAGCTTGCCGACCAGTAGCCAGACAAGTCCGGGGAATACTGCAGAGCCAAGCATGGAGCCCATGCGCACGCCCAGTTCGGTGTTACCAAAAACAGCGGTGCATGCGCCAATAATCCAGGCGATGAGCGGACCCTTGGAATAATAGGTCAACTGCATGTGCCGGGTCCAATCCCAGTACTGGGCCTCATCCTGCACCAGACCCAGCTGACCAGAACCGACGAACCACAGGCGCAGCAAAAATGGTGCGGCAATGAGCAAAAAAACCCAGCGTCCGGGCGTGCGGCGCAGAGATTCGTAGAGCGAGAGAGGACCGGAACTTTGCATGGCGAGATCCTGGCGCAAGTTGCGCAGGGTCTCTCTAGCCTGCGGGGGATGGTTTTGCAAGGACGGCTGGAGAACCTAGTCAGCGGACGTATGTAGGAAGATTAAGAAATAAATTGGTCGTATACGTAATCATCTTGTCCATGATCCAGGGAAAGGCAAGGATAAGCGCAATGAACATGGCCACAAGCTTGGGCACAAGAGATAAGGTTGCGTCCTGAATCTGCGTGGCTGCCTGGAAAATGCTGATGAGCACGCCGACAATGAGCCCGACGGCCATCATGGGCAGGCAGATGACCAGGGTAAGCTCCATGGCTTCGCGGGCGAAGCCCACGACGAATTCAGGTGTAATGGCCACGTTGCGCCTCGTCAGCCAAAGGAGTTGACCAGTGAGCCGATGAGCAGGCTCCACCCGTCAACCAAGATAAACAACAGGATCTTGAACGGCAGGGCCACCGTGGCCGGCGGGAGCATCATCATGCCCATGGAGAGCAGGATGCTGGCCACGACCATGTCCAGAATAAGGAACGGAATATAGATGAGAAATCCGATGGAGAAGCCGGTCTTGAGCTCGCTGATGGTATAGGCGGCCACGAGCATGATGGTGGACACCTGCTCCTTGTTTTCCGGACGCGCCTCTTTGGAGATGGAATAGAAAATGGACAGGTCCTTTTCGCGCGTGTGCTTGAACAGGAACGCCCGGATGGGCACCTGGGCTTTGTCCAGCGCCTCCTTGAAACCGATCTTTTCCTCCATATATGGCTGAAGGGCCTGCTCATTAACGCTCTTAATCACGGGTCCCATGATGATGAAGGTCATGAACAGGGCCAAGGAGGCCATGATCTGGGTCGGAGGCATCTGCGGGGTGCCCATGGCCTGGCGCAGGAAGTGGAACACGATGATGATGCGCGTGTAGGAGGTCATCGTGAGTATGATGCTTGGAGCGATGGTCAGCACTGTGAAGAGGAACATCAGCTCCAGGGCGACGGCGACCTTGCCGGGCTCGGACTGGCCGGCGGAGAGCTGCATTGTGAGCGTGGGAACCTGCGTCGCCGTGGCAGTGGTCGGGCCGCTGGGAGCGGCAGCCTGCGCCAGCGCTGGCAGGAAGACGAAAAGGGCAAGAAGCAGAAGAAACGGAAGACTAACGCGAAGGGCGTTCGCCAGGGGCGAAGAGTTTCGGGCCATCGCCGCCGTCTTCTGAGGGCTGGGCGCGCTTTTCGGCAGGAAATGTCTTAAAACCCAGGGAGTCGCCATTTCGTTCCCCAGAAGGGCTGCCGGATGCGCGTCCACTCTGGGCAGCGGTGGAGCCGTCCTTGCGCCAAGTGAGCATGTCGGCAAAGATTTTAGGGTCATCGGCTTCCTTCTGGGCGGCAGGCTGCGCAGGATTCAATTCTGCCAATGTGTTGATGGACCCCTCGGTGACGCCTACAACCAAGGTCCGGTCGTGCACGCGCAAAACCGCTATGCGCTGGCGCGCACCCACGTTGAGCTGGGCCAACACCCGCAGGTCGATGCGCTCCCCTGCGCAACGCGATGCACCGGGCAGGAAACGCTTGAGCACATAAAGCACGCCAAAAATCAGGCCCACGATGCACGCAAGCGCCACAACCATCTTTACGATGTCAAAAAAAAGCTGATCAGGCAAGCTGCTTCACCCTCTCTATGGGACTGATGATGTCCGTGAGGCGGATGCCAAACTTCTCGTTGATGACCACGGCCTCGCCACGGGCCACGAGCTTGCCGTTGACAAAAATCTCCATGGGCTCGCCTGCCAGCTTATTCAGCTCCACGACGGACCCCTGGCCAAGCTGCAAAAGCTCGTTGATCAAAAGGCGGGTGCGGCCCAATTCGGCAGAAACCTCAAGGGGAATATCCAGAATGAAGTCAAGATCGCGCTTCGTGCCAGGATTCTGACGCTGCGCCTTGTGCTCAGCAGTCATGTCCCGGAACTCCGGCTCGTGGGTCTGGGTGCGCAGGAAGGACTGGTCCTTATCCTTCTTGACGTCTTCGGCTTCCTGGGTGGCCAGCGCCTTGGCCCATTCGTCCGCCAGGGCGTCGTCGGCTGAGGCCCCAGCAGCGCCGCCAGCAGCGGGCTCCTGATCAAGCAGGGCGTTGGCCCATTCTTCGGCGAGTTTATCCTGGTCTTTGTCGTCGGCCATGCTGACCTCTCATGAGCTGAAGGTTCGGCCCGCACGGTCAAAGGGCCTGCGCTGCGGGTCATTGCAGGAAGTAATGCAAAACCCGTGCTGGCGCAACAACCTCGACATGGCGAAAATGTCCGCCCCAATGGCCAGTTACTGAATCACGATCTCCGTGATATAAACTCGCAGCACCTTCTGCTCGCCAAGGACAAGGGTCAGGCGCTCCACAATTTCCTTCTTCAAAAGAATCTTATTCTCCAGACTGCCCAAATCCTCGTAAGTCTTGCTGGAAAGCAGCAGCAACAGCGAGTCCTTCACCTTGGGCATGCTCTTGTTCAGCTGGTCCGCAGCGAGCTTGTCCTTGACCTCGATGTCCAGCGCCAGCTTAAGGTACCTGCGGCCCTGCGGTTCGGCAAGATTCACCAGAAGCGGCGGAATGCTCACCAGTTCGCCAGCGCCATCCGGAGCGGCGGCGCCCTTCTCATCCTTTTTGTCGCCGGGTGCGGCCTTGGCGTCCTTCTTCTCTCCGCCCGGCACTTCCTCGGCCTTCTGCTCTGTTGCGTTATCTGCCCCAGCTGCCGCCTTCTTGCCCATCCACCATTTATAACCGAAAAAACCGCCTGCACCCAGCACAGCCAGCAGCACAACAAGAATGCCTATCATGATAAGCTTCTTGTTGGACTTCTTGGGGGCTTCGCCGTCCAGAACGACTTCTTCAGCAGGGGCCTTGTCTGGTTTCTTTGCCACGTGAATATCCGCCTTCTTCAATGCAGCCGGGACAGCCCGGCAGGGTTCGCCAATGTCGCAATTCTCTTATCGGCTGCATGGTCAAAAGGTATACCCAATATCTTGACACAAACGCAAGGGCAGCCGGAAGCAGGATTCAGCAAAGGCACCCCTCCCTTGCCCACCCAGGGTAGCGGGTACGATCCGAAGGTTCAGGGCTCGCCGCGGAACGGATACCCACGGAGTTGCGTGCGTGGGGTTGCGAAGATGAGGCCGACAACGCACCATTCCTGGCCCGATGCAGCCAGCAAAGGCGTCGGAAAGCCAACCCTTGGCCCGCGCAGAAACGATGCGTACACGATATGACAAAAAACAAAAGCCGGGCACGAGCTTCTACTCGAACCCGGCCTTTGTTTTCCTGCAAAGAGGTACGGCGTTTCGGCCCTGAGAGCTGCCTTCCCCCCTACTTCGCCTCGTCGCCCAGGAAGCGGCCAGTGACGGATTCGGGGTTCAGCATGATCTCCTCTGGCGTGCCGCGGGCGACAATCTGTCCGCCGTTCTCGCCTCCGCCTGGGCCAAGGTCGAACACGTAGTCGGAAGCAAGCACAACATCAGCGTTGTGCTCAATGACGATGACGCTCGCCCCCTTGTCCACAAGCCTGTGCAACACACGGATGAGCTTGCCCACCTCGTGCATGTGCAGCCCGGTGGTGGGCTCGTCGAGGATGTACAAGGCGCCGGGCAAATTGCGTTTGCCCAGCTCGCGGGAGATCTTGATGCGCTGGGCCTCGCCGCCGGAAAGGGTGGTGGCTGGCTGGCCCAGGCGCAAGTAGGACAGGCCCACCTGTTCAAGAACCTCCAGGCGGCGCGAAAGGGCCGTATGCGCTCCGAAGAACTCACGAGCCTCAGCCACGGTCATGTCCAGCACCTCGGCGATGTTTTTGCCCTTGTGGCGCACCTCAAGGGTCTGGGCGCTGTAGCGCATGCCCTTGCACACGTCGCAGGTGACGAACACGTCGGGCAGGAAGTGCATCTCCACGCGGATCTGACCGTCGCCCTGGCAGGCCTCGCACCGGCCCCCCTTGACGTTGAAGCTGAAGCGGCCCGGAGTGTAGCCGCGCATCTTGGCGTCTTTGGAGTTGGCGAAGATGGTGCGGATCTCGTCAAAGGCCTTGGTGTATGTGGCCGGGTTGGACCGCGGCGTGCGGCCGATGGGCGTCTGGTCAATGGCGATGATCTTCTCAATGACCTGTGCTCCGATGAAGGCGTCAACCGGGCCGGGCTGGTCCACCTTGACTCCCTGGGCCAAGGCCAGGTGCTTATAGAGGGTGTCCACCACCAGGGAGCTTTTGCCTGAGCCGGACACTCCGGTGAAGCACACCAGCACGCCCAGTGGGATGTCCAGGTCCAGCCCCTTGAGGTTGTTGGCCCGCGCGCCCCGGATGCCCAGGTGGGTGTGTCCGCCGATGGCCACAGGCTGGCGTCGCGCCTCTGGCCGCTCAATGCGCAGGTCGCCGCGCAGGTACTTGGCGGTCAGGGACTGGCTCTCGTTCATCAGGCTGTCCACGCTGCCCTGAAACACTATCTCGCCGCCCAGTTCGCCGGAGCCTGGGCCAAGCTCGATGACATGGTCCGCGCTCATAATGGTGGGCTCGTCGTGCTCAACCACCAGCACGGTATTGCCGCGCGTCTGGAGGCTGCGCAAAGTCTTCAAAAGGCGCTCGTTGTCGCGTGGGTGCAGGCCGATGGAAGGCTCGTCCAGCACGTAGGTGACGCCCACGAGCCCGCTGCCCAGCTGGCTGGCAAGGCGGATGCGCTGGGCCTCGCCCCCGGACAGGGTGCCCATGTTGCGGGCCAGGGAAATGTAGTCGAGGCCCACACCCTTCATGAAGCCCAGGCGATGGGTCAGCTCCTTCAAAAGCGGCCCGGCGATGAGGGTCTGCGAGCCGGGAAAGTCCTGCGCGGACAGCCAGTCCAGGGCGCGCGTCATGGAAAGGGAACAGAACTGGTGGATATTCAGCCCATCGGGCGTGGCGGGCACGCGCACGGCCAGCGCCTCGGGCTTGAGCCGAGCGCCCTGGCAGGCCGGGCAAGGGCGGCTCTGCCGGAAGCGGGAGAGCTCGTCGCGCCAGACAGGGCCCATGGCGAAGCCCTGCTCCAGCAGCGGCGCAACGCCGGACCAGTCTGCTGTGGAGTCGCCCTCCACAAGGGCCTGGCGCGCGCGCGGACTGAAGTCCGCCAGAGGGGTGTCCAGAGTGAAGCCGTGGCGCTTTCCCAAGCGTTTCAGGTCGTCCTCGTGCCGGGCGAAAAGACGCGGGTTGCGCCAGGGCAAAAGTCCGCCCCCAGCGAGGGAAAGCCCCTTGTTGGGCACCAGCAGGTCGAACTCAAAGGCGTCCACGCTGCCCAGGCCTGAGCACTCCGGGCAGGCGCCCTGGGGGCTGTTGAAGGAGAAAAGCTGCGGGGTGAGGGCAGGCATGGAGATGCCGCAGGTGGCGCAAGTGCTGGAGGTGCTGAAAAAGCGGTCCGCGCCCTTGCCGGTTTTGCCGTGTTCAGAAACAATGAGGCTGCCCTTGCCCTGGCGCAGGGCCAGCTCAACAGAGTCGCCGAGTCGCGGGCGGATATCGGGCTTGATGGCGAGGCGGTCCACAACCAGCTCAATGGTGTGCTTCTTGAGCTTGTCCAGCTCCGGAATCTCGTCCAGAGCGTAGACCTCGCCGTTGACGCGAGCTCGTGCAAAGCCCTCCTTGCGCAGCCGGGCGAACAGATCCTTGTGCGTGCCCCTCTGATGCTCCACCAGGGGGGCCAGCAAGAGAATCCGCGTTCCCTCGGGCAAGGCCAAAATGGCGGCCAGAATCTCGTCGCCGGCCTGGGCGGCGATGGGCTTGCCGCACTTGGGACAGAAGAAGGTGCCCAGGCGCGCGTAGAACACGCGCAAAAAATCGTACACCTCGGTCACTGTCCCAACGGTGGAACGCGGATTGCGCGAGGTGGACTGCTGTTCCAAGCTGATGGCCGGAGAAAGCCCCTCGACCTTGTCCACTTGCGGCTTGTCCATCTGAGGCAGGAACTGCCGGGCATAGGCGGACAGGGACTCCACGTAGCGGCGCTGACCCTCGGCGTAGACGATGTCGAAGGCGAGGGTGCTCTTGCCGGAGCCCGAAGGCCCGCAGACCACCACGAGCTTTTCGCGCGGAATGTCCAGGCTCAGGTTCTTGAGGTTGTGGTGGCGGGCCCCTTCAATGTGGATGACGCCCCGGGGAGCGCCTGGCCGGGTCTCCTGCTGGGGTGTATTGACGGCTTTGAGTGACATTTCCCGGAGGTAATCATCGCAAAGTGCTTGGCAAGGGGGTGCCCCAGCCACTTGACGAAATCCGAATACCGGATGTAACGTGGCATTTCCTGAGCCTTCCGGCGCCGCGACCGGGCTGAATGCGGCCACATGATCGCGCGGATGCTCGCCGGATACAGGGGGAAGCCATGTACGGACTCACCGACAACATCGTCGCCGGACCAGCCGGACACATCACCGCCGGACCAGCCGGACATTTCGAGGCCGGCCCTTCGGGCAGCTTCACCCCCGCTCCCGGCGCAAGCACGCCTGTGAGCGGCGCAGGCCATGTGCCCATTACCGAGGGCGGCTATGTGCCCATCGACTGCACGCCCGCCGTCATCCCCTATTCCGCTCGCAACGGCGGAGTGGTCTACATGGATGGCTCCACCCAATCGGCCATCCCCGGCCCCTCGGCCCATGTGCCCGTGAGCCAGGCCTCCGGCGGCGCAACCAGCATCGGCGGCGGCGGCGGAAGCACCGGCGGCGGCGGCGGCGGGGTTGTCTATACCCTGGGCGGCGGCGCTGGAGGAGGAGGAGGCGGAGGCGGAGGCATCAGCGGAGGCGGCATCAGCAGCGGCGGGGCGGGGAGCGGCGGAGGCGGAGGCGCAACCTACCTCATGGGCGGCGGCGGAAGCGCGGTCGGCAGCGGCGGAGTCGTTTCTGGCGGCAGCGGCGCAGGCGTGGGTCAAGCCACTGGCACCGGCGTGCTCTATACTTCGTCCTCAGGTCCCGGCATGCCACCCATGGAGCTGCGCGTGGGCCAGGCCGTCAGCCAGGCTTCGGCGGCAGGGCCGACAACCCCGGCCACGGAAGGCTTCACCGTAAGCCCCGGCGGACGCACCGTTCCAACGCCCACGGGCTATGTGCATCCTCCCCAGGCCTCGCATTTCCACGGCCAGCCCCAAACCCACGTTGCCCACCACCCGGTGCGCGTGGACAACAACGTTGTCACCACCGAGGCCTACCAGCCCTACGAGGCCGCCTATGTGTGGCAGGGACGCCCCCCTGGGTCGCCCCCCCCACCATTCCTGGCCGGGGACTACGTGAAGCCCTCCAGCTACGATCCCCCGCGCGTGGTCTTCTCCGACGAAAAGCCCGGAGCCGTGCCCATGTTGGACGCCAGCGTGGGCGGCCCGCACATGCAGGTTAGCGAAGTCATGAACCAGACGGTGAACCAGGACTTCGGCCACACCAGCAACGTGCAGTACACGTCCAACACCCTGAACGAAAGAAACGTCACCCTGGACAACTCCATCACGCGGAACAGCACCCTGAACCAGCCGGAGAACCGCCAGGTGAACACCAGCATCGACATGTCGCAGACCAGCAACACAGACATGTCCACCAACAGGCCGCAGACCACCCAGGTCATTGTGGAGGACGCGGCGCGGGTGCTGAACATGTTCTTCGCGGATGCGCCCTCCGTCAGTCCGGCGCAGGTGAGCATGGGCGGACCGGTCATGGCCCGAGTGGCCTAGCCGAACTAAAGCCCCTGCCCCGCACGCGATGCAGATCGAAGCCGCCCACCGCCGCGCCCGCTTTCCGCGCGGACTCGCCCAGCCCGAGGGCGGCTTCCGTTTCGGGGCCGACACCCTGCTCCTTTCCGCCTTTGCCCATGCACACCTGAAACCGGGCCACGCCCTGACCGGGCTCGACCTCGGAACCGGATGCGGAGCGGCCTCAATAGGCCTGCTGCTGCTGCGCCCGGATGCGCCTCTGCGCCTCACAGGCATCGACACCGGCCCGGAAATGATCGCAGCGGCCCAGCAGAACGCCGAGGCCCTGGATCTTTCCGAACGCTTCACCCCGCTTTTGGCCGATGCCCAGGACTACAGCGCGCCAAATGCCAAGGTTGACTTCGCCCTGGCCAACCCGCCCTTCCGGGCTCCTGGCACGGGAAAGGCCTGCCCCGACAACAACAAGCACCGCGCACGTTTCGAGGGCCCGGGGGGCTTCGCCGCATTCGCCGCCTGCGCCTCGCGCAATCTGCGCAAAGGCGGACACCTGTTCCTGGTGCACCTGGCCGAGCGCCTGCCGGAGCTCATCTGCGCCCTGGACGCAGCAGGCCTGAACACGCGACGCCTGCTGCCGGTGCAGGGCAGCTGGGACAAGCCGCCGCGCCTGGCCCTTGTGCTGGCCGTGCGTGGCCAAGGCCACGGCCTCACCCTGGATTGCCCGCTGGCGTTGTATACTCCGCAAGGCAAGCTCACCGCGGAAGCCATCGCCTTCTGCCCACATCTTGCGGCAAATCCCTCCCGGAATGCATCCGGGGCATCGCCCTGAACGCACAGGCACAGCCAGCGCCACTTGCAAACACATTGGAAGCGCGTTACAGTCCACCGCCTGTTGCATACGACCCCCCGCGGCCGACACAGGACGTACTCGCACACAACATACTAACGAGGTATCGCACCCATGAAGAAGTTCTGCGCTCTCCTGCTCCTGGTCGCCATGGCCAGCGTGCTCGCCGGCTGCAACAATAACAACAATAAGTTCGCCGTTGTCGACGGCGCCAAGGTCTTCCGCGAATCCAAGCCCGGCCAGGAGGCCATGGCCTACTTGCGCACCAAGAGCACCGAGCTCCAGGCCGAAGCCAAAGCCGCCCAGGAGAAGGTCCAGGCCAAGCAGACCCAGGAGAACGCCGCAGCCTTCCAGGAAGCCGTGACCAAGTACCAGACCACCATGGGCACCGAGCAGCAGCGCGTGGTGGGCCTGCTTCAGGACCAGTTCAACAAGGTCCTCGAGAAGTACCGCAAGGATAACAAGGTCGACGTGATCCTGGCCAAGGACGTGGTCCTTTCCTATGACGAGGCCTCGGACATCACCAACAAGGTCATTGAGGAAATCAACAAGACCACCATCGACCTGAACGCCAAGCCCGAGGCCAAGCCCGAAGCTCCTGCTGTTGGCGCTCCGGCTGCTCCGGCTGCTTCCGCCGCTCCGGCTGCGGCTCCGGCTCCGGCTGCGCCTGCCGCCAAGCCCGCCGAAGCCAAGAAGCCCTAGGCTTCACGCAAATCGCCACCCTGGGCCGCCGCGAAGGAAACTTCGCGGCGGCCCTTTTTGTTGACCAGCGCTCCAGCCGTTCCCCATCAAAGCCAGCCCTCTGCGGGCTCAGGCTGTTGCCTTCTCAGTGCCAAACAGGCTACAGCCAACCCATGAACCTCCTCATCCTGCACCAGAATTTTCCTGGCCAGTTCCGCCACATCGCGCGGCACATGGCGGATGCGGGCCACGACGTGCTCGGCATAGGAGCCAAGCACGCGCCGGGGCTCAAGGGCGTGCGGCTGGTGCGCTACGAAATCAAGAACGCGCCGAAGCCCAGCCACCAGTATCTGGCCACCGCGTGCAAAGGCGCGCTGCACGGGGAGGTCGTGGCCAAGGCGCTGCTGGAATTAAAAAAACAACACTATGCGCCGGATGTAATCCTGGCCCATCCGGGCTGGGGCGAAGCGCTCTACGTGAAGGACGTGTTTCCAGACACGCGTCTGGTGTCGCTGTTCGAGTTCTACTACCATGCGCGCGGCGTGGACGTGGGCTTTGAGCCGGGCAGCGAGGCGTCCTTTGATTTGGCGGCCACCCTCGCCTCGCGCAACCTGCTGCACCTCATGAACCTGGAGCGCTGCGACGCAGGAGTATCGCCCACCAGCTGGCAACGCTCCCTGCACCCCAAAGCATACCTCCACAAGATCAGCGTGGCCCACGAGGGCATCGACACCGCGTTCATGGCCCCGAACCCCAAAGCCGTATTCCAACTGCCGGACGGCCGCACCCTCAAATCCGGTGACAAGGTGCTGACCTTTGTGGCCCGGCACCTGGAGCCCTACCGGGGCTTTCATGTGTTCATGCGGGCCCTGCCCGAGATTCAGCGCCGCAACCCGGAGGCGGTGACGGTCATTGTGGGCGGCGATTCCGTGAGCTATGGCCGCAAACCCGAGGGCGCGGCCAACTGGCGCGTGAAACTGCTGGCCGAGGTGGGCGCGAACCTTGATTTGTCGCGGGTGGTCTTCACCGGGCAACTGCCCTACGCGGCGTATCGCTCGCTGCTGCAGGTCTCGGCTGCGCACGCCTACCTCACCTACCCCTTTGTGCTGTCTTGGTCCGCCCTGGAGGCCATGAGCTGCGGCTGCCTGCTTGTGGCCTCGGCCACACCGCCGGTGACGGAAGTGATGGGCCAGGGGCGCAACGCCCTGCTGTTTGACTTCTTCAATCTTGAGGCTCTGGCCAAGCGGGTGACAGACGCCCTTTCACACCCTGAAGACTACGTTTCCCTGCGCGCAACAGCCCGTAAGACCGTGGTTGAAGGCTATGACATCGAACGTGGGATCAGCCAGTATATGGCTCTGCTCAAGGCTTCACAGCAAGAGTAGGACTGACCGCAAGCCCAACCACAACAGACTCCAATAGGTGTAAAAAAAGGCGGCCACGGACTATTCCGCAGCCGCCCTTTTGGCGTTCATTTTGAGCTGAAAGGGCTAGCTGCTGGCCAGGCCCTCTTCCTTGACGTAGCGCACCACAAAGGCCTTGGCCTCATCGATGCCCGTGACGTCCCCCGCGATCTGCGCCTTCAAAAGCGCATCGCGGATGATGCCCACTGCGGGGCCGGGGTTCAGGCCCGTGGCCTGCATGATGTCGCGGCCATTGAGGAACGGCTCCAGAGCCTCCTCAGGCGTGTCGCCGCGCTCCAGCATCTTGAGATTGTGGTTGAACTCCCGGTAGGAGCCGCCGCGGGCCTTGATGTCCGCCCGGACCATCTCAAGAATGCGCGGGTATTCGTCGATGGCCATGAGCTTGCGGATGCCCTTGTCCGTGAGCATGAAGTGCGGACGCATGTGGTCGCGCACCAGGGTGCAGATGAGGTCGATGTCCTCGGGCGGGAAGTGCAGACGGTTCAGGATCTTGCGCGTGACCTTGGCGCCCACGCGGTGGTGCTGCAGGAAGCTCCACTGGCCGTCTGAGAACTCCGCCGTATACAGCTTGCCCACGTCGTGGAACATGCAGGCGAGGGTGCCGTACCAATCGTAGGGCAGCACTTCGGGGTAGTGGCGCATCACATCGATGGTGTGGACGAAGACGGTTTCTTCCCCCGCCTCCGGGCTCTTGATCTGCTTCACGCGGGCAAGAGCGGCGATCTCCGGGATGAAGCCGTGCAGGATCTGGCACTCGAAGAGCAGCAGCACAAAGGCGTGCAGGTTCTCGGCCTCCACCTTGCGCCATTCGTCCATGATGTCGGACACGGGGCAGTAGTCCAGCACGCGGCGAGCGCCGCGCACAATGGCCAGCCATGTGTTGGGCTCGATGGGCAGGTGGTAGTTGGCGGCAAAGCGCATGGCGCGCACGGCCAGCAGATAGTCCTGCTTCAGGGCCTGGTCTGGAAAGCCCTTGATGCGC
>NZ_JAUYFU010000080.1 GCF_030689645.1 Humidesulfovibrio sp.
CGGGCTTCCACGCCATCGGAGGCAACGAGCAGCGCATTGGCCGCAAACAGCGACGGCACTAAGCCCTGGTAGGTTTGCAGTTGCTGGAAGGCGTGCCAGATGGTGGCGTTCTCGTTGCCCGCGTTTTTCAACTCCACAACCGCCAGAGGCAGGCCGTTGATGAAGAGCACCACATCGGGGCGGCGCGTTTGCTTGGCTTCGGTCACGCTGAACTGGTTGACGGCCAGCCAGTCGTTCTCATCCGGTCGGTCGAAGTCGATGGTGCGGGCCTGTGCGCCACGAATCACGCCGTCTCCGTCGCGGTATTCCACCGTCACCCCGTGCACCAGCATCCGGTGCATAGCGCGGTTCTGCTGGATGAGGTCCGCGCCTTCGGGATGCAAGATTTTGCGGCACGCGTCGTCTAGTGCGTCCAGGGGCAGCTTCGGATTGAGCCGGTCCAGCGCCTGGCGCAGCCTGCGTTCCAGGATGACCTGGGTGTAGCTCTCGCGCTCGGCGGCTGGTTCGCCCGGCGCGATGTCAACGCCGTTGGCGATATTCCAGCCTGTGCTTTCCAGCCAGGCAAGCGCCGCCTGTTCGATAACGGATTCGGTGACGCCCCGGTCTGTCATGATTGGGTCTCCTCTGCATCCGGGGCCGTGGCATCGGCTCCGTTGTCTTCAAACTCTGCGAGATAGATGCGATAAGTTTCGGGCTCCATTTGGAACAGCACCTCGCTCGCGCGGAATTCGATTTCGCGGATTTGGATTGGGCCGACTTCCTCGTCCAGGGCGAGGTTGAAATCGTCGCTGTCTTCGAAACTCGGCGCTGGCGGGGCTGGCGGCGTGCGGTCCTGCCGGTGCATGCGGTGGAGAAACCCTACGATGGCGTCTGCGGTCTCGGCGGCCAACAGCGCCTGTACGCTCTCCATCACGGGGCGCGCGGCACCCGAACCATGCGAGGCGAAGCCGCACTGGTTGCGCAATTCGCAGATGCCCTGAACCGCCGTGCCCAGCCCCGACAACGTCTGGGCGAGGCTCTTGCGTACTTCTGTCGCGGCGCTGGCGGTGGCAGGCAAGAGTGGCAGGTTCTGCGTCGCGGTCTTGAACAGCTTTGGCAGGTCG
>NZ_JAUYFU010000086.1 GCF_030689645.1 Humidesulfovibrio sp.
GGCGTTCCTGCACAATGGTGATGCCCATGACCACGAAGACGAAGCCTAGGAGCATGAGCGCGTCAGATAGCTCTCCCTTGAGCAGGTAGAGGCTGCCACAGGCCACCAGCAACAGGAACATGGGCTCGCGCATGACCTCAAAAGCGATGGTGAGCACCCCGCGCTTGGAGCCTTGGGGGATCTCGTTGAAGCCCTCGGCCTGCTGGCGTTGGATGGCTTCGGCCTCGCTGAGGCCCGAGGTTTGCGTGGGATGGTATGGCTGCGGCATCATGGACATCCTGTCGCCGGGGGCGTTGTGTTGCTGGTGGGACGAGGGGGGCAGCTCTCACCTGCTCCCCCCTGTTGCTCAAGGAGCTAAAAGTCGAACAGCTCGCCGAGGATGGATTTCTTTTTGTGATAACCGCCGTGGTGGTGCTTGTCGTACCCGCTGTGCTGGTGGTGGACAGGGGGCTGCTGGTACACAGGCTGCTGCGGAGCATAGACCTGCTGAGGGGCAGGCTGCGGAGCGGCTGCGGGGGCCACGGCTGCCGCCTTTTCAATAATTTTGTCGAGTTTTCCACGATCAAGCCAGACGCCGCGGCACTGGGGGCAGTAGTCGATCTCGACGCCGCTGCGTTCCGTCATCACGAGATTTACGTTGCAATGTGGGCAATTCATAAGAAGCCTCCTGGGGGTAATTAAGTTAAGGTTAAGCCTATTGGGCCGGAATTCTGACTCTGTCGTCTTCAAAATCAAGGCTTCCCGCTCCGGGGTGGCAGGCGATGCAATTCGCCAATCCGCCCACGCCTTTTCTGGCGAATACTTCCGGAGCGAGTTCGTGATGCTTTTTCTGAATGCAGGGAACCTCAACCACTCGGGACGGCGTGGCTCCGCGCAGACTGCGCATCACCTTTCGGCCAATTTCCGTGGCGGACACGTCCGCCGCATTGCTAAACAGATGGTTCGCCACAGCGCGTTTGTCCTGTTCTGAAAGCGTAACTTCGGCACCGAAGTGGTCGCCAAGGGATGCCAGCATGTTCTCCCAGGACTTCTTAGGGAGCAGTTGCGGGGCATAGGCCCAGTGGCAACTCCCGCAAAGGCCTTCATACACGCCATTGTTGGCTGCCAGCTCCCGTGGTGCTGCTTCGTGGCCCTCTTTGTTGTCGTGTCCATTTTGCTTTGCGTGATGCCGTTTTTCGCGGTGGTCAACGGCTTCATCCGCGATGCTGTGGGCCGCAATGGAGACGGAAGCGGCAACCAGTAACAGGATAAGAACCGCGTATCGTGTTTTCATCTGTTCTCCTTTGATTGCGTCGACCGTTCATGGCGTTCGTCTCTCTCGGGGTTGGCGTGCAGGAAGCCTGTGCCTGGCCTCGCTGCGGAGCTTTGGCCCCTGTTCGCGAGGATCTCTAGCCGACCCAGTGAAGCGTGAGCCCAGCTACAACGAGATAACGAAACATTTTAGCAAAGGCGACAATTACGATGAATGAGACGAATGGTTCACGAAGAACGCCCGCCACCACGGTCAGCGGGTCGCCGATGACCGGAACCCAGCTCATGAGCAACGTCCAGCGCCCATACTTCCGGTACCAGGTTTCGGTCTTCCGCAAGGTTTCAGCCTTTACAGGGAACCACCGGCGGTCCTGAAAGCGTTGACTATAGCGCCCCAGGAGCCAATTCAAAGCAGCCCCCAGGCTGTTTCCGGCGCAGGCCACGATTATCAGGGTCCAGACGGGATGCTTCTCTGCGAACAGGAGCCCCGCAAGGACGAGCTCTGACTGCGCCGGCAATACCGTTGCGGAGATGAAGGCAGAGAAAAACAGGCCGAGATAGACAGGCAGCTGCGAGTCCATTGCTGTTATCCGCCCACGGGCATTGCGCGCAAAGGGCTGCCTGACTGCTTCTGGGTGTGTTCCCGGTCGCCAGCGGGGGCTCCATGAACGAAGGCGTCGAAACAGCGCGTCAGAAACCAGGGGCTCAGCATGGCTGAACACCGAATGCCCGCAGAGAACGCGCCAGCCCGGAACCCCCCGCTGAAAGCATGGGGAATGGACATGATAAAGCCTTTGGTTGAGAGAAGTTGCTAAACGCTAAGCGCCTTTGTTACGAGAAAGGCGGAGCGGATTCGGGTGGGCGTTCAAGAGGTAGCCCGTGGCGTGAGCGGATGCCAAAGGCATAACCGTCGGCAAGGGGGCGGGCGGCTTCTTGCCTGTTGGTGACGAAGAGGTTGGTATGCTCGAAGGTGCCGTCCTGATGCTCCAGGTGACTATGCGCAACGCTGCTGGTGTGGGTGTGCTCCGAGAAGAGGGGGGCGTAAACCTCACTCCGATCATGAGAAAAGCTCGCAAAAGACATCATCAGCACCACTGCGACAAGCAGTATGCAAATGACATTGCAGGATGAGTTTTCTCGCTGTGGCATGGTGTCCAATTACGTTGTTCCCTTGCCCCTGTCAATGAGCCCCCCAGTGGGTGCGCAAGGCGCTTTGCGTCGGCCAGCACCGTTGGTATCCCGATGGTGGCGAGGGGGGCGCTGGCCAGGCGAACACGTCACCGCCGCTTCCTGCTGGCCGCTGCGGCATCGGCTGGCTCAGCCTCGCTTCAAATACGCCAGATACTCCTGATTGCCCTTGGGGCCGAGGAGATCCGAGGGGACGACGCCCACGAGGCGCAGGCCGAGGCTGTCGCGGCAGAAGTCGAGCACGATGCTGAGCGCCTCCTGGCGGTCCGCATCATCGCGCACCACGCCCTTGTCAGTGCGTCCGGCAGGCAGCTCGAATTGCGGCTTGACCAGCAGCACCAACTCGCAGGTTGGTTTGAGGAGCGAAAGGCAGCCTGGCAGTATGGCCGTGAGCGAGATGAAGGACACATCAGCGGTAAGCACGTCAAAGGGCTCGGGAAAGGGGCCGCCGATCGCGACGGTCGGCGGAGTGCGCAGGTTCATGCGTTCAAGGACGATGACGCGCGGATCGCTCTGGAGCTTCCAGTGCAGCTGGCCGTAGCCGACGTCCGCAGCATACACTCGGGCCGCGCCGTGCTGCAGCAGGCAGTCGGTGAAGCCGCCAGTGGAGGCCCCGGCGTCCAGGCAGACTTTGCCCGCGGGGTCGAAGCCGAGCTTTTCGATGGCCGTGAGCAGCTTGTACCCGCCCCGGCTGGCGAAGCGGTCTTGGCCGCGCAGAGTGAATTCCGTGTCAATGGGCAGCTGCTGCCCGGGCGTTTCCACGGGCAGCTTCGCGCCGTTCTTGAGGAAGTGCGCATCCCCGGCCATGATGAGCCGCATGGCCGCATCCTGGGACTCGGCCAGGCCTTGCTCGAACATGAGCCTGTCGGCTCTGTCTTTCTTGGCCACCGGAGCCGCCGCGCTATTTCTTGGCCAGGCCCAGGCGCGAAACCACGTTCTGCGCGGCCTTGACCACGTAGTCCTTCTCGGCCAAGGCGGTCTTTTCCGCCTGGGTGATGACGAGCTCCGGGCGGTTGGCCAGCTCCGGCTTCGGCGTCACGCCGAACTCGGCCGGGAAAGTGTTCTCGAAGTACATTTCCTGGAAGCCGATGAACTTCAGGTGGTGGGCCGTGGCGTCCAGCACCAGGATTTCCTCGGGGGAAACCAGGCCCAGCTCCTTGGCGCGCTTGGCCCCGGCCAGGCACTCGCCGCCCTGGGTGCAGGCAATGTGGCCGTGGCGGTTGGCTTCGATCATGGAGTCCATGATCTGCTGCTCCGTCACCTGGATGACCTGGAAGGAGCCGGCGCCTCCGATGGCCTCGTATTTTTCGGCAAAGTGGCGCACGCGCGGGAAGGAGACCGGGTTGCCGATCATGGCCGCCTGGGCCACGCTGGGGGTGACGGCCACGGCCTTGAATTCGCGCTTGCCCGCATCGGCGGCGTAGTAGCGGTACACCGGATCCGCGTGGTGCGACTGCACGCCGAACACGCGCGGCAGGGTGGTGATGATGCCCAGGGCGTGCAGCTTCAAGAATCCGCCCATGATGGCCGTGATGTTGCCCGCGTTGCCGATGGGCACGAACACGCTCTTGCCCGCCATGTCCCAGTCGTACCACTGGGCCACCTCGAAGGCGTAGGACTCCTGGCCCAGGATGCGCCAGGCGTTCTTGGAGTTGAGCAGGGCCACGCGGTAGTTGTCGGCCAGGTGCTCCACAACCTTCATGCAGTCGTCGAACACTCCGGGTACTTCCAGCACCACGGCGCCGCTGCCCAGGGGCTGGGCCAGCTGCTGGGGGGTCACCTTGCCTGCGGGCAGGATCACGGCGCTTTTCACCGCGCCGCCCACGTAGGAGGCGTACAGCGAGGCCGCAGCGGAAGTGTCGCCCGTGCTGGCGCAGATGGCCAGGACTTCGGTCCAGCCTTTGGTGCGGATGAGGGACTTCAGGAAGCTGAAGGCGCAGGCCATGCCCCGGTCCTTGAAGCTGGCGCTGGGGTTCTGCCCGTCGTTCTTGTAGGCGGTCTTGAGGCCCAGGATTTTGCGCAGGGCCGGGGGGGAGTCCACGATGGGCGTATTGCCCTCGCCCAGGTACAGGATGTCTTCTTCCTCAAGCACCGGGGCCATGAGCTCGTAGAAGCGGAAGACGCCGCGCAGAGCCGGGTTCTTGCTGGCCGCGCGAGCATCGAATATGGCCCGCCACTGCTCGGCGCTGGTCTTCTTCAGCTCATCGAAGCTGTTGTCGGTCAGGAGGAACACCCCGCCGCAAGACGGGCAGGTGTAGTGCAATTCCTCGATGTTGAAGCGCGCGCCGCAGCCCAGGCAAACGTACTCCATGTGGCCGCGATAGGAGGGGAAAGTGCTGGTGGACATGCGGAAGGCTCCTTCTGAAGGTCTTGTGGCGCGCTAGGCGGCCTGACTGATGACTTTGGTGACGCTCATGACGATGATGACGGCCCCGGTTGCGGCCTTGCCTACGAGGCCAAGGCTGCGGCCCCAGAAGGCTCCCCAGGCGGCCTCTGCAGCCTTTTGGTGCGATTCCTGGCGGATGCGCTCCACGATGAAGCAGCCGATCCAGGCGCCGAAAAGCGCCCCGATGATGCTGCCCAGGCCTAGTCCAAAGGGTGCGCCCAGAATGGCCCCGGCGATGGACCCCACAATGCCGCCGAAATTCCCGGACTTGCTGGCCCCGCCGCGTTTGCCGCCGATGATCTGGGCCATGAACTCGATGACCTCGCCCAAGAGCGCCAAAAGGCCCATGAGGCCCACGAACCCCCAGGTGAGGCCTCCCGCAGGCCCGAGCCAGACCACAAGGGCCAGGACGCCAAGCATGAGCCAGTTGCCCGGCAGGGAGAGCAGGTTGAGCCAGAGCAGGCAGAACAGGATCAGGCCGAGGCCGATCCCGAGAACCAGACTCATTTCTTGTCGCGCAGATCAACCACGCGTACGGCCTTGCCTTCGCTCTTGGGTATGGAATCGTGCTGCACCAGCTCTACGCGCGGAGTCACCAGGATTTCATCGCGCAGGCGGGCTGCTATCTTCTTCTGCAACGCGGTGAGGACACGCATGTCCTCGACGAAATAGTCGTCCTTGATCTCGACCTTCACGCGCAGCTGGTCCATTTCGCCCTCCTGGAAGAGCTCGATGAGGTAGTTCTGCGCCACCTCGGGCATGCTCATGAGCGCCTGCTCCACCTGCATGGGGTAGATGTTGCAGCCCTTGATGATGAGCATGTCGTCCGCGCGGCCGGTGATGCGGTCAAGTCTGCGGTGGGTGCGGCCGCAGGCGCATTCGCCGGGGATGAAGCGGGTCAGGTCGCGGGTGCGGTAGCGCAGGATCGGCATGCCGTCGCGGCACAGGGTGGTCATGACCAGCTCGCCAACTTCGCCGTCGGGCACGGGATCGCCTGTCTCGGGATTGATGATCTCGGCGATGTAGGCGTCTTCCCAGAGGTGCATGCCGCACTGCTTTTCGCACTCGAAGGCAACGCCGGGACCGTTCATCTCGGAGAGGCCGTAGGAGTTGAAGGCCTTCAGCCCCAAGAGGTCCTGAATGCGCTGGCGGGCTTCCTCGGTGTGGGGTTCCGCGCCGATGAGCGCGAAGCGCCAGTTGAGACTCTTGGGATCCACTCCCTCCTGTTGCAGGAAGCTGGCGAAATGAAGCGCATAGGAGGGGATGATGTGCACGCCGTCCACGTGGAAATCTCGCAGAAGCTTGAGCTGACGCTTGGAGTTGCCCGCGCCCGCAGGCACGGTCAAGAGGCCCAGGCGCTCTGCTCCGTAATGGATGCCCAGGCCGCCGGTGAACAGGCCGTAGCCGCTCATGTTCTGGAACACGTCGCCCTTGCGCAGGCCGACGGCGTACATGCAGCGCGCCACAAGCCCGGCCCAGGAGTCGATGTCGTTCTGGGTGTAGAAAATCGCCGTGGGCGTGCCAGTGGTGCCGCTGGACGCGTGCAGGCGCACGTATTGGTCCATGGGCTGGCAGAGGAGGCCGTAAGGGTAGTTCCCGCGCAGGTCTTCCTTGGTGGTGAAGGGGATCTTGCGGATGTCGTCCGGAGAATTGAAATCGTCCGGGGAAAGGCCAAGGGCGCCCAGGCGGCCGGAGTAGAACGGGGAGCGCAGGCAGGTGGTGATGGTGCGTTTCAGACGCTCGGTCTGCAAACGTTCCAGGGACTCGCGGGCAAGGGCCTCTGCGGCTTCGTAGTACATGTCTCCCCCTCGTGAAGCTATTTCATAGGTAAGCTGCGGCCGGTGTCGAGGCTGTCTAGCTCGACGTGAAGTACTCCGAAGGATATGCGATCTGGTTCAGATTTTCAAATCGGCTGTACTGCTTCTTGAAGAAGAGCTCCACCTCGCCAACGGGACCGTTGCGCTGCTTGCCGATGATGATCTCGGCCACCCCGGCTTTGGGGTTGCCTTCCTTCTTGTTGTAAACATCGTCGCGGTAGATGAACATGATCACGTCGGCGTCCTGCTCGATGGCGCCCGATTCGCGCAAGTCGGAGAGCATGGGGCGCTTGTCGCTGCGCTCCTCCACCTTGCGGTTGAGCTGCGAGAGGGCGATGACCGGGATGTTCAGCTCCTTGGCCAGGGCCTTCAGGTTGCGCGAAATGTCGGAGATTTCCTGCTCGCGGGAGTCGATGTCGCGGCTGGCGCGCATGAGCTGAAGGTAGTCCACCACCACGAGGCCGAGGTTGTGCTCGCTTTTCAGGCGCCTGCAGCGGGCGCGCAGTTCCATGGTGGAAAGCGCCGCCGTGTCGTCCACGAAAATCGGGGCGGTGGAGATGATGTTGGCCGCCTCGTAGAGTTTGGCCCAGTCCTGGTCGTCGATGCTGCCGCGCCTGAGGTTGGTCTGGTCCACCCGGCCCTGGCAGCACAGAAGGCGCATCATGATTTGATCCATGGACATTTCCAGCGAGAATATGGCCGTGGGCACCTGGGTTTCGCCCTTGGTGGCGGCGTTGAGCGCGAGGTTCAGCGCAAACGCGGTTTTGCCCATGCTGGGGCGGGCCGCCACGATGATGAGGTCGGAATTCTGCATGCCCGCCGTCATCTCGTCGAGCTTCTCGTAGCCCGTGGTGATTCCCGTGACCATGGCCTGACGGCCTACGCGCTTCTCAAGCTCCTTGAACACGCGGTCCACCAGCTCTTTGCCGGTGTGTACCGTGGTCTTGGAGCGCACGTCGGAAATTTTGAAGATGGATTGCTCGCTCTGGTCGAGCAGCCCCTCAACGTCTTGCGAATCGTAGCAGTTGCCAATGATTTCGCTGGCTGCTTCGATGAGGCGGCGGGCAACGGCTTTGTCGCGCACGATGCTTGCGTGGTACAGGGCGTTGGCAGCGCTTACCGGCGAGCTGGCGAGTTCGGCCAGGTACACAGGCCCGCCGATGGAGTCCAGGGTCTGGCCCTGGCTCAGGTATTCGGTAACGGTGATGAGATCGATGGGCGCGTTGCGCGAGTAAAGGTCCTCAAAGGACCGGAAGATGAGTCTGTGGGCTGGGGAGTAGAAATCGTCAGAGCGAATCACGTCCACAAGGGAGTGAAACAGCGTATTGCGCAGAAAAACCCCCCCGAGAACCGCCTGTTCGGCTTCCAGATTCTGGGGGGGTACATTCCGAGAGAGGGCGGCGGAGGCTCGTTCAAGAGCCTCCGCGCCATCGTCTCGAGCATCGCCGGGGCTACGCCTCGGGCTGCTGTTCGGGTTCTTTTTCCGGCTGGCCATGCTTGATCACGCGGAGTTTGAGTTCGCCGGTGACATCGGGGTGCAGGTGGACAGCGACCTCGAACTCGCCCAGGGCGCGGATGGCCTCAGGCAGCTCGATTTTGCGGCGGTCGACTTCGATCCCCTGCGCGGCCAGAGCGTCGGCAATGTTCTGGGCGGTAACGGAGCCGTACATCTTGTCGCCTTCGCCCACGCGCACCGTGATGGCCACGCTGGCGGCGGCGATTTTGGAGGCAAGGTCGGTGGCGGCGGCGCGCAGGCCATCGGCCTGGGCGGCCAGCTTTTTGCGCTCCAGCTCAAACTGTTTCAGGTTGGCGTCGGTGGCCTTCATGGCAAGGCCTTGAGGAATCAGGAAGTTACGCCCGAAGCCGGGCTTAACCGCGACGATGTCCCCGAGGCGGCCCAGGGTGTCAACGTCGGCGCGCAGGATGAGTTTCATGGTCATGCGCCCTCCTAGACCGTCTTCTTCTTGACGTCCGTGCTATGCACGGTGGTGTAGAACAACAAAGCCATCTGCCTGGCGCGCTTGATCTCAGTGGTCAGGCTGCGCTGATGCTTGGCGCAGGTGCCAGTGATGCGGCGGGCGATGATCTTGCCGCGCTCGGTGATGTAGTCGCGCAGGACGTCCGGGCGCTTGTAGTCGAGGGGAAGGTTCTTGTCCGCGCAGAAGCGGCAGAACTTCCTCTTGGGGGTGAATTTCTTGCGGAACGCCATGGGTTAGGCCTCCTCTGCGCTGGGCGCGGCGGCAGGCGCGTCGTCCAGGCGGACAGTGACGAACTTGAACAGGCCGTCGGTGATGCGGATGTTGCGCTCAAGCTCGGCCACCAGCGCGCCGGGGGCGACGTAGTCGAGGCGCACGTAGTGTCCGCGGGTCAGTTTGCGGACCGGGTAGGCCAGGGTGCGGATGCCCCAGTCGTCGACGAGGCCGATGGTGCCCCCGTCGCGCTCGATGATTCCGGTGAGGTTGGCGAGGATCTCCTTGCGGTTCTCCTCGGCAAGCTCCGGACTCATGAGCACAAGAGTCTCGTAGTGATTCAGCATGTGGTGCTCCTTTTGGTCATTGGCCCTTCCCGCACAGGGGAAGAGCAAGGTAGAGGGGTGCTCTTACTTGCAAGAGCGCCCTCTGTCAAGCGTCGTCGATTTTCTTGCGCTTCTTGGACGTCTCGCGGATATCCGTCGGGCTGGGCATTCAGCCTCGCATACCGAATTATGGCAGGATGATCCGCAGATACGTTTAGCCCGCTGCCGGAATGGTGAACAAGAGTCCGATGTTTTCCCACATGGGACCATCCTATGAGGGCTTGTCCTCGGACTTTGTTCCGTTCTTGTCATCCTTGCCAGGGGTAGGCGGCGTCCAGCCGCACTGTTTCTTGGGGCCTCAGCCCGCTCCGGGTACGAACCGGGAAAGAACCACCCAGCCCACCACCACCGCAAGAAGAATCCAGATGCTGCTGTCCATGCTGTCCTCCGGCCTTGGGCCGAGTTACACGCCGAGGTCGCGCCCGGTGAGCAGGCGATAGGCCTCCAGGTACTTGGCGCGTGTTTGATCGATTATCTCCTGGGGAATCTTTGGCGCGGGCGGACGCTTGTCGAATTTTATCTCTTCCAGCCAGTCGCGCAGGAACTGCTTGTCGAAGCTCTGCTGGCCGCGGCCAGGGGCGTAGTCGCTCATGGGCCAGAAACGGGAGGAATCCGGGGTGAGCACTTCATCGATGAGGATGAGTTTTTCCTGGCCGCCTTCGTTCACCGTGCCGAATTCGAACTTGGTGTCTGCGATGATGATGCCGCGCTTCTCTGCATATTCGCGGGCGGCGGAATAGATGCCGATGGTCAGGTCCTGCGCCTGGGTGGCCAGGGACTCGCCCGTGATGCGCATGGCCTCGGCCACGGAGATATTTTCGTCGTGCGCGCCCAGTTCGGCCTTGGTGGAGGGCGTGAACAGGGGCTTCTCAAGTTTGTCGCTCTCGCGCAGCCCTTCGGGCAGCTTATGGCCGCAGACGCTGCCGGTCTTCAGGTAGTCCTTCCAGCCGGAGCCGGTGATGTACCCGCGCACGATGCACTCGATGGCCAGCGGCTTGGCGCGCTTCACCAGCACGCTGCGGCCTTCCAGCATGGATGCATGCGGAGCGAGAACCTTTGGGAAGTCCTTCACGTCGGTGGCGAGCAGGTGGTTGGGCACCAGATCCTTGAACATCTCCATCCAGAACAGGGTGATCTGGTTGAGCACCACGCCCTTGTGCGGGATGGGGTCGTCCATGATGACGTCGAAGGCGGAGATGCGGTCCGTGGTGATGATGAGCAATGAATCAGGGCCGGCCTCGTAGATGTCGCGCACCTTGCCGCGCGAAAGAAGCGGAAGTTCCTTGATGTCCGTAGTGGTGACGCAGTCCATGATGTTCTCCGTAACTTGCGGTTATTTAGTGTTCTTTTCCAGACGGACTTCAACGCTCCTGGCATGGGCCTCCAGGCCCTCCAGCCGCGCCAGCCGGGCGATCTTGCCGCCATGGCGCGCGAGGTAGTCCGGGGAAGTGGCAATGATGCTGGACTTCTTGCAGAAGCTTTGCACCGAAAGGGCGGAGGAAAAGCGCGCTGTGCCCAGCGTGGGCAGCACATGGTTGGGGCCGGCAAAGTAGTCGCCAACGGGCTCCGGGCAGTGGTGGCCCAGGAAGATGGCGCCGGCGTTTCTGATCTTGCCCAGGAGCGTGAAGGGCTCGTTCACAGCCAGCTCCAGGTGCTCCGGCGCGATGCGGTTCACCAGATCGATTCCCTGGTCAATGGTGTCCACCAGCAGCACGCCGCCCCAATCCTTGAGGGCGCGTGCGGCCAAGTCGCGGCGCGGCAGCTTTTCCAGTTGCCGGGCCAGGCTTTGGCGCAGCTTTTCAGCCAGGGAGGTCGAGGTTGTGATGCACAAAGAGGCGGCCAGCGGGTCGTGCTCGGCCTGGGAGAGCATATCTGCGGCGATGTAGTCTGCGTTGGCCGATTCGTCGGCCAGAATGGTGATCTCGCTCGGTCCGGCGATCATGTCGATGCCGACCTCGCCCACCAGGATGGCCTTGGCCGTGGCGACATAGATGTTGCCAGGACCAGCGATGACATCGCAGGGGCGGATGCTCTTGGTTCCATACGCCAGGGCCGCGATGCCCCAAGCGCTGCCTGCGCGGTGGACTTCGGTGAGGCCGAGCAGCGCTGCGGTGGCCAGAATATACGGATTGAGGGTCGAGTCCTTGCGCGGCGGGGAGATGACGGCGATGTCGATTACGCCAGCCACCTGGGCGGGCACGGCGTTCATGATGAGGCTTGAGATGAGCGGGGTTTCGCCGCCCTGTCCGCCGGGCACGTAGAGGCCAACGCGGTCAACCGGGCGAACCATCTGCCCCAGCACTGTGCCGTCGGGGCTGGTGGTCCACCAGGACTGTTCTACTTGGCGGGCGTGAAAGTCGCGCACGTGTTCTATCGCTTCGCGCAGAATTACCAGGTCGTCCTTTGGAACGCTGGACAAGGCAGCCTTGAGGTCGCGCACGGGCACCCGGAAGCGGTCGGGCAGGTCCGGGGCATCGAATTTGCGGGTGTAGGAGCGCAGGGCCTTGTCGCCGTCTTTCTTAACAGCGGCAAGGATTGCGCGCACGGTGGCGCTGATGTCGTTCCCGGGATCCTTGCGGCCGGAAAGCCAGGCGAGCAGGCCCTCGGCGGTGAGTTCTGCGGGAACGCGGACAATGCGGCAGGGCATGGTGAACCTCAGGGCTGCGAGATGTATGGGGGTTGCTTGAACATGCTGAGAATAGCTGAACCACCATGAAAAGTCGAGGTGTGACACTGTGCGAAAAGGGCAGGAGTCTGAACGCAAAGGGGCCAGGGCGTAAACCCCGGCCCCCTGTGTCGCTATTGGAGTTTGCCGAGAGGCCTAGAAGAAGTAGTTCAAGCCAAGGCCGACCTTTGCGGCGTCGCCGCTGCTGTGAGCGCGGCGGATGGCTTCGCCGTTCGTAACAGCGGAGGCGCCCCAGGAGTTGATATCAAAATTGGACTTGATGTAGCCCAGGTTCAGGTACGCGGTGAGCTCGTCGTAGATCTTGTAGCGGGTGTTGAAGTCCACCTCCCACAGGGAATCCTTGGTGGTGAGGAAGCCTGCGTAGTTCACTCCGCGGATGTTCACGCTATTGCGCAAGTATTCAGGGTCGTTGGTGCCACGCGCATACAACAGGTTGAAGTCATGGGACAGCCTGTCAAAGAAGGTCATGTTCTTGAGAGCGATTCCGCCCGCCCAGTAGCCCAGGGTGAACAGTGTGTAGCCGGCGGGGTTGTTTATGGATCCCGCAAGCTCATAGCGTTCGCCGAAGAACATGGAGCCGCTGCCGAGGGACCAGTTCTGCGGCACGCCGATGACGGGCATACGGTTGGATTTGTTTGTATTCTGACCTGTTTCGCCGGAGGAGTACACGAAGTAGGCTTCCGGCGTCATGTTGGACAGGCCGGTGTAGTCAACGGCGATGTCGGCCATCCAGCCGGAACGGCCGCCATTGTTGGTATTGTTGAAGTAGTTGTTGTAAGTGGCCTTGCCGTAGTTGAAGTCGGCCATGATCTTGATGGGCAATGCCTCAGGACTCATGGTGAAGGCCGCACCGGTCCAGTAGCCGCGAATGCCCTCTGAAGTGGAGCTGTTGGGGCCGTTCAGGCCGAGGAGGGTGGCGGAGTTCAGATTGGAATTGGCGCCAGCGGACTGGGCTCCGGAGTACATGTACATGGCGAAGGGCGTGATGCTCATGGATCCGGTCTTAATCGGCAGGGTTGCGAACACAAGGTCTGTTGAGGTCCCTGTGCCGTCAATCTGCGAGGTGGAGCCGAAGTTGTTGCTATCGGCTGGGCGGGCGTAACCCGCCACCAAGCTTACGCTGTCGGTGAGGGGGGCGCTGACCACTAGGCCTGCCGCCTGGTCGTCAAAGATAGGGCTGCCGCCGCCAAAGGCCGCAGGCAGAGACATGATCTGGAAGCCAGCTTTAATGTTCACCTGGGTCTGAGGCCATTTGTACTCGATGAAGCCCTGGCGCAGCATGATGTTGCCGTTGCCTGAGCCGTTCGCGCCGCCCTGGGTGGAGTTCGGGGTACGGCCGGAGCTGACCTGGTAGAGGCCATTGCCCCAGTTGTTGGTGCCGATCTGGGTGTCGAGGACGCCGCGCAGGTTCTCGTTGGCCGTAAAGGTGAAGGCCGTGCGCAACTTTTGCTCAATGGAGAAGTGGTTGTCCTGCCCAGCATTGAAATTCCAGTTTGTGCGGCTTACGCCTTCCATCCACCAATAGCCACGGGCGGTTACCTCAGCGGCTTGGGCTGCTCCAGCCATGCTAACAACCAGCAGCGCGGCCATTGCCAACAACTTTACTCGTGCCATTAGTAAGCTCCTCTTCTCCCTGAATATTTAAAATACATATCGATGTAAGTGAACACTCCTATCTGGAATTTCACGGAAAATCAAGCAGGAGATTTTCCTGGCAGGTTTGTGCAATGCAAAGAAAAGGGGCCGAGGCATAAACCTCGGCCCCAGGAGAGCGTCAGGTGGTCAGATCAAAGTCTTAGAAGCTGTAAGAGAGGCCCATCGCAACGCGGTAGGCGTTCTTGACCAGCATTTCATCGTTGCCGTAGCTGGCGTTAACCGAACGCCAGGTGTCCTTGTCGATGTCGGCGTTGATGTAACCGAGGTCCAGCTGCAGGGACAGTTCGTCGTAGATCTTGTACTTGGTCTGCAGATCGACTTCAACCAGGCTGTCCTTGTCGGTCAGGAACACGCCGTAGCCGGTGGAGATGCCGTTGGCCCTTTTGGCGGAGTTGAGAACGGCGTCGGAGTCGTTGGTGCCCTTCGCGTACATGACGTTGAAGGTGTGGGTGAAGCCGTCGAGGACCTTGATGTCCTTCAGCGCAAAGCCGGTGGCCCAGAAGCCCATGCTGTTGCGGGTGCCGGCGCCGTTGGAGCCGCCAGTGCTGGCAGTGTTGAAGCCGGTGATCATGTTGCGATCGCCGAAGAAGAAGGAGTTGTTGATTGTCCAGCTCTGCGGGTTGCCAGCGATAGGCATGCGACCGTCTTTGCTGGAATTGTTTCTGACGCCAGAGGTGTACACGTAGTACACTTCAGGGGTCATCATGGACAGGCCGGTGTAGTCAACGGCCAAGTCGAACAACCAGCCCTGACGGCCGCCGTCAGAGGAGTCGGCCAGGGTGTAGTTGCTGTAGGTGGCGCGGCCGTAGTTGACGTCAGCCATGACCTTGAAGGGCTCGAAAGCGGTCATGGTGAAAGCGGCGCCAGCCCAGTAGCTGCGCACGCCGACGGAGTTGTTGGCGCCGGCGCTGCCGAAGCCGATCTGGCTGGTGGCGCCGGAGAAAGAGCCGGCAGCAGAGTTGCCAGCGTACATGAAGGCGCCGAAGGGCACGATGCTGAAGCCCTTGAAGTAGTCCACAGGCACGGCCACGAAGCCCATGTCAGCGGAGGTTCCGGTGTTATTGATGGAAGAGGTGGAGCCGAAGTTGTTACCGTCGTAAGGGCGGGCGTAACCGGCCAGCAGCTTGACGCCGTCAACGATCGGGGTGCTCATCACAGCGGCGCCGACCTGGTCGTCCAGAATGGCGCTGCCGCCGCCGAAGGCCGCGGGCAGGCTCAGGGTCTGGAAGCCGACCTTGAAGTTCACCGGGGTGCTGGGCCATTTGAAGTCGATGTAGCCCTGGCGCAGCATGATGTTGCCGTTGCCAAGGCCGTTGGCGCCACGAGCAGTGTCGTTCGGGGTGCGGCCGGCGCTGATCTGGTACTGGCCATTGCCCCAGGTGTTGGAGCCGATCTGGGTGTCGAGGACGGCTTTCAGGTTCTCGTTGGCGATGAACTCGAACTTGGTGCGGATCCGCTGTTCAATGCGGAAAGCCTGGTCCTTGTTCATGGACTCGAAATTCATGGAGTTGTTCCAGTAGGAATCAATCTGCCATTTGCCGGTGGCCTTGATGTCGGCGGCCTGAGCAACACTGGCGATGCCCAGGACGAGCAGGGCCAAGATGCTAAAGAAGCTCATCTTTTTCATGTTTTCCTTCCCTCTTTTGCGGTTGTTCTTACCACACTGACGCTTGCTTACGGCTTTTAATATCTGATTGTTTTGGCTACATGCAAGAGAAAAATTGACTCCAGTTCAATTTTTTTTATCGTGCATTTTTTTATACTTCTCACTGCGGGTCTCCAAGCCTGGCGGGATGGCTAATGACTCAGGGGTTCAAGGCTTTTAATGAGGAACCAAAAAGAAGGGCCAGCGCATTGCTGCGCTGGCCCTGAAGTGGCTTAGGCTCGAAGAGGTGGTCTTAGAAGCTGTAGTTGAGCATGAAGACGGCCTTGTAGGCGTCCTTGCTCAGCTTGTCCTGCTGGCCAGCGGTGGCCCAAACGGTCTTGTCGAAGTCGGCGTTGATGTAGCCGAGGTCGAGGCCGAGGGACAGTTCTTCGTAGATCTGGTACTTGCTGTTCAGGTCAACTTCAACCAGGGAGTCCTTGTTGGTCAGGAGGTTGCCGTAGTTCTTGGTCACGTCGCCCATGGTGGCGACTTCCTTGGCGTTGGTGCCCTTGAAGTAGATGACGTTGAAGGTGTGGCTCAGCTTGTCGATGAGCTTGATGTCCTTCAGGGAGAGGCCAACGGCCCAGAAGCCCAGGTTGCTCTGGGGGTTGCCCTGAGCAAGGGTGCTGCCGGGGGTGGTGTAGGAAGAATTCAGGGTGTCGCCGCCCTGCATCCAGAAGGAACCGTAGGCCCAGTTCTCAGCGGCCAGGGAAGGCATACGCTCAGACTTGGTGCCGTCCTTGTTCTCGCCGGAGCTGTACGCGAAGAACACCTGGGGGGTCATCATGGACAGGCCGGTGTAGTCAACGGCCAGGTCGAACAACCAGCCGCCGCGACCGGAGTCCTGAGCGCCAGCGGTGTCGTAGGTGGCCTTACCGTAGTTGAAGTCAGCCATGACCTTGAAGGGATCAAAGGCGGTCATGGTGAAGGCGGCGCCGCCCCAGTAAGCGCGGGTGCCGTAGCCGGTGGCGGTGTTAGGAGCAGCCAAGCCGCCCAGCATGTTGCCGCCGACGCTGTTGCCGCCGGTGTTGCCACCAGCGTAGCCGTAAGCGAAGAAGGGCTTCACGTTGAAACCAGAGTAGTCGACGTTGGCGTACAGGAACGCAGCGTCGGTCTGGGTGCCGTTGAAGTTGTTGGAAGAGGTGGAGCCGAAGTTGTTGGCGTCGTAGGGACGAACATAGCCGCCAACCAGGGACAGGTTCTCGGTGACGGGCACGACGGCGGCGGCGCCGGCAACGTGTTCGTCAAGGATGGCGCTGCCGCCGCCGAAGGCGGAGGGCAGGGTCAGGCTCTGGTAGCCGACGAGGAAGTTGACCTTGGTGTTGGGCCATTTGAAGTCAATGTAGCCCTTGCGCAGGATCAGGTTGCCGTTGCCGGTGCCGTTGGCGCCGGTGGCGGTGGTGTTCGGGGTGCGGCCGGCGCTGATCTGGTACTGGCCATTGCCCCAGGAGTTGGTGCCGATCTGGGTCTCGAGCACGCCTTTCAGGTTCTCGTTGGCGATGAACTCGAACTTGGTGCGCATGCGCTGACCGATGGAGAACGTGTTGTCATCATTGGCGGTGCTGCCGTTGAAGTCGTTCTGGGAGCGCATGGCAGCGTCGATCTGCCAAGCGCCGGTGGCTTTGATGGTGGCCGCATTGGCGCTGGTGGCGCCCATGACGAGGCCTGCCAGCAGCATCAGAGATGCAATCTTTTTCATGGTTCCTTCCTTTGCTTAAACGTTGCGAGCGAGCCTTTTCCACTTCGTTCGGATATTTTTCTAGTCTCGTTTGGTGGCCATTGCAAGTGCTTTGGGGGTAGTTTTTGTTAGAAAGTTAAAAAAACTTTACCGTCCAGTTTTTTTTCTTTGCACCACGTCCAACCATTGAGTAGCCTGAGCAAGAGTCAACGCGTCACTTCAGCGTCATCTTGGCGTCATCTTTGCGCGGTACATGTTTACGGAGCGCTATGGAATTCTTGGCAAAAAACTTTCCTGATGCACCAGGCGTCTACCTCATGAAAGATGCCTCCGGCAGGATCATCTATGTCGGCAAGGCGATCAGTCTGCGCAAGCGGCTGAGTTCATATTTTCGCGCCAGCGCCGACCACGGGCCCAAGACCAGAGCCCTGGTGGCGAAGATCAGCCACATCGATTTCCTCCTGGTATCCACTGAGAAGGAGGCCCTGCTCCTTGAGGAAAGTCTGATTAAGCAGCACAGGCCGCGTTATAATATCGTGCTGCGTGACGACAAGCGCTCCTTGCTGTTCCGCTTGGATAAGGCGTCCGACTTCCCTCGGCTGACCATGACCCGCAACGTGGTGCGCGACGGCTCCGCGTATTTTGGTCCCTTTGCCTCGGCCACTGCGGCGCGGGCCACGCAAAAACTGGCTGGTCTCATCTTTCCCCTGCGGAAGTGTGCTGATCGAGTGTTCAGGAACCGCGTCAGGCCCTGCCTGTATCATCAGCTTGGTCAGTGTCTGGCTCCCTGCGTGCTCCCGGTTGATCGCGAGAGCTACAGGCAGTTGGTGGCGCAGGTGGAGCAGTTTCTGTCGGGGCGCTCGCGCTCCCTGGTTCGATCCTTGCGCCGTAGAATGGACGAGGCGGCGCATGATCTGCGCTACGAGCAGGCCGCTCTGCTGCGCGATCAGGTCCGGGCCATCGAGTCCACGCTGGAAACTCAGGCCTCAGTGCTTCGCGACACCCTCGACCGGGATGTAATCGCCGTGGTCCAGCTTGCCGAGGACGGCCTTGGCGTTGGCGTTCTTTTCGTGCGCGGCGGAAAGTTGCTTGAGCAGAAGACCTATCACTGGCCCGGCCTTCGCATCGCCGAAGCCACGGATGCGCTGGAGAGCTTTTTGGCGCAGTTTTATGGCGCGCAACGGTACATCCCCGGACGCGTGGTGCTTTCGCATCCGCCTGAGACAGGATCCTTGGCGGAGGTTCTTGCCGAGCGCCGGGGCGGACAGTGCCGACTGGCCGCTCCGCGTGGGCCGGATGAGCGCAGGCTCATGGACATGGCAGCCAACCTGGCGCGCACGGCCCACCGCAAGGACGGCGCGCAGGACGTGGCCTCGGCGTTGGAGCAGGCCCTTGATTTGCCAGGCCCGCCGCTGCGCATCGAGTGCGTGGACATTTCGCACCTCTCCGGCCATGGCGTGCGCGCCGGGTTGGTGGTTTTCGAGAACGGCGAGGAGCGCAAGGAGGCCTATCGCGCCTACGCTCTCCCGGCGGCGGAGGGAACCGGCGACGACTACGCGGCCCTTGCCCAGTGGGCGCAACGCCGGGTCGATTCCGGTCCGCCTTGGCCGGACCTGTTGCTCATCGACGGCGGACGCGGCCAGTTGGCCGCAGTGACAACGGCCCTTGCTCAGGCCCAGCACGATGCCGCCCAGGAACGCGCGTCAATTGAGTGTGCCTCTATCGCCAAAGGACCAAGCCGCCGCGCGGGCGAGCTGGAGGACCGTGTGTTTCGCCCAGGCCGACGCAATCCCGTGGCGCTCAAGCCCGGCAGTCCGGCCTTGCTGTTTTTGCAGCGCGTGCGCGATGCGGCCCACCGCTTCGTTATCGGTCGGGGCAGGGCGGCCACCCGCAAGCGCTCCCTGGCTGGAGAGCTTATCTCCCTGCCGGGCGTGGGGCAGAAGACCGTGCGCCAGCTCTTTGATCATTTCGGCACCATCGCGGCCATCAAGGCTGCGGATGTTTCAGCGCTTTCCGCCGTGCCAGGCCTTGGGCTCAAGCGTGCGGAAAAGTTGCGCCAGGCGCTGGATGCCCTTGCCGCAACAGCGAAGCCTCGCGCGACTTGATGCGCCTGCTGCTTCAGCCAGTTCGATCCGTAAGGTTCGGGCTTTGCACCGCTTCTGACGGTGCATCATGTCCACATGGAAGCCAGGGCTTGAATCTGGCCCAGCAAGAGCATGCCACGCAACTTTCTGGCCTGGCCCCTATCATTATATATAGGAACTGTCTGAAAGCCTGGTTCACGACAACGTGGCCGGATTCAGGGCGCAGCGGGGCTGCATGCCGCGAAGCGCACTGGGGCGCTTATTCCACGTCGACGCTTTCGCCGGGCTGAATGCTCACGAGGTTGACTCCCGGCGCGTGCTCCTTGAGGGCCGTTGCAAAGGCTTCGGTATTTTGCGCAAGGACGGGAAAGGTGCCCCAGTGCATGGGCGCGACGTTTCGGCAGCCTAGGAACGAACAGGCTACTGCAGCCTCGGCTGCGTCCATGGTGAACCAGCCGCCGATGGGCAAAACGGCCAGGTCGATGTCGAAGAAGCGGCGGAACAGCTTCATGTCCGAGAACAGGGCTGTGTCGCCGGAATGATAGGCGCAGAATCCGCCGGGGAAGGTCATGATGTAGCCTGCGGGCGAGCCCGTTGGCGCGGAATGGATGGCCTGGACCATCTTCACATGCACTCCGGCTGCCACCACTGTGCCGCCAATATTCATGCCCAGGATCTGCGCGCCGGGCACTCCCTGCTCCTGCATTTTCGCCGCAAGGTCGAAAATGCACACCAGCTTGGCGCCTGTGGCCTTGCAGATGACCACGGTCTGGCCGATGTGGTCGCCATGGTCGTGGGTCAGCAGCACCGCGTCGATCTTGCCCACGGCCTGCCAGTCCGAAGGGGCCTTTGGGTTGCCCTCAAAGAACGGGTCGATGAGCACCCGCACGCCGTCCGCTTCAAACAGGAAATTGGAATGGCCGAACCAGGTAAGCTTCATGGCCGTGTCCCCCTTATTCTCCCCAGCGCTTGAACAGATCGTGGCCGATGTCCATCTGGTCGAGCACGCGCCCGGCCAGTTGGTTCACCATGTCCTCAATGGTCTTGGGCTTATGGTAGAAGCCGGGGCTGGCTGGCACGATGTCCGCGCCGGCCTCTTTGGCCGCGAGCATGTTCTTGATGTGGATGAGGCTTAAGGGGGTCTCGCGTGTGACCAGGATCAGGCGCTTGCCTTCCTTAAGCGTCACGTCCGCTGCGCGGTGGATGAGGTTGGTGCCGAAGCCCTGGGCGATGGCCGCTAGGCTCGCCATGGAGCAGGGGCAGACGATCATGCCTGCATGACGCCAGGAGCCGCTGGCCGGACCAGCCGCGATGTCTTTCTCAGAGTACGACGTGTGCGCTAAGGCCGTCAGATCCTCAGGCCGGAAGTCCGACTCCAGAGCGATGACTTTTTTCGCTGCTTCCGAAAGGATCAGGTGCAGTTCGACGTCCGGGCTCGCACTCAGGGCGCGGGCGATGGCCATGGCGTACTGCGGGCCGCTGGCTCCGGTCACAGCGAGGAGAATGCGTCGTGTGGTCATGGTTCCCTTTCGCCGGTCTTTCATTTTCCGGCAATTTACAGAGTAAGAAAACTCTGCGTGATTTGCAATGCGTGGCGGCGATTGAGGTACGGTGATTCGGTGTGTTTCCGGCGCAGCGTGGCTGTTATTGCCAGAGCCCGGCCTGCTCGCACTTCTGCTTGACCATGGGATTCTCGTTGCTCTGCAAGGCTTCGATGCGTTTGGCGCGGGTGCATTCCCACTGGTCCACGGGGTGCATCCGGTCCCAGGCGTCCATCAACTGCTCTTGCTGGCGGCTCATCTCAAATCGCGGGTAGGCCCAGGCCATGTACTTTACGCTGCGGGCGATTGTGCCCCGTGCGTGCTCTGGTGGTTCGACCTTGTTCCCTTCGATCTTCACCGCGCAAGAACCGAAGGTGTTCGGCGTTCCGGGAAGCATCGCATAGTTGAAGTTGCTGCGCATGGCGTTCACCGCGCCGATGGCCGGGTAGAGATTGTACATGTCCGCCTGCATCAGCCGGTATTCCTTGCTGACCCTCTCCGCGCATTTTCTGCCCTTGAACGGGCCGCGCTTGTCTTGACATTCTGGGGCGCCATCGCGCCATTCCGAAAACGTGCGGCCAAAGTTTTCCGCTGGAACCACGTGCTCCCACTCGATCCGGGAGGCCCGGGCCTTGTGCTTTGCCGCGGTGAACCCAGGCGGAAGGCTTACGGCGCCGTCCGCATCAAAGGAAGCCTGGCAATACAGGGTGGTGCGGTGGTCGTGGTAAACGAGGCGCTCAAGCTTCCGCTTGGCGTCTTGGAAAGAGTCCTCGCGCGTGTTGCCCCTGGGCTGGGCGATCTCCTGAGGCTTCTGCTTGGCTTTGCGCTCCTTGTCCGTGTCGCCGCAGGACAACAGGGCGAGGGCCGCCAGCAGGCACGCCAGCAGCGTGGCGAGGCGTCTCGCGGCTTGGGCGGCTGCGTTTGGCGTCATCTGGGGCTCCGGCTGGTGAGTGGGTTGGGGAGGAGGGGATGCCTCCGGCGGCCAGGGGGCATGCGCCCCCTGGACCCGCAGGCCATCGTTCCGGGGCAAGGCCCCGGAACGATGGGACAGGTCAGGTCATGGCGGCAGGGGGTGATGCCGTGTTTAAATGGGCACGCCCCCCCCTAATGGGATCCCAAAGGGCGAATGCCCTTTGGCCCCCGGAGGGTATTCTCTTCTCTTCCCGTTACAGCCCCAGATCCTTCCACAGCGCGTCGATGCGGGACTTGACGCCCTCGTCCATGTGCAGGGTGTCCGGCCACTCGCGGTGGTGTCCGTCCTCCGGGCCTTTCTTGGTGGCGTCGATGCCCATCTTTCCGCCGTAGAAGGCCAGGGGAGAAGCATGGTCCAGGGCGTCCAGCGGGCCGTCGAGGATGGCGATGTCGCGCCTGGGGTCCACGTTGTTGCCGATGCGCCAGAGCACCTCGGACACGTTCTGCACGTTGATGTTCTTGTCCACCACCACGATGATCTTGGTGAACATCATCTGGCCCATGCCCCACAGGGCGTACATGACCTTGCGGGCTTGGCCGGGGTAGCGCTTGTCGATGGAGACGAAGCAGAGGTTGTGGAACACGCCCTCCAGGGGCAGGTTCATGTCCACGATTTCCGGCAGCTGCTTCTTGATGAGCGGCAGGAACAGGCGCTCCGTGGCCTTGCCCATGAAGCAGTCCTCCATGGGCGGGGGGCCGACGAGGGTGGCCGGGTAGATGGCGTCGTGCCTGTGGGTCAGGGCGGTGACGTGGAACACCGGGTAGTTGTCGGCCAGGGAGTAGTAGCCCGTGTGGTCACCGAAGGGGCCTTCGCGGCGGCGCTCGCCCGGATCAACGTAGCCTTCCAGCACGAACTGGCTGGTGGCGGGCACTTCGAGGTCCACGGTCTTGCACTTCACCAGCTCCACCGGCTGGTTGCGCAGGAACCCGGCGAAGAGCATCTCGTCGATCTCGTCGGGGATGGGCGCGGTTGCTGCGTAGGTCACTGCCGGATCCGGGCCGATGGCCACGGCGACCTCAAGGCGTTTGCCAGCCTTCTCGGCCAAGTGGTAGTGATAGGCCCCGCCCTTGTGGCGGTGCCAGTGCATTCCGGTTGTGTTTTTGTCGAACACCTGCATGCGGTACATGCCTGCGTTGCGCACCCCGGTTTCCGGATTCTTTGTGAACACCACGGGCAGGGTGATGAACGGGCCGGCATCGCCCGGCCAGGTGGTCAGCACGGGCATGATGGACAGGTCCACCTGGTCGCCGGTGTAGACGACATCCTGGCAGCAGCCCTTCTTCACGTGGTCTGGGAAGATGTTCGTGAGCTTGGAGAGCTTGGGGATCATCTGCAGCTTTTTGATGATGCCGTCAGGCCGCTCGATCTCCAGGTACTCGTGGATTCGTTCACCCAGGGCGTCCAGATTCTCGGAATCCAGCGCCATGTTCATGCGCACATAGGAGCCGTACATGTTGGTAAGAACCGGAAATTTCGAACCCTTCGCCTTTTCGAACAGCAGGGCCGGGCCGAATTTCTTGCTTACGCGGTCTGTCACCTCAGCTATCTCGAGGTTGGGGTCCAGCTCGGCATCGATGCGCTTCAGTTCGCCTTTGCGGTCAAGATGCTTGAGAAATTCCTGTAAATCCTTGTAGGGCATGGAGTCCTCGTAGGTTTATGTTTCTCGCACACTATCAAAGGCGAACCCAGTCTGACAAGGGAGCAGGCTGCAACCGAGATGCCCCTTGACAGTGTAAAAACAAAAATTTAAACAATGTTTAACGGGTGTGTGATCCCTTAACGGCCCTTTTTATGCCAAAGATGGAGAACGCCATGACCATGCAGTCTGATTCTGGAACCAAGGCGCGGCTGCTTGCGGCCGCTCGGGTGCAGTTCGCCCTGCACGGCGGCAAGGAGGCCACGGTGCGTGACATCTGCGCCCAGGCCGGGGCCAATGTCGCCGCTGTAAATTACCACTTCGGCGGCAAGGAAAAGCTGTTCATGGCGGTGCTCATGGCCTTTCTGGACGAAGCCCAGGCCAAGTACCCGGTGCATATGGGGCTTGGGCCGGATGCTTCGCCCCAGGAGCGCCTCAAGGCCTACATCCGCTCCTTGCTGTACCGCCTCATGGGCGATGGCGATCCGGTGAACGAGAGGCTGGGGCAGCTTTTGAGCGCGGAATTCATCGAGCCCTCTGAACATTTTGAGATTGTCACCGAGCGCCACGTAGCCCCCCATCATGAGGCCCTTCTCGGCATTCTGCGCGAACTCTTGCCTGATGCGGAGGGGCGCACCATTCATCTGTGCGCAGCCGGGGTGGTGGGGCATTGCCTGCTTTTTGACAACGCTAAGCAGGTCATACGCACCCTGTACCCCGAAATTGCGCTGGAGAAGCTTGGCGTTGAACTGGTGGCGGACTTCGTGTTTCGCTATGCCCAGGCAGGCATCTCCCGTATGGGCGAACCCACCTAAAAAACATGCGTGTTGAATGTTTCGCAAAAGCGACCCCCCTGCCTGGGCGTTTCAGGCAGGGGGGTCTTGAGTTTGGGCGGGCGTGCAGGTCCCTCTTCCCGGACGCCCGCGCCGCAAGGGAGGGGAGAGTTTTCTAGACGGCCGCCTCCCCGCGCTCGTTGGTGCGGATGCGGACAGCGTCCTCTATGTTGGTTACGAAGATCTTTCCGTCGCCGATGCTGCCGGTGTTGGCGGCGTTGCGCATGGCCTCCACCACATCTGCGGCGATGGCGTCGTTGACCACGACTTCGACCTTCACCTTGGCCTTGAACACCACCTGGTACTCTGCGCCGCGGTACATCTCCACGTGGCCCTTCTGGCGGCCATACCCCTTAACCTCAGTGACGGTCATGCCGTGCACTCCGGCCTTGTCCAGGGCGTCCTTCACGTCGTCGAGCTTGTGGGGCTTGATGATGGCTTCAATCTTCTTCATGGCTTCCTCCGCACCCTTTAGCGGTGGGTCTTGTTGATGGAGAACTCGGGGTAGCCGATGACGGCCACTTCAGCCATGTCCAGGCCTTCCTGCTCAATGTCGGCGGGAACGCGAATCTTTGCGATCTTGTCGGAAAGCTTGAAGAAGATGAACATGACCACGAAGACGAAGACGATGTTCACGCTGACAGCTATGAGCTGGGCGTAGAGCTGGCTGGCATCGCCGTATAAGAGGCCCCGCACCGTGCCTTCCACTCCGTTCAGCTTGTCGCCGTAGGTGCCGTCCGCGAAGAGGCCGAGAGCTATCATGCCCCAGGCGCCGTTGACGCCGTGGACCGAGATGGCGCCTACGGGATCGTCGATCTTCAGGGTGTTCTCCACAAAGAGCACGCTGACGCAGAGCAGCAGGCCAGCGATGAAGCCGATGCCGACAGAAGCGATGGGGTTAACGAAGGCGCAAGGGGCGGTGATGGCGACCAATCCTGCGAGCAGGCCGTTGGCGGCCATGGAGACGTCCGGCTTGCCATAGCGCAGCCACATGTACATCAGGGCGGACATGGAGCCGCCAGCAGAGGCCAGCATGGTGTTCACCGCCACGACGCTGGTGCGCATGTCGCCGCCGGACAGGGTGGAGCCGGCGTTGAAGCCGAACCAGCCGAAGGCCAGAATGAGGCAGCCCGCGATGGCCATGGGGATATGGTGGCCGGGCAGGGCGTTGGCCGTGCCGTCGGCGCGGAACTTGCCAAGGCGGGGGCCGATGACGATGGCGCCTGCCAGGGCGGCCACGCCGCCGGTCATGTGCACGACGGAGGATCCCGCGAAGTCGAGGGCGCCGTGGCCCAGGCTGAAGTTGCTGCCCAGGGTGGAGAGCCAGCCTGCGCCCCACATCCAGTTGGCATACAGGGGGTACACGAACATGGAGATGAAGAATCCGTAGATGACGAAGTTCTTGAAGGTCCAGCGTTCAGCCATTGCGCCTGTGGGAATGGTGGCCGTGGTATCCATGAATACCATCTGGAAGAGGAACATGGTCAGCACTGTGGTGTCGTAGACGTCCTCGCCCAGCAAGAAACCCTTCATGCCGAACAGACCGAAGTCCTTTCCGAACAGTGTGATGGTGAACTCCTGGTTGAGCAGCGCGCCGCCGCCCAGGGCCGCAGCGCCGCCGCTGCCGCCCATCTGCAGGGCGAAGCCGGTGAGCCAGAAGCCCAGCATGCCGATGCCGTACACCATCATGTTCATGCCCATGGTGTGGCCTGCATTCTTGGCGCGGGTGAAGCCGGTCTCCGCCAGGGCGAATCCGGCCTGCATGAACATGACCAGGAAGCCGCACACGAGCGTCCAAACCATGTTGATGGCAATACGGTTGTGGCCCACGACATCAGCGAGCTTGATGGCCAGCGGTTCGCTGTCCTTGTACATTTCCATGTCCACTTCCGTGGGAGCGCCAGCTGTGGCGTTGACCACGTCGGCTGCTGTGCCGATGGTTGCGCCGGTTGGATCTGGCGCCGGGGCTTCTGCCGCGAAGACCGTGCCTGATCCGGCCAGGATGACCAGTGCGAGGGTAAGTGTCATGACAAAGTTCTTAAACATGCTGCCTCCGATGAGATTGGATTGAAACGGCCTTTGCATGTCTAGGGCAAGAACTGAGCCAATGATGTAATTATGAGAAATCATAGGTTATGTTTGATAATTTGGAAAACTCTCCTGTCACAAAAAATTACATTATTGTTGTTTTTTGTACTTTTCTGTAGATATGTTCTTGCTCACTATGTTTGGTGTCACGCTTAACAGACAAAGATAATGCACTTATATAGTTCGATTTTATGTTCTAGTTATTAATTGTGCACACTAAGAGTAGTACGCTGGTTCAAGGTTTCTCTCCTTTTTTTGGTATATTTTGATGTTGGGCTGCTTTTCCTGCTTCCGAATGGTGTGTGTCGGTTAATGTCCATAATTAAAAGGAATATTGAGAGCCTGCCTTGTGGATTGTCTCGAATATGCAGGGGTGATTTTCCTGTTGATATTTTTTGTGACTATTACGTAAATGTGTAATGTGCGAGATCTGTTGCTTTGAATACCTCGAAATCTGTCTTTTGTCTGATTCGTGTTGTCTGCGCTCGTCGTCATCGTTTAAGCGTGTGGCGACATTTGTCTGTTCCGTTCGAACGGTAAGGAGTGCGCCTGCCGCAATGCCCCGATTTTTGTTCCCTCGCCGCGAGATCTAGGCTATCAGCCCTGAAAGCGGGGCGCGGGCTTGACTTCTGCGCCCTGAGCATCATTTTCCCATAGAGATGCAGCAACTCTGTGCCGCCAGGGGCATGGTGTGCTTTGATTGTGGGCCTCGCCGGATTGTTACGGGTATCGAATTGCTGAGATTTGTTTTTCGATATTCTTTGACGCGCTGAGCGTCGCGCTGGTTGGATGTGTCTCACGTATTTTGCGCTAGCCTGTTTCTTGGGGTTTTACAAAACCCTTTGGGTAGGATATTTAAAAAGTCAGCCAAACCCTCTGGAGGACATCATGCTTGGCGAACTCTTTCAGCCCATGCATCTGCTTTTGATCCTGGTCATCGCCTTGTTGCTGTTCGGTCCCGGCAAGCTGCCGCAGATCGCCGCCAATATGGGCAAAAGCATTCGTGAGTTCAAATCCGCGCTTTCAGCGCCCGATGAAGTGAAGGTTGCGGCTCCGCCTCAGCAGGCAGAGGCCCAGCCTCAAGCGGCACAGCCTGCGCAGGCTGCTGCTCAGCCCGTGCAGCCCCCTCAGGCAGCTGCACAGGCAGAGGCTCCGAAGCAGGAGCAGAAGAGCGCGTAAGTGGCTTACGACCTTTCGAGTTTATGGGTTCCCGTAGGAAAAAACCCGGGCCAGACAACCGTGAGTCACGGCTGGCCCGGGTCACTTGATTGCAACGTCTGTTTCTTAAAGCCTGGAGCCGCCGCGTGGATCTGACATCTCTGCTTTCCACCTACGGTTACCTGGCCCTGTTCATCGGCACATTTCTCGAAGGTGAGACCATACTCATTATTGCGGGGTTCGCTGCCTATAACGGGCACATGTCGTTGCCCCTGGCTATTCTGGTGGCGTTTGTCGGCAGCTTTGCGGGTGACCAGACGGCCTTCTACGTGGGGCGCTACAATAAAAAGTTCCTGGAGACGCGGCTCAAGAAATGGGAATGCCGCATTGAAAAGGTGCACCGGCTGCTGGAAAAGCACCAGGTGCTGGTACTGATTTCATTCCGTTTCTTCTACGGCTTCCGAAATGTCACGCCCTTTGCCGTGGGCACCAGCAATATTTCGCCGCTGCGCTTCTTTTGTTTGAATGGCATTGGCGCGGCTATCTGGGCCGTGTCCTTCGGCGTTGGCGGCTACTATCTTGGCGACGTGCTGGAACGCTTTCTTCAAGATGCGAAGTGGTATGTCGCGGGCGGTCTGCTCGGAATTCTGGCAGCTTTCTGGATTATTAAGACCGTAAGAAGCCGGTTGCGCAAGTCTCGTTGCTAGCAGGCGTTCAGGGCTTGTCCGAGCGGCCTGGGCCGATGCTGCCGCCGCCCTTGTGGGCCGGGGCCTCCGGAACCACGCCGAGGGCCGCCCACAGGGAGAACGTCTCCAGGCTTGGCGCGCTTATTCCTTTCATTATCTCTTCTACGCTTCCCGACGCCGCGCCGTGATACGACTGCGTGAGGCTCCTGTTTGTCGTCAGAACGCCTCCGCGTAACGCCACACCAGCCATAAGCCCGACTCCATCGGTAAAAGCCATGACGGGCCGCTCCTCGGTGAGCGATCCCCGACTGGTCTCTTCGCGCACGCCAAGAATGTCGTATTTGGCCGAGGCATCGAAATTCAGCCCGCTGTCCAGCAGGCGCTCCAGCATCTCGTCCTCCATTATGGTCAGCACCAGCCGAGACTTTTCGAGTCCGGCCTGGAAGCCATAGCCCGCTCCTCCAACGGTTACGAATACCGGCGCTCCCCAGCCTCCGTCCGCTCTGCGGGCAACCAGCACGCCATTGCCGCCATGCACGGAATAGACGAATCCGGCCTGATACAGGTTCGGCAACACGATGATGGCGCGCGCGCCATCTATTGCTGCGTCGAGCATCTTGTCGTTCGTGCTCTGGCGAAGCTCGCGCAGTGCTTGTGCAGAGTTTTCCAAGATTGAGGCCGCTTGCGAGATGTGGGCAGGGGGTGTTTGCGAAGAGGAAGAGGGAGGCGCCTGGCGTTGGACTGCACATGCGGAAAGAGCGGCAAATCCGCAGAGGGCCAGGGGCAGCAGGCTGCGCACGGCGGTTCTCCTCCTGGGTTACGTCGTAAGGTTGGCCAGGGCGGTCAAGCGGTGGTCGGCTTCAATGTTTCTTGCGGATTGCGGGGCTTCCAGGATTTCCCGCAGCAGATCCACCCCGTCCAGCAGGCTCTGGCAGACCTCCGGTTCGGCGGACAAGCGGCCAGACCGCAACATGTCCAGCACATTTTCGAGCCGGTGCGCGGCGGTCTCCACCTGGCGCAGCCCAAGCAGGTTTGCCCCGGCCTTCACGGAGTGGGCGTCGCGGAACACTGCGTTCAGCAAATTTGTGGAAGGGGTGGCCGGTTCGCGCTCCAGCTCCAGCAGCCCCTTTTCCAGGGAGCTGATGCGCACCGCGCTTTCCTCGGCAAAGGCGGCCAGCACTTCCGGGTCGTGGTCAAACATTGTTCAGGCCCCGTTTGGCTTCGCGGGCAGCAACCAACTGCATTGCCATTTCCGGCAGGCGCTCCAGGTCTGGCTTGGCCACCTGCATGTCCGCGCCCACGCTGTCGCCCTTGTGGCGAAGCTCGTCGGTGATGATGGAAGAATAGAGGATCACGGGCACATCGCGCAGTATCGGATCGCGTTTGAGGAACTTGGTGAGGCTGAAGCCGTCCATGAGGGGCATCTCGATGTCCGAGATGAGGATGTCCAGAAAGTCCGAGACTGGCCGGTTCTCTGCCTGGGCGCGGGCGGCCAGTTCACGCAGGGAGGTTTGGGCTTCTTGGCCGTTGCCCACCACTGTGGGCGTGATGCCGGAGCGCTCCAATGTTTTTTTGAGCATCAGGCGGATGGTGGCGGAGTCATCTGCCACCAGGGCCTTGAGTTCGCGCGGGGCCATGAACTCCGCCGGCGCGGTGAAGTCGATGTCGTCGGGTGAAAGGTCGGCGATGATGGTTTCAAGGTCGAGGAGCTGTATGAAGTGCCCCTCGCGCTCCACGAGGCCGATGATGGCTTGGGTGCAGGCCTGGGGCATGTAGCCGCTCGGCGGGATTACTTCCGGCCAGCCAACGCGGTGAATGCCAGTGACTCCGGAGACCACGAAGCCTGTGACGGTCTTGCTGAACTCGGTGACGATGATGTTGTCGCGTGGGGCTGCAGCCTTCTTGATGCCGAGCCATACAGAGAGGTCGATGACGGGCAGTATGTGGCTGCGCAACGGGATGAGGCCCCGGAAGCTGGGATGTGAGGCTCCTGGCTGGGGCTCCAGGTGCGGGCTCTCGATGACCTCCATGACCTTGGCGACGTTGACGCCGAAGGAGTGGCGTTGCTCGCCGTTGTTTTGGCCGGAATCGCCATCGATATGGAACTCAAGGATTTCCAGCTCGTTGGTGCCGGTTTCCAGCAGGATTCCGGTGTCCATGGTGGGCTCCCGTGTTGGGGTCATGAAGGTTGATCTTGCAACTTTGTACGCTGCCCCAACGCAGCTGTAAAGCATCACGTCTGTCGCATAGGGGCACGTCCGCAGGCCTAACCAGACAGACAAGCAACCGGTGAGAAGGGCTTCGGAAGGGATGCCCAGGATCAACCTTGTTTCTGCGCTTGGCGGGTTCCGAAGCGCAGTGCCGATCATAGGCGCTGCGCAAGCTCGGCAGGCAGCGCGTTGGTTGGTGGGAGTATTTCAACTTTAGGTTCTCAATGTAATCTAGGCTGTGCGCTGCCTCGTCATGTTGAAAGTCAGGCTCTGGTATTTGCGCATGCAGTGGTTCTGCTACTTCTGTCTTTTTCCGCTAGAAAATATGCGATACCTGTATTGCTATTGTTTGTTTGTCGGTATACCTTGGCTTAACGCTCTGCCCTCCGGCTGGGTACGTGTCGCCAGCCCAGAGTCTTGGCGCCATGCTGGCGCTGGAACAGGGGATGTCACCACAGCATTGCATAACTTCAGAAAGGAGGAACAGGATATGCCAGGCGATCTTGTGAACATGTCGGATCAATTCAAAGGCTTGCCCATGGGGGAGCTCATTGGGGGCCCCCTTAACGCAGCCTGTGAAGCTCAGGTCAAGCTGGCTCAGGCTACGGCAGACTTCATCAAAGTTATAGGCTTTCTGCCACCGGCGGACAAAGGCTCCACCGATCCCTACAGCGGCGGCACGAGGACCGCGACTTTCAGGTTCAAGAGACCTGTGGACAATCCGGCAGTCAAGCCTGGGGAGCCTGGATCAACAATGGAAGAGGAGGTCGAACTCTGCGTGCCTCTTCTCGCCATCGTCAAGGTGCCCAATTTAAGCATCACGATGGTGGACGTGACCTTTGACATGGAGGTCAAATCCTCCTTCGCCTCAAAGGAATCCACAGATACCGAAGCCTCGCTTGACGCCGAAATGTCCGTCGGATGGGGCTGCTTCAAAGCCACTGCGAAGATCCACGGATCCGTGGCGAGCCACAAGGAGAACACCCGGTCCTCGGACAACTCGGCCAAGTATCACGTTTCTGTTCACGCCGAGGACAAGGGAATGCCTGAAGGCCTTGCCAGGGTGATGGACATTCTGCAGACCGCGTGTGCCCCCAGGGCCATCGGCGCGGCGAAGCCGGTTGCGGCGCTGGCGTAGAGCCAGGGTATTGCGCTGATGAGTGGAGCCAGAGGCACCTGACAACCCGAACGAGACACGGCCCGGGGGCGCTTTAAGGCGCACCCGGCGCCGTTGCAATAGAGGCGAAATGTTCGACCTGACGGAAGTCAAATACGTTAAGCGCATCAAAGTGGGGAGTGATAACCCCGCGCGTATGTGCACGCCTGAAGAGATCGACGCCGCCACTGCGTTGCTCAACAGGTGTTTGAACGACACGCCAAAAGGGCACATCCTCGCCACCGAGAAGAGCTTCGCCGTATTGCAGATGGGGGAGCACCAGGTAGTGCTTCAGTGGATCGTCTACCATGTCGGGTTCCCGCGCAAGCCAATCTGGCTTGATGACTGATTCTGCAGGAGGGCGCATGGACAATAGGGCAACCTTTGACGACCTGCTTCAGGCGCTTCAGTCGTCTCTTGTCGCTGCACAGAGCACGCTTCGCAGGCGGCATGAGGAGGCGCTGCGCAACCTGAAGGGAGCTTCAGGGGTCGATGATTCGCTGGCACCTGTCTTTACCTTCTCCATCCCGCAGATGGGTGGCGATGCAAACAAGTATGATCAGTTTACATTGCCGGTTTCGAGTTTTCACCAGCCTTGCCGTCCAAATATCTCAAGATTGACGCTGTCGTTTGGATGCGAGCTTCAGGAACATAGTCTTTTTGGGTCAAAACAAGGCTGCTCTCTGGTCATAGTGGATAAACCCGACGGAGCGTGGGGGCGCATGCAGCCGCAGAGAATGCAGATTGTCTTTTACGGAACCGAGGATCCTGTCGGCCAAGTGATGGTCAACGGTGAGCTGTTTGTCGATATCCCCAGCTTGAAGACGGCATTGGTTCGCCCTGCCAGCATTGAACAGAAGTGGCTTGTGTTTTCGTGGCTGCTTCGCTTGTTGCGCTGTCTTTGGCCATCACGCGGTTTCACCATGACCCCGGAGCAGTCCAGGCGGATCAAGGAAATTATGAAGCAGGACAGGGCCGAATCGTTCCTTGAAGATGAACTTGCGGTATTGTAGCCAGCAAACCAACCATACCATATGGAGGAGCTTCATGAAGAGGCATAGTATCCTTTTGGGCTTGATTACTGTTCTCGCCGCCATCACGATCATTGCGTCCTCGGCTTCGATTGGATCAAAGTGTTACGCGGGCGTGGGGAACTCCAAAGAATCAAGCAGCAGCTTCGAGGGTGTCTGGTCTGGCGTGACTGCTGGCGAAACGGGGTCGGCCATCACGCTGACGCTTCAGCCCGCAACGCAAACGTTGCGCTATGGAAGTCCGCGGGGCTGCGTGCTGACGCTGAACGATCCGGTCGACGTAGGCCAAGGCGTGCTGCGCTATTCCATCACCAAGTCAACAGGCGGGTACTGCAACAAGTACGACCAGGGCAAGCTTGTGTTGAAGACTGGTGGAGTTCCTGATGCATTGCGCTACGAAGTGATTGGCACGGACAAGAAGAACGCGGAGCAGGGGGATTTGAAGCGGAGTGGAAGATAGCCCGGAGCGCCAGGGCCGGGCGATCAGATTGATCCAGACGAAGCTTCCAGGTCGGGGTCCAACGAAAAGACAGGAGAAGGCATGGCCAGCAACATACAACTGAACGATCTGATCGAGGCGTTGGCCGGAGCGGTCATAGAAGCCCAAGATAGCATTGAGCAGCATCAGATCTCTAATTTGCTGGGATATTTCGATGAAAACAATCGGCCCAAAAGCTTGGTTGTGAGGCTGCCGTCGATCCACCCCCAGGCCGAGGAGGGGTCGGAGGACTTGTACCGTGCACCGCTGCTGCCTCTTGTGTCTTCAAATATGCTGAAAATAAAAGATGTTGAGATAACTTTCGATGTGGACCTCGGTCAGTTCACCGAAGAGCCAGCCCCAGACCCCAAGCGGGTTGACTCGGGCGGTCAGGATGATGAGGCCTCGCGGAAAGGCATCTTCGTCGATATTGCTGGCAGCAAGCAGAGCAAGTCCGGCAGCATCCACGTCGTTTTGCGCGTGGAAAGCACGGAGCCGACGGACGGCGCCTCCAGGCTCATGAATCATTTGTCGCAAACCCAGGGCGTTTACAAAACGTTCAAGGCGGATTGAGGCAATAACGGCAGCGTTCGGCAGATTTGAAACGTGCAACAAAACTCATGAAATGAAGGCGGCAAACCTATGGCTGTGTTTGCGGTTGGCTCGAATGGCAACGAGGTTGGACTGATACAGCGGGCGCTCAAGGACGCGGGGCTTTTCGCCGGCTCGGTGGACGGGTTGTTTGGGCCTCAGACTGAATCGGCGGTGAAGGTCTTTCAAGCACAGGTGGGCTTGCAGGCGGACGGCAAGGTCGGACCTGCCACCTGGGCGAAGTTGTTTCCTACGTCCACAGCGCAACCACAGGTGCCTTCGGGCGATCTTACCACGCGCTGCTTGGCGCTTACCGGATCATTCGAGACGAGCCGCCTTGCCCCGGACTGCTTTGCAGGGTTGACCGGCAACTTTGACGGTCAGGGCCTGAGCTTCGGGGCGCTCCAGTGGAACTTCGGGCAAGGGACGCTCCAGCCGTTGCTCAAAGAGATGCTCTCTGATCACCCGGAGGTTGCGTCTTCGATTTTTGGAAGCAACCTTGCTGCTTTGCAGGGGGCGATAAACGGGAGCAAGGACGCTGCGGTCGCCTTCGCCGTTTCAATCCAGGATCCGGCCAAGAAGGTAATCGCCAATCCTTGGAGGCAGATGTTTCAGACTCTTGGGCTCACGCCGGAGTTTCAAGCCATAGAGGTCAAGGGGGCTGCGGACTACTACGGCAGGGGCCTTCGGCTCTGCCAAGCGTACGGGCTCTGGAGCGAAAGGGGCAGGGCGCTGATGTTCGACATCAGCGTGCAGAACGGGAGCATTTCCGACAGCACCAAAGGGTTGATCTTGGCGGACTTCGGAAAACTTGATCCTTCGCTTTCGCCGGAGCAGGCCGAGCTTGCGAAAATGCGGATTGTGGCGAACCGACGGGCCGAGGCCGCAAATCCTAAGTTTGTGGAGGACGTGCGGACCCGCAAACTTTGCATCGCCGAAGGCAAGGGGACTGTTCATGGCCTGGTTTACGATCTTGAAGCACAGTTCGGACTGGCGCTGCGCAAAGCCTAATGTCCTGGTTTTGCACGTTTGCCTTTCACTGCTCAAGCAGTCGGACCATTCATATTGCTGCCGCCTCTGACAGTGGCGCGGCTAAACCGTGAGGAGCTGCAAAATGCCGAATTACAGAGCCAAGCAATCGTACACAGTGGGCAAGTTCCAGATGGATTTGTACCCATACGTCGCTGAACCGGAGAACCGTTTCGAACAAGGGAGCGCGCTTCAGTATGGGGCGGACTTCAAGGTGCGCTTCAGCAGACTGGGAACGCATTCCGACAAGCTCGGTCTGGTGCAGCTTATTTTTCCACAAACGCAAATCTTTCCAGCAACCGTCGTGGGTGCCTGGAACGTCGACAAGCATGCCCTGGCCGTGGCCCCCATTACGATGGGGCAGTGTCTCTACGGCGATGATGAGCATCTTGTCGGTGTACACTCCGCCTACTACAATGGCGAGCACATGCGCAGCGTCGCGGAGAACGAATGCTGGCTCATCGACACGCCGCGTGAAATCAACGCCCGCTTCGCCGCAGGCGTTTTCTCCGGCGTAACCAACACCAAATTCGCCAATTATGTGGTGGAGCTGAGCAACAAGGACGGCGTCATCTTCAATCAGGGCGTGGTTTGGGGTTATTCGGTCGTTCAGAACGCAATCAACCCAGCCGTTTTCGACTTCCTTGTACAGGAACCTCGGGAGGTTCTGTTGCTGAAGACAGCGGAACATCGGACGGCAATGGCGACCTTCCTTGGCATCACGGAAACGGCCCTCAAAGGCTTCATCTCCGGGGGCTGAGTCGTCCAGCGTCAACGTTGGTGTCGGCATGTGCTGGCGGCAGTGCGATTGCTCCTGAGCCGGTCCATTGCGAGCGGCGCCCCTTCTAGAGCAATTAGCCCAGGCGGTCAGTTGCGCGAAAAAGCAAAGCCCCGGTATGACGCCGGGGCCTTGCTCTTGCTATTCACATTGCCGTAGCGGGGCTTTGGTCATCACATTCCCCGGAGAGCGGCGCTCTTCAGGGGGACTGGCGGAAGCGTCAACACTGCCGAGGCGAGGGAGGGCATCCGTCTTTGCGTGCGCTGCCGCATGACTGGCTATTTGTTCTTCAGCTTGATTGCCCCGAGGCCGTTCACTCCCGTGGCGATGTCTTGGGCCAGCTTCCCGACCAGCATGCTCTGCGCTTCCACCAGCGACTCGTAGGTGGAGCCTGCGCTTTGCCGGTAATCGGCCCGGCCTCGGTTCAAGGTCCGGCTCTCGTGGTCGCGGATGTTCCACCAGGCCACCAGAACCGCCTCGCCGCCCAAGGCGCCGTCAAAGCGCACAACATCCACAATCACCCGCGCATCGGCGTCCTCTTCAGCCCGTCCGGGGACCACCATGGCTGAACCTGCGGCAAGACGGGCAACGTCCTCGGCGAGGATTCTGGTCAAGCTCTGGTCCAGCGGTTCGGCCCAGCGGTCGAACTCGGCCAGGGAGACGCGCACGCCTTTGCTGCGGCTCACGATTTGGGGCCGGTCCAAATACTGGGCCACGTAGACTGGCCCCATTGCGATCACCGGTTTTTTGCCGCCGTCCGCCTTGGCGGAGGGAGCCGGGCGCGCTTCCTGCGACGGGGCCAACACATAGAAGGATGAGGACGCGCTATTGCCGGCGATGCACCCGGTCAGCCCCAGCGAGAGCGCCGTCAGGGCAAGCAGTCCAAAGGCGCGAAGCAAAGTGGCGTTCATTAGCGGTATTCTCCTTTCCCCTTGATCAGGGCCTCGGGGTGGCGCTCCATGTAATCGGCCATGATGCGCAGGGCGCGGGCCGCATTGCTCAACTCGTTGATGGCTTTTCTCAGGTCCGTCATGGTCTGGGAGTCCGGGGCCACTACGTTGTCCGCGTGCTTGAGAACGCGCTCCGCGCTGGCGGCAGCTCCTGAGATGGAGGTCATCGCCTTTTCCAGCGAGTTCCCAACCGGGGTCACCTGGGTGTTGATGCCGCGCGCCAGCACTTGCAGCTCGCGCAGGGTACCGTTGAGTTCGGTGGCCGTATTGGCCAGAACCGGCGAGTTGATGACCTTGTTCAGGCCTTCCACCGCTTGCAGCACCTGCCCCATGATCTGTTCAATCGGGATATTTTGGAGTGTTCTTGAAAGCTTGTCCATCGGAGAGGCCAGGGTGGGGATCTCGCGTTCATGGCTCTTGCCCCGCATGCGAAGCTCGGAGCCCGGGTGCAGGTCCAGTTCGATCATGAGCTGGCCGGTGACGAAGCTTTGCAGGCCAAGCTGGGCGCGCAGGCCGTTTTCGATCAGCTTGCTCACCATCTCCCCTCTGTTCACCGATTTGCGCCATTCCTCGGGCACCAGGATCTTGCTGCGGTCGATTTCCACCTCCACCGGGATGATGAAGCTCAGCGTTCTGGGATCGCCAATGAGCGTTATCTTGGTCACCGAGCCCACCTCCACGCCGCGGAAAACGACAGGCGCGCCAAGGTTGAGCCCCTTCACCGAGCCGTCGAAGTAGAGCACGTATGCATCCGGGGTTCGGAAGAGCCGGCCGGAGCCAAGCAGCAGAATGGCTCCCACCAGCAGGCCCAGCGCCCCCAGTACGAAGGCGCCCACCACTGTTTTGTTTGCCTGAATGCTCATATCCTCTCCCCTTTAAGGCCGTCGGGTTGGTCAGAGCCGCCTCGGGTGAGGAAACGGACCACCTTGGGATCGGTCGAGCTTTTGAGGAGCTCGTTGGGGTTCCCCTTGGCGGTCATGGTGCGCGTTTCCACATCGAGATAAATGGAATTGGTGCCAATGGCGAAGATGCTTGCGAGTTCGTGCGTTACGATGACGATGGTTGTGCCCAGATTCTGGCTCAGCTCGATGATGAGGTCGTCCAAGAGTTTTGCGCTCACCGGATCAAGGCCTGCCGATGGTTCGTCGAAAAACACGATCTCGGGGTCCAGGGCCATGGCGCGGGCAAGGCCCGCCCGTTTGCGCATGCCGCCGCTGATCTCCGACGGGTAGAAGTCTTCGAACCCCGCCAGACCCACGAGGGCCATTTTGTAGGCCACCATGTCGCGGATCTCCGCTGGCTTGAGTTTGGTGTACTGCTCAAGGGGCAGGGCCACGTTTTCGGCTAGGGTCATGGAGCTCCAGAGCGCTCCGCTCTGGTAGAGGATGCCCGCCCTGCGCATGACCTTGTCGCGCTCCTCGGGCGAGACGTCCCAGAAGCTCACCGGGCCGTACAGCACCTGCCCGGCGGAGGGGCGCTTCAAGCCCACCAGCACTTTGAGCAGGGTGCTCTTGCCGCACCCGCTGCCGCCCATGATGATGAACACTTCGCCGCGGCCGATGGTGAAATTCAAGTCCCGCATGAGCACGAAGGAGCCATACGAGACGGTGAGCCCGCGTACTTCGATGTGCGGCTGGGAACCTGTGACTTGCACGCTCATACGCCGATGACCTCGCACATCACGGTGATGAGGGCGGTGACCACGATGATTCCGATGATGCCGCTGACCACGGCAGAGGTGGTGGCGTCGCCCACGGCGGAGGAGCTGCGGCCGCAGCGCATGCCGAAAAAGCAGCCGGACAGGGCGATGACCACGCCGAAAACCACGCTGTGGATGAGGCCAATCCATACGTTGGCGAGACTGAGCGCCGCCTTGGTGGCCATGAGGTACTCCATGGGGTTCAGGCCGAGCACTGTGACCCCAACGATATAGCCGCCAGCGATACCCATGACGTTGGCATAGATGGTAAGCAGAGGCATCATGAGCACCAGGGCCAGTGTGCGCGGCAGCACCAGGAAATCCATGGGCGAAACGCCAAGGGTGACGAGGGCGTCCACCTCCTCGTTCACCTGCATGGTGCCGAGCACCGCAGCGTAGGAAGCCCCTGTCCGGCCGGCCATGGCGATGCCGGTCATCACCGCGCCCATGACGCGCACCATGGCGATGCCCACCAGGCTGGCCACATAAATCTGTGCGCCAAACACGCGCAACTGCACCGCGCCGACAAAGGCGAGGATGAGACCGAGCAGCAGGCTTATGAGGGTGACGATGGGCAGGGCCGAGGCGCCGGTCTGCTGCATCATCAGCAGCAGGTCCCGCCAGCGGAAGTTGGCCCGGCCACGCAGAAAGCGGCTGAGGGAGATGGTGGCCTCGCCCAGGAACTCCAGAATATCGCCGAGCTTACGAGGAATGCTCAAGGAGGCCTCGCCCACGCGTTCCAGCAAGGAGGCGCGGATGGCGTTGCGAGCTGCGCCCTCGCGCTCGGGAACGGCGAAGGCCAGGGCGATGAGACGGTTCAGGCCGGCAGGCAGGCCGGACTGGTCCACTTCCATATTGCTTTGCCGCGCACGACGGATGACTCCCAGCAGAAAGATGACAAGACTGCTGTCCCATTCATCGAGCGCCTCCGCCGAGAAATCCAGGGCGGAGCACCCTGCGGAGAGGGCCGCGTGGGCCTTGGCCGTGTCTGGGCTTGCCCCAAGGCTCCAGCGTCCGCCAACTGTGATGCGCATGCGATCGGGGGTGGGCTGGTCCAAGGATATGCTTGGAGGAGAGTGCGAATTCATAGGGCCGTTCTCCCGGCAGGCCCGGCGGTGAGGGCCGGGCAGGGGGGGGCAGTGATCAAGGAGTGCGGGATGGAACTCTGCCAGTACGTTGCAGCGGCGGCGTTCGATGGCAAACCCGTGGCGAACGGTTTATTCATCACGGGCTCCTTTTCGTCGTATGGAAAGCGGCTGGAGCATTCATGAGACAGTGTGGGCAGTGTCTGGCCGTGACTGAAAAGATGATGCTACTATGCGTACAGAGTTTACGTCAGCGCAAAGGTTATTGTCTATTATTATTTGTCGCTGCGGAATGTTCTGGTATAAAAAAAACAGCGCCCTGTGGTCCAGCCAAGCCGATGAGCCCGGCATCCGTTGGTATTCTGCATCCATGCCGCGTCTGGGCGCTGATACGGTGGTGCGAAGCCGTTCACAGCATTGGCAGTGGCGAGCGCACCTGTTCCCGCCGTGGTGCGCAGAGCCGAGGGCGTTACCGCTTCCCTGCAAGGTAACAATATCGGCAACGGTACGGGCAGGACCGTTGACGCGCCAACAGCGTAGGGATACGAGCGGCAGATGCTTTTGTGGCGCGGGCAGCTTTGTCTGCGGCCCTGAGAGCTCAAGCTGGTCTACGGGCCGGATGACGACGACCCTTTCGGGCCGTTGGCGAGTCATCAAGCTTCACCGACGACACGCATCGGGACGGCAAAAATAAAGGCCCCCAGAGGTTTTCCGAGAGCCTTCAATGGTGAGGATTCCCTCACGAAACAAGTAGAGTGCTATCAAGAAGCCTGCAACAGGCCGATATTATTGGTGCGCCAGGAAGGATTCGAACCCTCGGCCAACGGCTTAGAAGGCCGTTGCTCTATCCACCTGAGCTACTGGCGCGCATTAGGGATCCCTTCAGTAATCAAGCTCAAGGGCGTGGTCAAGTGGCCGCGTCAATAAGGCCGCAGTGACGAACATCTTTTCATACTCCGATTTTCTTGCCCGGCTGGAAGGCCTGGGCCTGTTTCACATGGACCTGACCCTGGACCGCATGGCCGCTTTCGTGGCCCGGCACGGCCAGCCGCGCTTCCCGGTGCTGCACGTTGTGGGCACCAACGGCAAGGGCTCCACGGCCACGGTCCTGGCCGAATTGCTGCGCGCTCACGGCCTGCGCGTGGGCCTCTGTGTCAGCCCGCATTTCATCACCCCCCGCGAGCGTATTCTGGTGGACGGGGCCATGCTGCCCGAGGAGACCTGGGCCCGACTCGGCTCCAGGGTCTTCGAGGAGGCGGACGGCCTGGAACTGACGTATTTCGAGGTGCTTACCGCCCTGTCGGTGCTGGCCTTTGAGGACGCGGGCGTGGACGTGGCGGTGATGGAGGCGGGCCTGGGCGGCCGCTATGACGCCACAAATGTTCTGAATCCTGCGCTTACCGTGTTTACGCCCATCGGCATGGACCACATGCATGTGCTGGGCGACAGCCTGGAGCTTATCGCCATGGACAAGGCCGGGGCCTTGCGGCAGGGGGGCGTGGCCGTTGCCGCTCCCCAGGAAGCCGAGGCGTGGCGGGTGTTGCGCGGCAGGGCCCGGGAAGTGGGGGCGGATCTCATCGCCGCCGCCGAGGTGCTGTTCTATTCACGCGCCAATGGCCGCGTGCAGCCCGGCCCCCTGGCGACCCGGGGAAAGAAGCGCTTCGTGCGGCCCATGACCGGCATGTGGCTCTCGCTGCCGGGCGCGCACCAGGAACTGAACGCCCGCGTGGCCCTGGCCGCGTTCCATGTCTGGGCTACATCCCTTCGCCTGCCCATCATTGAGGACGCCTGCCGCGAGGCCTTTGCGCGGGCCTTTATCCCTGGCCGCATGCAGATCATTGCCGATGCGCCGGGCCTGCCTCCGCAGTTGATCCTGGATGGCGGACACAACGCTCACGGCTTGGCGGCTCTCAAAGCAGCGCTGGAGGCCGACGGCATCCGCCCTGCCGCCGTTGTTTTCGGCTGCCTGCGCGACAAGCCTCTGGACAAAATGCTTCCGCTTGTGCGCGAAATCGCCGGGGACGCCCCGGTCTACGCCGTGGGCATTCCGTCCTGCCCGCGCGCCTGCGAGCCGGGCGAGCTGGCCGAGCTGCTGGGGCCGGACGTGCTCCCGGCTGCGGACGTGCACGCGGCTCTGAATCTGCTGGGCGGCGCGGCAGACCCTGTGCTGGTCTGTGGTTCCTTGTATTTGCTGGGCGAGTTTTATACAAAGCACCCTCGGCTGCTGGAACGCCCTGAACGCCCTGAGCGCGAGGAACGCGGCGGCAGCCCCCGGAGGTCATAGCCCGTGAGCACGCTTTTTCGTCACATTCCTGCCGTGGATCAGGTTCTGGCCGCCTTGACCGCCGACCAGAGCGGCGCAGGCGGGGCCTTTCGCGCCGCGCCGCGCCCGCTTATAAAAGATCTCGTGAACGCCTTTCTGGACCTCCTGCGTGAGGAAATCCGCGCCGGAGCCTTCACGGACGCCGAACAGTTGACCCTGCCCGCCCTGACGCCGCGCCTGACCGCCTATGTGCGCCAGGGACTGCGCCCGCGCTTCCGTAGGGTGCTCAACGCCACGGGCGTGGTCATCCACACCAATATGGGCCGGTCGCTTTTGGCCCCTGAGGCGGTTGCGGCGGTTGCGAGCGCCGCAGCGCACTATTCCAACCTGGAGTTTGATCTGGCCACGGGCGAGCGCGGCAGCCGCTATGCGCACGTGGAGGGTCTGCTCTGCCGCCTCACCGGGGCCGAGGCCGCGCTGGTGGTGAACAACAACGCCGCCGCAGTGCTCATCGTGCTGGATACGCTCTGCAAGGGCCGCGACGTCATCGTGTCGCGCGGGCAATTGGTGGAGATCGGCGGAAGTTTCCGCATCCCCGAGGTCATGGCCAAGAGCGGGGCGGTCTAGCGCGAGGTGGGGGCCACCAATCGCACGCACCTGCGCGATTATGAAGCCGCCATCACCTCGGACACCGCGGCCATCATGAAGGTGCACACCAGCAATTACCGCATGACCGGCTTTGTGAAGGAAGTGCCGCTCTGCGAGCTCAAAACCCTGGCCGGGAGCTACGGCCTGCCGGTCATTGAGGACTTGGGAAGCGGCAGTCTGCTGCGCTTCGAGGCCGACGGCCTGCCCGGCGAGCCCACGGCCCAGGAGTCCGTAGCCGAGGGCGCGGACATAGTAACCTTTTCCGGCGACAAGGTCCTGGGCGGCCCGCAGGCGGGAATCATCGTGGGGCGGCGCGAGATCATCGAGCGCATCAAGAAGAACCAGCTGAACCGCGCCCTGCGCATCGACAAGCTGACCCTGGCCGCCCTTGAGGCCACCCTGCGCCTGTACCTGGACCCGGACCTGGCGCGCGAACGCGTGCCCACCCTGGCCATGATGACCAGGAGCCTCGTGTCCCTGCGCGCCCAAGCGTCGCGCCTGGCTGGGCTCTTGCGCAAGCATCTTTCCGGGTCACTGGAGGTCGGCGTGCGCGCTGGTTCCTCCCGCGTGGGCGGCGGGGCTTTTCCCGAGGCCGACCTGCCCACGGCCCTCGTGTGTCTTAAGCCCACGGCGTTGAGCGTGGATGCGCTTCGCGTGGCGCTCCTGTCCACGGACCCGCCGCTCGTTGGCCGGGTTGAGGACGACGCCCTGTGCCTGGACCCGCGCACCCTGGACGCCAGCGAGCACCCCCTTGTCCTTTCCGCCTTGCGCCAGGCTCTTGGCGGCATCTGAATCCCAACGACCCCTTGAACCCCATTGGAGTTCCCTGTGAGCAAAAAAAATATCGAGCTTGAGCATCAGTCCCGCAACTGCTGGGATGTTTATTCCAGCGCCTCGGACAAGAAGGCCGTCGAGGCCTGCGCCAAGGGCTACATGGATTTCATCACCCGCTGCAAGACCGAGCGCGAGACCGTGGACTTCGTGCTGGCCGCGGCCAAGGCCGCAGGCTTCAGCGAGACCCTGAACGCCAAGACCAAGGCCTACGTTCACGCCCAGCGCGGCAAGACCGTGCTGCTGGCCCGGCGCGGCAAAAAGCCGCTGAGCGAGGGCTTTCGCCTCATCGGCGCCCACGCCGACACCCCGCGCATCGACCTGAAGCAGCACCCGTTGTACGAGGACTCCGACCTGGGTCTCATGAAGACCCACTACTATGGCGGCATCCGCAAGTACCAGTGGCTGGCGCGGGCTCTGGCCCTGCACGGGGTGGTGGTCAAGAAGGACGGCACCATGGTCAAGGTTCTTGTGGGCGAGGACCCGAGCGACCCCGTGCTGACCATTACCGACCTTTTGCCGCACCTGGCCTACAAGCAGGTGGAGCAGAAGGTGTCCGACGCCTTCGAGGCCGAGAAATTGAATGCGGTTGTGGGGCATGAGCCCGCTGGCCGCGGCGACGAGAAGAAGGCCAAGGACAAGGACCGCGTAAAGCGCCATGTGCTTGAGATTCTGCACGCCCGCTACGGCATCACGGAGTCCGACCTGTTCAGCGCCGAGCTTCAGCTTGTGCCCGCCGGCCCAGCCCGCAGCGTGGGGCTCGACAGCTCCATGATCGGCGGCTACGGCCACGATGACCGTTCCTGCGTGTTCGCGGCCTTTGAGGCCCTGCTGGCCGAGAAGACCCCGGAGCACACGCAGCTGGTGCTGTTTTGGGATAAGGAGGAGATTGGGTCAGAGGGCGCCACGGGCGCGCAGTCCCTCTTCTTCGAGTACGCCCTGCAGGATCTGGTGGACGCCTGGTCGCCGGGCCTGCGCCTCTCCCGTGTGTTCGAGCGCGGCATGGCCATCAGCGCCGACGTGAACGCCGCCGTGGACCCGGACCACCTGGACGTGTTCGAGAAGCTGAACGCGGCCTACATGGGCTATGGGCCCTGCTTCAACAAGTTCACCGGCCACAGAGGCAAGGTGGGGGCCAACGACGCCCACCCTGAATTCGTGGCCTATCTGCGCAATCTTTTGGACAAGGCGAACGTGCCCTGGCAGATGGCCGAGCTGGGCAAGGTGGACCTGGGCGGCGGCGGCACCGTGGCCAAGTTCTTGGCCGTGTACGGCATGGACGTCATCGACATGGGCCCGGCAGTGCTGTCCATGCACAGCCCCTTCGAGGTGCTGGGCAAGTCCGACCTCTACGCCACGGTCCAGGCCTTCCGCGCCTTCCTCAAGAGCTAGGGAGCAGCGCATGCCGGTCATTATGGGCACAGCCGGTCACATCGACCACGGCAAGACCACGCTGGTGAAGGCCCTCACCGGCATCGACTGCGACCGCCTGGCCGAGGAGAAGAAACGCGGCATCACCATCGAGCTGGGCTTCGCCTTCATGGACCTGCCCCCGGCCAAGGGGGGCAAGGGGGGGCCGCGAAGGCTCGGCGTGGTGGACGTTCCAGGCCATGAGCGCTTTGTGAAGAACATGGTGGCGGGCGCTGCGGGCATCGATTTCGTGGTTCTGGTCATCGCCGCGGACGAGGGCATCATGCCCCAGACGCGTGAGCACTTGGAAATTTGCTCGCTGCTGGGCATCAAGACTGGCGTGGTGGCCCTGACGAAAGTTGACATGGTTGAGCCGGACTGGCTGGCCATGGTGAAGGAGGAAGTGGCGGGCTACCTTCAGGGCAGTTTCCTGGAGGGCGCGCCAATGGTTCCCGTTTCCGCCCACACCGGGGCCGGGCTTCCCGAACTCAAAGACGAGCTGGCCAAGCTGGCGGACGCCTTTCAGCCGCACCGGCGCACGGACCTGTTCCGCCTGCCAGTGGATCGCGTGTTCACCATGAAGGGCTACGGCACCGTTGTCACCGGCACCCTGGTGTCCGGCAAGGTCAAGGTGGGCGACGATATCACCGTATATCCTGGCGGCTTGCCCTCAAAGGTGCGCACCCTGCAATCCCACGGGGCCCAGGTTGAGGATGTTCACGCGGGCAGTCGCACGGCGGTGAACCTCACGGGCCTCGAAGTGGAGCAGCTCTCCCGCGGCGATGTGCTGGCCCGGCCCGGCACGCTTTTCCCCAGCCTGTTCTGGGACGTGGAGCTTACCTGCCTCAAGAGTTCGCCGCGCTCCATCAAGCACCGCAAGGAGGTGCACTTCCACCATGGCGCGCGCGAGGTCATGGCCCGCGTGTACATGCTAGAGGGCGAAGCCCTGGAGCCCGGGCAGACCGCCATGTGCCGCATCCGCTTCACGGAACCCCTGGCTGGAGTTTATGGAGACCGCGTGGTGGCGCGCTCGTTTTCGCCATTGCGCACCATCGCCGGCGGGCGGCTGTTGAACCCCCTGCCGCACAGGGTGAAGCGCTTCAGCCCTGCAGTGGAGACACTGCGCAGCCTGGGCCAGAGCGCGCCAGAGGGCATCGTGCTGGGCCAGCTCAGCCTGGCTGGGACAGCGGGCCTGACCTTTGCGGAGCTGTTGGTGGCCACGAGCATGGAGTCCAAGGCTCTGGACAAGGCCTTGCAGCTCATGGGGGGGCGCCAGGAGGCCTATCTCGTTGATCGTGAGGCCCGGGCTTATGTTTCTGGCCAGGTGGCGCAGCAGCTGTCTGACGGCCTTCTGGCGCATCTGGCCGACTATCACGTCCGCGAGCCCATGAAGCCCGGCGTGGCGCGCGGCGGACTGGCCTCAACCTGGGGCCGCAAGCTCTCGCCCAAGCTTTTCCATCTGGTGCTGGAGAGCCTGCTTCGCAAGGGGGCCATCGCCGCCGAGGCTGAGATCCTGCGCCTGCCCGGACACAAGGTGTCCCTGGCGGGAGATGCCGCGTCCTTGCGCCAGAAGCTTTTGGACGCTTACGAGGCGGGCGGCGAGACTCCGCCGAATCTCAAGGACGTGCTTGAGCCGCTGAATCTGACCTTCAAGGAGGCTGCGCCTGTGTTCAAGGTGCTGCTCGACGAGGGGCGGCTGGTGAAGGTGAAGGAAGAGATGTATTTCGCCAAGGCGGCCCTCGACGCGGTCATCGAGCGCACGCGGGCGTTCTTTGTCGACCATGAGGAGATGACGCCCCAGGACTTCCGCGAGGTGTCCAAGCTTTCGCGCAAGTACGCCATTCCGCTTTTGGAGCACTTCGACAAAGAGAAGCTCACCGTGCGCGTGGGCGATAATCGCCGCTGGCGCAAGCGGTAGGAATCAATGAATATTAATCTTAGTTGCTTTTCGGTGCGGACTTGCGCAGAGTGCCGCGCGAACGCGGTATCTGCGCTTTTGCCGGGGCTGCATCCGTTGGGGTTGGCGGGCAAAAGAAAAAGGCCCCGCGCATGCGCAGGGCCTCTGACTACTCGGTGGGGTGAATGAAGGGGCTTGAACCCTCGGCCCCCAGGGCCACAACCTGGTGCTCTGCCAACTGAGCTACATTCACCGCAAGAGGAAGAATCGTTTATATGAAGGCTGGCCCGGCGGTCAAGAACTAAATCCAGAATATTACGGACAGGGGCAAAAAACTCTGGCCGAAGCCCAAAGGAAACACCATGGACAAGCTCATCATCGAAGGCGGCGTGCCCCTGAAAGGCACCATCCAGGTCAGCGGCTCAAAAAATGCGGCTCTGCCCATCCTCACCGCCTGCCTGCTGGCCAAGGGGCCGGTGCGGCTCACCAACGTGCCGCGGCTGCGCGACATCAACACCACCTTGAAGCTCCTGAATATCCTTGGTTGCGAGACCACCTTCGAGGACAACGTGGTGACCGCCCATGTGCGCGAGCTGAAGCCCGAGGCCCCCTATGAACTGGTGAAGACCATGCGCGCCTCTGTGCTGTGCCTGGGGCCGCTTCTGGGCCTGCTGGGAGAGGCCAAGGTGGCCCTGCCCGGCGGCTGCGCCATTGGCGCGCGTCCCGTCGACCTGCACTTGAAGGCGCTGGAGCGCATGGGCGCCAAGTTCATCCTTGATTCCGGATATATCCACGGCATTTGCGGCGGGCTCATCGGCGCGCGCATTATGTTCGACTTTCCCACCGTGGGCGGCACCGAGAACCTGCTCATGGCCGCCAGCGTGGCCAAGGGCTGCACCATTCTGGAAAACTGCGCCCGCGAGCCCGAAGTGGTCGATCTGGCGAATTTCCTCATCGCCATGGGCGCGAAGATCAAGGGCGCTGGCACCAGCGTCATCGAGGTCGAAGGCGTGCGCGAACTGAAGGGCTGCGAGTATCGGGTCATGCCCGACCGTATCGAGGCGGGCACCTATCTGGTGGCCGGGGCCATCACCGACGGCGAGCTCAAGCTCATCGACTGCCCTACCGCCGACCTGGACGCCCTCATCGCCAAGCTGCGCGAAATGAATGTGTCCGTGGAGGACCAGACCGACGGCAGCGTGTTGGTGCGGCGCAACGGCCCGCTCATGGGCGTGGATGTCGTCACCCAGCCGCACCCCGGCTTTCCCACGGACATGCAGGCCCAGGTCATGGCCCTCATGTGCGTGGCCGAGGGCGCAGGCTCCATTCAGGAGAAGATCTTCGAGAACCGCTTCATGCACGTGTCCGAGCTGGGCCGCATGGGCGCGCGCATCACCCTGAAGGACCGCACGGCCATGGTGCGAGGCGTGGAGCAGCTGGAAGGCGCTCCGGTCATGGCCTCCGACCTGCGCGCCAGCGCCTCCCTGGTGCTCGCCGGGCTGGTGGCCAAGGGCACCACGGAAATTCAGCGCATCTATCACCTGGATCGTGGTTACGAGCGCATGGAGGAGAAGCTCTCCGCCGTGGGCGCGCGCATCCGCCGGGAAAAGGAATAATCCGCCAGGTCTGAACCCAGCCAGCCGGATATTCAGTGCGGGCCAGCCAGCTACAGAACGCCGGTGTGGGGGGAGCAGGTGCGACCCCGCCCGGCCTGCTGGCCTGGCAGATTTACTTTTTGGCCTATGTGGCGGGCATCTGGGCGCTCAGGCACCCGGAGCCCGCCTTGGCCGCCACAGCCTTCTTGTGGCTCGGCCTCATGCTTTTCCGTAGGCCGGGCATTCTGCCCGGCCTCGTTTCGCTGACCTTTGCCGCCGCCTGCTTCGTCGGCGGCCACGCCCACGCCCGCCTTGTCCTGCCAGATGTCCCCGCCTCTGTGCCCTCCCAGGTCGGCGAGGCTGCAAAGGTGCGGCTCTCCGGGCGTGTGGCTGCCGTGGCGGACAAGGCTTATGGCCGCATCGAGGTGCTGCTGGAGGACGCCAGCGCAACCGTTATCCCAAAACCTGAGCGCGGCGCGGACGAGGATACTCCGGCGGTTGTTCAGCCAATGGCGCAGCCCCTGGCCGTGCCGGGGCGCGTCGCCTGGGACTGGGACGAGCCGACTTACCGGCCCGCGCCAGGGCAAACGGTGGACGCCGTGCTGCGGCTGCGGCCCGTGCACGGCTTCGCCAACGCGGGTGGGCCGGATTTCGAATGGCAGCAGCGCTTGCGCGGGGTTTTCTTCCGCGCCTACACGCGCGGCCCGGAGGTGGAGGCCGCATGGGGGCCGCGCCCTGCGAGTTTCTGGTGGGACCTGCGCGAGGGCCTGCGGGACCGGCTCCTTTCGCATCTGCCGGACACCCAGGGCTCGGCCATAGTGCTGGGTCTGCTGCTGGGCGACCGCTCGCGCATCAACCAGGGCGTTACCGAGGAATTGCGCACTGCCGGGCTCTCGCACACTCTGGCCTTGTCCGGCCTGAACGTGGTCTACGTGGCTGTGCTGGGCCTGGGGTTGGCATGGGCTCTTGGGTTGGCCTGGCCCGGACTTTTCCTGCGCATCCCGCGCCAGAAGCTGGCGATCCTTTTGTCTTTTCCGCTTGTGGCGGCCTACGTGTGGCTGGGACAGGGCAGCCCGTCCCTGGTGCGTTCGGCCTGGATGTTCGGCTTTTGGGGTCTGCTTCTGCTGCTGGACCGGGGCCGCGCTTTGGTGGATGGGCTGTTTCTGGCTCTGGTGCTCATCGTGGTCTGGGATCCCCTTTCCGTGTATGACGTGAGCCTGCAGATGTCCGCCGTGGCCGTGGCCGGGCTGGCGTTTCTGTATCCCTGGCTGAACGGCTTTGTGCCTCATGCGCACGGGGCTTTGGCGCGCTGCCTTCGCCTGGCGTGGGACGCCTTTGCCTTGACCCTTTCAGCCAATCTGGCGCTCCTGCCGGTCAGCATCTGGTACTTCGGCTCCTATCCGCCAAACTTCCTGCTTAATCTGCCCTGGCTGCCAGTGCAGGGGCTGGTGGTGCAGGTGCTGGCCATGGCGGGCCTGGGGCTTGCGCCCGTGCCGGGCCTGGATGGCGTGGCCGGGTGGCTGCTTACGGCTGCTTCTGGTGTGCAGGACTGGATGCTGGCGGTCTTGCACGCATTGATCGTGGACGGCTGGTTCCCTACTTGGGCGCTTTTGCGGCCCCTGTGGCCGGAGCTTCTGGGCGCTTCGGCGGTGCTGGCCTTGGCCCCGTTCTGCTGGCCCAGGCAGCGTACCTTGCCCCTGGCCTTGCTGCTGGGCGGGCTTCTGCTCATGGCTTGGCCGCACGCGGCTTTGCTGTTTGATGACGCTCGCGACGAGGTGCGCCTGACCGTGCTCGACGTGGGCCAGTCCCAGGCTGTGCTGGTGACAGCGCCGGGCGGACGCCGGGTGCTGGTGGACGGAGGCGGGGCCATGAGCCGCACCTTTGACATTGGGCGCTCCGTGGTCGGACCCGCGCTGGCCTGGGGAAGGGCTCCCAGGCTCGACGCCGTTGTCATGAGCCACCCGGACGCGGACCACGCGCAAGGGCTGGCCTGGATTCTGCGGCAATTTTCCGTGCAGCGTTTTTTGACCAACGGGCGGTGGCCCGGAGGCCAGTTGGCTGAGGCTATGGACGCAGCGCTGGTTGAAGGGGTTTCTGGCGGTGCGCTGAAGGCCGAGGTCATGTCTGCGGGCGACAGGCTTGATCTTGGTTCTGGCGTGGTGCTGGAGGCCCTGCACCCTGCTCTGGGATACGAGGGCAGGGGCGCCAACGACAATTCACTGGTTTTGCGCCTGGTCTGGCGCGGCGTGCCCCTTGCGTTGTTGCCGGGCGATGTCCAGCGCGATGGCATTGAGGACATGCTTGCGCGGGGAAGCAACATGCGCGCAGGCGTGCTGCTGCTGCCGCACCATGGCTCGAAGTCCAGTCTGTCGGGTCTGCTCTACGAGGCCGTCGGCCCGGATAGGGCGCTGGTGAGCTGCGGATTTCAGAACCAGCACCGCTTCCCCAACAAAGATGTGGTGGAGGAGCTGGCAGGGCGCGGCGTCGAAGTATCTGGAACGCCGGAGAACGGCATGATGGAGCTGGTCTGGCGGGCGCCTGGACGGGATTTCAACTTGCGGGCAGTTCGCCCTTGAGGCGTGGCTCTGCCGGAGTCTGGGCGCTGCTGACCAGGTATTCCCAGGCTTGCTGCGCGGGCAGTGGCTTGGAATACAGGTAGCCCTGGGCAAATTCGCAGTGCAGGCTGCGCAGCAGTTCGCTCTGGCCCACGCGCTCCACGCCCTCGGCGATGACCTGAAGTTGGAGGGAGTGGGCCAGGCTGATGATGGCCTTGACTATCTCCAGCCCTTCCGGGCCGAGTTCGATGCGCTTGATGAAGGACAGGTCGATCTTGAGGGTGTCGAGGGGGAATTGCTGCAGGCTGCTCATGGACGAATAGCCCGTGCCGAAGTCGTCCAGGGACAGGGCGATGCCCAGGGCCTTGAGTCTGCGAAGCTTGTCCACCGCGCTGGCGGCGTTGTCCATAATGGCCGATTCCGTGATTTCGAGCTTCAGGGCGTTGGGCGGCAGGCCGGTTTCGGCCAGCACGGTTTTTACTGTCTCAACCAGGGTCGGGTCCGAGAACTGCCGGGGCGAAAGGTTGACGCTCATGACCAGATTGCGGGCTTGTGGCAAGTTCTCGCGCCATTCATGAAGGGTCTGGCTGGCCTCACGCAACACCATCATGCCGATGTCCACGATGAGGCCGGTGTCCTCTGCAACGGGGATGAACTCTGCGGGCGAGATCAGCCCCTTGAGCGGGTGGTTCCAGCGGATCAACGCCTCAAAGCCCTGCAAGGTTGCCTTGCCGTTCATCTGCACAATGGGCTGGTAGACAAGGAAAAATTCGCCACGACCAATGGCCCGGCGCAGGTCTGTCTCCAGAACAAGAAGTCTGCTGGCGCGGTCCAGCATGCCCTGGGTGAATGCCTTGAAGCGGTTTCGCCCTGCCTTTTTTGCCTGGTGCATGGCCACGTTGGCGTTGCGCAAGAGGTCTGCGGGTGTTTCCGCGCCCTGCATGCCCAGTGTTATGCCCAGGCTGGCGGTGAGCTGGATCTCGTGTCCGCCCAGCATGAAGGGCTGGCGGAGGGTCTGGCGGATGCGCTGCACGGCCTGGATGGTCTCGCGCGGGGAGGCAAGCTCCTCCAGGATGATGACGAACTCATCGCCGCCGAAACGCGACACTGTGTCAAAGGAGCGAATGCTGCTGCGCAGCATATCGGCCACGGCGATGAGCACCTGGTCGCCGAAGGCATGGCCCAGGCTGTCATTCAGCACCTTGAAGCGGTCCAGGTCGAGGAAGATGACGGAGAAACAGGATGGTTTGCGGCGACGGCTGCGCTCCATGGCCTGCTGGATGCGGTCCAGGCACAGGGTGCGGTTGGCGAGTCCTGTGAGAGGGTCGTGCAGGGCCAGGTGGCGCAGCTGGATCTCCATCTCTTTTCGGTCGGTGATGTCGCGCAGGGAAATGCGGCTGCCGAGGGATCCGCCGTTGCCTCCCATGACCTCGCGCTTCACCTCGTTTACCCAGCGCAGGGAGCCGTTCTTGTGGTGGATGCGGTAGTCCAGGGATTCGTCGTCGATGCTGAGGGCGTGGAACTGCCGCCAGGATGTCAGGTCGGCCTCATGGACCAGTTCTTCAAGGCCCAGCGGCCTGGACAGGAAATAGTCGCGCGGGTAGCCGGTGATGCGCTCGCACGAGGGACTTACGTAGAGCATCGCCCCCGTGGGGCTGATCCAGCACTCCATGCCGTGGGTGTACTCGGCCACGATGCGGTGGCGGTCCTCGCTCTCATGCAGGGCCAGTTCGGTCTGCACCTGGCGGGTTATGTCAACGGCGATGCCGCCCACCGCGAAGGGCTTGCCGTTTTCCATGAGCGGGAACTTTGTGGTTTGAAAATGGATGGTTTCGCCATGTCCATGGTGGGCCGTCTCCAGTGTCAGGAGTGGTTGTCCCTCCCTGAGAACATAACTGTCATTTTCGTTCAGCGAATTCGCCACCTTTTCTGGCCACAGCTCCCAGTCGGTCTTGCCAACGATCTCCGAGATGGGGCGGTTAAGGACTCGGGCGAAGGCGGGGTTGCAGAACAGGAAACGGCCCTGCGCATCCTTGGCGAAGGTTAGGGCGGGCGAATTGTCTATAAACATGGTGAAAAGTTGGCGGCTTTTGTTCAGTTCCGCTTCGATCATCAGCCGCACGGTTACGTCGCGGGCGATGACCACGGCATAACCCTTGCCCGCAAAGGAGTGCAGGGTGACCGTGATTTCGATGGGCACGCTGCGGCCTGCACCGCCGGAAAGGGCAGTGATGATGTGCCCGTTGCGGAACTGCACCTGCCCTGTGGCTACGCCTTCAGTTTCCAACGCCCCGGCGTAGCGCGCGGCGATCTCCTGCGGAAAGAAGCGCGAAATGCCCTCGCCCAGCACTTGGTCCCGTGAAAGGCCCAGCATCATGAGCGCGGTTTCGTTGACGTCGGCCACGGTCCAATCGTCGGTGAGAAACATGAAGATGGCGTCGTTGGCGTGGTCAACCACAGCGCGGAAACGCTCCAGCTCATCCAGTTTGCGGCGCAGCTCCGGGTAATAGCTCTTGGCCATGGAGCGCTCGCCCAGGCCGATGAGCCTGTCGCGCAGGGAGTGCCCGTTCTTCTGGTTCTCAGAGGGCATTTTGGTACACGGCGCGTATGTCTCCCGCCGTGGGGGCCTTGGGGTTGGTAACCATGCAGGGGTCGTTCATGGCAAATGCCGTGAGCCCATCCAGGTGGGCCGGGGTGACGCCCAGGGAGGCCAGGCCTTCGGTGGTGCCGACGGCGGCCTTGAGGGCGCGCACCTGGGCCAGCACGGCCTGAAGTTTGTCGTCGTGGCTGGCCGAGGGTGATAGTCGCGCGCCCATGGCCTGGGCGATGTCTGCGTACCGGTCCGGCGCGGAGTCGAAGTTGTAGGCGATGACGTGGTCAAGCAGCATGGCGTTGCACTGGCCGTGGGGCAGGTCCATGAGTCCGCCCAGACTATGGGCCATGGCGTGCACAGCGCCCAGGATGGCGTTTGAGAACGCCAGGCCAGCGTACATGCTCCCGAGCATCATGCCCGCGCGGGCCTCGGCGTCTTCTGGCCGGGTGATCGCCCGCGGCAGGTGCCGCGCAATGCGCTTTACGGCCTCCAGGGCGAAGAGGTCGGTGGTGGGGCCGTGGGCGTTGGACACGTAGGCTTCTATGGCGTGTGTCAGCGCGTCCACGCCGGTATGGGCCGTAAGATTCGGCGGCATGCTCAGGGTCAGCAGGGGGTCGATGAGCGCAACATCCGGCACCATGGCCTTGCTGACGATGGCGATTTTAACCTTGCGCGTGGTGTCGTTGATGATGGCGAATTGAGATACATCGGCGGAGCTGCCCGCCGTTGTGGGGACGCAGATGAGGGGGGGGCCGGGGTTTGCCACATTGTCAACACCCTCAAACTCCAGCACATTACAATCGTTGGACACCACGATGCCGATGCCCTTGGCGCAGTCCATGGGGCTGCCGCCGCCCACGGCCACGATGGAGTCGCAGGCCTTGGCCCGGAACATCTCCGCTCCGTGCATGACCTCGAAGTCGCGCGGGTTGGCGTGCACGTCCGAGAACAGCTCCAATTTGACGCCCGCAGTGTGGATGCTGTCCAAGACGCCGGGAAACCAGGGCAGTTCTAGGATGCCTGGGTCTGTGACGAGCAGCACCCTGCGCGCGCCAAGGTTTTGCACGTACCTGCCCGCAAGGGAGGCGGCGCCAGCGCCAAATACTGATTCCGGAGCAAGAAACTTGCGCAGTTCAAGCAGTGACGCTGTATGCATGGCGCTCCTCCGTCCGGAAGTTCTGTACGTATCATGTGCTGAGTTTACATCACCTTCTACTCCAGCATTATGACGAATGGAAGAGGGTTTGGATAATTCTCGCAAAGTGATTAGTAGCGCCAGGTTTGACCAGCGCAGAGATTATGCACGCAGCGCCCAGGCAGAAGGCTTCGAAGCGCTTCAACGCGGTCTGGGCCAGTGCAATGCCCAGCTATGAGGTTATTGACTGCGTATTGCGTAAGAGCCTGGGCGGTTTCCGCCACTGCCTCCGGTGCGGCCTTGTACAGGTGCAATCCGCCCAGCACCGCGTGGAACGACCGGCTACCCAGGCGCTCTGCCGCGCAGGCCAGGGAGTTGGCCAGCCCGCTGTGGCAGCAGCCAAGAATCACCACAGGGCCTTTGTCCGTTTCCAGTACAAGGAAGGAATCATCAGGCACTGTGTCGGGCTGGCTGCCGGCAGGGTCGAGGGAGAAGCCCTGCACGGCCTGGAAGCGACCGGGCTCGCGTGGGATGTCCGTGATGAGCGTCAGGCCGGGCGCAAGTTGTGTAACTGGCCCTGCGGGGACGAAGGCAGGCAAGGGTGCGGGCGGGCCGATATGCCGGGCTTTGCCTTTTTCCTTGGCATACCGCGCGCTGGCGCAGGCGGGGTGGGCGTGGACGGCGCCGGTGAAGCCTGCGGACATGAGTGCTTCGAGCCCGCCAGTGTGGTCGAAGTGCCCGTGGCTCAAAGCCAAGCCGCGCGCCGAGGTCGCATCGACGCCCAGGGCGGCGGCGTTCTGCAGGAACAAGGCGGTCTGGCCGGTGTCCCAGAGCCACAGGCCGTCGCTATCGCCCAGATCAATGGCGAGAGAAAGACCCCACTCGCAGCCGCAAGCGGGGTCTGATGTTTCGTTGTCGCACAGGACGACGACGCGCCGGGCGGGCATTGGTTCTATTTGGCCGCCGGGGCGTCGTGCTTGCCGCCGGGCTTGGGCCACTTCTGCGGGTCGTCCTTGAAGAGCTTGTAGTTGATGGAATCAACCAGAGCCTGCCAACTGGCCTCGATGATGTTGTGCGAGACGCCAACGGTGGTCCAGCGGTCCAGCTTGTCGCCGGACTCGATGAGCACGCGTACGTAGGAGGCCGTGCCGCCGCCGTTCTTGTCCACCAGGGACATGACGCGCACCTTGAAGTCAAGGAGGCGCATCTGCGCCAGGTTGGGGTAGGAGGGCTCCAGGGCGCGGCGCAGGGCCATGTCCAGCGCGTTCACCGGGCCTCGGCCCGTGGCCGCCGTGTGGGCCACCTCGCCGCGCACCTGCAACATCACCGTGGCCTCGGAGAACGGCTCCGCGTCCACGCTCATGGCGTCCAGCACGCGGAAGTTCACCAGCTGGAAGTAGCGTTTGCTCCAGCCCATCATGCGGAAGAACAGGATCTCGTAGCTGGCCTCGGCCACGGAATAGTCGTAGCCCGTGGATTCCCGGCGCTTGAGTTCGGCCAGGAGGTCCAGCACCGCTGGATCGTCCTTGTCCAGGTCGTAGCCGTACTGCCGGGCCTTGAACAGGATGTTGCTGCGGCCCGCAAGGTCGGAAAGCAGCACGCGGCTCGCATTGCCTACATGGGCCGGGTCGATGTGCTCGTAGGTTTGCGGGTTCTTCACAACTGCGCTCACGTGGATGCCGCCCTTGTGGGCGAAGGCCGAGCCGCCCACGTAGGGCTGGCGCGGGAAAGGCCGCTGGTTGGCGGTCTCCGCCACGTAGTTGGCCACCCGGGCGAGCTTCTTCATGTTCTCCGGCCCGATGGTGCGCACGCCGAGCTTCAGCTCCAGGTTGGGGATGATGGAGCAGAGGTTGGCGTTGCCGCAGCGTTCGCCATAGCCGTTCATGGTGCCCTGCACCTGCACCGCGCCCAGGCGCACCGCCTCAATGCTGTTGGCCACGGCCAGTTCTGCGTCGTTGTGGGTGTGGATGCCCAGGGCCGCGCCGGGAAGCGCCGCTTGGACCTTCTGGATGATCTCCGAGACCTCCATGGGCATTGTTCCGCCGTTGGTGTCGCAGAGCACCAGCACGTCGGTCCCGGCCTCGCGCGCGGCTTTGAGGCAGGCGATGGCATACTCAGGGTTGGCCTTGAAACCGTCGAAGAAGTGCTCCGCGTCGAAGAACAGCTCCTTCAGGCTTGGCCGCAAAAAGGCCAGGCTGCCGGAGATGAGCTCCAGGTTGCGCGGCAGGCTCACGCGCAGGGCGTGGGTCACGTGGAAGTCCCAGGTCTTGCCGAAGATGGCGGCAGCCGTGACCTGGGCCTCGATGATGGCCTTGAGGTTCGGATCGCTCTCGGGCGATGTCTTGGCGCTGTGGGTGCTGCCAAAGGCCGAGATTACGGCGTTCTTCATTTCGTAATTCGTGATTTCCTTGAAGAACTGCCTGTCCGTCGGGTTTGATCCGGGCCAGCCGCCCTCAATGTAGTGCACGCCTAGCTCGTCCAGTTTGTGCGCAATGCGGATCTTGTCCTCGGTGGTGAGGTGTAGTTCTTCCGCCTGTGTGCCGTCCCGGAGAGTGGTGTCGTAGATGCTGGCCTGGCGCATGGTCATCCTTGTGCTATGGAGTTAGCCGACAAAAACCTGGTGCAGGGTTCGCACCGCGAGTTCCGTGTATTTGTCCTCGATGAGGCAGGAGAGCTTGATTTCTGAGGTGCTGATCATCAGAATGTTGATGTTCTCGTCGCGCATGGCGCGGAAGGCCTGGGCCGCAACGCCGGAATGGTTGCGCATGCCCACGCCGATGACCGAGACCTTGGCCACGTTCTTGTCGGACAAAAGGGCCTTGTAGCCGATCTCGCCCTTGAGGCCCTCAAGGAGCTTCAGGGTGGCATCCAGGTCGGCGCGGGTGACGGTGAAGGTGATGTCCGTGCGGCCCTCGCGGCTGGGGTTCTGCACGATCATGTCCACCAGGATCTTCTTCTCCGCGATGGGCGTGAAGATGGAGGCGCAGACGCCGGGTTCGTCGATGACGCCCACCAGCGTGACCTGGGCCTGGTCCTTGTCGTAGGCGACTCCCGAAACCTGCACTGCTTCCATTATCTTATCCTCCTGGGTGACGATGGTGCCGGGCTCGTCGCTGAAGGTCGAGCGCACATGCACCGCAACGTTGTATTTCTTGGCGAATTCCACAGAGCGGATCTGGAGCACTTTCGCGCCCATGCTGGCCATCTCGAGCATCTCTTCGTAGGAGATGCGCTCGAGCTTCTTCGCGTCCGCGCAAATATTGGGGTCGGTGGTGAACACGCCGGGCACGTCGGTGTAGATCTCGCACATCTCGGCCTTGAGCGCCGCAGCAACGGCTACAGCCGAGGTGTCGGACCCGCCGCGGCCCAGGGTGGTGATGCGTCCGTGGGCGTCCACGCCTTGGAAACCCGCCACCACGAGAACGTCGTAGTCCTCCAGCATCCCAACCAGCTTCTGGTCGTCTATGCTCTCGATTCTGGCGCGTCCGTAGGAGTCGTCGCTGATGATGGGGATCTGGAAGCCGAGCACGGAGCGGCAGTTGATGCCCTCGTCCTTGGCCATCATGGCGAACAGCGCCACGGAAATCTGCTCTCCAGTGGAGACGAGGCTGTCCATCTCCGCCGGGTCCGGGGTTTGGGACCACTGCTTCGACAGGGCGATGAGACGGTTGGTCTCTCCCGCCATGGCCGAAAGCACCACGATGACTTTGTCGCCGTTGGCCAGCGGGCGGCGAACATTGTTCAGCACCTGCTTCATGCACTCCAGATTGCGTACGGAGGTGCCGCCGAATTTCTGCACCACGATGTTCTTCATCTTGAGAAATCCTTCTGCCATTGGTTAAGCGTGGGAGCCAGGGCCTCAAGCAGGCCGTCGGCCGCCTTTCCCCATGCCCTGATTTCGAGCGCCCGTCCAGAGGCAACCGGCGACCAAAGAAGGTGCAAGGCCTCTTCGGGCCAATCCCGGCGGGGCAGGTTCTCTATCCATTCGGCCACCACCAGAACATCCTTCGCATCCAGGGCGTCCAGGAATTCTTCGGGCGCGGCCCCGATGACGCGATACAAGTCGAAGTGGGCGACCTGCGGCCTGGTGGGGTACATGTTCACGATGTTGAAGCTGGGGCTAGAGACCTCGGCCTCGTGCGCGCCGGGCAGGGCGGCCACCAGCCCCCGCACCAGGGTGGTCTTTCCGGCGCCCAGCGGTCCAGAGAGCAGCAGCGGCAAAGGCCCGCCAACTGCGCTCCTGGCGCGGGTCAAGGCCTGGCCAAGCGCAGCGCCAAGGGCCAGCGTGCTCTCTGCGTCGTTAAGATGAAGCTGCACGGGTTGGCCTACTTGTGGTGCTCCAGAAGGGTGCGCAGGATGTCTTCCTTGCCTACCACGCCAACCAGCTTGCCTCCGTCCATCACGGGCAGGGTGTAGAGCTTCTCGTTCACCATGACCGTGGCGATCTCGTCGATGGCCGTCTGCGGAGTGACGAACTTCGGGTGCGGTGTCATGGCCTGGGAGACAGTGCTGGCTGCTATCTTCTGGATTTCGCGCTCGAAGTCCTCGCGGCTTGAGAGGGCGATGAACCCGTCAAGCATGGAGAACAACGAGGGCATTGTGACCTGCTTCTGCTGGGCCACGAGGTCGCTCTGGCAGAGCACGCCCACCAGCTTGCCGCTGGCGTCCAGCACGGGCGCGCCGTTGATCTTGCGGTCGATGAGCAGGGCCACGGCGGTGCGGATGTCGGTGTCGGGCGAAAGGGTCACGGGTTCCGGGGTCATTATGTCGATGGCCTTCAGCATTGTGTACGCTCCTTCAAAACGAGTGGGAGGGTGTGGGCGATTTCAGTCGGAAGGTTGCCACGTCCGGGAAAGTCGCGGGCCAGGATCGCGCCGCATAGGGCATGCCAATAGACGCCAAGGCAGGCGGCCATAAGGGGCGGAATGCCGCGCGCCAGGCAGGCGGCCATGACGCCCGCGAGCACGTCGCCCGAGCCGCCCACGGCCAGATTCGGCGCGGCGATGGGGCAGAGGTGCAGCAGGCCGTTCTGGCCCACAAGGGTTCCTGCGCCTTTGAGGGTAAGCACCTGCGGGTGCGCCTGGGTGAAGCGCCGCGCCGCTCCCGGCCGGTCGGCCTGGAGTTCGCCCATGCCCATGCCCAGGATGCGCGCCATTTCACCGGGATGCGGGGTGAGCACCGCATCCTTCGGCAGGTCGGCCATGAGTTTAGGCGACTGGGCCAGATGGAACAGGGCGTCGGCGTCGAAGATGCACGGAGGAGCCCAGGCCTTGCCCATGTCCACGCTGAAGTGCTGGGTGAAAGCCTGGGCGAAGCTGGCCAGAAAGGCTGCTGCGCCGACATCGCGCCCAAGGCCCGGCCCCAGGACGATGGCGTCGAAGCGGCTCAGGTGCGGCAGAAGCTCCGCCAGGCACTCGGGAGACCACTGCGCCGAGTCGGAGGGGCCAAGGGGCAAGGCCATGAGATCCGCCATGCCTGCCTTGATTTCTGAAAGCACGCCACGCGGGCAGGCCAGGGTGACCAGCCCGGCTCCGGCGCGCAAGGCGCCAAGACCGCAGAGCTGCGCCGCGCCGGTGAGGCCTTCGCTGCCGCCGATGACGAGCACATGCCCGGCCTTGCCCTTGTGAAGATCAAGGACAGGAGCTTTCAGAAGGTCCAGAATATCGTCGCCTATGGCTTGCTGGCCAGCGGGCGCGGCCAGGGTGACGGCGCGCGGGATGCCGATGTGCCGGGGCGTGAGAATGCCGACATAAGGCGCGGCGTGGGGCAGGGCGGTGCCGATCTTGCCAGCATGAAAAGCCACGGTGGTGTCCGCGTGCACGGCCACTGGCTTGGGCAGCCCTGTTGTGCCGCACAGGCCGGAAGGGATGTCCAGGGCCAGCACAAAAGATTCCGCGCCAAGGGCGTTCATGGCTGTGACCAGCTGCGCGCCTTCTGGGGAAAGCGCCCCGTTGAATCCGGTGCCCAGGAAGCCGTCTACCAGGATGTCCGGGCGGTCCAGCGCGCCCAGGATCTGTCCGGCGCGCTCCAGGGGCAGGTGCCGGAACTCCACGCCCGCGCGACGGGCAAGGTCCAGGTGATACTTGGCCTCGGCGCGGTAGGCGCTTCTCGGCTTGGTATGCAGAACGAGGGGGATGGCCCCTTCGTCCAGCAGCCTGCGGGCCAGCACAAAGGCGTCTCCGCCATTGTTGCCTCCCCCGGCGATGAGCACGGCGCTGGCTCCGGCGAGGGGGCCGAAATCCTGCTCAAGCACGGTCAGGGCCTCGGCCCCGGCGTTTTCCATGAGCAGTTCGGCCTTCAGGCCGTAGTCCTTGATGGCTGCCTGATCCCAGGCGGCCATTTCGGCAGGGGTTGGCAAGGGTTGAAACATGTATCCTCCTGGGAAACGGTGCGGAACAGCGGACCTTACAGGGGAGCGCCCTCCAGAATGACGACTGCGGCGGCAACGTCGCGACCATGGGTCAGGGAAAGGTGCAGCCGCTCGGCCCCCATGGCGTTTGCCAGCTCTTGCGCCCTGCCAGAGAGCAGCAGGGTGGGCGCGCCCGAAGGCAGGGAGCGCACCTCGATGCTCTTCATGGTGACGCCGTTGGCGAATCCGGTGCCCAGGGCCTTGGCGCAGGCCTCCTTGGCGGCGAAGCGCGCGGCGACAAAGGGAGCCGGATCGTTTTCGGGCATGGCGGCGGTTTCCCCTGGGGTGAGCACGCGGGACGTGAAGCGCGCGCCGAAGCGCGACAAGCTGTCGCGAATGCGGCTGATTTCAGCCACGTCAAGTCCCACGCCCAGGATCATAGGCCGCTCCCTAGTCCGCGAACCCGCGCAGGATATCCACCATGTCGCGGGTGGCTTGGCGCAGGCCGGTGTAAATGGCCCGGGCCATGATGCTGTGGCCGATGGAGTACTCGTGGATGCCGGGCACGCGCGCAAAGGGCAGCACGTTGACGTAGTTGAGGCCGTGCCCCAGATTCACCTTGAGACCCAGACCTTGCGCATGTCGGATGCCTGCAAGGATCTTGTCCAGCTCGGCCTGGCGCTCAGCCGGGGTGCGCGCATCGGCGTAGTGGCCGGTGTGCAGCTCGATGAACTGCGCCCCGGTCTGGCTGGCTGCGTCGATCTGGTCAAGGTCGGCGTCGATGAACAGGCTGGCCTGGATCTCGCGCTCAAGCAGCGGCGCCAGGAAGGCCGAGAGCTCGCCCTCGCGGCCCAGGCAGTTGAGCCCGCCCTCGGTTGTGAGCTCCTGGCGTTTCTCGGGCACCAGGCACACTGTGTCCGGGCCGACGGCCAGGGCGATCTGCTGCATTTCCCGCGTGGCGGCCATTTCCAGGTTCAACCTTGTGTTCACTGTGCGCCGCAAAATTTCCACGTCGCGGTCCTGAATGTGCCTTCTGTCCTCGCGCAGGTGCACGATGATGCCCGAGGCGCCGCCAAGCTCCGCCTCATGTGCGCCCAGCACGGGATCGGGCTCCTGGCCCAGGCGGGCTTGGCGCAGAGTGGCGACGTGATCGACGTTGACGGAGAGAAGGGGCATAGGTACCTCCAATTTGGGGGGGCGTTCACTTTTTTTGTACGCTTTCCCAGGGGCAAAGGCAACAGCGCCAGTTCCTTGGCGCACATGGACCGGGTGCTGCTCTTCGCTGGTTGCGCTGTGGCTGCGAGCTGGCCCGCGCGTTGACATCACCTCCCCGGGAAGGTACCCCTACGCACTCAAAGAGCAACCACAACGCACGTTTCACGTCAGGAGCCAGTTCATGAATGTCTGCATCGTCGGCACCGGATATGTCGGCCTGGTCACTGCGGCCTGCCTCTCGGAAATGGGCAACCACGTGCGCTGCGTGGACAAGAGCGCGCAGGTGGTGGAAACCCTCCGCGCCGGTCGCATCCATATATTCGAGCCCGGACTTGAGGAACTGGTGCGTCGCAACACCGCCGAGGGCCGCCTGACCTTCACAACAAGCCTGGACGATGGACTCTCCTTTGACGGCGACGGGGCGGAGTTCGCCTTCATCTGCGTTGGTACGCCCTCCGGCGAGGACGGCGTGTGTGATCTTTGCTTCGTGGATGCCGTGGCCGAGGAGATCGGCCGCACGGTGAGCCGCCCGCTCATCGTGGTGAACAAATCCACTGTGCCCGTGGGCACGGCTGACCGCGTGCGCGGCATACTGGACCGCGAGCTGGCTGCGCGCGGTCTGACCCTTGACGTGGACGTGGTGTCCAACCCGGAATTTCTCAAAGAAGGCGACGCGGTGAAGGACTTCATGAAGCCTGATCGCGTCATCGTGGGCACGGAGAACCAGAAGAGCGCGGAGATGCTCAAGGCGCTTTACGCCCCCTTCGCCCGCAGCCGCGAAAAGCTCATCATCATGGGCGTGCGCAGCGCGGAGATGACCAAGTATGCGGCCAACTGCATGCTGGCCACCAAGATTTCCTTCATCAACGAGGTGGCCAACATCTGCGAGCGCGTGGGGGCCGACGTTTCCGAGGTGCGCCTCGGGATAGGCAGCGACCACCGCATCGGCTACGACTTCATCTACCCCGGCGTGGGCTACGGCGGCTCGTGCTTCCCCAAGGACGTGAAGGCTTTTCTGGGCACTGCGCGTGAGGCCGGGTACGAGGCTGCGCTCATCGACGCCGTGGACCAGGTGAACACCCGCCAGAAACAGGTGCTGGCCGAAAAGGTGATCAAGCATTTCGAGCCGCTTGGCGGCGTGGCGGGCAAGACGCTGGCTGTTTGGGGCCTGGCTTTCAAGGCCAATACGGACGACATCCGCGAGGCCCCGGCCTTGGCCATCATCAATGAACTGTCCGCGCGCGGCATGCGCGTGCGCGCCTTTGATCCGGTGGCCCGAGAACGCGCTGCAGGCGAGCTTTCTGGCAATGCCCTGGTCGAGCTGGTCGCCAACCAGTATGAAGCTCTGGATGGAGCCGACGCACTGGCTGTGGTGACGGATTGGAATCAGTTTCGCAACCCGGACTTCGCTGGTATGGCCCGCAAGCTGGCCGGGCGTGTGATCTTCGATGGCCGCAACCTCTACCAGCCGGAGCTGCTTGCCCGGTTCGGCCTCAAACATTACGGCATCGGCCGTTAACGGCGCCGGGGTTCTGCACCCCGTGCTCCTGCGGTTACGGCCCGAACGGAATGCACCGGGAGGACCATGCGCATCAAGAAACAGGCTCCGATTGAGATAATCCTCAGTCCCTTCAACCGTTTTTTCAAAACCAGCGCTGCGGGCGGCCTGCTTCTTATGGCCTGCACCGCCGCAGCCATGATCTGGGCCAACTCGCCCTTTGGCGACTCCTACGCCCGGCTGCAGGATGTCCACCTCACTGTTGGCGCGGGTAAGTCTGAGCTTTCCCTGTCGTTGCTGCACTGGGTGAACGACGGGCTCATGGCGGTGTTCTTCTTCGTCGTGGGGCTGGAGATCAAGCGCGAGATCCTGGCGGGCGAGCTTTCCAGCGCCCGCAAGGCGCTCTTGCCCATCGCCGCCGCCGTGGGCGGCATGGTGGTGCCTGCTGCGGTGTATCTGGCCTTCACCTGGGGCACGGGCAACGAGCGCGGTTGGGGCGTCCCCATGGCCACGGACATCGCCTTCACCCTGGGCGTGCTGTCGCTTTTGGGCAGGCGCATCCCGGCCAGCCTCAAGGTCTTTCTTACGGCTCTGGCCATTGCCGACGACATCGGCGCGGTGCTGATCATCGCGCTGTTCTATGGCGGGCAGCTCAATCTTCCCGCCTTGGCGCTGGGTTTGGCGCTGCTGGCGGGCATGGCCGGGGCCAACGCGCTGGGCGTGCGCAGAACCGTGGTTTATTTCCTTCTTGGCGCTGCGGCTTGGCTGTGCTTCTACAACTCCGGCGTTCACGCCACCGTGGCCGGGGTGCTGGCGGCCATGACCATTCCCGCGCGGTCGCGCATGGGCGTGGGGGAAATGCTTGAGAAGAGCCGCCGCCTGCTGGATCAGTTGAAGAACGAGCACCATGGCGGCAACATGCTGGGCAGCGACCGGCTGCACAAGATCGTTTTGACCCTGCGCAAAGCCTGCCAAGACGCCGAGACTCCGTTGCAGCGACTCGACGCCCGGCTGCATCCCTGGGTGGCCTTCGCCATCATGCCCGTCTTCGCTCTGGCCAATGGCGGGGTGGCGCTTTCAGGCGATGTGCTCTCTGCTTTGTCCAGCCCCTTGTCGTTGGGAGTTGGGCTTGGCTTGGCCCTGGGCAAGCCCGTGGGCGTCTGCCTGGCTACCCTGGCCATGATCCGCCTGGGGCTGAGCCCGAAGCTGCCGGGCGTGACCTCGCGCCACCTGCTGGGCGCAGGCTGTCTGGCCGGCATCGGCTTCACCATGTCCATCTTCGTGGCGGGCCTGGCCTTTCCTGGCCCGCAGCAGACGGACCTGGCCAAGCTCGGCATCCTGTCCGGATCGCTCATCTCGGCCCTGGCTGGGTGGGCCGTGCTGCGCGGTTTGCCGGAAATAGCAGATGAAAGCTAGCGCGCGCGGCTAAAAACGCTCCAGGTGCACGCGCTCCGGGCGGTACCTGTCCTCGCGCTTCTTTTCTTCCGCCGGGTATCCCACGGGGATGAAGGAGTGGGGGATGACGCCTTCGGGAGCGCCAAAGAGCTTTGCAAAGGCCTCCACCCGCTCCGGCATGGGGTGGACACCCGTCCACACCGCGCCCAGGCCCAGGCTGTGGGCCGCCAGCAGCAGGTTCTCCACCGCCGCTGCGCAGTCGATGACCCAATAGCCCGCATACTTCTCCACCCGCGTGTCGCCGCAGACCAGAATGCCCAACTGGGCCTTCGCGGCCATGGTCGCGTGGGGATGAATGCGGGCGATCTCTTCAAGCCGGGCCTTGTCCCGCACCACAACAAACTGCCAGGGCTGCTGGTTGCCTGCGCTCGGCGCGGCCATGGCCGCCACAAGCAGTTCCTTGACCTGCTCCTCGCCCACAGGCTGGTCCGTATACTTGCGGATGCTGCGGCGGCTCAGGATAGCGTCTAGTGTGTCCATGCGGTCCTCCTGTGCATGTTTTATGGCCTCATGTTCGAATTTCTGACGTCAGTTGCTGTGGCGGTCCCGGAGCTTGCCTTCGCGCTCGCCGGACCAGCTCCGGCCTCGGGAACCGGATGAGTGCGGCCGCTCCAGTCACTCCAGGCCACCAGCCGCCCGGTGTCGTCAAAATATGCCGCACATTCCGCAAAACCTGTCTTTTGTCTGAACAGCGCCGCCATTACCGGGCTGGCGTTGACGTAGGCCGCATCGAGAAAACGGCGTGCGTGAGGGGGCGCGGATCCGTCGGCCTGGGCGGGCCATTCCGCCGGATGGATTGCGAACCAGGCATAGGTGCCGAAGAAGCTGGCCTGTTGGCTCAGGCGAAGCAACTCTGAACGCTCTAAGCGTAGGAAGCGCAGAACAGGGTGGGGCGCGGCAAGGTCAAAGATCGTCGCCGTGGTCACGCGCACTTCCTGGCCGTCCTCTAGAACCACCTTCCAATAGTAGGGAGAAAATGCGTCGGGCGTTATGCTCACTCGCTCCACTGAGGTGCCGCGCGCGGTGAGCAGTGCCTCGTAGCGGGCCTGCATGTCCAGGCGCAGCGCGTTGCCGAGCATGGGATAGCCCAGCAGGAGGCCAAGGCCGCACAGAGCCAGTGTTTGGCTTTGCCGGGGCGAAAGCCGGGCGGCAAGGGCGAAGCTCAGGAGCGCCAGGGTGAAGATCGGGTCCACAATGAACACGCCCTCGAAGCTTATGCGTGTGTTGGAGAAGGGCGTGAAGAGTTGGGTGCCGAAGGTTGTCGCCACATCCAGAAACAGGTGCGTCATAAGGGCCAGAGCGGCAGCCATGAAGCCATGGCGCAGGGGCGCATCTGCGCCCAGCCTGCGTGCGGCCCAGGCCAGCAAGAGGGCGAAAAACGGCAGGAAGAATATCGAGTGCGTGAGGCCCCGGTGGTGCAGCAGGTAAGATTCCGGGCCGAGCAGGCCCGAAAGGCTGTCTACGTCGGGGATGGTGGCCGCGACGCAGCAGAGCAGGGTGAAGCCGCGCGCAGCGGCTTTTCCCGGCAGAAGCGCCGGGCGCAGGGCCTGGGCGGTAAGCAGGCCCGCAGCAAGATGGGTGACGGGCTCCATGCTTTCTTCCATACTTCAGCCAAAAGCGAAAAGCAAAGCATCCCGCAGTGCTTCTCTGGCCGCCCTAGGCTACGGTTGACCTGCGCCCCAATGGCGAGTAGTAATTCTGGTCCGGCACCGCCGTGACTTCAACCTTTCAGGAGCAGCCGCCAATGCGCAAACCGACCATCGGACTCAGCCTCGAAGGCTTGCCGTCCATCGGCCTTTCGGCCTTCGCCACCCTGGTCTTCGCGGCCCTGGGCTGGTGGCTTCTGGCCCTCATCCTCCTCTTCGTCACCTGCTTCGTGGTGCATTTTTTCCGCGATCCCGAGCGCGTGGCGCCGGAGGATCTGGATGCCGTGATTTCCCCGGCGGACGGGCGCATCATCAAGGTGGACTTCGCTCCGGACCCCGTGAGCGGCCAGATTCGCCAGGTGGTCTGCGTGTTCATGAACGTGTTCGACGTGCATGTGAACCGCGCCCCGGTGGAGGGCAGCGTGGAGCTGATCCGCTACATCCCCGGCAAGTTCTTCAACGCCAGCCTGGATAAGGCCAGCACCGACAACGAGCGCAATATCGTCGTCATGGGCCGCGGCAAGGACCGTTTCACCATGGTGCAGATCGCCGGACTCATCGCGCGGCGCATCGTGTGCTGGGCCGAGCCGGGCGACATCCTGCGCCGGGGCGAGCGCTTTGGCCTTATCAAGTTCGGGTCCAGAGTTGACCTCTATCTGCCCGACGACTATGCTGTTAAGGTCTACGTGGGCGAGACTGTCCGCGCGGGCGAGACGGCCCTCGCCGTCCGCAAATAATATTGCCGGAATCAGCCGGGAGAAATAATGGCCAAGGATAAGGCTTTGCCCCGTCATAAGGGCGTGTACATACTTCCGAACCTGTTCACCACGGCGAGCCTGTTTCTGGGTTTCCTGGGCATGATATGGTCCATTGAGGGCAAGTTTGAGTACACGGCGTTGTGCATCCTTGGGTCGTGCCTCTTCGACGGCCTGGACGGCAAGGTTGCCCGGCTGACCAACACCACCAGCGAATTCGGCGTGCAGTTCGACTCCCTGGCCGACCTTGTGGCCTTTGGCGCAACGCCGGGGCTCATGATGTACCAGTGGCACCTCTCTGAGTTCGGCACCCTGGGCCTTATGGCCTCGTTCCTGCTTCTGACCTGCGGCGCCCTTCGTCTCGCGCGGTTCAACGTGCAGGCTGCGGTCACCAGCAAGAAGTTCTTCATCGGTCTGCCCATTCCGGCCCAGGCCAGCACGCTGGCTTCGTTGGTGATCTTTGCGCCGCATCTGCCCGAGTCTTGGGCCGCCGACGTATTGCCCACCGCCAGTCTGGTGCTCGTGTACGTGTTGTCCTTTCTTATGGTCAGCACCATGCGCTACGCCTCCTTCAAGGAATACGGGTTCATCAAGGCCCACCCCTTCAGCTCCATGGTCACCGTCATCCTGCTCTTCGTCATGGTTGCCTCCAGGCCAAAGATGCTGGGCTTCGTCTTCTTCATGGCCTATATCATCAGCGGCCCGCTCTACACTCTTTTCATCCTCTCCCCCCGCAGCTCCAAGCTTCAGCGAGACTCGCAGAAGGGGCCGCAAGCCAGCTAGAACCATACGCCGAGAGGCCCGGCTGTTTCGAACGCAGGCCCTTGAGTCTTGATGCGCGCGTTGCGCAGGGGATGAGACAACACCTGCTCTTCAGGTGCGGAATCTGTTGATCTGCTCTGGTTGCGGATCTCATGCCTGTCGCGTTGGGCCTAGCGAATCCAGGTGTTCCGTCACTCTGGCTGGCCGAGATGATTTCGCCTCCTCGTACGAGGAACTCCGCCTCCACCTTTTCTTTGCCCCATTGCTGAAAGGGCGCTTCTTTTCCGCTCAGAGGGTCCGTTTCCTCCCCATCGGGACGCAGTGAATGCAGCGCGTCAGCTCTTGCTGGCGTCTCAAGGACTTGTTTCGCATTCAATGTAGTTGAGCGCTCACTTTTTTCTTGACTCAAGTGGCGCAAACAGGTTTTTTGGAGCCCGTGCCACAGGTTCGGACAACATGAGAACTTCGAGGAGGGATGATGTACGTAGGTCTGAAGATGCTGCGCAACTTCGTCACAGTTACGCCCAAGACCCCGGTGCTTGAGGCTCAGAAGCTTCTTGATGAGAGCCGCTTGGGCATGTTGCTGGTGGTGGATGGCGGCAAGCTTCTGGGCTATGTGCGGCCTGAGGATCTCTCTGCATCTTTGCCGAGCATCATGACCTCTCTCGACAAGCACGAGATCAAGTACCTCATGAGCCGCCTCACGGTTGAACGCATAATCCGAAAGGACATCAAGACCATACCGCCGGAAACCGAGGTCGAGGCTGCTGCGGACATGATGTTCGAACGCAACCTCGCCGGGCTTGCGGTAGTGGACCATCAGGGCCAGTTGATCGGATACATCAACCGCAGCGTCATGCTTGATGTGCTGGTGGAGGAGATGGGCCACCGAGAGGGAGGCTCGCGCATCACCTTCGAGGCCAACGACCGCCCCGGCGTGCTGCACGAGGTTGCCGGGATCATCGCGGGCATGGGCCTTTCCATCATCTCAACAGGCACCTTCTTTCACGGCGGAAAACGCATCGTTGTGGTTCGCGTGGATACGCGCGACGCCTCCCCCATTGCTGCGGCCCTGCAGGATCGCGGCTACAAGGTCATGGGTCCCATGGACTTCATGCACGAGTGGCAGTGATGACCAAGACGACACCGCTCCTTGAAGTGAAGGGCGTGACGCTGACCTTCAAGGGCATCGCCGCGCTCACCGATGTGTCCTTTTCCGTCGAGAAGGGGCGCATCGTCTCGCTCATCGGCCCCAACGGCGCGGGCAAGACCAGCATCCTCAACTGCATCAGCGGTCGCTACACGCCGGACTCTGGAGAAATCTATCTCGACGGCCAAGACATGCTGCGACTGGCCGCGCATAAGCGCGCCGCCATGGGTCTCTCGCGCACTTTTCAGAACATCGCGCTGTTCAAGGGGCTGTCCGTGCTCGACAACCTGATGGTTGGCCGACACCACCTCATCCACTACGGGCTATTGTCCGCCATTTTCTATCATGGCCGCGCAGTGGCGGATGAGAGCGTTCACCGTCGCCGCGTTGAGGATGTCATCGATTTCCTCGGGCTTTCACCCTACCGCCACCAGGCCGCTGGACATCTGCCCTATGGCGTGCAGAAGCGAGTGGAGCTGGGCCGGGCCCTGGCGGCTGAGCCGAAGCTCATTCTGCTGGACGAGCCCATGGCCGGCATGAACCTGGAAGAAACCGAGGACATGGCCCGCTACATCCTCGACATCTGCGAGGAGTGGGGCGCAACAGTGCTGCTCATCGAACACGACATGGGCGTGGTCATGGACATCTCCGACAAGATCGTGGTGCTGGACTTCGGCTCTGTCCTGGCGCAGGGGCGGCCCGACGAGATCAGCGCCGACCAGGCTGTCATTTCCGCTTATCTGGGCACGGAAGACGCCACCTTCATGGGCCGCTAACATCCCCCGAAAAGGAAACGCTTTTGACCAAAGCACACGAGACCACCCTGCCAGCACTGCTGCTCCGGCAGGCAAGTGAGCGCCCACGCAAGGCCGCCCTGCGCGAAAAGCAGTGGGGCGTCTGGCAGCCATTTTCCTGGCGCGACTACCTGGGGCTCACCGCGGAGTTCGCCTGCGGCCTGCGCGAGCTGGGCCTTGGCCGCGGCGACATGGTCATCATCATCGGCGACAACAGGCCGGAATGGCTTTTCGCCGAGCTTGGCATCCAGGCCTTGGGCGGCATGGCCCTTGGCCTGTACCAGGACTCCCCGCCAGAGGAGATCCGCTACATCTTCGAGCTTTCCGAGGCGCGGCTGGTTGTGGCCGAGGACCAGGAGCAGGTGGACAAGATGCTCACCCTGCGGCCAGATCTGCCGCTGCTCAAGCACATCGTGTACCACGATCCGAAGGGGCTTGCCGGCTGCAAGGAGCCAGGGCTCTTGAGTTTCGAGGCCGTGTGCGAGCTTGGCCGCAAAGCTGTGACTGACTCCGTGGCCGAGTTCACGGCCATGCTCGGACGCATCAAGCCCGGCGACGCGGCCCTTGTGGCCACAACCTCCGGCACCACGGGCCGGCCCAAGCTGGCCGTTCTCTCCCACCGCAACCTCTTGTCCATGGCCGCCAACCTTGGTCAGGTGGACCGCAAGCACCAGTCGGACGAATTCGTGTCCTTCCTGCCTCTGGCCTGGATGGGTGAGCAGATGATGGCCGTGGCCTCAAGCCTGCTCTTCGGGTTCTGCGTCAACTTCCCGGAAGAGCCGGACACTGTGCAGGCCAACATCCGCGAGATCGGCCCGCACCTGATCTTTTCGCCTCCGCGCGTGTGGGAGGGGCTGTCCGCCAAGGTGCGCGGCGACATTCTGGAGACAACGCCGGGCAAGCGCCTGCTTTACAACTTCTTCATGCCCTTGGGGCTCAAGTATGTGGACGAACGCTTCGCTGGCAAAAAGCCTGGACTGGCGGTCACGCTTGGCTACAAGCTGGCCGATCTGTGCCTGTTCCGCGCCCTGCGCGACAGGCTTGGTTTCTCGCGCATCCGCAGCGCCTCCACTGGCGGCGCCGCCCTTGGGCCGGACACCATCCGATTCTTCCACGCCCTCGGCGTCAACCTGAAGCAGATTTATGGCCAGACCGAGATCGCGGGCATCTCTTGCATCCACCGCGACGGAGCCATCGACTTCGATTCCGTGGGCCTGCCCATTCCAGAGACCGAGGTGCGCATTTCCGAGGGCGGCGAGATCCTCTCCAAAAGCCCGGCGGTGTTCATGGGCTACTACAAGAACGAAAAGGCCACGGCGGAGACCCTGAGCGATGGCTGGCTGCTCTCCGGCGATGCGGGGTTCTTTGACAACACCGGGCGGCTGGTGGTCATCGACCGTCTGAAGGATGTGATGCACCTGGCCTGCGGCACGCGCTTTTCCCCGCAGTTTCTCGAGAACAAGCTCAAGTTTTCTCCCTACGTGCGCGAGGCCGTGGTCCTGGGTCAGGGGCGGGAGCACGTGACCGCCATCGTCTGCATAGACATGAGCATCGTTGGGCACTGGGCGGAAGGGCGCATGATCACCTTCACCACCTACCAGGATCTTGCCGCCAAGGAGCAGGTGTACGCACTGGTGCGAGACGAGATCGAGCGCATCAACGCCAGCCTGCCCGAGGCCACCCGCATCCGCCGCTTTGCCTTGCTCTACAAGGAGCTGGACGCCGATGACGGCGAGTTGACCCGCACCCGCAAGGTGCGCCGGGGCACTATCAACGAGCGCTATGGCGCGCTCATAGAGGCCCTGTACACCGAGGCCTGCGCCCTGAACCTTGAGATGGAGATCCAGTACCAGGACGGACGCGTGCGCCAGATGTGCGGCGACATCCGCATAGAAACAGCGGGAGGCTGAAGCCGCGTGGAATACTATCTGCAACTTTTCATCAACGGCCTGGTGGTGGGCGGGATTTACAGTCTCGTGGCCCTGGGCTTCGTGGTCATCTACAAGGCCACCAAGGTCGTCAACTTCGCCCAGGGCGAGATGGTCATGGTCGGGGCCTACGTTTGCTTCGGCCTCACTGTGCAGCTCTCCATCCCCTTCGTGTGGGCGTTCTTCATGACGCTGGGCTTCTCCGTGGTGCTGGGCCTGCTGGTTGAGCGCCTGGCCCTGCGGCCCCTCATCGGGGAGGCGCACATCTGCGTGATCATGGTGACCATCGGCCTGTCCTCGGTGCTGAAGAGCATCGTCCAGCTCATTTGGGGCACGCAGATACGCGTGTACCCGGAGGTGCTGCCCAGCACGCCGGTGATGATCGCCGGGCTGCCTGTTGCGCCGGTGTACATTGCGGCCTTCGCGCTCTCTGCTGTGCTCTTTGGCCTGTTCACTTTGTTTTTCAAGTATTCGCGCATGGGCATTGCCATGCGGGCCACGGCCCATGACCAGCAGGCCGCCCAGAGCATGGGCATCGGCATCCGGGGCATCTTCGCCCTGTCCTGGTGCATCGCCAGCGTGGTGTCCACGGTCGGCGGCGTCATCCTCGGGAACATCAACGGCATCAACTCCCATCTGGGCGTGCTTGGCCTCAAGGTCTTTCCGGCGGTGATCCTGGGCGGCCTGGACAGCCTCCTGGGCGCGGCCCTGGGCGGGCTCATCATCGGCGTGCTTGAGAACGTCTGCGACGGTCTGGCCAAAGATCTCCTGGGCCTTGGCGGCTTCCGTGACGTGGCGGCATTCGTGGTGCTGGTGATTATCCTCATGATCCGCCCCTATGGGCTCTTCGGCACCAAAGACATCGAGCGGGTGTAGGCATGCAAGGCAATTGCGGACTCTTTTTTGAAAGCTACCGGGCCGAGGCCGGGTTGTTCAATACCGGCTTCCAGCGCTGGAGCCTGGGCCTTTTTGTTGCTTTGCTGCTGCTGTGCCCGCTGGTGCTGGACACTTATCTTCTCTCCGTCCTTAACCTCATGTGCATCGCGGTCATCGGCGCGGTGTCGCTCAATCTGCTCACCGGAATCTGCGGCCAGATATCCCTGGGCCACGGGGCGTTCATCGGGGTGGGAGCCTATGCGGCGGCACAGGCCACGCTGAACGGCGTGCCCTTCCTGGCCGCGCTTCTTCTGGGCGGCGGCGCGTCGGCCTTAGTGGGAATGTTCTTCGGCGTGCCTTCGCTGCGGCTCAAGGGCATTTACCTGGCCATCGCCACCCTGGCGGCGCAGCTCATCCTCGAATACGTGTTCCTGCACTGGGAGACCGCCACGGGCGGCTCGCGCGGGCTTATGCTTGAGCCTCCGAAGATTCTGGGCTTCTCCTTCGAGGGCGAGCGCCGCATGTTCTACCTGTTGTTCGCGGTGGCCGCCTGCACCCTCGCCGTCGTCGCCAACGTCATGCGCACGCGTCATGGCCGGGCCTTCGTGTCCATCCGCGACTTCTACCTTTCCGCCGAAATAGCTGGGGTGAACCTCTTCGCCTACAAGCTGGTCGCTTTCGGCCTGTCGTCGTTCCTGGCTGGCGTGGCCGGGGGGCTCTGGGCGCATTACACCCTGTTCCTCTCCGGTGAGCAGTTCGGCATCGGGCTGTCCATCACCTATCTGGCCATGATCGTCATCGGGGGCTTGGGCAGCATTGTCGGCTCGGTCATGGGCGCAGTGTTCATGACCCTTCTGCCTGAGGTGCTCACGGCGGCGACTCGTTCGCTCACCGGCGTGTTTCCGGACATCAGCAGCCAGTTGGCGGCCCTGCGGGAGGGCGTGTTCGGCCTCACCCTCATGCTTTTCCTGATCTTTGAGCCGGAAGGCCTTGCCAACCGCTGGCGGCTCGTCAAGTCATACTGGAAATTGTACCCCTTCGCCCACTAGGGGGGCCGGGGAGAACCACGTTTCGCATCAAGGGGGGGACATTATGAAAAAGACATTCGTGACGATGCTTCTGGGCCTTGGCTTGAGCCTGGCCCTGGCTGCAGGCGGCTGCGGCGGCGAGAAGAAGGATGACGCGGCTGCGGTCAAGCCGGGCGGCGATATCCGCATCGGCGGCATCATCGACCTTTCCGGCCCCACTTCGTCCGTGGGCGTGCCCTACGCCGAGGGCGTAAAGGCCGGAGCCGCGTACATCAACGCCAACGGCGGCATCGGCGGGGCCAAGATCGTGCTCGATGTGCAGGACGACGCGTACAACGTGCAGCAGGGCCTCTCCATCTACAAAAAGTTCGCCCAAGAGAAGGTGGCGGCCATACAGGGCTACGGCACCGCCGTTACCGAGGCCCTGACCCGCATGGCGGCCAAGGACGAGATCCCCTACTTCTCGGCGTCCTATTCCGCGCACCTGACGGATCCCAAGACTGCACCCTACAACTTCTTCACCTCGGCGGACTACTCCACCCAGGTGCGTGCCGGACTCAAGCACTTCAAGGCCAACTGGAAGGAGGCGCGCGCGCCCAAACTGGCGTTCCTGTATCCCGATCATCCCTATGGCCTGGCGCCCATTCCCGCCGCCAAGGAGTATGCCGCCGAGCTTGGCTTCGAGATCGTGGGCGAGGCCGCCGTGGATCTGAAGGCCATTGACGCCACCACCCAGCTTCTGCCCCTGAAGGACAAGAAGCCGGACTTCATCTGGATCGGCGGCACCACGCCCTCCACAGCGGTCATCCTCAAGGACGCCAAGAAAATCGGGCTCAAGGCCACCTTCCTCACCAACATCTGGGGTTCCGACGAGAACCTGATCAAGATGGCGGGCGATGCCTGCGAGGGTGCGTACAGCCTTCAGGCCGCCGCTGTGTATGGTCAGGACGTGCCGGGCATGAAGGCCTTGATGGAGACCGCCAAGAATCAGCCGCAGATGACCCACTACGTGCGCGGCTTCGTCTCCATGCTGGTCATGGGCGAGGGCCTGCGTCAGGCCGCAGCCAAGGGCCCCCTCACCGGAAAGAGCATCAAGGCCGCCCTTGAGGGCATGACGGACTTTGATCCCATGGGCCTGGCGCCCAAGGTCAGCTTCCTGCCTGCGGACCACCGCCCCAGCATGGCCGTGTTCCTTTACAAGATCAGCGGTGGCAAACTCGCCTTCGTGGCGCAGGAGAGCCTGGAACGCAAGGCGGAGTGGCTCGGTAAGTAACAATGACGGAAACTGCGCCCGCAAAAGATCTGCTCCGGGTGGAGAACCTGGAGGTCGTGTACAACGACGTCGTCCTCGTGCTCAAGGGGCTTTCCCTCAACGTGCGCGAGGGCGGCATCACGGCCCTGCTCGGCGCCAACGGCGCAGGCAAGTCGTCTACGCTCAAGGCCATTTCCGGGCTCCTGCGCTCGGAAAACGGAGAGGTCACAGCCGGGTCGGTGCTGTTCGACGGTGCGCCAATCCACACCCTGGCGCCGGAGCGCATCGTGCGCCAGGGTATCTTCCAGGTCATGGAGGGTCGGCGCATCTTTGTGGACATCACGGTTGAAGAGAACCTGCGCTGCGGAGCGCACACCAGGCCCCGCGGCGAGATCCCGGAAAGCCTGGAGAAGGTCTACGCCTACTTCCCGCGCTTGAAGGAGCGCCGCAAGCAGCAGGCCGGGTACATGTCCGGCGGCGAGCAGCAGATGCTGGCCATCGGCCGCGCGGTGATGGCTCGGCCCCGGCTGCTGCTGCTCGACGAGCCGAGCCTGGGGCTTGCCCCTTTGCTGGTGGAGGAAATCTTCGAGATCGTCATGCGCATCAACGCCAATGAGGGCGTGACCGTGCTGCTGGTGGAGCAGAACGCCCGCGCCGCGCTTACAGTGAGCGGGCAGGGCTACATCATGGAGAATGGCCGCATCGTCATGGAGGGGCAGGCAAAGAGTCTGCTGGACAATCCGGACGTGCAGGAGTTCTACCTGGGCATGGGCTCTAGCGGCCACAAGCGCAGCTACCGGGACGTGAAGCACTACAGGCGGCGCAAACGCTGGCTGGGCTAGCCCGCAGGGGCAAGGAGAGACGCGATGTTCCATAATCATCTGGAGGGCGCAGCCCCGGACAAGCGCCGGGAGGCGCAATGGAAGGCTGTGCGCAGTCTTGTGGCCAAAGCCGCCAGGCATTCTCAAGAGTTCCGGGCGCGGCTGGCCCTTGCGGGGCTCTCCGCCCGCGCTGCAGCTACCCCTGAGGGCTTTGCCTCACTGCCGCCCCTGCACAAGAAGGAACTCATGGCGCTCCAGGAGGAGCGCGGCCTCGACTGGCTGCTCACCTGCCGCCCGGGGGAGTTGCGCCGCATCTACCAATCCCCTGGCCCGCTTTTCGATCCTGAAGGCGCCCGGCGCGACTACTGGGGCTGGACCGAGGCTTTTCATGCCGCAGGTTTTGCGAAGGGCGACCTGGCCCAGATGACATTCAGCTACCATCTGACCCCGGCGGGGCTCATGCTTGAGGAGCCCCTGCGCGAACTGGGCTGCGCGGTGATTCCCGCCGGTCCTGGCAATACTGAGGTTCAGGTGGAGCTCATGCGGCGGCTGCCCGTTACGGGCTTTGTGGGCATGGCCAGTTATCTCAAGGTGATTGGCGAAAAGGTGCGGAGCCTGGGCCTGGACCCCAGCAAGGACCTGAGCCTGCGCAAGGCCTTTGTGGCTGCGGAGCGCCTTTCTCCTGCGCTGCGCGCCGAGGTTGAGGATATGTTCGGCTGCACGGTGCGCCAGGGCTACGGCACGGCGGATGTGGGCTGCATCGCCTATGAATGCGCAGAGGCAGAAGGAATGCATCTGTCCTCCCGCGCCCTGGTGGAAATCTGTGATCCGCAGACCGGCTGTGCCTTGCCTGCGGGGGAAGTGGGGGAGGTTGTGGTGACGCCATTTGCGCGCGAATACCCCCTCATCCGGCTGGCCACGGGAGATTTGTCGCGGCTGAACGTGTCGTCCTGCGCATGCGGGCGCACTTCGGCAAGGCTGGAGGGCATTCTTGGACGCGCCGACGATACGGCCAAGGTCAAGGGGCAGTTCATATACCCGGCGCAGGCTGCGCAGGTGGCTGGCCAGTTCCCGCAAATCCGCGCCTGGCAGATAGTGGTGAGCAACCCCGGCGGCAAGGACAAGCTCACCGTGCGGCTTGCCGTTTCCGGTGATCTGGACACTGGGGCCTTTGGAACCGCGTTCCAGGCTGTGCTCAAACTCAGGCCCGTTGTTGAGCTGGTGGGGGCGGAGGGCATCGCACCGGAGGCCAAGCGCCTTGTGGACAACCGGGAGTTCTAGCCATCTGGCGCAAACGCAGGTGTGCGCTTTGGCTTGTGCCACAGTGTTGCGGGCGGTTTGCGGCTTTGGCTCATGAAATCTGTGCTCATGCACTAGACAAGCCGGGGCATGAAATGGCAAACTCCATTTCAGAGTTTTTAGGTTTTGATAATGCGTCCTGGAAAGCCACGGCAGCTTGCTCCCTCGACCAGAGGTGACGTTGCCTCAAGGCCGTGCCAGAATGCAGGAGACGACAGGATGACCCGTATCCAGCCTTCCGCCATAGCGAACCTTTCGCTTTTCCTCGCCCTAGCGAGCCTACGAGAGTCCCAGACGGGGCACTTGTAAGCCGATTCTTTCCACTTTTCCCTTCTTCGGCTGAAAGAGCATCCCTTCTGGGACGGCATCCCCTGCGCGGGCATGCGCCCGCAGTGCGCTTTTTGGCATTCTTGCAAGCCATCCATGAACCGGATAGGTTCACAAATTCGAGCGAGGAGGATATCATGTCTGACCGCGTATATATTTTCGACACCACCCTCCGCGACGGAGAGCAGTCTCCCGGCGCCACCATGAGCCTTGAGGAAAAAGTCGGCCTGGCGCAGCAGCTGGAGACTCTCGGCGTCGACGTTATCGAGGCGGGCTTTCCCGCCGCCAGTCATGGCGACTTCGAGGCCGTCAAGGCCATCGCCGGCGCTGTGAAGAACGTGCAGGTGGCCGCCCTGTGCCGCGCCCTGAACAAGGACATCGACCGCGGCTGGGAGGCCATCAAAGACGCCGCCCACCCCCGCATCCACACCTTTCTGGCCACCAGCGAGATCCACATGGCGCACAAGCTGCGCAAATCGCGCGAGGAGGTGCTCACAATGGCCGAGGCCGCGGTGAAGCACGCCGCGAGCCTGTGCCCCAACGTGGAGTTCAGCGCAGAGGACGCCTCGCGCTCCGACTGGGCGTTTCTGGCCCAGGTGTGCGAGACCGTCATTCGCGCCGGCGCCACCACCGTGAACATCCCGGACACCGTGGGCTACGCCCAGCCCTTCGAGTTCGGCGAGCTCATCGCCTATCTGCTCAAGACCGTGCCCAACGCCAAGGACGCCGTGTTCAGCGTGCACTGCCACAACGACCTGGGCCTGGCCGTGGCCAACAGTTTGTCCGCAATCCGCGCTGGTGCGAGGCAGGCCGAGGTCACCCTGTGCGGCATCGGCGAGCGCGCGGGCAACGCCTCCCTGGAAGAGCTGGTCATGGCCCTGCACACTCGCCGCGAACTGTACCAGATCGACTGCGGGATCAACACCCGGCAGCTTTATCCGTCCTGCCGCAGGCTTTCGCAGATCATCGGCCAGCCTATCCCGCCGTATAAGGCCATCGTGGGCACCAATTCCTTCGCGCACGAGTCCGGCATCCACCAGGACGGCATGCTCAAGAACCCGCTGACCTACGAGATTATGACGCCCGAATCCGTGGGCCGCAAGGGCACGGAGATGATCATCGGCAAGCACTCCGGCAGCCATGCCATCAAGTCAAAGCTTGTGGAGCTGGGCTATCCGCTGGACGAGCAGCAGCTCGCCGTGGTCTTCGCGGCTGTGAAGGAGCTGGCGGACAAGAAGGAGCGCGTGTTCGACGAGGACGTGGAGGCGCTTGTCCTTGAGAAGGTCTACCGCCGTCGCGATAAGTACCGCATGAAGGACATGAGCATCTTCTCCGGCACCCACGGCGTGCCGCCGCATGCGGCCATGGTGCTGGAAGTGTTGGACGGCGAGAAGATCGTGGAGGAGAAGCGCCACTCCGCCTTTGGTGAAGGCCCGGTGGATGCGTTGTTCAAGTGCATTGGCGAGATGGTGGGCTACGCGCCCGCCCTTGATCGCTTCCAGATAAACGCCGTCACAGGCGGAACCGACGCCCAGGCCACTGTGACCGTGCGCATTGCGCACGAATCGAAGAAATCCGTAGGCCGGGGCACCAACGAGGACATCCTCGTGGCCAGCGCGATGGCCTTCCTGAACGCGCTCAACCGTTTGGAGAAAATGAGAGAGGAGAAAGACGAATGTCCCACAATTTAGCCGAAAAAATCCTGCAGGCGCACACGGACGAGGAAATCACCCGCGCCGGGCAGATAGTCAACTGTCGCGTGTCGCTGGTCCTCGCCAACGACATCACCGCCCCCCTGGCCATCAAGTCCTTCAAGGCCATGGGCGCGGGCAAGGTGTTCGACAAGGACAAGGTGGCGCTCGTGTGCGACCACTTCACGCCGAATAAGGACATTGACTCCGCCGAACAGGTGAAGGTGGTGCGCGAGTTCGCCCAGCAGATGGGGGTGACCCACTACTACGAGGGCGGCAACGTGGGCGTTGAGCACGCGCTCCTGCCCGAGCTCGGCCTGGTTGGCCCCGGCGACATCGTCGTTGGCGCGGACAGCCACACCTGCACCTACGGCGGCCTTGGCGCTTTCGCTACTGGCATGGGCTCCACGGACATCGCTGGAGCCATGGCCCTGGGCGAAACCTGGTTCAAGGTGCCGCCCACCATCCGCGCGGCCTTTGAAGGAACCCTTGAGCCTTTCGTGGGAGCCAAGGACCTGATCCTGCACCTCATTGGCCGCCTCGGCGTTTCCGGCGCACTTTATCGTGCGCTGGAGTTCGGCGGGCCGGTCATCGACGCCCTGTCCATCGAAGGCCGCATGACCATGGCCAACATGGCCATCGAGGCGGGCGGCAAGGCCGGCCTGTTCCCGGTGGACGAAAAGACTTTGGCCTACTGCAAAGCCGCTGGTAGAAACGGCGACACGCTCCTCAAGGCCGATGCCGGCGCTGTGTACGAGCAGGACTTTACTCTGTCCGTTACCGGCATGCCGCCCCAGGTGGCCTGCCCGCACCTGCCCGACAACGTTCGCGGTGTGGATGAGCTCAAGGGCCTGCGCGTGGACCAGGTGGTCATCGGCTCCTGCACCAATGGCCGCATTGAGGACCTGCGCGAAGCCGCAGCCATCCTCAAGGGCCGCAAGGCCCACAAGAACGTGCGGCTCATCATCCTGCCCGCCACGCCGAAAATCTGGCGGCAGGCCATGGATGAAGGCCTGTTCAGCATCTTCATGGACTCAGGCGCCGTGGTCGGCCCGCCCACCTGCGGCCCGTGCCTGGGCGGCCACATGGGCATTCTGGCCGGGGGGGAGCGCTGCATCGCCACCACCAACCGCAATTTCCGGGGCCGCATGGGCAGCCTGGAAAGCGAGGTCTACCTGGCCGGTCCGGCTGTGGCCGCAGCCAGCGCCATCGCTGGCGAGATCATGAACCCCGCGAAGCTGTAAGCCTCGAACCACAAGGAGACACACATGCTCGTCACAGGCAAGGCGCACAAGGTCGGGGCGCATATCGACACCGACGCCATCATCCCGGCCAGGTTTCTGGTGACCACGGATTCCGAGGTTCTGGGAAGCAATTGCATGGAAGGGCTTGAGCCCGGCTGGGTCAAACGCGTGAGCAAGAACGACATCATGGTGGCCGAGGAGAACTTCGGCTGCGGCTCCAGCCGCGAACACGCGCCCATCGCCATTTTGGGCGCGGGCATCCCCGTGGTTGTGGCCAAAAGTTTCGCCCGCATCTTCTACCGCAACGGGTTCAACATGGGCCTGGTGCTTCTGGAAGTGGGCGACGACATCGCCAAGTTGAGCGACGGCGACAAGCTTGAGGTGGACACCGGCAATGGGCAGATCAGGAACCTGACCACGGGTGAGACCATCATCTGCGCCAAGGTGCCCGCCTTCATGCAGGAGCTCCTCGACGCTGGCGGACTGGTGCCCTACGTGAAAAAACGCCTGGCGGACAGGCAGTAAGGGCGGCGAGGATGGGAAAGAATATGAAAATTTGTGTCATGCCCGGCGACGGCATCGGCAAGGAAATCATCGGCCAGGCCCTGCGCGTGCTGGCCAAGGTGACGGAAAAGTTCGGCACCGGCTTTGAGATCGAGGAAGCCCTCATCGGTGGCAGCGCCATCGACGCCACGGGAGGTCCTCTTCCTGATGCCACGGTGCGGCTGTGCCAGGCGGCAGATGCCGTGCTGCTGGGCGCGGTGGGCGGCCCCAAATGGGACACCATCGATCCGGCAATCCGCCCGGAGCGCGGTCTGCTCGGCATCCGCAAGGCTTTGGGGCTCTTCGCCAACCTGCGCCCGGCCAGCCTGTTTCCGGAGCTCAAGCACGCCTGCTACCTGCGCCCGGACATCGTCGCTAAGGGCATTGACCTGCTGGTGGTGCGCGAGCTTACCGGCGGCGCGTACTTCGGCACGCCCAAGGGCGTGGAGGTGCGCGATGGCGAGCGCGTGGGCTTCAACAACATGATCTACGCCGAGCATGAGATCCGGCGCATCGCCAAGGTGGGCTTCGAGGCCGCGCGCAAGCGCCGCAAGAAGCTGTGCAGCGTGGACAAGGCCAACGTGCTGGATGTGTCCCGCCTGTGGCGCGAGATCGTGCTGGAGGTGGCCCAGGACTACCCGGACATCGAACTGAGCCACATGTACGTGGACAACGCGGCCATGCAGCTTGTGCGCGACCCCTCGCAGTTCGACGTCATCGTCACCGAGAACCTCTTCGGCGACATCCTGTCCGACGAGGCTTCGGTCATCACCGGGTCCATCGGAATGCTGCCCTCGGCCAGCCTGGGCGAGAAGAACCCCGGCCTGTTCGAGCCCATTCACGGCTCCGCCCCGGACATCGCCGGGCAGGACAAGGCCAATCCTCTGGCCACCATCCTCTCGGTGGCCATGATGCTGCGCTACAGCGCGGGCGACATGGACCAGCAGGCCGCAGCCATCGAGGCCGCGGTGCAGAAGACCCTTTCGCAGGGCTACCGCACCGGCGACATCCGCGAGGAAGGCTGCAAGCTCGTGGGCTGCGTGGCCATGGGCGACGCCGTGCTGGCGAACATGTAGCGGGTCAGAGCATCACGCGATTGAGGCGGGGGATCGGGCGACCGGTCCCCCGTTTTTGCGTCCGACTGGTTTTTACCAGGCAAAGGGCTCCTGTTCGCGGAACTCGAAGAGATAGGGGAAGGCCGGCATCTGGATAGGCGTCACGGCTTCGGCCTGGATGCGCAATTTCGGATTGGTCAGCGAAAGGGACGGCCCTTCGCTTTTTGGCGTAGCCTTCACCAGGCCCTGGTCCGCGCCTTTCCCGTCATCCCAGACATCCAGCGGCTCCAGGCGTCCGAACACCTCCACCCAGTCGCCGGTTTGAAGGGCGTCCAGGTCTGGCCCACGAGTGACGAAGCTCAGCTCCATGCTGTCGGCCAGGCAGCAGACCATGGCCGTGCGCTTGAGCAGCACATATCCGCGTGCATCCAGCTCCGGGGTCCGCACCACCACGGCGCGCAGGGCGAAGCGTGGCGGATAGTCAGTGCGGCCTTTGTCCAGCATGATATACAGCTCGGCCAGATTCAGGCGTAGGTAAGCCGAGCCGTTTTTGATGGGCCGCGGGTCCACCGTGGTCTCTGCCTCAGGCGCTGCGCCTATGTTGTCGGACGCGGCGGGGCTCATGGCCCCTGGCAAGGGCTCGCTGGCCGCCTGGCCCCATGAGGTTGCAGCCAGGGACAGAAAGCCTAAAAGCACAGCCTGCCGACACAGCCGCGCAGTGGTGGGCTTGCCGGGTGCTGGCCGCACAATCAGCACAAGCCCGGTGAGGGCCAGCAGCGCGCCAGCGGCGAGGGTGATGGTGCTGAACCTCGGGTTCAGGAAATACCAGTACAGGCCGGAGCGCGCCAAGGCGAACATGAGTCCGCCGAGCGAGAGCAGGCACAGCCCGTCCACGCGGTCCTGTACGCGGACCTGGAAGTTGGCGCGGAAGTCCGCCAGAGACATCACTTGAACACCCCGGTCAGCCCCAGGCTCATGGCCAGCACGTACACCGTAGCAGCTGGGACCAGGATGACCGCCAGCGCCACGCGCCGTTGGAACACAGAGAGGAACGCGGGCAGCAGCTTCAAGTCCAGCATGGGGCCGAGGGCCAGGAAGGCCAGGAGCGCCGGGCGCGGGAACATGGACAGGCTGGCGGCCACGAAGGCGTCGGCCTCGGAGCAGATGCTCATGAGCACGGCCAGGAGCATCATGGCGGGCACAGCCAGCCAGAGGTTGGCGGAAACCAGGGTGAGCCATTCCTGCGGCAGGAAGACCTTGAACAGTCCGGCGGCGCATGCTCCAACGATCAGGAACAGGCTCATGTCCAAGAATTCCCGCCCCGTGCCGCGCAGCACGTCGAGCACGCCTTGGGCCAGGCCGGGGCGCTTGCCCTTGTGCCCGCAACCGCAGCCGCACCCGGCGTCGTGGGGAGCTTCATGCGCCATGACAAGGCCATTGCCAGCGGCGGGCCGCAGAAGATCCAGGCCCTTGCTGTTGCCCAGAGCCCAGCCAAGGGCGGCAGCGGGCAAAACCACCAAAGCCACGCGACCGGCCACCATCTGCCAATCGCCTTGGAAGGCCACCCAGGTGGAGGCCAGCGATACTGGGTTCACGACCGGAGCCGCCAGCATGAAGGGAATGGCCGCCCCGGCGGGAACGCCTTTTTTCAGCAGCCTGCGCGTCACCGGCACCACTCCGCATTCGCAGGTGGGCAGGATGAGCCCGGCCACAAGGCCCAGGCCGATCTGGGCGGAAAGGTGCTTGCGGCCCAGCCGCCCCAGGGCGTCGTCGCTCAGATATACGGCCAGAATGGACGACAGCAGAGAGCCCAGCAGCAAAAACGGCGCGGCCTCCAGTACGATGGAGGTGACGATGGCCGAGAAGATGGCGAAAGCGCTCTGGTCCATGGTTTCCTTGAACCCTTGAGTAGGCCCGTATTGACAGTGATGCAACTTTGTTGCAGTTGGTGTGCAACAGAGTTGCATCGCCTTGGGGTTTAGCTGAAACATGGAGTACCCGCAATGAGAAAAGTGCTTGGACTTTTGTGTGTTGTCCTGGTTGTTTGCGCCTTGCCGGTTCTGGCTTTTGCCGGGAAAGTGCAGGTGGCCGTAGGGGTTGCGCCAGTCGATCATTTTGCCAAAAAGATAGGCGGTGAGCTCATCGCCACCACGGTGCTGGTGCCTGCCGGAGCCGACGCGCACACCTATGAGCCCAAGCCATCACAGATGCGCGCCATAGCGGGCGCGACCCTGTACCTTTCCGCCGGGCTGGAGTTTGAGGAAGCCTGGGAGCCTCGGCTCAAGGGGGCGAACCCCAAGCTGCTCTTCGTGCATACGGACGCGGATTTGAAAAAGCTGCCCATGCCCGAAGGCCACGCCGATGCCCACAAGGCTGGCGCCAAGGGCCATCATGGGCACGAGGCGGACATGGACCCGCATGTTTGGGTCTCTCCAGCGCAGGTTCGTCAGATGAGCGCCAGGATCGCCGAGGCGTTCTCAAAGGCCGACCCTGTGCACGCAAAGGTTTATGCCGCCAACCTTGCGGCCTTCCTGAAGGAGATCGACGCCCTGGACGTGCAGTTGAAGGGCCTGTTCGCAGGCATCCCCGCAGACAAGCGCACCTTCCTGGTCTTTCACCCCGCCTGGGGATACTTTGCGAGGGACTATGGCCTGACCCAGACATCCATCGAGTTCGAGGGCAAGGAGCCTGCGCCTCGGCGTCTGGCCGCCATAGTCAGCCAAGCCAAGGCCAAGGGGGCCAAGGTCATCTTTGTGCAGCCGCAGATGAGTCATCGCACCGCCGGCACCATCGCCAAGGCCGTTGGCGCGAAGCTGGTCATCGCCGATCCCCTGGCCGAAGATTGGGAAACCAATCTCCTGAAGGTCGCCACGGGGTTCCGTGAAGCGTTGCAGTAGCCGCCGGGAGACCGCATGAACGGACAGGATATTTTGACGCGCGCGGGCCTTGCGCCCACGGGCAAGCGCGTGCTCGTGGTTCAGGCCTTGGCCGAGGCCGGGGGGCCGGCAACGCCGCAGGAACTGTTGGCGAAGCTTGGCGCGCATTTGAACCGCGTGACGCTGTACCGGATTCTTGACCTGCTGGTGGAGCACAAGGCCGCCACCAGGCACAACGCAGGCGAACGCGCCTTCCGCTACTGCCTGCGTTCGGGCGCAGCGGGGCACGCCCA
>NZ_JAUYFU010000090.1 GCF_030689645.1 Humidesulfovibrio sp.
GGGGCGGACATCCTCACCGGCGGCGATGGGGCCGACACATTCTCGTACCGCCTCACCAGCGACTTCGGTGACGAGATAACAGACTACGAATCCGGCGCCGACATCCTCAACTTCAGCTCTAATTTAGGCTGGGGGGACGAGCCAACCTTGGCCAGCCGCCTGTTCAACGGCATCGGCAACGTGACCGGAAACACCGCCTGCCTGTACACAGAAGGCGGCGACCTCTATTACGACAGCGACGGAACCGACGCCAACGGCGCCGTGGTCGTGGCCCAGGGCGTCACCGCCATCGACGCCGCCCACGTGACCCTGACCTTGGTCTAGCGCCAGCGCAGCCTACACCGCACCAGACAGCGGCCTGACCAGGGAGCATTACTCCCTGGCTGGGCCGCTTTCCAATTGCAGCAGCAGTTCCTTGAGCGGCAGGCCGTGGAGGTTGGTGTAGCCGGTGAGGCAACCGCCCGCGCCAAGCACGCGGTGGCAGGGCACAATAAGCGGCCAGGGGTTGTGCGCCATGGCCTGCCCCACTGCGCGGGCCTTGCCGCCGTGGCCGGACAAGGCGGCAAGCTCGCCGTAGGTCACGGTCTGCCCGCTAGCCACCCGCGCGTGCAACGTGGAAAGCACCTCCCGCGTAAAGGGCGGCAAAAGCTCCCAGGCCAAGGGCAGGTTTGGAAAATCCGCAGTCCGTCCTGCGGCCAGACGCACCAGAGCCGCATGCACGGCGCGGGCCTCCTGGCTCGCGTCCTGGGCCAATTGCGGGCCTTCCGCCCGGCTCAGGCGCAGGCCGATCACCTTGCCGCCGCGCCAGACGATATCCAGCCCCAGGGGCGGGGCGGCCACGGTTTCAATGCGCTCAGCCCCGGCCTCCAGACGTTTCGACTTCCGCTCCGCAACAGCTCCGCTCATGCCGTCTCCTTATAGTACATGCTCCAGTCCGGCAGGGCTTCCGGGCAGAAGCCCACGCGGCCCTGCCACGTATTGCGCCGCTGCATCTCCCTGCGGGCAAGGGCCAGGGCCGCAGTCTTGTCCGCCGCCCATTCCGGGGCCACCAGCTCGCCCGGAGCGGCATCGGCAAAAACACGCTCAACGCAGATGTCCGGCCTCAGCCGCTCCAACGCCCGTATAAGCTCGAACACGTAGTTCTCAAGGCCAGACAGGACGAGTTCACCGGCACGCCACTGTCTCTCCAAGGCGGTTCCCCTACACACAAGCAGGTTGTGGAATTTCACCGCCGTCACCGGCAGGGCGTTCAAGAATTCAACCGACTGCACGAGGTCTTCCGGGCCTGCGCCGGGCAGGCCGTGCACAAGATGCACGCACACAAAGATCCCGCGAGCCGCGGCAGCCCGCACCGCGCGGGCGAACACCTCGGCCCCGTGGCCCCGGTTGGCCTTGGCCAGCACCGCATCGTCCGCGGATTGCAGGCCCAGGTCCAGGCGCACAAAGGGCAGTTCCGCCTGGGCCAGAATGTCCAGGCGGGCATGGTCGCCGTCCACATCCAGGCAATCAGGCCGGGTGCCCAGGCACAGGCCGGAAAGGCCAGGCAGGGCGGCAACTTCCGCCAGCACCCCGCGCAGGCGCTCAGGCGCGGCGTGTGTGTTAGTATACGCTTGAAGATAGGCTAAAAGCTTGGCCTTTGGCTCGCGGACAAGGGCGCGAGGGACAAGGCGCTGCCACTGGATGGACAGGTCCAGCCCCTGCGCATGCAGGCCGGTGCCGGAACCGGCGGGATTGCAGAAACTGCACCCATGGCGGGAGATGGTCCCGTCGCGGTTGGGGCAGGAGAAACCGGCGTCGAGGGGCACCTTGCGCACAGCCCCCCCGAGATGAGCGCGAAAAAACACGCGGGCCGGGTGCCAGCGGGGTATTTCGTCCTGAAGCGGTGATTCATGTGAAGCCGGGTGGGACGGGGGTGCGCTCATGTATTGCCTGCCGGGTTTTCTTTTGGTACGGGTTGCTGTTCTACGGCGGTTGCGGTCAAAGACGCCGTACGTCCAGCGTACGTTCGGCGACACAATATTTCAAGAACCGGGGGTCTTATGGTCAAGTTGTTTGACAAATTCTTCGAGTATTTCTCCACAGACCTCGCCATCGACCTGGGCACGGCGAATACGCTCGTGTACGTGAAGGGTGCGGGCGTCATGCTTTCCGAACCCTCCGTGGTGGCAGTTAAGCGCGATTCTCGCGGTGGCAAGGTGGTGCTGGCCGTTGGCACCGAGGCCAAGAAGATGCTTGGCCGCACCCCGGGCAACATCGTGGCCATCCGCCCCATGAAGGACGGCGTCATCGCCGACTTCGAAGTCACGGAGGCCATGCTGCGCCACTTCATCTCCAAGGTGAACAATTCCCGCCGCCTGGTGCGCCCGCGCATCATGATCTGCGTGCCCACGGGAATCACCCAGGTGGAGAAGCGCGCGGTGAAGGAAAGCGCCCAGAGCGCCGGAGCGCGTGAAGTCTACCTCATCGAGGAGCCCATGGCCGCGGCCATCGGCGCCAACCTGCCCATCACCGAAGCCACCGCCAACATGGTGGTCGACATCGGCGGCGGCACCACCGAGATCGCCGTCATCTCCCTTTCCGGCATCGTGTACGCGAAAAGCGTGCGCATCGGCGGCGACAAGATGGACGAAGCCATCATGCAGCACGTGAAGCGCAAGTACAACATGCTCATCGGCGAGAGCACCGCCGAGGAGATCAAGATGACCATCGGCAGCGCCTACCCCGTCGAGGGCGCGGGCGAGATGGAAGTCCGCGGCCGCGACCTGGTCACCGGCATTCCCCAGAACCGCATCATCACCGCCGAGGAAGTCCGCGGCGCCATCTCCGAGCAGGTGGAGGGCATTGTCCAGGGCGTGCGCATCGCCCTTGAGCAGACCCCCCCCGAACTGGCCGCCGACATCGTCGACCGCGGCATCGTGCTCACCGGCGGCGGCGCGCTGCTCAAAGGCCTGGACAAGCTGCTGCAGCACGAGACCCAGCTGCCCATCACCGTGGTGGATGATCCGCTCACCGCCGTGGTCCTTGGCTCCGGCAAGGCGCTTGAGTGCATCGACCTGTACAGGGAAGTGACCACGGACTAGCGTGAATCCAAAACGAGTCGCCATTTTCCTCGTCGCCGGGCTCTTCGTCTACCTGAGCCTCTACACCTGGAACCTGCGCTCCGGTCATTTGACGCGTCTGAGCACGTATTCCGGGCTGGACAGCGTGGGAATGGTGCTTCGTCCCGGCAAATGGCTGGGGGGCCGGGCCGGGGACTTTGTCGAGCGCTATGTTTCCCTGGTGGGGCTCAAGCAGCAGAACGAGGCCCTGGAGACCGAGGTCAAGGCCTTGCGCCTGGAGAACATGACCCTGCGCGAGCGCGCCGAGGCCACCGGGCGGGTGGAGAAGCTGCTTGGCTTCCCCGAACCGCCGGAGTGGAAACGCGAGGGCGCGCGGGTCATTGCCCATCGCGTCGGGCCCACGGCCATTTTGGAAACCATCCTTGTTGACCGCGGGCGGCTTTCCGGCGCGGTGGAGGACACCCCTGTGCTCTCCACCGAGGGCGTGGTGGGCCGCATTTACCGCGCTGGGCTTTCCGTCTCAACCGTGCTGCTTTTAACCGACCCCTCGGGCCGCATCGCCGTGGTCGGGCGCGACAACCGCGCTGCCGGCGTTGTGTACGGCATGGGCGCGGACGAGAAGCTCATCGTCAAATATGTAGGCTTCACCTCCAACATCGAGCAGGGCGAGATCCTCGTCACCTCCGGCATGGACGGCGTGTACCCCAAGGGGCTGCCCGTGGCCCGCGTCACCCGCGTCAAGCGCGAGGAAGGCACCCTGTTCATGGACGTTCAGGCCGAACCCCTGGTGGACATTCCCCGCCTGGAAGAGGTTCTTCTTCTCAAACGCGCGGCCAAACCCGAAGACACCCGCGACCTCTGGGAGTAATGCCCATGTTGGCGGCCATCTGGTGGACCATTTTTACGGTGTGCGGCATCTGGGGGCAGGTGCTGGTTCCAGGCGTGGATTTTTTCGCGCCCGGCATGGCCATCAGCCTGCGCTGGCAAAAGCCAGTGGTCACCGTCATTCTGGCGCTGGTGTGGGTGGCGATTCAAGAAGGCGCAGGCGGCCTGGCCTTTGGTTACGGCATCCTCTGGTACTTCACGCTGTTCGCGCTGCTGACCCTGGGACGCTGGCTCCTAGATCCCGGCAGCTTCCAGTTCCAGGCTCTGCTGGGCCTCGCCCTGGGCAGCGCCCATTTCCTGCTGCTGTACCTCATGGCCGTGCTTGAGGTGCGGGCCTTCCCGCTCAAACGCGTGCTCTTCGAGTGCCTGCTTCAAACCATCACATACCCCATTTTATGGTACACGGCGAACAATCTCTTCCCAGACAGGCTGAAGCGTCATGAAGAATCTTCTTAGCGCCTCCAGCCAGAACATGCCCCGCTTCGGGGCCAGCCTCCTCCAGTTCCTGGTGCTGGGGCTTTTCTGCCTGTTCGCCGTGCGCCTGTGGTACCTGCAAATCCACCTGGGCCCGGTGTTCACCGAGAAGAGCCGCAACAACCAGCTGCGAGTCGAATACCTTTTCGCACCGCGAGGCTTTCTGCGAGACCGCAACGGCGAGCTCCTCGCCGTCAACGAGCCCGCCTTCGCCCTGGGCCTTGTCCGCGAGGACTGCGATGACATTCCCGCCACACTGGGCAAAGTGGCCGATCTGACCGGCATTCCCCAGGAACGCCTGAAGGAAATCTACACCCGCAACAAACCCAAGGTGAAGAGCTTCGAACCCCTGGTGCTGGCCCCGGACCTGACCTTCGACACCATCGCCAAGATTGAGGGCGTGAGCGTGCGCTGGCCAGGGCTTGAGATCCTTTCCCGCACCCGGCGCAAATACAACTACGGGCACCTGCTCTCCCATGTGCTGGGCTACGTCAGCGAGGCCAACGAGGCCGAGATGCAGGCCGACCCGACCTTGTCCCTGGGCGACTTCGTGGGCAAGCAGGGCCTGGAGAACCGTCTGGACAGCCGCCTGCGCGGCGCTAAAGGCAAGCGTCTCATCGAGGTGGACGTCACCGGGCGCAGACTCTCCGAAGAACAGCAGGGCGAACCCAGGGCCGGAGAGGAAATTTTCCTTTCCCTCGACCTTGGACTGCAACAGCTGGGGCACAAGCTGCTTGAAGGCAAAAGCGGCGCCGTTGTGGTCATGGACCCGGACAACGGCGAAATCCACGCCCTGGTGAGCGAACCCAGTTACGACAGCAACATGTTCACCAGCGGACTTTCCAGCGCCCAATGGGCCACCCTGCGCGACGACCCGCTGCACCCGCTGCAGAACCGCGCAACGCAAAGCGTGTATCCGCCCGGCTCCGTCTTCAAGCTGGTCATAGCCGCCGCAGGCCTGCACTACGGCGTGGTGGACCCGAAGGAAACCGTGAACTGCACCGGCGAGGTGGCCCTGGGCAGCCACGTGTTCCGCTGCTGGAAGCACTCCGGTCACGGTTCCGTGAACTTCCAGCGGGCGCTGGTGGAATCCTGCGACACGTATTTCTACAAGCTGGGCATGAAGCTCGGCGTGGACCGCATGAGCGAATTCTCCAAAGCCTCGGGCTTCGGTTCGGTCACGGGCATCAACCTCCCGCACGAGAAGGGCGGGCTCATCGCCAGCCGGGAGTGGAAGCTGAAACGCTTCGGCGTGCGGTGGACCAAGGGCGAAGACCTGAACATGTCCATCGGTCAGGGCTACACAGTCACCTCGCCGCTGCAGGTGGCGCGCTACATCGGGGCGTTGCTGAACGGAGGCAAGCTCCTGCGTCCGGCGCTCGTCAAAGGCGAACAACCCCAGGTGACCGGGCAGCTGCCCCTTACGGAAGAACAGATGAACATGGTCAAGCGGGCCATGGTCGCCACGGTTGAGGATCCGCACGGCACCTGCCGCCGGGCGCTCACAAACGGGGTTGTGGTCGGGGCCAAAACCGGCACCGCCCAGGTGGTGCGCCTGACGGATGAGCTGAAGCGCATGGGCGACAACGTGCCCTATAAATTTCGCGACCACGCCTGGATGGCCGGCTTCGGCGAACAAGGCAGCAAGCGCTTCGTCATCGTGGTGATGGTGGAGCATGGACTCCACGGCGCCTCGGGCGCTGGTCCTGTGGTCAAGGCCATGCTCGATGCCCTCTTCATGGGCAAAAAGGAGCTGCCCCCCCAGGACGTGGCCGGCGCCGCAAGCCCCGCCGCAAGCCCCGCTGCAAGGTTGGAGGCAGTTGAGACGCAGTTCCCGGAACCGCCATTGCCCGTGCCTCCCGCCTTTAACGAACTGCAGCGGAAGGAGATCCCCCAATGAGCCCCATCGACAGGCGGGTCTTCTACCATGTGAACTGGCGGCTGGCCGGATTGCTGGCCGTGCTCTTCGCCATTGGGGTTCTGAACCTGTACTCCGCCAGCGGCGTTCGCCTTGGCGACGGCATGCAGGTCGAAAACTATTATCAAAAGCAACTGATCTGGGGCTCCATCGGACTCAGCGGCATGGTGGCCTTCATGGTGTTCGACTACCGCAGGCTGAACGCGGTTGCTTGGCCGCTCTACGTTATGACCTTGCTGCTCCTGCTGGCCGTACCAATAATAGGTAAAACCGTGCTTGGCGCACGGCGCTGGCTGGACTTTGGACTCTTCAACTTCCAGCCCAGCGAGCTCGCCAAATTCTCCGTTCTGCTTATCGGGGCACGCCTGCTCTCAAGCGACTCCGAACGGCTCAACCTGCGTGAACTAGCGGCAGTAATTGGCTTAGGCCTGGTTCCAGCGCTCTTGATCATCAAACAGCCGGACCTGGGAACAGGCCTGCTGGTGCTGATGCTTTTGGCCGGGCTCGTGCTGTACCGAGGCGTGCAGCCCTGGCTTTTCCGAACGCTCTGTGTGCTGATTCCGCTCATCACGCCGGCGTTCTGGTTTGTGCTCAAGGACTACCAGAAACGGCGCATTTTGGCGTTCCTCGATCCCGCCACCGATCCGCTCGGTTCCGGTTACCACATCCTGCAATCGGAAATTGCCGTGGGCTCAGGCCGCCTCTTTGGAAAAGGGTTTTTGGGAGGCACCCAAAGCCAACTGCGCTTCCTGCCGGAAAAGCACACAGACTTCGCCGTGGCCGTGTATGGGGAGGAATGGGGCTTTTTCGGAATGATCGTCCTTCTCTCGCTCTTCTGTGCTTTTCTATACCAAGTGGCCGTGGTGGCGCGCGACGCCAAGGACCCCTATGGCAGCTATCTGGCCGCAGGCGTTTTCTTCTATTTCTTTTGGCAGATTCTCATCAACATGGGCATGGTCATGGGCCTTATGCCCGTGGTCGGGGTTCCCCTGCCCTTCATCAGCTATGGCGGCAGCGCCACGCTGGTGAACTTCAGCCTCGTTGGCCTTGTGCTCAATATCTCCATGCGCCGCTACTTATTTAAACAGACGTGAACCACCTCCGGGCCAGGGGTTACTTCCAAGGGCCAGCGCATCAAGGCACAGTTTTCACAAGCTCTAACCAGCCCGTATGATTTTGCGCAAATTGCCCGCAAAGCCTAGAAAACCATGGCGCAACGGCATCTAAGGAGCCGGGAAAAACGAAAAAAGGCTTTGACAGGGGCCAGGGCATGGGGTAAGTCCCCTCTGACTTTGGACCAAATTTCACAATCCAAAATCCAAAGCGCTGGGGGCCGCAATGATTGATATTGACAGTACCTTCTTTATTCAGCTCATCAATTTCCTCATTACTGTGGTGTTTCTGAATGTTCTCCTGATCAAGCCCATCCGGGACAAGATCAAGGAGCGCAACACGCTCATGGCTAGCCAGTTGGGGAGCATCGAAGAGTTCACCTCCAGCGCCGACGCGAAGCTGAAAGGCTACGAGACGGCCTTGGACTCCGCTCGTCAGCAGGGCCTTGAACTGCGCAAGCAAATGCGCGCCGAAGGTTCTGGCGAGGAGCAGCAGATCATGTCTGCCGTTGGCAAGGAAGTGGCTGCGACCATGAAGGCCGCCCAGGAAGAAATCGCCGCTCAGGTGGCCGGGGCCAAGAAAACCCTGGGCGCCGATGTGGAGAAATTCGCGCTGAAGGCCACTGCCAAGATCCTTGGCCAGGCTTAAGCCGCAGGTAGAAGGAGGGGGAACACCTTGAAAGTTGCACAGCACACAGTACTGACCCTGATCGGCGTCCTTGCGTTTTCCGCACTGGCCTACGCCAGCGGGGGCGAAGGCGCAGAAGCCCATGGCCTGCCTTGGGCCAACTACGGCTTCCGCATCCTGAACTTCGTGATCTTCATCTTCCTGCTCTACAAGTTCGCCGGCGCCAAGGCTGTGGCCTTCTTCGGCGGCCGCCGCACGCAGATCAAGAAGGACCTTGAGGATCTCGAGATCCGCAAGAGCGAAGCCGACAAGAGGCTGAAGGACGTCGAAACCGGCATCCGCAACCTGGAGCAGGAAAAGGCCAGCATTCTGGCCGAGGCCAAGATCCAGGGCGAAGCCATCAAGGTCGCCATCATTGAGAAGGCCCACAAGGACGCCGCAGCCATGAAGGCCCAGGCGGTCACCAGCGCCGAGAACGAGGCGCGGGCCGCGTTTGACCGTGTGCGCGGCGAAATCGCCGACCAGGTCATCGAGCAGGCTACGAAAATCGTGCGCGAGAAGCTCACCGAACAGGATCATGAGCGCCTCGTGGATGAATACTTAACAAAGGTGGTGCTCAATTGAGCGGGAACATCGTCGCGCGCAGGTACGCCAAGGCGCTGTTCACCGTAGGGCAGAAGCAAGGCGCTGCCGAGCTTGAAACCTATGGGAAACAGCTCGCCGAGTTGGCTGGGGCATTGGCGGATTCGCCGGAGGCCGTGCGGTTCTTCCGCAATCCGGTTTTCAGCGTTGAAGAGAAAAAGACCGTCCTGAAGCAGATCACGGACCAGCTGGGTGTCACCAAGAACCTGGTGAACTTCATGAGCCTGCTCGCCGACAAGAGCCGTCTCGACTCTCTTCCCGAGATTGCCGAAGACTTCAAAGCCATGCTCGATGAGGTCAATGGCATTGTTTCCGGTAAACTCGTCACCGCGGTAGCGCTTTCCGATACCCGGAAGGTGGAATTGAAAGAACGGCTTGAGAAGCAGACCGGCAAAAAGCTGGTTCTCGACTTCGGCACCGACGCCGACATCCTGGGCGGGGTGGTGCTGCAGATCGGCGACAGCGTGCTTGACGCAAGTCTGCGCGCTCAGCTGAATATTTTGAAAGAAACCATCAAGAGGGGTGAGTAGGGCCATGCAGATCAAAGCGGAAGAAATCAGCAAAATCATTGAGGGACAAATCCAGAATTACGAGTCCCGCGTGGAAATGAGCGAGACCGGCACCGTTTTGTACGTTGGTGACGGTATTGCCCGCGTGCATGGCGTGAAGAACGCCATGGCCATGGAACTCCTGGAGTTCCCCGGCGGCCTCATGGGCATGGTGCTCAACCTCGAAGAGGACAACGTCGGCGTCGCGCTCCTCGGCGAGTGCAACGAAATCAAAGAAGGCGACCCCGTCAAGCGCACGGGCAAGATCTTCTCCGTGCCCGTTGGAGACGCCGTCATCGGCCGCGTCATCGACCCGCTCGGCCAGCCCATCGACGGCCTCGGCCCCATCGCCTCCAAGGAGACCCGCCCGGTCGAGCTGAAGGCCCCCGGCATCGTCGCCCGTAAGTCTGTCCATGAGCCCATGGCCACCGGCCTGAAGGCCATCGACGCCATGACCCCGGTTGGCCGCGGCCAGCGCGAGCTCGTCATCGGCGACCGCCAGGTCGGCAAGACCGCGGTCTGCATCGACGCCATCCTCGCCCAGAAGGGCGGCGACGTGAAGTGCTTCTACGTGGCCATCGGCCAGAAGAAGTCCACCGTCGCTCTCGTGGCCGACACCCTGCGTCGCTACGGCGGAATGGAATACACCACCATCATCTCCGCCACCGCCTCCGAGCCCGCGCCGCTGCAGTTCATCGCCGCGTACTCCGGCTGCACCATGGCTGAGTACTACCGCGACTCGGGCAAGCACGCGCTCATCATTTACGACGACCTGTCCAAACAGGCTGTCGCTTACCGCCAGATGTCGCTCCTGCTCCGCCGTCCTCCCGGCCGCGAAGCCTTCCCCGGCGACGTTTTCTACCTGCACTCCCGCCTGCTGGAGCGCGCTTGCAAAGTCAATGACGGCCTTGGCGCCGGTTCGCTGACCGCCCTGCCCATCATTGAGACTCAGGCCGGCGACGTGTCCGCGAACATCCCGACCAACGTCATCTCCATCACCGACGGTCAGGTGTACCTGGAGCCCGCGCTGTTCAACGCCGGCATCCGCCCGGCCATCAACGTCGGCCTCTCGGTCTCCCGCGTCGGCGGCGCCGCCCAGATCAAGGCCATGAAGCAGGTTGCCGGCACCCTGCGCCTCGACCTCGCCCAGTACCGCGAACTGGCCGCTTTCGCCCAGTTCGGCTCCGACCTGGACAAGGCCACCCAGTCCAAGCTGAACCGCGGCGCCCGCCTGGTCGAGCTGCTGAAGCAGCCTCAGTACCAGCCCATGCCGGTTCAGGAGCAGGTCGCCTCTTTGTACGCCGGCACCCGCGGCTACATGGACGAAGTGCCGGTTGACGCCGTGCGCAAGTTTGAAACCGAACTGATGGAGTTCCTTCGCAACTCCAAGGCTGACGTTCTGAAGGACATCATCGAGAAGAAAGCCCTGGACGCTGACCTCGAAGGACGTCTGAAGGCTGCCATCGAAGAGTTCAAGAAGGGCTTCCGCGCCTAACGGCGCAGGAGGGTGCGATGGCTTCCCTGAGGGATGTCAAAACGAAAATAGGCGCGGTCAAGAAGACCAAGCAGATCACCAAGGCCATGAATATGGTGGCCTCGGCGAAGCTGCGCAACGCACAGGGCCGCATTGAGCGGTTCAAGCCGTACGCGCAGAAGTTCTTCGAAATGCTTGGCGATCTTGCGTCTGGAGCGGACGAGTCGGTCCATCCGCTTCTGGCAAAGCGTGAGGAAAAAAAGACCGTTGGCATCGTCATTGTGACCTCTGACCGCGGTTTGTGCGGCAGCTTCAACGCCAACATCATCAAGGCCGCTCTCAAGCTGGCCAAAGAAAAGCAGGCTGAAGGCCTGGCCGTGAAGTTCTACTGCGTAGGCAAGAAAGGCCGCGACGCAGTGCGCAAGGCTGAATATGAGATCGTGGTCCAGTACCGTGACATCATGAACAGCTTCGACTTCACCCTGGCCAGCAAGCTTGGTGGCGAGCTCATCAACTCCTTCCTGGATTCCACCCTGGACGAAGTTGTGATCTGCTACGGCGAGTTCATCAGCATGGGTCGGCAGGTTCCGGTTTGTCAGACCGTGCTGCCCATCAGCGGAACCCCTGGCGAGTCCACGGGCTCTGGCAAGGAGTACGTCTACGAACCCTCTGTCGAGGGATTGCTGGCCGAGCTTCTGCCCCGCTTCGTCAAAGTACAGGTTTACCGTGGCATGCTTGACACGTCCGCCAGTGAGCATGCAGCACGCATGACCGCCATGGACAACGCCACGCGCGCCTGTGACGACATGATCAATGCGCTGACGCTTCTTTACAACAAGACCCGTCAGGCTGCCATTACCAGAGACCTTATGGATATTGTCGGCGCCACTGAAGCGTTGAAATGATAAAAGGGGGCCAAACAAAATGAGTGCAAACGTAGGTAAAATCGTCCAGGTAATCGGCGCCGTCGTTGACGTCGAGTTTCCTGAGGGGCAGCTGCCCCACATCTTGAACGCGCTGGACATCAAGAATCCGAACAACACGGACGCGCCTGAGCTGGTCTGCGAAGTGGCTCAGCACCTGGGCAACAACGTGGTCCGCACCATCGCCATGGACGCCACTGAAGGTCTCGTTCGCGGCATGGCCGTCACCGACACCGGCAAGGCCATCCAGGTTCCGGTCGGCATCGGCGCTCTGGGCCGCATCATCAACGTCGTGGGTCGCCCCGTGGACGAGATGGGTCCGATCAAGAGCGACAAGCTCATGTCCATCCACCGCGCTGCTCCGCCCTTCGTCGACCAGAACACCAAGGTCGAAGTGCTTGAGACCGGCATCAAGGTCGTTGACCTCTTGATCCCCTTCCCCAAGGGCGGCAAGATGGGCCTCTTCGGCGGCGCCGGCGTGGGCAAGACCGTTATTCTCATGGAGATGATCAACAACATCGCCAAGCACCACGGTGGTCTGTCCGTGTTCGCAGGCGTGGGCGAGCGTACCCGCGAGGGCAACGACCTGTACCACGAGTTCAAGGACGCCGGCATTCTGGACAAAGCCGCCTTGGTGTACGGCCAGATGAACGAGCCTCCGGGAGCCCGTGCCCGCGTGGCCCTCACCGGCCTCACCATCGCCGAGAACTTCCGCGATGCCGACGGCCAGGACGTGCTGCTGTTCATCGACAACATCTTCCGCTTCACCCAGGCGGGCTCCGAAGTGTCCGCACTTCTCGGCCGCATGCCTTCCGCGGTGGGTTACCAGCCCACGCTGGGCACCGACCTTGGTGAACTGCAGGAGCGCATCACCTCCACCAACAAGGGTTCGATCACCTCGGTGCAGGCCGTTTACGTGCCCGCCGACGACTTGACCGACCCCGCCCCGGCCACCACGTTCTCGCACTTGGACGGCACCCTGGTGCTTTCCCGCCAGATCGCTGAGCTGGGCATCTACCCCGCGGTCGACCCGCTCGACTCCACCTCGCGCATTCTGGACCCCCTGGTCCTCGGCGTGGAGCACTACTCGGTCGCCCGCAGCGTGCAGATGATTCTGCAGAAGTACAAGGAACTCCAGGACATCATCGCGATTCTTGGCATGGACGAGCTCTCTGACGACGACAAGCTCCTCGTCGGCCGCGCCCGCCGCATCCAGCGCTTCCTGTCCCAGCCGTTCCACGTTGCCGAGGCCTTCACCGGCAAGCCCGGCCGCTACGTCAAGCTTGAAGACACCATCAAGGGCTTCAAGGATATCATTGACGGCAAGCACGACGAGATCGCGGAAAGCGCCTTCTACATGGTTGGCGACATCAACGAGGCCCTCGAAAAGGCCAAGCAGGGATAGGTAGGACGCTATGTCCAAGAAGCTGCTGCTCGAAATCGTGACGCCCGACCGCAAGGTCCTCTCGCAGGACGTTGACTATGTGGGCGCTCCCGGCGCGCTGGGTGAGTTTGGCGTACTGCCGAGCCACATCCCCTTCCTGTCCGCGCTGGGTATCGGCAACCTGTACTACAAGGACGACGGGAAAACCCACTACGTCTTTGTGTCAGGCGGGTTTGCCGAGGTCAGCCCCGACAAGGTCACCATCCTGGCAGAGGCGGCGGAAAAGGCGGCGGACATTGACTTGGAACGCGCCCGCAAGGCCCAGGAACGCGCCCAGCAACGTCTCGCGCGCGCCCAGGAAAAGATCGACAACGCGCGCGCCCAGGCCGCGCTGCGCCGGTCCCTGGCACGCTTGACCTGCCGCAATTCTGGCGAAAAAGCGGGGACGTGCTAACCCACGCCCTTGCCGCCTGAAAAGGCGCCAGACAACTCCATCAACAAGGCAGGCCGGACTATTCCGGCCTGCCTTTTCTTTTATCCAAATAAATGCGAAGAAGCGCGCGAACGACATCCACCATCTGAGGAGCCGCAATGCCATACGCCAACACCATCGCCGTCATCCTGGCCGCCGGAAAAGGCACGCGCATGCATTCCGACAAGCCCAAGGCCCTGCAAACCCTTCTGGGCGAGACCATGCTGCACTATGTGGCCGCCACTGCCGCCTCTGTGGCCTCCCAGGTGCTCACGGTTGTTGGCCACGGACACGAGATGGTGCGCAAGGCGCATCCAGAACTTGCTCCCGGCTTCATACTGCAGGCCGAGCAAAAGGGCACGGGGCACGCCTTGCAGACCGCCTGGAGCCTGGTTCGCGCCTCCGGCGCAACACACTGTCTGGTGCTCAACGCCGATGCGCCCCTTGTTACGCCGGAAGATCTTGCGGAGTTGATGAACTCTGCGCGCGAGGGCTCAGATATTGCGTTTCTCTCGGCTGTGCTGCCCGATGCCGGCTCTTTTGGCCGTGTGTTGCGAGGGTCAGATGGCGAGGTTATGGGAATCGTTGAAGCAAAGGATTACGACCCGGCGCGCTTTGGCGCAGACACCGGCGAGGTCAACACAGGGCTGTTCTGCCTGTCGGTCAGCGCTGTAGAAAATGTTCTCTTCTCGCTCACCAGCGCCAACCGCGCCGGGGAGTATTACATCACCGATCTGGTGGGCAACGGCGTGGCCGCGGGGCTGCAGATCCACGCGCTCAAGCGCGAGGCGGCCCTTGATCTGCTAGGCGTCAATTCCCCCCAGGAACTGGCTCAGGCCGAGGAGCGTCTGCGTAGCGCCACGGCTCAGCGCTTACTCGAAAGCGGGGTGCTGCTGCACCAGCCCGATTTAATCGTGGTGGGTCCGCGCGCCGTGGTCGAGCCTGGCGCTGAGCTGACAGGCCCTTGCCGCATTCTCGGCGCGACAACGATCGCACGCGGGGCGAAGGTCGGCGCCTTTTCCCAAATCACAGACAGCGTGCTCGAATCAGGCAGCGAGGTGCGCGAATTCTCTCACCTGGAAGGCGCGCACCTGTCCCCAGGCAGCGCTGCCGGACCTCACGCACGGCTGCGCCCTGGCGCAAAGCTCAAGGAAGGCGCCAAGGTTGGCAATTTTGTCGAGATGAAAAAGTCCGTGCTCGGCCCTGGCGCAAAGGCCGGACATCTGACCTATCTGGGCGATACCGAGGTGGGCGCTGGCGCAAACATCGGCGCAGGCACCATAACCTGCAACTACGACGGCAAGCACAAGCACGCCACGCACATAGGAGCGGGTGCCTTCATCGGCAGCAACACGGCCCTTGTGGCACCGGTGCGGGTGGGAGATAACGCGCTGGTGGGCGCGGGCTCCGTCATCACCAAAGACGTGCCGGACCAGGCCCTTGCCATTGCCCGCGCGAAGCAGTCGAATCTTGAGGGCCGGGGCAAGAAGTCTTGATTTCGCCGCCGGGAAGCGTTAGAGTCTGAACATGGAACTCATCGAAAGGTTGGAAGCGCGGTTTGACGAACTCATGGAGCGCGTCCGACAGCTGGAAGAGGATAACCGGACCTTGGCGGCTCAAGTCGAGGCTGAGGCCGGTAAAAGAAAGGTGATCCAAGACCGTATCGAGGCCCTTCTGGTGAAGGCGCAGGCATCTATCAACGGGCAATAGCCCGGATTCACGCCATGCCCAGCTACACCATTACGGTCAACGGACTGGAGATATCCTTCAAGACGGATGCAGACGAAGAGCGCATCCAGGCAGCCCAGGCCTTGCTCGAAGAACGCTTCGCCGAGCTGAGCAAGGGTGGTCGGTATATAAGCAGAGAGAAACTGCTAACGCTTCTGGCCCTTGGGATGGCGGACGACTATCTCGAAACGCGCCGGAAGATGGCGGGCCTTGAGGCCCGCATGCAGGAGCTCTTGGAGAGGCGATAACAGGCTGGCTAAGCAGCCTTGCGCATAGGAATAGCGGAATAACCCCTGGGGAGTTCGTGATTGTTTTTGAGTTCTTGAGCCAATATGTATCAAATGGGATCCGCCAGAGCCCTCCCGTGTGCACACCCGCCTCCGCGCGGGCAGCCTAACGGCGGGACGGAGGAGCCCCCCTCGTTAAACGAGGTTCAAAACTCCAGAAGCAACACGGCGCCCCGGGGCTAAAGGCCTTGGTGGTCTTTTGTCGTATTCTCCGCTCCCCGCAGCCGCACATCACCTCCTCTCCAAGACACCTGCCCTGAACGGTTCACGAACGAGCACGGCTTTCGGCCCACGGTCGAACTCCCGCGCGCGCATCAGGCCCGCATGGCCTGTCCATATAACCGGTAAGGAGCAGCGCATGACAGAATCCACCATGTTGCTCATCGCCCTCGACGGTTTAGCCCTCATTATAGGCCTCGTCGGCGGCTATTATTTCAGCGGCTACCTGTCCAAAAAACGCAACCAGGACGCCCAAGATCTGGCCGCCCGAATCGTTGAAGAGTCCAGAAAAGAGGCCGAAGCCACACGGAAGGAGGCCCGCGTTCAGGCTCAGGACGAAATCTTCGCTCTCAAGAAAGAGCATGAGCAGGAGTACAAGGACCGTGAGCAGACCCTGAAACGCGAGCAGGCCCGCCTTCAAGAGAAAGAAGAGCGCCTTGAGAGCAAGCTCGAAAAAGTCGCACAGAAAGAGTCTGGCGTGGTAGAGTTGGAGAAGCGGCTCATCAAGCAGGAAAAACAGCTCTCCGAAAAGCAGGAAGCGCTTGAAGCCGCCGGTGACGCCCACGAACTCAAGCTCCAGGAGATTTCCGGCCTGACGATTGAGGAAGCCAAGGAGCGGCTCATGAGCGAGGTCGAGTCGCGCACGCGCCACGAGGCTGCGCGCATGATCCGCAACATTGAATCAGAAGCCAAGGAAGTTGCCGGAAAGAAGGCCAAGGAGATTCTCTCCCTGGCCATCCAGCGCTACGCAGGCGACTATGTTTCCGAGCAGACCGTCACCGCCGTGACTCTGCCCTCCGAGGAAATGAAAGGCCGCATCATCGGACGCGAAGGACGCAACATCCGCGCCCTCGAAGCCGCCACCGGCGTCGACCTGATTATCGACGACACGCCGGAGACCGTGGTGCTCTCGGCCTACAGCCCCCTTCGCCGCGAAGTGGCCAAGCAGGCCCTTGAACGCCTGATCCACGATGGCCGCATCCACCCCGCCCGCATCGAAGACGTTGTGCGCAAGGTGGAGCAGGAAATGGACGTGAAGCTGCGCGAGATCGGCGAGCAGGCCACCTTCGACGTGGGCGTGCACGGCATCCACCCGGAGCTGGTCAAGCTCCTGGGCCAGCTGCACTACCGCACCAGCTACTCCCAGAACGTGCTGCAGCACTCCATCGAAGTGGCCTTCCTTTGCGGCATCATGGCCGCCGAGCTGGGCCTGGACGAGAAGATGGCCAAGCGCGCAGGCCTGCTGCACGACCTCGGAAAGGCCGTTGACCATGAGGTTGAAGGCCCCCACGCCGTCATCGGCGCGGACCTGGCCAAGAAGCACGGCGAGATCCAAGAGATTGTCCACGCAATTCAGGCCCACCACGAGGACGTTCCGCCCCAGACGGCCATCGCCACCCTGGTGCAGGCAGCCGACTCCCTGTCCGGCGCGCGCCCCGGCGCCCGCAAGGAACTCCTTGAGAACTACGTCAAGCGCCTTGAGGAGCTGGAGAACATCGCAACCAGCTTCGGCGGCGTCAGCAAGGCATACGCCATTCAGGCTGGCCGCGAAGTGCGCGTCATGGTCGATGCCGAACGCGTGCCTGACGAGCAGACCTACCTGCTGGTCAAGGACATCGCCACCAAGATTGAAAACAACATGACTTATCCCGGCCAGATCCGCGTCACGGTGATCCGCGAGAAGCGCGCCGTGGGCTACGCCAAGTAGCCGGGACCTTCCGATGCCATTGCAGGGCCGGGGCGCGAAAGCACCCTGGCCCTTTTCATGCGCCCCGGTTGAGCAGATACGGAGTCTGGAAAAAGCGACGCATACTTGCCTGCGGCTGAGTGATGACCTAATGTGGCTTAAGTGGATAAGCAGGACAATCAGGGCCGCTGAAACCAATACGCACGGAGGTTCCCTTTATGGCTGTTGAAAGCAGAGAGAAGCGCAAAGCCAAGGTTTTGGAGGTGCTGAACAAAGCGCGAGCCATGGAGCTGTACGCCATCACCCAGTACATGAACCAGCACTACAACCTGGACAATCTGGATTATGGGGAAATGGCCGCCAACATGAAGCTCATCGCCATCGATGAGATGCGGCACGCCGAAATGTTCGCCGAGCGCATCAAGGAGCTTGGCGGAGAGCCTGTGACCGCTGGCGACGGCAAAGTGACCAAAGGCCAGGACGTGCGCGCCATCTTCCCCTTTGACGCCACACTGGAAGACAACACCATCGATGCTTACAACCAGTTTCTGGAAATCTGTCGCTCCAACGGCGACAACATCAGCATGAGCCTGTTCCAGACCATCATCGACGAAGAGCAGATCCACTTCAACCACTTCGACAACGTGGCCGGGCACATCAAGAATCTCGGCGACGCCTATCTTTCGCGCATCGCAGGAACCCCCTCCACCACCGGCGGCACCACCAAGGGCTTCGCCCTTCCAGGGGTCGGCGCATAGCCACGGCCGCATAGCCACCGCATTATGGCGGGCAAGGGACAAAGCGCCCTTGCCCGCTTTTCTTTCTTCTATATATTGACAGGACTAGTTGTTCTTAGTAACTATTACCATTACATGTCTTGGTATAGAGTCATTGTCTTGCGTAAGTTGGATTCTATGCTATGAGTCGAGCTAATTTCAACGACTCCCACCTTTGTACCTATACGGAGGCTAAAATGGCGAAAAAGAAACTGACCACCAACGCAGGCGCTCCCGTTCCAGACAATCAGAACGTGCTCACCGCCGGACAACGCGGCCCACAGCTCTTGCAGGACGTTTGGTTCCTGGAGAAGATGGCCCACTTCGACCGCGAAGTCATTCCAGAGCGTCGCATGCACGCCAAAGGCTCAGGAGCTTTTGGCACCTTCACCGTCACTCACGACATCAGCAAGTACACCCGCGCCAAACTCTTCAGCAAAATCGGCAATAAAACTGAGATGTTCGCTCGGTTCTCCACCGTGGCCGGAGAGCGCGGCGCGGCCGATGCCGAGCGCGACATCCGCGGCTTTGCCCTGAAGTTCTACACCGAGGAAGGCAACTGGGATTTGGTCGGCAACAACACCCCGGTATTCTTCCTGCGCGACCCGCTCAAATTCCCGGACCTGAACCACGCGGTGAAGCGCGATCCGCGCACCAACATGCGCAGCGCCAAGAACAACTGGGACTTCTGGTCCAGCCTGCCAGAAGCCCTGCACCAGGTCACAGTGGTCATGAGCGACCGCGGAATTCCGGCAACCTATCGCCACATGCACGGCTTCGGCAGCCACACTTTCAGCTTCATCAACAAAAAGAACGAGCGCTTCTGGTGCAAGTTCCACTTCAGAACCCAGCAGGGCATCAAGAACCTCACCGATGCGGAATCAGAGGCCATTGTGGCCAAGGACCGCGAAAGCCATCAGCGGGACCTGTACGAGAGCATAGAGCGAGGCGACTTCCCGCGCTGGACCATGTTCGTGCAGGTGCTGAGCGACAAGCAGGCCCAAAAGCTGCCCTACCATCCCTTCGACCTCACCAAGGTCTGGCGGCACAAGGACGCACCGCTTATGGAAGTGGGCGTGCTTGAGTTGAACAAAAACCCCGAGAACTACTTCGCCGAGGTGGAGCAGGCCGCATTCAACCCGGCCGCTGTTGTTCCCGGCATTTCCTTCTCGCCGGACAAGATGCTCCAGGGACGACTCTTTTCCTACGCCGATGCCCAGCGCTACCGCCTGGGCGTGAACCATCACCTCATCCCCGTGAATACGCCCCGCTGCCCCTTTCACAGCTACCACCGCGACGGCGCAATGCGCGTGGACGGCAATCACGGCAGCACACTGGGCTACGAGCCCAACAGCTATGGCGAGTGGCAGGAGCAGCCCGACTTTCGCGAGCCGCCCCTGGAGCTCTCCGGCGCTGCGGACCACTGGAACGCGCGCGAGGACGACAGCGACTATTACTCCCAGCCCGGAGACCTGTTCCGGCTCATGAGCCCGGCCCAGCAACAAGTGCTCTTCGAGAACACCGCCCGCGCCATGGGCGATGCGCCCAAGGAGATCAAGCTCAGGCACATCGGCAACTGCGCCAAGGCAGACCCTGCATACGGCGCAGGCGTTGCCAAGGCGCTGGGCCTCACTGTGCCGAAGAAGTAACGACAGTAAACAGGAGGGCAATCCAGGGGCTCCGCCCCTGGACCCCGCCGGGGGGAATGATTCCCCCCAGATAACCCTAGTTTTTTCTAGAGTATCATGCTCTTTTTTATGAACTTATCTAGCTTCACTGCCTGGCTTGTGCCTGTGCTTCGGGACACGTACGGGACACTCTCAACGTAATTGTGCTGTCTCAAACTGGGATGAAATGGAAGATTCCCTGCATGCCCACTGATGGCCCCCTAAATCCCAAGCTTTTGGAAAAAGATCTGGTTGCGCATCTTTGCGTCTTTTAAAACTTTGTCCCAACTGACAACTTCGATGTAGAGGTTTATGTTGCCCATCCAGTCAAACCAGCCCAGGCGGTCGGGCATGGGTGTGAAATCCTTTTCCCGTTCCAACCATTTTTCGACTTTTGGCGTCAGGTCGCACACAACATAACCGTAGAAAGGCGTGTTCTCGGCGACCTGAATCTTGCGACCTTCTGGGGTCTTGTACTTGCCGTCGCGGATTTCATTCACATAGCGGATGATTTGCTTCACCGGATCATCGTCCGAAGACGGGTTTGCAAAGTCATCGCGCTGCGGCTTCTTGAACTCAAAGATTGTGATCGGATTGCTCGCCTCGTTGTCCCCGCGAAAGAACACGCGCTTGTTGTAAACGAGAAGGTCCGGGCGATCAGAATTTTTGCCGTCAAGAGGGAGGTCCGAGGACACCCAGGTCGTAAAGTTCAGGCGCTCGTCGACAAGCCAAAGATTATGGTCCCGGAACGGCGTGGCATCCGAGTTCCCCTTGCGAGGGAAGATGATGTCGTGGACCACTCCTTCAGAGGAATATGCTCCGGATTGATCCGTTTCCAAGCTCTTGCCGAATATCTCGAGGATGGTACGGCGAAGCGCGATGTAGTGGATCAGGTCGCTCCTGCTTGTGCCGGAGACCTTGTTGACAATCTCCACCACTCGGTCTTGCACATCCTCAAGATTGGTCTCGTTCAGAAGGTTCGTCACGTCTCTACGGATCGCGACTTCCTGCGTGAATTTCTCCTTCTGGAGTCGTGTTTCAATCTCTTCCTTTGAGGGATTTAAGGGCAGGCTGCTCAAATCAATTGTTTCAAGGATTGCCTTGTGCCACGGAGCATACTCGTCCACATATTCCTGAACACGCTCTTTCTTGCGCTGCTGCCGGAACGTAATGTCTTCGCCCATCGTTTTTCGTGCGATGCCGGCTGCGGCGTGTTCGATCTGGGCCTGCCCAATTCCGTGGATGAGATCACTCTCCATCTGAAACTCGAACCCGCCGCGCTCCAAGGAGACGTGGCGGTCCAGGTAAGGGCCGAATACATAGACTTTGAGGATGTAGTTTCGCTCACGGTCTATTTCGCCGTTTCGGTCCTTCTCAAAAAATTCGTCCTCGAACTCGGGGATGTATTTGTGCACCGGGGAGCCCGAGACTTCGCGCTTGTGCGCCACAAGACTGACCCGGCTCTTTTGGTTGCGAGGTGAAAACAGCTTGAAGACCCGGACGATGAATTCTTCATCCGTCT
>NZ_JAUYFU010000092.1 GCF_030689645.1 Humidesulfovibrio sp.
GCCATGGGCTGGACCCAGCACACGGTAGGCGTGCAGAACATCCGCTGCATGAGCTTGGTGCAGATGCTGCTGGGCAACATGGGCGTGGCAGGCGGCGGCGTGAATGCGCTGCGCGGCGAGTCCAACGTCCAGGGCTCCACCGACCAGGCCCTGCTCTATCACATCATCCCCGGCTACCTGCCCACGCCCTCGGCCAATGAGCAGAAGCTGGCCGACTACCTGAAGCGCATCACCCCTTCCACCAAGGACCCCAAGAGCCTGAACTGGAAAAAGAACCAGCCCAAGTACGCGGTCAGCCTCATCAAGAGCTTCTACGAGCAGGTGGACCACGAAAAGGGCTTTGACTGGTTCCCCAAGCTCGAACCCGGCAAGGACTACTCCTGGCTGACGCTCTTTGACGACATGCTCAAGGGCCAGTTCAAGGGCTTCTTCGCCTGGGGCATGAACCCCGCAGTCTCCGGAGCCAACTCCAACAAGACCCGCGAGGCCATGACCAAGCTTGACTGGATGGTCAACGTCAACATCTTCGACAACGAGACCGGCGGCTTCTGGCAGGGCCCAGGCATGGACCCCAAGAAGATCAAGACCGAAGTCTTCATGCTGCCCTGCTCGGTGAGCGTCGAGAAGGAAGGCTCGGTTTCCAACTCCGGCCGCTGGATGCAGTGGCGCCATCAGGGTCCCAAGCCCCTGGGCGACTCCCGCCCCGACGGCGAGATCATCTACGAGCTGGCCCAGAAGGTGCGCGAGCTGTACAAGAAGGAAGGCGGCGCCTTCCCCGGCCCCGTGCTTGGCATGAACTGGGAGGCCATGGGCGATGGACATGAGTTCGACGCCCACAAGACCGCGCGGCTCATCAACGGCTACTACACCCGCGACGTGGAAGAGAAGCAGCCCGACGGCAGCATCAAGGTGTTCAAGAAAGGCACCCAGGTCGGGGCCTTCCCATCCCTGCGCGACGACGGAAGCACCTGCTCCGGCAACTGGGTCTACTGCGGCTCGTATGTGGAGAGCGATCCCAAGGGCAACCGCTCTGCCAAGCGCTCCAAAGACCAGACCCCGGCACAGGCCAATGTCGGCCTGTTCCCCAACTGGTCGTGGGCCTGGCCGGTCAACCGCCGCGTCATCTACAACCGCGCCAGCGTCGACCTGAACGGCAAGCCCTATGCCCCGCACAAGGCCGTGCTGGCCTGGAACGCCGAAGGCAAGAAATGGGACATCGACGTTGTGGACGGCGGCGGAAATCCCGGCGCCATCCATCCCTTCATCATGCAGCCAGACGGCCTGGGCGCCTTCTACGGCCCCGGCCTGAACGACGGCCCCTTCCCCGAGTACTACGAGCCGCTGGAATGCCCGGTGACCTCGCACCCGTACTCCAAGGTGCTGCACAACCCAACGGCGCTGATATTCGCAGGCGAGAAACACAACGTCTGCGACCCGCGCTTCCCCTTCGTCTGCACCACCTACCGCGTCACGGAACACTGGCAGACGGGTCTGCAGACCCGCCCGCAGGCCTGGCTGCTTGAAGCCGAGCCGCAGATGTTCTGCGAAATGAGCGAGGAACTCGCCCAACTTCGCGGCATCAAGAACGGCGACAAGGTATGGTTGGACAACACCCGCGGCAAGCTGTGGGCCATCGCCATCGTCACCAAACGCTTCAAGCCCTTCACTGTGCAGGGCCAGACCGTCCACGAGGTCGGCATCCCCTGGCATTACGGCTGGCGCTGGCCAAAGGACGGCAGCGGCGGCGACGCAGCCAACCTGCTGGTTCCCTCCGTGGGCGACCCGAACACCGGCATCCCCGAGTCGAAGGCCTTCATGGTCAACGTCCGGAAGGCCTAAAGGAGGCGCGTCATGAGTAACGGAAAGAGCTTCCTCGTGGACCTGACCAAGTGCACGGCCTGCCGCGGCTGCCAGATCGCCTGCAAGCAGTGGAAAAAGCTGCCGGGCGAAAAAACCAAGAACACCGGCTCGCACCAGAATCCGCCGGACTTCTCCTACAACACGCTGCGCGTGGTGCGCTTCAGCGAAAAGGAAGTGGACGGCAAGCTCCAGTGGTTCTTCACGCCCGACCAGTGCCGCCATTGCCTGGAGGCCCCGTGCAAGACCGGCACAGAGCAGCCGGACGCCATCCTCATCGATGAGGTGACCGGCGCGGTGATCTACACAGACAAGACCGCCAAGGAGAGCTTCGACGCGGTGCAGGGCATTTGCCCCTACGACGTGCCGAGGCTGGACAAGAAGACCAAGATCATCAGCAAGTGCGACATGTGCAACGACCGCGTAAAAGCGGGCAAGCGCCCGGCCTGCGTCACCTCCTGCCCCACGGGCACAATGAACTTCGGCGATCGCGACGAGATGCTGAAGCTCGGAGAAAAGCGCTTGGCCGAGGTCAAAAAGAAGCACCCCAAGGCCCAGCTGGTGGACGCGGACAGCGTGCGCGTCATCTTCCTCACGGCGGATGCGCCCAATCTGTACGCCAAGAACCTCATGGCCGACGCTTCGGCCCTGCCGGGCCGTGGCGGCTACACCCGCCAGGAGCTCTTCGCCGCGCTGAGAAAGCCGGTGAAAAACATCCTGGGCTAGGATTATGCTGTAACGACGACCAGCACCTCGAGATCAGGAGGCCGCCGGGGCGGACGGATCAATCCGGCGGCTTCCCCTTCGGGGGGCAGAAATGCCCCCCGATTGCATTTTAAGTCTTAAGCGCCTGGCGGCGCAGACAAAACGCCGCTCAAGGCCGAATCTCGCAACACAAAGCTTGCCAAGAACAAAGCATGCGTTATCATTACTGCTCAATCAAACCCAATCCCTGGAGCGCACCATGAACCGACTGGCGACAGCCCTCCTGCTTATCCTCCTTGCCGTGCCGGCCCTGGCGGCCAAGCCCCAGCCGGGCGACGTGCTGCCCGACCAAGTGGTGAAGGCACAGCTCCAACCTGGCGAGTCCGCCTACCTGGGCCTGCCGGAGGGAGCCAAATCCTTCCGCCTCTCGCAAATCAAGGCCGAGGCGCTGCTTGTGGAGGTGTTCAGCATGTATTGCCCGCGCTGCCAGGCTGAAGCCCCGGCGGTGAACCGTGTTTTTGAGCGCCTCAAGGCCTCCCCACAGGGGCAGAAGCTCAAGTTCGTCGCCCTGGGCGCCGGAAACTCAGCCTTTGAGGTGGACTTCTTCCGCAAGAAGTATCAGGCCGCCATGCCCATGATCCCGGACGCGGACTACGTGCTGCACAAGACCTTCATGAACGTCGGCACACCGTCCTACTTCGTGCTGCGCCCGCTGCCCGGCGGCAAGGGGCTGAAGGTGCTCTACTTCCACGAGGGCCAATTCGAGAACGAGCAGACCTTTTTCGATGAGGTTCTGCGCGCAGCGGCGCAGCGCTAAATCCGGATTCCCCGAAGGAGAATCGCAATGACAAAACGCACGCTGGCCCCTATCTTCGCCGCAATGCTGGGATTCACCGTCCTTCTCTGGCAGCCGGTTCCGGCTTGCGCCGTGGACCTGAAGGACATGACCTTCGATCCTGGCCCGCTGAAACCTTTGGACAGCTCCCTGAAGGTGCGCGCGGGCGAGGCGGCCCCGGACTTCGCCCTGCCTGGCGTGGTGCCGGGCCAAGGAGGAAAGAGTCTGGTGTGCCTGTCCGACTATCGTGGCAAAAAGAACGTGGTGCTCTCCTTCGTGCCTGCGGCCTTCACGCCCGTGTGCTCCGACCAGTGGCCCGGCTACAACTTGGCCAAGGATCTCTTCGATGAATACGACACCGTGGTGCTGGGCATCAGCGCAGACAACCTGCCCTCCCTGTATGCCTGGGTCGTGGAGATGCGCGGCCTGTGGTTCCCGGTGCTCTCGGACTTCTGGCCCCACGGCGCGGTGGCGCAAAACTACGGCGTGCTGCGCGCAGACGGCACCACCGAACGCGCCGTCATAATCATCGACAAGGCGGGCGTGGTGCGCTTCGCCCGGAGCTTCAACATCAACCTCCGCCCGGATCTCGCGATCATCATGGGCGAGTTGCACAAGATCGAAGGGGATTCCACCAGCAAGGCCCGTTGACGCGCCCTGTCCGCCCGGAGTATGGTGCCGCACTTATTCTCAGGGCGGGGTGCAATTCCCCACCGGCGGTATCCTGATCCTTTCAGGGAGCCCGCGAGCGCCCGCTCCAGCGTGGAGGGGGGTCAGCAGATCCGGTGCGATTCCGGAGCCGACGGTGACAGTCCGGATGGAAGAGAATGAGGCAGCCTGCCCGCCGGGACCATTGCGCCCCGGCGTTCCTTATGCGCGGTGCGCCCGGCCTCCTGGCCGCTTGGCCTTCTGGCCTGGACCGCTGCGCTTGAGGCGTCTGTCTTTTACGCCCTGATTCTGGTCCCCCTGCCCTTCATGATGAGGCATACCATGAATCAGTCCCTGCTTGATCGTTTCGGAAATCCCAAGACCCGCGTTGAGAAAGCGCTGAAGAGCCTGCGCGCCGGAGGCGGCGTGCTTGTGGTGGACGACGCCGACCGCGAAAACGAGGGCGACCTCATCTTCCCGGCGCAAAGTGTAGACCACGAACAGATGGCCCTGCTCATCCGCGAATGCAGCGGCATCGTCTGCCTGTGCCTGACGGACGAGCGCGCCGACGCCCTTGAGCTGCCGCCCATGGTGGAGCACAACTCCAGCCGCAACAAGACCGCCTTCACCGTCACCATCGAGGCGGCGCGGGGCGTCAGCACCGGCGTCTCCGCAGCCGACCGCGTGACCACAGTGCGCGCCGCCGTCGCCCCAGACGCACGGCCCGAGGATCTGCATCGCCCTGGACACGTATTCCCCCTGCGCGCCAAGCCCGGCGGAGTGCTGGAACGCCCCGGCCACACCGAGGCCACAGTGGACCTCATGCGGCTGGCCGGGCTGGATCCCAGCGGCGTGCTATGCGAACTGACCAACCGCGACGGCAGCATGGCGCGGCTGCCGGAAATAACGGTCTTCGCCGAGGTTCACGGCCTGCCCGTCATGTCCGTGGCCGACCTGGTGCGCTACCGCCAGGAAAGGCACGCGTAAACAAAAAGGCCGCCGGAGGAACTGTCTCCCGGCGGCCCTTTTCGTGGCGGCATCGCTTCTGTCAAATCAGACGAAGGCGCTGTTAATTTTGCCCCGCGCCGTTGCCGTTCTTCTGCCCGTTGCCGTTCTTCCCGTTCTGCACACCCTTGTATCCGTTGCCGTTCTTCATGGACTGCGCGGGCTGCGCCACTGCGGCATCGTTGGAGGCAGGCAGGGACTCCAGAGCTCGGCGGCTCACCAGCACATGCAGCTGGCCGGGGTTCTTCATGCGGCCTGAAACAAACTCAGCATAGGCCCCAGACCCGCAAAACAGATCCACGTGGTTGCCCACAATGGCCCCGCCCGTGTCCTGGGCCATCATCAGGCCGGAAAGGCGCGCCGGGCCGCCGCTCTTGGGCGTGGGGAGGGGCACGGTCATCGCCAGGGCGGCACCCAAGGGCACCAGGGAACGGTCCACGGCGATGGAGCTCATGGGGGTAAGCAGCTTGCCCATGCTCCCATACGGGCCAACGTCTGAAAGACGGAAAAACACATAGCTCTGGTCTGCGGAGAGCAGCTCCTTAGCCAGGTGCGGGTTCTGCTGCACGAAGCTCTTGATGCGCGGCATGCTGGCCTCGTCGCGGGTCAGGTAGCCGCGGTTGATTACAGTGCGGCCCAGCATGGCCAGTTCACGGCCATTCTTGTCCGCGTACAGCACGTGCTTAATGCTGCCGTCGGGCAGGATCAGGCGGCCGGACCCCTGGATATGCAAAAAATACAGGTCGATGCGGTCCTTGACCCAGGCCAGCGCCACTCCCTTTTCCTTGAGCGCATCCTTGAAATCTATGTCGCCGCGCGAGTGGTAAGGTTTGATGCCGTTCTGCGTCATGCGGTAGTGCAGTTTCTGGCCCTTCCAACGCGAATGGAACTCGCCAAGATCGACGGAGAGCATGTCTTTGGGGGCACCATAAATGGCGTAGGGGTATGCCGGGTTCGGCTCCAGGCTGGCTTCCAGAAACGGCTCGTAATACCCGGTCACCAGGGTGTTCTGCTCCACAGGATACCAGGCGAAGACCTGAGCCAGGAGCGCCGGGTCCTCGTCCAGGAACGGCAGGGCGGCCAACAGGTCTTCCAGGGTTTGGCGCATGGCCTCCCAGGTGAGCTTAAGGCCGGGCCTGTCCACGGCGATGCCCCCGGCAGGCTTGGCGGAAACGTATGCCAAGCTGGACTTGAGACCAGGCGCAAGGTCACGCCAGGAGCTTAAACCCTGAGTGGAGGGGTGCATCTGGCGCACGCGCTCCAGGGCCAGCTCCATGCTCAGAGGCTCAAAGCTGGGCTTCTCGACCACCGGCGGCGGAGGAGGAGGTGGTGGTGGTGGTGCCGCTGGTTTGGCGCAACCGAAGGCCATAATCAGCACGCAAAGCAACAAGCCGACAAGGCGGCGGACTGAGCGCGCAGTTCTGGCCTGACGCCCGGAAGGGTGTTGGATCATGGTTCGTTCCTGTACTCGCGGTATGCGGAGCGCGAGGTCAGCACATCCTTATATTCCTCGCCGTAGATCTTGATCATCACCATAAGGAAGGTGAGGATGAGCGGACCATAGATGATGCCCAGCGCTCCAAAGGCGTGGATGCCGCCCAGGATGGCCAAAAAAATGTAGAAGGGCGACACCTGCGCCGCCTTGCGCATAAGCATTGGCCGCAGGATGGTGTCGATGTTGGTGACGATGACCACGTTGAACAGCACAAAAAACACGGCCAAATGCCACTCGCCGAAAAAATACAGGTAGGCCGCCGCCGGAATCCAGATGAGGCCCGTGCCGACGATGGGAATGAGCGCGGCCAGGCCCATCATGGTGCCCCAGAACAAGGGCGGGATGCCCACGATCCACAGCCCGATCGAACCAACCAGACCCTGGAGGACGGCAATGGACAGACTGCCCAGGAGCACCGCGCGCGACACCCTTTGCAGACTCTCTATGATGATGTCCTCCTGATGGGTGCGCAGCGGGGCAAGATACTTGATCTTGTTCACGATGCCCCGGCCTTCGCGCAGAAAGTAGAAGATCATGAAAATCATAAGGAAGAAGCGCAGCACCAGCTTGGCCATGTTGCCCACAAGGGTGGCGCTGGCGTCCAGCATTGACTGGGTGAAGTTGCGCGTCATGTTCAGCAGTTTTGCCTGTATGGCCGCCTCGTCCAGAGTGATGAAGGGCAGGGACTCTCGCGCCCAGTTCAGCAGCGGATCCAGGCGGTGGCTGCGCAGAATCTCGGCGAAATCGTTGCGGTCCGCCCAGGCGCGAATGGTCAGCATGGAGTGCATGCCCTCGGTGATGAGCCCCCAAACAAGGAAAGCCGTGGGCAGAAGGATAAGAACCACAACAAGGGCCGAGGTGAGTCCCGCCGCCAAATTGGCCCGCTCGCCCAACTGGGTGAACAGACGCGAATTAAGCGGGGAAAAGATTATGGCCAGAATCGCCGACAGAATGATGGTGTGCATGAAGGGCTCCACCAGCACAAAGCCGAAGAAGAAGGCGACCACAAGGAAAAAAAACATGAAATAGGCGAAGATTTTACTGGCGTGGGGCTGAGATGTCGGGGTGTCCGGCGTCTCCGGGGTGCTGTTCATCATGGCGCTTCCGCCCCCTGGCGGTTCGTGGTTGTGCTATGGAGGGAATGGTGCGTCCAGGCGGTAGAACCTCAGGTGGTCGATGCAGCGCGGAAGCCCGCAGTCTGCGCGCGAGCGCCCCTGGTCATCTGGTGGCCCAGCAGCGCGCCATCGCCCCAAATATCCAGGCTGACGCCGCGCTCGTCATCGCCCACAAGCATTCTGGACTTGGCCATACGGCGTGCCCCGATACGGGTTGAAAAAAAGCTGGGGAACGGACCGCCTGTGCCAAGGCGCCAAGGATCTGGCGGGCAGCCTCACTAAGCCCTTGTAAGCCGCTGCGGCTGCGTGGTCAAGCAGGCCAAAGGATCAATGGAGCATGTGCCCGCCGTCACAACAAGCACGTTTCTGCTTCTTGTTTTTTCCCGTCGATGTGTCTAAAGGGGATGGCAGTGCCGTGCGGTTCTGGGAATGGGGCGCGCGCGCACCAGGATTTTCACCCGGTTGAGCACCCGTCAGGTGCTCCGTTCGGGACGTGTGGCTATTTGCATCGTTCAGAATAACGTTTCAACTGGAGGAGTTCACATGAAACGCCTGTTCAAGTCCCTGCTGATCGCTGCTGCGTGCAGCGTCCTCGCCCTGGGCGTGGTTGGTTGCGGCGAAAAGAAGGAAGAGAAGAAAGCCGAGCCTGCCGCCAACGCCACCGCCGCCGCTCCCGCTGGCCCCAAGACCATCGTCTTCGCCTGCGACGCCGCCTACCCCCCGATGCAGTACATGAACGAGCAGAAAGAAATCGTTGGCTTCGAGGTCGACGTGATCAAGGCCGCCGCCGAGAAGGGCGGATTCAAGGCCGAGTTCAAGAACGTCGCCTGGGACGGCATCTTCGCCGGCCTGGCCTCCAAAAAGTACGACGCCATCTCCTCCAGCGTGTCCATCACCGAAGAACGCAAGGCCAGCATGGACTTCTCCGACCCCATCATGACCATTGAGCAGATGCTCGTTGTCGCCAAGAACGACAAGGCCACCGACCTGGCCGCCCTCAAGGGCAAGAGCATCGGCGCCCAGATCGGCACCACAAGCTACCTGGTCATCAAGGACGTGAAGGGCTTCAAGGCCATCAAGACCTACGACGAAGTGGGCCTGGCCATGGAAGACCTGGTGAAGGGCAGCATCCAGGCCGTCGTCGCCGACAGCCCGGTGGCCGTGGACTACACCACCAAGAAGCACGCCGACAAGATCAAGATCGCCGCCACCCTGAAGAGCGACAAGGTCGAGAACATCGGCATCGCCGTGCTGAAGGGCAACAAGGAAGTCATTGACCTCGTGAACAAGGGCCTGACCGCCATCAAGGCCGACGGCACCTTCGACAAGATCAAGGAAAAGCACCAGATGAAGTAGACCGGCCCGCAAGGACCGTTCTGACTTGAGCATTCACCGGGGGGCCGCCAGATGGTGGCCCCCCGGCATTCCAACCCCAAAGGCCAAGCACACATGACCGAAACAAAAAAAATCGACGTGGGCGAAGGCGCCGCCATCCCCAGCAGAAGCGACTGGGGCCTATTCAACGCCTGGGTCATCAGCATCGTCGGCGCCGTCGGCGCCATCATCTACCTGCTTCTGGTCCACCCAGAACCCTACCAGCGTCTGCTGGTCTACCTGGGCGACGGCATCGTCATCACCTTCCAGGTCACCATCAGCTCCATCATCTGCGCCTGCGCCATCGGCCTCATCACCGGCCTGGGGCGCGTTTCCAAGAACAAGGCCATCAACCTCGTGGCCTCCACCTACGTTGAAATCATCCGGGGCATTCCGCTCCTGGTTCAGCTTTTTTACATCTACTACGCCTTGGGCCGTTTCCTGAACGTGCACGACCTCACCGCAGCCATCATCGCCATGAGCGTGTGCTATGGCGCATACATGGGCGAGGTTTTCCGCGCGGGCATCACGGCCATCGACAAGGGGCAGACCGAAGCCGCGCGATCCCTTGGCCTGAACGGCAAGCAGACCATGTTCATGGTCATTCTGCCCCAGGCCTGGCGCACCATTCTGCCGCCGGTTGGCAACGAATTCATCGCCCTGTTGAAGGACACGTCATTGGTGTCCATCCTGGCGGTTTCCGACCTCCTGCGCCGCGGCCGCGAGTTCTCGAGCGAGACCTTCCTCTACTTCGAGACCTACACCCTGGTGGCCCTGGTCTATCTCGTCATCACGCTCATCCTGTCCAAGGGTGTAAGCATCATGGAAGCGAGGCTCAGCCATTATGTCCGCCGCTAGTCAAACCATCGTCGACATCCGCCACGTGAGCAAGAGCTTCGGCGCGCTCAAGGCGCTGAACAACGTGTCCCTGTCCATGAGCCTGGGCGAAAAGGTCGTCATCATCGGACCTTCCGGCTCGGGCAAGAGCACGCTCCTGCGCTCCATCAACAAGCTTGAAACCGTTGATTCCGGCACCATCATCGTGGACGGGCATGACATTAACGCGCCCACCACGGACATCAACAAGCTGCGCATGGAGCTTGGCATGGTGTTCCAGAGCTTCAATCTCTTCCCGCACAAGACAGTGCTGGAAAACCTGACCATGGCCCCCATCAAGCTGAAAGGCATGTCCAAGGCCGACGCCGATGCCATGGGGCTGAAACTGCTGGACAAGGTCGGCATCAAGGACAAGGCCCACGTATATCCTTCGCTCCTGTCCGGCGGCCAGCAGCAGCGCGTGGCCATCGCGCGCGCCCTGGCCATGTCGCCCAAGATCATGCTCTTCGACGAGCCCACCAGCGCGCTAGACCCGGAGATGATCGGCGAGGTGCTGGACGTCATGGTGACCCTGGCCAAAGAGGGCATGACCATGGCCGTGGTGACCCACGAGATGGGCTTTGCCCGCGAAGTGGCCGACCGGGTTGTGTTCATGGACCACGGCGGCATCATCGAAGAAGGCACGCCCGAACACTTCTTCACCAATCCGGAACACGACCGCACCAAGCTCTTCCTGAGCCAGATCCTTTAGCGCAACGCGACCAACAGCAGCAAAAGGCCGCTCCCTGCATCAACCGGGGGGGCGGCTTTTTTTGCGCCCCAGTCCGGTCTTGCGCCTTGCGCCTGCCAAGGGTACTGCTATCCATCGACACAACCCGGAGGCTTTCATGCGTATTCTCGCCCGCCACACCATGCCCGCCATTCTGGCGATCCTGCTGACCCTGCTGCTGACCGCCTGCGGCCTGGAACGCACGGTTCCGCCAACCTCGCAGCCCGAACCACTGCCCGCAGCAGCCCCAGCCGCCATTACTGATGCTCAGGCCCTCTCCGGGCTCAACACGCTGATCAACGACACGCCCCCGGCCTCGGCGGAATACGAGGCAGGACGCCAGGCCCTCGCCCCCGCAGCGCACTCGCCAGCCGTTTCCGACGACCTGCGCCGCGTGCTGACCCAGGTGCTGGCCTTTGACCCGCCGCGCCTGCGCCAGCGTTGGGAGAGCCATCAAAAGGCGCAAGCTGACGCCGCCGCCCTTTACGCCGCCAACCCGGCCATCGACACCAAGGCGTTGACCGGGGCGCGCGTGCTGCGCCGCCTGGGTCCGGCCCTGTACCTGGTGCGCCTGCCAAGCGGCGAAACGGTGTTCCTGGCCTCTGGCCGCAAATACAAGAACAACTCCCGGCTCAAGGGCATCCGGGTGCTGGAGCGCCAGCGCCCCAAGCCTGACGCATCCAAGGGCGACCTGGTGGATGAACTTGCGGATCAACCGCGCACCTTCTCGGAAATTTCCCGGCAGGACGCCAAACAGATTGAGGAACGCCGCGCTCCAGCCCTGGCCGAACTGCACAGACTTCAATCCGAAGGGGAGTCCCTGGAGCGGGAGGTGGCCGCCGATCTGGCGCGCCTGGACGCCCTGACCCGCGAAGTAAACGCCGTCATCGGCCCCGAGCTTTTGCCACAGAGCCAGCGCCCGGCACCCAGCGCCCTCATCCGCAATGTGCAGCGCATGGCCAAAAGCTACAGCCGGGGACAATACTACCGCTACGCCCTGCCCGTCACCGGACTGCCCCAGGTGGACGCCACGCTCAAGGGCTATCTTGAAGAACGCCGCGCCGAGGTGCAGGCTCTCTTGAAGAGCACCGGCATTGGCCGTGGCCGCGCCCGCGCCAACGTGGACCGCATCGCCTTCAGCGCTTACACCGCATCGCCCGTGCTGCTCTCAATCCGCTTCGAGGAAATGAGGGACACCGGCGGAGCGCACCCCAACACCACCTATGCCAGCTTCGTGTTCGATCTGCGCACGCAAGCCCAGCTGATGCTTGCCGACATCTTCACCGACGCGCCCGCCGCATTGGGCGTACTGTCGCAGCTGGCCACACGCCGCATGGCGCTCGTTCTCGACGGGCTGGCATTCCCCGAAGGAATGGAGCCCAAGGCCGAAAACTTCAGCATCTTCGTCCTCGACGGCGCGGAGTTGGTGTTCACCTTCCCGCCCTACCAGGTGGCCAGCTACGCCCAGGGCACGCAGACCCTGCGCGTGCCGCTGTTCCACCCGCGCCTTGCACCGCTGCTGACCCCCAAGGTCAAAGAAGCTCTGGCGGTTAAATAGCCGAGCATGCGCGGCGGGGCAGAGCCTCGGCTACCCCCGCAATAGAATCAGCCAGGGTTGAGAGTTCTCAGCCCTGGTTTTTTCGTGCCTAAAGCGTGTGGGCATGATGTCTTGGGCCGGGAGCAACCTGAAGGTCGCCGGCCTAGAAACGGGATCAGAATGCAGGGCGGACGTACAGGCCGGTGCCAGAATCAAGGGCGAAGCCATTCGCGGCCAGCGCCCCTATGGAAGCCGCATTCGCCGCATCCGGGTCGGCGATGATCCGCCGGGGCCCCAGGTCATGCTGGATGTGCGCCACATGGCTACGGATAAGTCGGGTGCCCAGGCCCTTTCCGATAAGCTCGGGGCGGCCAAGCAGGTAGTCTATGCCGATGGTTCCAGGCGGCTCCGCGCTCCAGGGGCCTGACGGCGCAAGCCTGCAATCATAGCGCTGCACGAACCCTGCGGGGCCATCAGGCAGCAGGACGAAAAAATGCTCGACCCAGTCGGCCGCGAAGGTCTCGCGTATCTCCCCCAGCCATTCATCGGGATCCCCGAACCAGCTCCGGACATGGGGCTCAAGCAGCCATTGGGACAATAAGGCAAAATCCTCAACAGCAAAGCGCCTGAACACGAATGGACCTGGCCTTGGCGCCATGCAGCGTCTCCTTCCTCTGCTTCGGCTGGTCAGTCGCCCTTCTTCTTCTTTTTCTTCTTCTCGTGGACGCTCATCATGGTCACGCCCGCCAAGCAGCCGCTCAGCAGACCGAGCCCCAGCACGCGGCCCATGTTCGCCTCCGGAAACATCCAACCGATGATGACCGCCAGCGAACCGCCGATGATGATGCCGCGCGCGAGGTAGTTCAGCGTTCCTGCGAAACGCTTGTCCTCCGCGGTCAAGCTCATATCCTCTGCGGCGTTCTTCTGCGCCGCTTCCTGCATCTCTTCCTTGCGCTCTCGTTTGGCCTGCTTGCCCATGTATGCTCCTCCTGAGTTGCTGCGGCGGATACAACCACAAAACCCGCACGCCTTCAAGCCTCACACGCCGCAATCCGCAGATTTGAGCGAAGCTCCATCACCTACTTGACAACGACTTTCAATTTCATTATTTCATAAGGCGACGGCGCAGGCCCGGGTGGGCGCGTCGAAACAAGGAGCAAAGAGTCATGTGGCAAGACATCCTGGTTTTCTCGATCCTGGCTTTGGCCGGGGGCCTGACGGTTTGGAAGTTCTACAAAAGTTTCACTGGCAAGAGTTCGTGCTGCGGTGGAGGCTGCTCCTGCAAGGGCTCCTGCCCTTCTGGAGTCTCAAAGCAATCAGACCTGAAGGGCCTTGAAATGAGGACGCTTCCAGGAGGCTGCTCGGGTTGCCCGCGCTGAGCCCCACAGGTCCGTCTTTGACCATTGCATAACACAGCAAGGAGACTCTCATGGATTCGTGCATCACCCTGCGCCAAGCGCAGGTCAACCAGAAGCTGCGCATCTGCTCCATAGGCGCAGAGGGAGAGCTAGGCCGCAGAATACGCGACATGGGCCTCATCCCCGGCGCGGAAGTGACCGTTGTGGGCAAAGCCCCGCTCAAGGATCCCGTGGCCCTGCGCCTGAGGGACTTCACCCTGACGTTGCGCAACAGCGAAGCCGATCACATCGTTGTTGAAACTGCGGAGTAGCCAGTGCAAAAACAAACCATGACCGTTGGCCTTGCCGGCAACCCAAACTGCGGCAAGACCACCCTATTCAACTCCCTGACCGGTTCGCACCAGCACGTGGGCAACTGGCCCGGCGTCACGGTTGAGAAGAAGATGGGCCACGCCCGCGTGGGCGAGGTGGAGGTCGACGTGGTGGACCTTCCGGGCACCTATTCCCTCACCGCCTATTCCGAGGAAGAGAAGGCTGCGCGCAACTTCCTCATCGAGGACCGCCCAGCCGCCGTCATAAGCGTGCTGAACGCCGACGCGCTGGAACGCAACCTGTACCTGGCGGTGCAGATCATGGAGCTGGGCGTGCCGCTGGTGCTGGCCCTCAACATGATGGACGAGGTGCGCAAGGCGGGCAAGGACATCGACACCGCCCTGCTGACCAAGCTCACCGGCTGCCCCGCCGTGGAGACCGTGGCCCGCCAGGGCAAGGGCAAGCGGGAAATCCTGCAAGCCGCCTTCGACTTGGCCCAGGAGCGAGACGGCACCTGGATCCCGCTGCGCATCACCTATGGCCCGGACCTTGATCCCGTGCTGGACGAAATGGAATTCATCGTCCAGGCCGCAGGCATAATGGCCGGGAAAGTGCCGGCGCGTTGGGTGGGGATCAAATACCTTGAGAACGACTCCAGCGTCATCCGCCGCGGGCGAGAGGCCAGCCCCGAGGCTGCGGACAAGCTGGAGGCGCTGACAGCCAAGGTTGCCGCACACCTGCGCAAAACCCTGAACACCAGCCCGGACGCCATCATCGCCGACTACCGCTACGGCTACATCGCAGGCATCACCCGGCAGGTGGTGCGTTACCCGGCCATCGACCATGAGCGCATCCGCCTTTCCGACCGCATGGATCAGGTTCTGACGCACCAGTTCGCCGGACCGATTGTCATGGGCCTGGTCATCTATCTTTTGTACACCCTCACCTTTGCTGTGGGCGAAGTGCCCATGACCTGGGTGCAGGACGCCTTCGCCTGGCTGGGCGAGACTGTGAAAGACGCCATGGGCGACGGCCTTCTGCGTTCGCTCATCGTAGACGGGGCCATCGCGGGCGTAGGCGGCGTCATGGGCTTCGTGCCGCTGATCATGATCATGTTCTTCCTGCTCTCCGCGCTGGAGGACACGGGCTACGTGGCGCGCATGGCCTACATGCTGGACCGCGTGTTCCGCATCTTCGGCCTGCACGGAACGAGCGTGCTGCCCTTCATCGTGTCCGGCGGCATCGCGGGCGGCTGCGCCGTGCCCGGCGTCATGGCCACGCGCGCCCTGCGCAGCCCCAAGGAGAAGCTGGCCACGCTGCTCACCGCCCCCTTCATGACTTGCGGGGCCAAGGTCCCGGTATTCCTCATGCTCGCTGCGGCATTCTTCCCCGGCCATGAGGCTGTGGTCATGTCCGCAGTGACCTTGAGCGCCTGGGTGGCCGCCCTGCTGGTGGCCAAGCTGCTGCGCTCCACCGTGGTGCGCGGCGAGAGCACGCCCTTCGTCATGGAGCTGCCGCCCTACCGCATGCCCACCCTTCGCGGTCTGTGCATCCACACCTGGGAACGCTCCTGGGAGTACATGCGCAAGGCGGGCACCATCATCCTGGCCATCTCCATCCTCATCTGGGCGGCCATGACCTTCCCCGCCCTGCCCGAGGACGCGGCAAAGACCTTCACGGACCGCGCAGATGCCGTGACGGTGCAGATCGACGACCTGAAGGCCAAGGGCCAGGAGGTTCCGGCCGAGCTGGACAACGCCCTCGCAACGGCCGAAGCAGAGCAGTCCGAAGCGGCCCTTCGCAACTCCTTCGCCGGACGCGCAGGCGTGGCCATGGAAAGCATCACCTCTCCTGCGGGCTTCAACTGGCGCGTAAACATCGCCCTGCTTGGCGGCTTCGCGGCCAAGGAAGTCATCGTATCCACCCTGGGCACGGCTTACTCCCTGGGCGAAATCGATGCAGAGGACGCCGCTCCCCTTTCGGAGATGCTCTCCAAGGATGAGAGCTTCTCCAAGGCAGCCGCCCTGGCGCTCATCGCCTTCGTCATCCTGTACGCCCCCTGCTCGGTCACCATCGTGGCCATGGCCAAGGAGGCGGGCTGGAAGTGGGCGCTGTTCTCCATGACCTTCAACACCGGCCTGGCCTATGTTGTGGCGGTTATCATCTTCCAGGCCTCGCGCCTGCTGGCCTAAACGAAAAGCATGTTTTGAAGTGTTCATGCCTGCAGCCGGACTCCAGCCATCAGTTCGGGGAGTCTGGCTGCAAGGCCCGGCGCACCGCCCCCCCAGACCAGATTGAGCGAAAGGCCAGGCCCTTTTCCGGGGTTCTGGCCTTTCCTTTTGCCCGCAAACCGGATAGCGAAACATGAAGCGCACCCCGCGCGTCCCGGTTGCGGCGCGGCCAATGGCCGCCCCCTCTCCCCATCACCGGGCTCACCACAACATAGGAGCGCACATGCCCCTTGAGCTGAAAGTCGTCCACACCAATGCCGCCCCCGCCGCCATCGGCCCTTACAGCCAGGCAATCGCCTGCGGAGGCACAGTCTACCTGAGCGGTCAGCTCGGCTGCGATCCCGGAACCGGCGTCCTCCCCGAGGATTTCGCCGTCCAGACACGCCAGGCCCTGACCAACCTCAAGACCATCGTCGAGGCCTCGGGCTCGTCCCTTGAGCGCGTGGTCTCCGTGGACGTCTATCTTCTGGAGATGACCAACTTCGGCGCGTTCAACGAGATTTACGCCGAGTTCTTCCCGCAGCATCGCCCCGCCCGCGCCGTCATCGGCGTGGCCGCCCTCCCGCGCGAGGCGCAGGTGGAGATCCGCTGCATCGCCGCCCTGGCTGGCTAAGGCCCCGGTACGCGGCCCAAAGAAAAGACGGCTTCCTCGCGCTGAGGAAGCCGTCTTCTTTTTTTGGAGGCCGGGCCTAGGAGCAGCCGCAGCCGCTGGACTCGCCCGAACCGCAGCCGCCGGAACCACAGCCGCCGCCGGAACCGCAGCTTCCGCCGCCGCCCATGGCGTTCTCCGAATCAACGCTGAAGCCATACTCAGTCATGTCGATGGAGATTTTGCCGGCCTGCTCCAGCAGCGCCTTTTCAGCCAGCAGGATGTAGCCGCCGGCTTCAACGGTGGCATCGCCCTCGCGGGCCTCGTCCAGGGCCAGGGATAGCTTTGGTCCGCAGCAGCCGCCAGCCAGAAAGATGCGGATGGGAGACTTCTCCTTGTCCGCAAAATAACCATCCAGCTGCGCCTTGGCGGTTTCACTCAATGCAATCATGGGGGAACTCCTTTTTTCTGCGCCGGTGGCGCTTGGGCTGAAGTGTTGACAGATGTACTGGGTAAGGACCCTCGCCTCTTCGCAGGACAGCTCCCCCAAAAATGATGGGGCGGCGTCCTTGTGGAACGCCGCCCCTATAAATCAGTGTATTGGCAAGCCCTAGCAGGAGCAACCGCTCGAGGAGCTTCCTCCGCTGCCGCAACTGCCGCCGCAACCACCACCCCCAGCACTCATGGGGTTCTCGGAATCGACAGTGAACCCGTACTGGGTCATGTCGATGCGAATGGTTCCGGTCTGCTCACCCAGGGCACGCTCCACAACAAAGCTGTACCCCTGCACTTCATAGGTCTCGTCGTTCTCACGCGGCTCATCCAGAGCCAGCGACAGCCTCGGGCCGCTTCAACCCCCGGAAGCCATGAAAATGCGGATCGGGGATTTTTCCTTGTCCACAAAGTACCCATCCAGCTGGGCCTTTGCGGAATCAGTCAGTTCAACCATCTCTGCCTCCTTGGAGCGTTGGTGGAAGCTGGATAGATAATGATGGGCCCGTCGTTTGTCAAATGAGCAGAAGCCCGCTTCTAACATTGACCCAGGGGGTACTCTGGGCTAAACCGCGAGGTGCAGGTGGACGTGTTGTCCCCTCTAATTCCGACACTTTCCGGCGTTTTACCGAGGCATCGCATGAGCACCAAGGACCTGATCCTAGCCACCGCGAAAGACATGATTTCCGAGGTTGGCTTCCACAAGATGACCACGGCCAATCTGGCCCGGCGCGCCGACATCTCTGAAGGCACCATTTATCGCCACTTTGAGAGCAAGGAAGACATCCTCCAGCACATTCTGGACATCTTTGACCAGAAGTATCAGGTTCTGGCAGAGCAGTGCCGCGCGCGCATGGACAAGGACAACCTGTCCATTGAAGACCTCCTGGGCAGCCACTTCGCCTTTCTGGACGCCAACGCGGCGGACATCAAAATTGTGCTCGGCACCTACAGCATACTTGAACTGACCAAGCTCTCCATGGGCCGCTTCATCGAGCGCATGCGCGCCCTGTTCGAGGACTTCCTCGCCCGCGGCATGAAAAACGGCACCATCCGCGACGTGCCCCTGGACCATACAGGCATGATCATCGCCAACATGTTCTTCGGGCTCATGCGCATCAAACTCTACTGGCCCGAGATAGCAGATTTTTCCCAGGAAGCCGTTGAATTCTGCCGCCGCAGCCTGGTGAAGGACACGGAGGAAAAGCCGTGAGCGAGATCCGCACCATCCTGACGGCCAAGGAAATGGCCCGCACTCTGGAGCGCCTGACCTCGGAAATCATCGAGCGCCGGGGCGAGGAAGGCCCGCTGGTGCTGGTGGGCATCCAACGCCGCGGCGTAGACCTGGCCCGCAGGCTCAAAAAACTGCTGGACGCCCGACTGAGCTCCCCGGCAATCCTGGGCCAACTGGACATCAACCTGTACCGCGACGACTGGAGCAGCCTGGGCATCACCCCGGCCATCAGCCACACGGAAATTCCCGCCGAGGTGGAAGGCGCCAGCGTCATCCTGGTGGACGACGTGCTTTTTTCCGGCCGCACCACCCGCGCCGCCCTTGAAGCCATCCTCGATTTCGGCCGCCCGCGCCGGGTGGAGCTGCTTGTGCTCATCGACCGCGGCCACCGCGAGCTGCCCATCCAGGCCGATTACGTGGGCAAGCGCGTGAACACTTCCAGCTCCGAGCAGGTGGACGTGCTGGTTTCCGAGCGCGACGAACAGGACAGGGTCATCCTTCGCGCCAAGCCCGCCGCGTAGCCAGGGCCACCCAAAGCCGCCTCCCATGAACGCAGCAGAAGCCACGCAGACAACCGAGCCCGCCGACCTGCCCCGCCTCTGGCACCAGGGCTCGGTCAGCCTCATCGGCATGGCCGGAGCCGGCAAAAGCACCTTGGGGCGCATGCTGGCGGAAAAGCTCGGCTGGGCCCACCTGGACACGGACAGGCTCATCGAGTCGTACTACGGCCTGCCGCTTCAGGACGTGCTGGACGGCCTGGGCCTGGAGAAATTTCTTGAGGCGGAGAACACCCTGGTGGCGCTTTTAAACGTGCGGCGCGCCGTCATCTCCACCGGCGGCAGCGTGATTTATGGCCGCGAAGCCATGGAGCGCCTGCACCTGCTTGGACCTGTGGTGCATCTGAACATCAGCATGGAGAGCTTCCTCAAGCGCGTGGGCGACGGGAGCAGCCGCGGCCTGGCCATCGCGCCCGGCCGCACCCGGGAAGACCTGTTCCGGGAGCGCCAGCCCCTCTACGAGGCAGCGGCGGACTTCACCTTGAGCACGGACTCAAGCGACCACAACGCCAGCCTGGAAAACCTCCACGCCTGGCTCACGGCAGACCTCCAAGAGGCAGCCCCTACGGAAAACCAGACATGAAAAAGCCTTTGAAGAATCCCATTCTGCGCCGCCTGCGCGAACTTTACACGCGCATGGACCAGGCCTACGCAGCCTCGGCCTCCGCCATTGGCCTCACCTGCCAGGGCTGCAAGGATAGCTGCTGCGAATCGCTTTTCCGCCACCACACCTACGTTGAGTGGACGGACCTGGCCCTTGGTTTCGCCGCCCTGCCCGCCCCCCGGCAGGCGGAAATCCGCGCCCAGGCCGCAGACTACCTGCGCATCCACCAAAACGCCCTGCCCGGCATGCGCCCCCGCGTGCCCTGCCCGGCCAGCGTGGAGTCCGAAGGAGCCCTCGTCTGCGGAATCTACGAGCACCGCCCCATGGTCTGCCGTCTGCATGGCGTGCCCAACGTGCTCATGCGCTCCGGCGGCCAGCAATCGGCCTTCCCCGGCTGCGACCGCGCCCAGGACCTGGCCAAGACCTGCGAACCCGCCCTGCTGGACCGCACGCCCCTGCTCTCGGAACTGGCGCGCCTGGAAATGGACCTGCTGGGCCGCGAACGCATGGGCAAGCTGCCCCGCGTGGATCTGACCATCGCCGAAATGCTGCTCATGGGCCCGCCGCGCCTCTAAGCCCGCCGGAAACTGCTCCGACAGTCCCGGACCAAGAGCGACCAGCCCCTTGGCAGAAGTACGCGCTTAAGCTATAGAAGATCATGTCGCAGGCTTCCCAGCCGACACATCCTTCCTACGCCTTTCTGGAGCAAGCATGGCCTTCGTAGATTGGGACGAGCAACTGAGTCTTGGCGATCCCATGATCGACCGAGAGCACCAGACCTTTGTTGCGCTCATCAACAAGGTCCATGAGGTCAGCCTCAGCCCAGACAGAGATGCGGAGATCATGCGCGCCCTGACGGCAATGTATCTCTACGCCAAGGAGCACTTCTTCGACGAGGAGGCGCTTATGGAGCGCGTGGGCTACGCGGACCGGCTGCGCCACGCAGAGTTGCACCGGGCCTTTGTGACCAAGACCCACGCCCTCACCGACGCCTGCCTGGACGGCTCCCTGGAGTTCACCGAACTCATGGCCTTCCTGGTGGACTGGCTCAAGCAGCACATTCAGGAAGAAGACGCCAGAATCGTGCGCCACGCCCAAGACCAGGAAGCCGCCAAAAACTAGTTCGCAATAGAAAGCAACGAGCCGCGCCTGGGTCCTGGCAAAAAAGGCGGGAGCGCCGCGCCCCCGCCTTGAATCGACAATGAGTTATTTATCCTCGCCGCATAAGCAAGAATGAAAACGGCCAGAGAAACGGCCCCGCCGTGGCAGGGATCACTTCCCCTCATCCAGCCATACTTCTCCCTTCGCAAGGACCGGGTAAGGCTTGACGCTGCCCTGGATGGCCTTGCCCAACCAGTCGATGGACTGGCCAAGGTGCCGCATATTGCGGAGCGCCTCCGCATCCTCCGCCACGTGCCCTGGGTCCATGCCGTGCCCCATGTTCCAGTATGTAGAGCCCGGCAACACCATCTGCGAGATCTGAAACAGGTGGTTCATGGTGTCAAACACGTGGATGGCGCCGCCCCGGCGGACCGCCACCACAGCGGCGCCGATCTTGCCTGCCAGCAGGCTGCCGTTCGCCATGGCCACCACCCCGCAGCGGTCAATAAAGGCCTTCATTTCCGCCGTCACATCCGCAAAGTACGTGGGCGAGCCCAAGATCACGGCCTCTGCCCCCAAAACCTTCTGATTCACCTCGTTGAAGATGTCCTTTCCAAACACGCAGCGTCTATCCTGCGTTTCCCAGCATTTGCCGCAGGCGCGGCAGCCGTGGATGTTCTTGCCTCCGATCTGGATGTACTCTGTCTCCCAGCCCGCCTCGGCCAAAGGCTTGAGGGTCGCCTCCAGTAGCAGGCGGGTGTTGCCGTCTTTTCTGGGGCTTCCGTTAATGGCGACGACTTTCATGCGATACCTCCGCGAATTGTGTTGACTCCCGTTCCCGGGGCAATTAGCTGATAGCCAACGCCTGCTATTTACGCAAGTACGGTCATTTTTAACAGGTACTATCATTTTGTATACCATGGAGCCTGCCATGCCCAAGCAATGCGCCACAAAAGAACTGAATGGCCGCACCTACCGCTGCTTCTTCGAGCTGGCCCTCACGGTGATGGGAGGCAAGTGGAAGCCCATCGTCCTCTACCACCTGGGCCAGACCGGGGTGCAGCGCTACAGCGAGCTCAAACGAAACATGTCCGAGGTGACAGACCGCATGCTCACGCGGCAGCTGCGCGAACTGGAGGCCGACGGGCTCATCCACCGCGAGGTCTTCAGGCAGGTGCCGCCCCGCGTGGAGTACTCCCTGACCCCGCAGGGGCTGGGACTTTTCCCGATTCTCGTGACCATGCGCGACTGGGGCGCCGGCTACGAAGCTGCCATGGGCGGGGCCGAGATCATCACCGGAGGCATTCCAGAGCCTGCCGACCCCGCAAAGGCGGAAGGCCTGCACCCAAGGTACTTCGACGGTGCAAAGCAGGAGGTGCCCAATGGGTAGGCAGGGCGATCTGGAAAGGGAGCTCACCAACCTGCTCAAAGGCATGGACGAAGGCAGCTACACCTCCCCAAGCACAGCCTTCCCCGGCCAGAAGGTCGCAATGGCCTTCAAGAGCGACGGGATGCTCCTCAAGGAGAGCCGCGCCCTGGTTCTGGAGGTGGAGGTCGGGCAAACGCACCCTGACACCAACGTAGGCAAATACTGGCCGCTGCTGGAGATGGAAGCAGACCCGTTGGAGCGCCTGGTCCTTGTGCATGTCATTGCCTCAAGGCGCTCCAACGTGTCGCGGCTTGCGCTGGCGCAATTCTATGTAGACAAGATGAAACAATCTTTTGGAGACAGGTTCCGCTACATCCGCATTCCCTGCGATGGCCAGATACTCAGTCATGGCGAAATCCAAAAGGAGGCTGAAAATACCCTTGCAGCCTGCTTCAAAGAGCTCTTCGGCGCGGGCTCGTAGCGCGCCTGCCCAACAAAAACGCGGCGCGAGGCCGAAACCCCGCGCCGCGCGCGCAATAATGTAAGGGAAAGCCTAGCCGAGAGCCAGAATCGGCTCCACGATCTTTTTGAGGGCCAGGCCAGTGGGCGTTTCGCCCTGGACCTTCATGAACGGGTAACCCTCGTCGCCGCTGCGCACAACTTCCGGGTCCATGGGGATGCGGCCCAGGAAGTTCACGCCCATCTCGCGGGCCAGGGCCTCGCCGCCGCCGGCGTTGAAGATGTCGTGGGTGGTGTTGCAGCTCGGGCACACAAAGCCGCTCATGTTCTCCACGATGCCCAGGATGGGGTTGCCCATCTGGCGGCAAAAGGTCACGCTGCGGCGCACGTCGTCCACGGCCACGCCCTGCGGGGTGGTGACGATGACCGCGTGGGCCTCCTGGCCCAGGGTCTGGAGCGCGGCCAGGGGTTCGTCGCCAGTGCCCGGGGGGCAGTCGGTGACGAGATAATCCAGGTCGCCCCAGGTGACGTCGCGCACGAACTGCTTGATGAGGCCGAGCTTCATGGGCCCGCGCCAGATCACCGCCGTCTCCTTGTCCGGGATCAGAAAGCCCAGGGACATGACCCAGAGGTTGCTGCTGTAAGGCACAGGCTCCATGTGGTCCGGCTCGATGTGCGGCTTGGAGTCCTGCAGGGACAGCAGGCGCGGAATGCTCGGTCCATGGATGTCCACGTCGAGCAGGCCCACCTTCTTGCCCGCCAGGGCCAGGGCCATGGCGATGTTGGCCGAAACGGTGCTCTTGCCGACGCCGCCCTTGCCGGACAGCACCACGATCTTGTGCTTGATGCGGCTCAGGGTTTTGGCGATCTTCTCGTCAACAGGCTTCTCGCCGCAGCTCTTGGGATCATGCCCGGAGGAGCAGCCTCCGCTGGCGCTGGCCGAAGAACAGCTTTTGCATGCATTGCTCATGGTCGTCTCCTTGAAGCCGGGCAAGCCCGGCGAACGTGTTTGTAATAAATCGCGGGGAAGGTAGGACCGGGCCGCGCGGTTGTCAAATGGCCCTAGGCCCAGAAAGGCTTGCTGTTCTTGGCCATGTAGGCGTCAAGATCATCTATGGCGTTGATGCGCCAGGGGCAATGGCTGTTGATGAAATTCACCACCTGCGCGCCCTGGTCGATGAGTTCGCTCATGGCGCCTGCGGCATCCAACTCCAGCTCCACCACGGGCGCGAAGCCCTGGTCAGCAAGCCAGGCCAGCGTGGCCTTCCGGCCCGAGGCTGGCGAATCCGCCGTCAGCGCGGCCAGCACAAGCGCCCCGCTGCCGGCGTGGGCGCCGTAAACGCTGCCGACGTCGTCGCCCGCTCGCAGTGGGCGGGAAAGCACGGTGAGGGCGTAGCGCTCGCGGTAGCTCATGCGCCACTGGTTCTTCTGCATGCCGAAGACGGGCTTCACGTAGCGCGCCAGAAAGCTGCGCAGGGAGGCTTCGCTTCCGCCCGTGACGAGCACGGCGAATTTTGAATCGCGTACGGCATCGGGCATGGCGTTTCCTAGAGCTTGGAGGCGCGTGCCTTGCGCAGCCAGTCGTACCAGGCGTTCAGGCCCTCGTTGGTGCGACAGGCCACGGGGAAGATCTCGATGTCCTTGTTGAGCTTCTTGGCGTGGGCGCTGGCTGCGTCCAGGCTGAAGTCCACATAGGGCAAAAGGTCAGTCTTGTTCAGCAGCATGACGCTGGAAAGGTGGAACATCAGGGGGTACTTCTCAGGCTTGTCGTCGCCTTCGGTGACGGACAGGAGGCTCACTTTGTGGTCCTCGCCCAGGTTGAACTCCGCCGGGCACACCAGGTTGCCCACGTTCTCGATGAACAGGATGTCCAGGTCCTTCATGTCCAAAACGGCGATGGCGTCCTCGATCATGGAGCTGTCCAGGTGGCAGCCGCCCTCGGTGTTCACCTGCACGGCCTGGGCGCCGGTGGCGGCCACGCGGCGGGCGTCGTTGTCCGTCTGCAGGTCGCCCTCGATGACGGCCATCTTGAACTCGCCCTTGAGGTCGGTCAGGGTGCGCTCCAGAAGGCTCGTCTTGCCTGCGCCCGGACTGCTCATGAGGTTCAGGCAGAGGATCTTGCCCCCGTCGAAATATTCCTTGAGCTTGCCCGCACGGCGCTCGTTGGCCTCCATGACATTGCGGACGATGGTGACGGTCTTGCCCATGTCAGTCTCCCGTAGTGGCCGCGTCGCCCGGTTCGTCGGGGATGTCGGCCTCGATTTCATCAATGTAGAGTTCCTTGCCGCTGGTCACGGTGTGGCCCAGAATCTCGCCGCAGGCAGGGCAAGGCATGTAGTGCCTGTCCTCTGGCGCAAAGGGCTTGCCGCACTCGCCGCAAATCACGTTCAGAGGCGCGTCCACCACTTCCAGGATCACGCCCTGAAGGTCGCCCTCCTGGGTCAGACACTCCCAGCCAAAGGAGAGCGCGTCGCTCACAGCGCCGGAAAGCGCGCCGTTCACCACGCGCACCCGGACGATGCGCTTCATTCCATGCTTCTCCTTTTCCTCGCGGATGATGGAGAGCATGCTTTCTATCAAGGATAATTCGTGCATGGGTTTCGGGCATATCCCAAAAGCACGGGGGCGGCAAGGGCGGCGGCCAAGGCGAAAGGTCGGCTGGAGCACATTTGGCGCAGCTGCGGCGGTCGCCCCACGTCCAGCTAGCCGGCCTCTGGAGCAGACTCGCCGGAGGTGAGCCCCCAGACTTCGCGCAGGGCCTTGCTTACGGCCAGGATGGCCGGGTCGCTGGCGCGATCCGATCGGGTGAGAAAACAAATGCCGATGGGCAGCTTGTCATGCGGCCAGATGCACACCTCGCCCGTCCGCTCCCAGCCCAGGGCCTCGTCGCGGTGCATGAGCCCAAGGCCTGCGCCGCTGGTCACCAGCGCCTTCAAGGTCCCCTCGTAGTCCGTCACCGCCACCTTATTGACCTCGTTCACATAGGGCAAAAGCTGGCGCTCAAGAAGCGACCGGCAGGGGCAGGCGTCAGTGAACCAGACCCAGGCCTCCTGGGCCAGATCCGACCAGGTGCATGCGTTCAGGCGCTCTGCCCATGCGGGCGGCGCAACCACGTGCAGGCTGGTGGTGTCCAGGTGCAGGCAGGTCAGCTCCGGCGAGAGGTTCGCGCTCGCAGGCTCGGCCACAAAGGCGAAGCCGCCGTCAAGCCGTCCGGCGCGCACTTCCTCAATGATGAGGTTGGACGCGCTTTGGGGCAAATGCACCTGAAGCTTGGGGTGCGCCACACGCAACGCGTCCATGAGCCTGCGCATGCGCAAAAGCTCCGGATCGGTGTTCAGGGCCACCTTGAGTTCACCGGTGAGATTCTCGCGCAGGGCGCGCGCCTGGGTGAACAACTCGCCCACGCTTTTGAGGGCTGCCTCGGCCTGGGCACGCAAAGCCTGGCCTTCGCGCGTCAGCTGCATGCCGCGGGAACTGCGCGTGAACAGCGCCACGCCCAGCTCCTCCTCCAGGGCCTTGATGTGCGCGGAAACCGCAGGCTGGCTGATGAACAGCCGCTCCGCAGCGCGGGTGAGGTGCGCCTCCTCGGCCACCGCCACAAACGTGCGCAACTGATACAACTCCATGCCCTGCCTCCGCCTATCCGTTTACCTGAACCCCTACCGGAACATCCTTCGCGTGGGGCATCACGATTCCTGAACCATCACCTCAGGCATTGCGATTGGACCATAACCCCGCCGCGCTGCTAGTCAGGACGCGTGGGCCGGGTTCATCATGCCACGAGCCGCCCGCACCGTCCAGAACGCAGTACCAGCAAGGAGAACGCCATGGTTCCGCTTCTATCAGAAATTGCACGCTTTCTGCGTTATGCGCTGACACCGGAAACCGAGGTGGCCGCCGTGCAGTACGATGGCGCGGCAGCAGGAGCCGCCAAGGCGGGCCTGTGGATGGTGCTGGCGGTGCTCACCGGATTGGGACTAGCGCATCTGCTGGGCGGCGGAGCGTAAGAGAATAGCCTCCGGCGGCCAGGGGGCATGCGCCCCCTGGACCCGCATGCCAATCGTCAGGGCCGTGAACGAGCAACGCGCGGTCACGGCCCTGACGAATGGCATGCGGGTCCAGGGGGCGCATGCCC